>DATATE010000125.1:0-3539 GCA_036268955.1 Pseudonocardiaceae bacterium
CCCGCCAGTCCGCCGAGCGGTCAGGCACGGTGCGGGACCAGAGGTCGGCCAGCCCGGCCTCCACCGGGTTGGCCGGCCCCCCGGTAATCTGCCCGTCGGCCGGCATGAACGCGCGCAGCGCGTTCAGGTAGGCGCGGGCACCGTCCAGGTCCCGGCTGCGCTTGAACAGCTCGAGGAAGTGGTCGTCGAAGTAGAACACCCACACGTACCAGTCGGTGACCAGGTCGAGCAGTTCGGCCGTGGTGTCGGGGTGCGTGTAGGCGCACAGCAGCGCGTAATCGTGGGCGTCGAGGTCCTTTTCGGTCCAGATCACCGTGCCGTGCTGCGGAACGTCAATCATTTCCATCGACCGGGCCCAGGCCTTGCTGTGGGCCCGGGCCCGGTCTAGGTGCGGATTACACCGAGCCGGATAGGGAGTGTAGAAGTCGGGCAGCTCGAATGATGACATCCGCGTAATCCTTCGCCGCTTGTCGGTTTATGTTATACGTTGGGTCTATTGGGTCTATTGGGTTTAGCGGCCGAGTTCGGCGTTTTCGAGCATGCCGATCGCGTCGGGCACGAGCACCGCGGCGGAGAAATAAGTCGATACGAGGTAAGAGATGACGGCCTTTTCATCGATTCCCATGAATCTGACGTTCAGCCCGGGCTCGTGCTCGTCGGGGATGCCGGTCTGGTAGAGGCCGACGACACCCTGGTTCTCCTCGCCGGTGCGCAGCACCAGGATCGAGGAGGTGTTGTGCTCGGTGACCGGGATGACCGGGCACGGCAGGATCGGCACGCCGCGCCAGGCGGGCACGGTGCGCTCGCCCATCGCCACGCTGGCCGGGTAGAGCCCGCGCTTGTTGCATTCCCGGCCGAACGCGGCGATCGCGCGCGGATGAGCGAGGAAAACCTTGGAGTCGCGCCTGCGGCACAGCAGCTCGTCGAGGTCGTCGGGCGTGGGCGGGCCGCTAACCGGATGCAGCCGCTGGGAGTAGTCGACGTTGTGCAGCAACCCGAAGTCGGGGTTGTTGATCAGCTCGTGTTCCTGGCGCTCCCGCAGTTCCGCGACGGTGAGCTTGAGCTGATGCTCGATCTGGTTCATCGGCTGGTTGAACAGGTCCGCCACTCGCGAGTGCACGCGCAGCACCGTCTGCGCGACCTGCAGCTCGTACTCCCGCGGCGAGCCCTCGTAATCCACGAACGTGGACGGCAGCACGTGCTCTCCGCTGTGTCCGGAGGCCATGGCGAGGGCCGCCTCGCCGCCGCGGCTGGTGGGCTTCTCCGCCTTGGCGGCGTACTCACGCAGGTGATCTTGCAGCGACCCTGACTGCTCCGCCACCGCGGCGAACTGGGCCCGGTCGAGGCTCAGCAGCGTGCAGGCGGTTTCCGCGGTGATGGTTTCACTCCACAGCGCGTCGGGGCTGGTGAGGCTGGGTGCCCCGAAGAAACCGCCGTCGGCGATCACCCCCGTCGCCCGCTGCTCGCCGTAGGCGTTTGACCCCGAGCGGACCAGCCGGCCGTGCACGACCACGAACACCGAGCCGACCGGGGCCCCCTTGTGCGCGACCACCGTGCCGGCCTCGATCTGCTGCTGGGCAAAGCGCCCCGCGAGGGCGGCAAGCACGTCGTCGTCGTCGTAGCCCCGCAGCGCCGGGAACTCGCCGAGCTCGGCCGGAATGATGCTGACCCGCTCCCCGGTCTGCACCACTTCCACCCGGCCGTCGCCGACCGCGTACGACATGCGCCGGTTTACCCGGTACGTGCCGCCCTTGACGTCCACCCACGGCAGGACCTTCTGCACCCACCGATTGGTGATGCCCTGCATCTGCGGGGGAGTTTTAGTCGTCGTCGCGAGATTTCGCGCCGCCGCCGTTCCCAGACTGGACTGCCCCTGCCCGTTGTGTGAATGCGCCTGCGTGTCCGTTTCCACCGACATCGGCGGAACCTCCCGACTCGTTTTGTTTATAGGACTTGTCAGTCGCGGCGAACTCCACCGGCCTCGTCGTTGCCTCGGCTGGCTGCTTTCGCCTCCAGCATCTTGAATGGCAATAGTCACTTTACGCAACCGGCTCATTACATAAATTTGGTAAAGTCGAGGCGACGGAGGGTGGTGGGGAAGCTGTCAATCCTGGGACGGGAAACAGGGATACTCCTGTTGACGGCGATAGTAAGTGGGGGTGCCGCAGCCGCCATTGCGTGGTACCTGCGCGATCACAAACGGGAGCCAGAGGATGTGACGCTCAGCTTCATCGGTCCCTCGCTCGCGGCGATGTACCTGCTGGTACTTGCCCTGGCGCTGGCAACAGAGTGGCAGACCTTCGGCGCTGCGCAGCAGGCGGTCGGCAACGAGGCCGTTGCCGTCCGGCAGATCTACTGGGCGGCCAGCGGACTGCCGCCCGCCGCCGGAAACACGCTCCGGGCCCAGGTCCGCGGCTACGTCACGACGGTCGTTAACCACGACTGGCCGGAGATGGAACGCGGCTCGCTCGACGACGCGAGCCTGAGTCAGCTCAACGCGATGAGTGCGTCCCTGCTTCAGGTCAACACGCAGACGTCGGAAGCCGCCAACGCCCAGTCGTACGCGACCGGCCAACTCGGCGCGCTCGTCACGGCGCGGGCTGCCCGCGAGAGCGCGGCGGGGAGCCGGCTGCCAGTCGGCGTGCTCATCGCCGTGGTCTTGACCTCGCTCATCGTTGGCCTCTTCCCGTTCGCCGGCGCGATCCGCTCGGAGAAGGCATCGATCAGCGTCGCGGTCGTGCAGTCGGTGCTGGTCGCGGTCGCCGTCGTCGTCGTGTTCCAGCTGAACAACCCGTATACCGGCCCACTCGGCACCGGCCCAGGGCCACTCTCCGCTGTGGCCGCCGAGATCGGTGCCCGGTTAGAGGCCGGCGCCAATGAGAGCCGGCCTCCTGTGGGTCTGCGCGGTCTTCCTCCTCGCCCCGACACTGGTCCTGGTCGCCTTTTCCGCGCATTCTTACGCCGCGACAGGGCAGCCTGCAGGACCGAGCACGTCCGGGACCGCGCACGTCGTCTCGTCGTCGCGGCATGACCCGCCCCCGATCACGTCTCCGTGCCACCCGCCTCGGCGCCACTCGCATCACCCGCCTGGCTGCCACCCCCCGCACTGCCACCGGCACCACCCGCCCCGCTGCCATCCCTACCACTCGCATCGGCGTCAGCCCTGGTGCCAATGTCCGGGTCCGGGTCCGGGTCCGACTGAGTCTCCATTCCCGGTACCGACGGTGACCGTGCCTGCGGTTCCAGTGCCGGTCGCGTCCGTGCCCTGGGTTCCCTTGCCGACGGTGGCGGTGACGGTGCCTCCGGTCGCGCTGCCGACCGTGACGGTGCCGCCGGTTCCGGTGCCGACTGACTTTCCGTTTCCGGTGGCGACCGTGACCGTGCCTCCGATCGTGGTGCCACCGGTGACGGTGCCTCCAATTCCGGTGCCGGTCGTGTCTGTTCCCCCGGTGCCGACCCCGTTTCCGCCCCCGGTTGGCCCGAGTCAGTGGCCGTGCCCGTCTCCGTTTCCGACCCCGACGCTGACCACCGCGCCCCCG
>DATATE010000126.1:0-73468 GCA_036268955.1 Pseudonocardiaceae bacterium
GGGGTGTTCACCCGGGTCGCGCAACGGCTGCTGGCCATGGCCGCCGCCATCTGGCACAACTGGATGACCGGTGTGACCAGCAAACGATCACTCATCGCCTACGATCATTAACATCAACTTCACCGCATCAATCATCTAGGATCGATCAGCAGGCGGGGCGCTGGATCGGCAGCCGGCATCACCAGCACAACGACATCGTGTGCGGACTGGAGAGCACGCCGAGGTACTCGGTGCCCGACAGCGCGAGGGTCGACACCGGCCGGCGGGCAGCCAGATGCGCCTCCTGCCAACGGACAAGCGGTGTCTGCTCGCCGGCGCGGCCGATCGTCATGATCAGCTGCTCGAACGAGGACGCATCAGAGTCGTGCATTCGGCCAGGGTAGGCACGGTATGGCGCGGGAGATTCCGTCAGCGGGCGAAGACTGATGAATCCGCTAGTGTTGGGTGATCTTGCGCCTCGGTGACCGTTGCGGACGGTCCAGTGCCAGCAGTTGCCGCCGATACCAGTTCGCGTACCGCCCAAAACCCTCGACCAGTCCGGGTCCCGGCTCATGGCCGAGGAGGCGCGATACCGCGGAGCCGTCATACCATCGGTCGACCGCGACAAGGGCCAACTCGCGCACCACCTCCGCGCTGATGCCCGGTCTGCCGACCAACTCGTCGAAGTCCACACTGGCGGGTTCGATCGGGAGGTCGAGTTCGGACCCGACAACCGAAACCAGGTCGCGCAGGGACACCGGGTCCGGTTCGCTGACGTGATAGACCGCCGAGCGGACCTGTTTCGCCGGCAACATGGCGAGCGCGGTGATGATCTCCGCGAGTTCGTCGACGGCGATCACCGACAGTCGCGCTCGGCCGCCGTTGACGAGTACCGGTAGCCTGCGCAGGATTTCCACCAGCCTGGTCACGAACCACAGGTCCCCGTCACCGTAGACGAACATCGGCCGCAGGACGATGCCACCGGCGGCGAGGACGATGCGTTCGGCGGCAAGGCGCGAGACGTCGGCCACCGAGTGCGGCGCCGGGTACAGCCGCGTCTCGGCGGCGCCACGATGCGGGCCGGGACCGTAGACCGTGGCGGTACTGAGATAGATGAACCGGCCGACCCCCGCCTTGCCGGCCGCCGCGACCAGTGCGGCAGTGCCTCGCCCGTTGACCAGCGCACACCGGTCCGGGTCGGCCCCGCCGTAGGAGGCGGCGTGCACCACGGTGTCGATGCCCTCGCAGATCCCGTTGAGCGATTCGGGATCGCCGAGGTCGCCGACGAACCCGGTGCCGGCGCGAAGTTCCGGCGTGTCGCGGTGCACCAGATACCGGAGACCGACGTTCGGCCGGCGGCCAAGTGCCCGCAGCACGTGGCCGCCGACGAACCCGGACGCGCCGGTGACCAGTACGCGCCGGACCGGGTCGGTCGTCATGACGCGATCGCAAAGCCCCGGAGTCGGGCATAGCTGGCCGGGCTGGCGCCTCGTCCGCTCACCACGAACTGACCGAGGGACTGGCCGTCCCGCTCGTCGATCAGCTCGAAACGCAGGCTGCGTCGACCGCCGTTGTTGCTGCTGCGTTGGGACCGCATGGCAACCGGCACGTCCCTCGGCAGAGCGCGCGGCAGATCCAGCGTGATCCTGGACAGGATCATCTGGGTGTCCATCGGCAGGCCGTCGACGGTGTGGCTGTTGGAGATGATGAACTGCCGGGCCGCCTCGGTGAGTTCCTCGATGGTGCGGAAATCCGGACTCCGCTCGACAAGCGGATGGGTCACCGGCGGCGCGAGCAACGGCATCGTCCTTGCCGCTTCCCCGGCGCGGGGAACGCCGAGCAGGATGTTGGCCGGGCGGTGCCGGTGCACGAGATCGGCCGCCACCGGTTCCGAATCCGGCACGGTCGCCGAACTGGACGCCTCCAGTGGCTCGCCGCTCCGAATGTTCACCCAGCCATCCAGCATCGAACTGCGGCCCTGTTCAGCGGCGACCGACCACTGGACACCCTGGCCGACGAAGGAGGACCGGGCCGCCCGCAGCGCGGTGGGTTCGTCCAGTTCGGCGAAGGCCCGAAACGTGATCGACATCGACAGGCGCTGGGCCGCCCTTTCGGTTGCGTCCATATCCTCGGCAACCTGGATCAGCTCAAGGACACCGGACAACAACAGCATCCCCGGAATGTGATCCAGCGGGTGGTCGAAATGAAAGGTGTCGTCCTCGTTGACGACCAATGTCGAGGACCAGTCCTCTTCCAGCCCCTTGACCCGAGCCAGAATCGGGCTCCCGGACAGTTTGTTTACGGTTGCGCTTGACTTGTTTACGTTTCCGGTTGACGTGGTAATAGCCATCTGTAGTATCCTCCCACAAATGAGGTCATACGATCCGCCCGCGCCACTGGGGTCGACCATGCGGCGCGGCGGGGGCGATGCCCAGTTCCTGACCGGCGTCCTTACCGGTGCAAGAGCCGATGAGCTTGACATCGTCATTGACGACAAGTGAAGAGGCAGTTAATGTTGGGCATTCCTAGCGGACCATCTCAACGGTGACAACAGTGTCGTGATAACAGGCTCGACATGTCGCACATCATTGGGCTCACACTCGCGGCGTCCGACGTCTTCGATTGATGTCGTGCTGCTGACTGCAGCCTACCCGACCTCAATCGAGGTCTAAACTTGCCCGCGCAAATAATGATCGACCTCACATACGAATCGACGCGGCCCTTTACCACGGGACCTTTCACTACCGTTCAGTAGTAATCGCCGCCGATCCGTTCTCGCAGGTAGCCGGCGATCCGACCGGAACATTCCTCGGATCGACAATCCGCGTCACATTCCCAATAAATGGGAAGCGGGGCAAATCGTACTATCCAGATGCGATCGATGCGCAGACCGGTGTCTCAGCCGTCCGCACCCTCGGTCACCGGCTCGTCCGCGGGCGAACCCGGCAGACCGCCGGCCCCATCAGCGATCCGTATACCCTCCCTCAGCACCTGGTCAGCGACCTCTGTACCGGTGTCCGGCGCGTGGACGGGCACGGCAGCCGCTCTGTCCTCCGCCACGGGGGTACTCAGCACGGTGGAAGTCAGGTTGCGCATGATGTCCCGCAGCCGGTCGGCGCCGGCGATCAGCTGGTCGGCGAATCTCGACAGCTGGATATCTGCCTGGTCAGGATGGTCGTGTCGGACCTCGGCACCGGGGTCGGTCATGGGGTCGAGTCCTCCGCACAGAGTTACTGTCAGCCGGGAATTCGCCTCGTTCGCCACCAGGGTCGCGCCGGGCGGCGGTCAACATACCAACGAAACTCTGGTGGGCCGCCACTTGTCTTCAACAGGCAACGCTGCGAGCCTGTGCTCGAAATCGCTGCCCGTTGACTGATTCCTGGGGGCCTTCGTGCTGTCGTTGGATCGACGTTCCCTGCTCAAGTTCGGCCTGATCGGTGCCGCCGCGGCCGCATTGGGTGCGGTCCCGTCGATCGCATCGGCGGCACCGGAGGACACCACCTCCGGGCAGCCCCCGCTGCCGAGTTTCATGACCGGTGTCTACGCCCCGGTGGCCGATGAGATCAGCGCGGTGAACCTGCACGTCGAGGGCCATATTCCCGCCGAACTGTCCGGGCGGTACTTCCGCAACGGGCCCAATCCACTGCCCGACACCGTGCCGCCGATCTGGTGGCAGGGGCAGGGAATGGTGCACGGCATCCGACTGACCGAGGGCCGCGCCGAGTGGTACCGCAATCGCTGGGTACGCACCCTGGAAGCGCCGCCGACGCTGCCAGACGGTTCGCCGAATCTCGAGGTCGGCGCGGCGAACACCAGTATCAAACATCACGCAGGCCAGATCATGGCGCTGGTCGAGACCGCACTGCCCTATCAGCTCACCCCGGATCTGGACACCGTCGGCCCACTGGACTTCGGCGGCAAACTGCAGACCGCGATGACGGCGCATCCGAAGGTGGACCCGAGCACCGGGGAGATGCACTTCTTCGGCTATGCGGTGACCCCGCCCTATGCGACGTATCACCGGCTGTCGGCCGAGGGCGAGTTGGTACGCAGCGTGCCGATCGAGCTGCCAGAGGCGATCATGATGCACGACTTCGCGATCACCGCCAACTACATCGTCTGGCTGGACCTGCCGGTGGTCTGGAACCTCGCGGCCCTTGAACGGGGTTTCCCGAACTGGAGCGACACCCACCAGCCGAGGATCGGCGTGATGCCGCAGGACGGCGACAGCAGCGACATCCGCTGGTACTCCGTTGATCCGCGCTACGCCTGGCACGTCGGCAATGCCTATGAGGACGAGGTCGGCCGGATCGTGCTACAGGCGGTCAGCGGCACTGCGGCGGACTGGGCACAGACCACGAAGGTGTTCGAGGGAGTACCGGGTGGCCGGGTGCACGGTCACCTGTACCAGTGGATGCTCGACCCGCGCTCGGGCCGGGTCAGCGAAGGCCCGCTCGACGACCTGGCCACCGAGTTCCCGACCATCAACGACAGTCACTGCGGCCTGAGCAACCGGTACGTGTACAGCACCACAACGCCGCTGCTGCCGACCAAGCACAACCGGATCGTCAAACACGACTCGCTGACCGGCTTCCAGCAGGCGCACTACCTCGGCGCCGACATCGTGCCCGGCGAGGCGGTCTTCGTGCCGGCGCAGCACGGCCGAAGCGAGGACGACGGCTGGCTGATGGCCATCGTGCACGACCTCACCCGCCCGGCGGCCAGCCTGCTGATCCTGGATGCCACCGCGCCGACAGCGCCGCCGGTGGCGACCGTGCACCTGCCACGGCAGGTGCCCTACGGCTACCACGGCGAGTGGATTCCGGACAGCGCGATCAACCCGACCTGACGTCCACAGTAGACAGATTCCGCCTTTGCCTCGGACCGGTCCGGATCTTCCTCGGGCGGCGAGACCCAGGAGGTAGAACGGCCGGTCGGCGATGGCGCCCCGGCCGAGGCCGGTGAGCGGACAACGGTCCGGTTGCCCGATGCGGCGTCCGAGCGCCGGCGCGGTCATCGGCGAGGGCGCCGACGAATGCGACGAGGGCAGGCCTTCGTCGGCTGCTCGGTGCCGGCGCCCACGGCGCCCCGCGGTGGATGCCGGAACTCGGCGAATACCGGGACTCGGCGGGTCCTTGCGGCGGTAACCTGCAGGCCAGACCGATGAACGCGGTGCCCAAGGCCACAACTTTGCCCGAACGAACGCGTCCTGCCGTAATTCCGGGCAAGGCTGGCGGAACGGTCCCGATCGCACGCTATGGTCGGTTCTCCAGGGCAACCTCTGGACACTCTTCAACCGACGTGACGGGCACCGCCGCCACCTCGATCGGCCCAGCCGACCGGGGCGAGCGGACGGTCAGACGCGCGAAAAGAATGGTTGATTCCTTAGCATAAGTCTGCGCCGATTGACCGGGCGCTGTCACCTGACTATGCATGTAACGTCCTTGCCCCACCTAAGACATTGTTTCGATGAGCACGACGTTCGCCGCCACGCCGATCCTGATTCCGGCGGTGAAAGGAGAACCTGGATCTCGACGTAGCGGTGTTGGGCCGAACCGAACTTGAGCCCGCGAGGGAGAACCAGGTGAACACCGCTACGTCCCGCGCAGAGCACACCGCAGCGTCGACCGGGGAACAACAAGCGCCGCTTCGATATCGGGCGATGTCGTCCACGAGTTCCGCTGCCTGCGCCGCTGCCGACGGCACCGCTGACCACTCCGCGCAGCCGTCCTCCCTCGCGCAGCGACAACCGCTGCCACCCAACGCGATCGGCGTCGACCCGCGCGACCCGACCAGCTCGCTGGCCCTGCGGCTACGCGGCAAGGTGGACGTGGCAGCCGTACGGACCGTCCTGGACGTCCTGCTCGCACGGCACGAGACGTTGGTCGGGGCCGCGAAGGCCGAACCCGCGTTGTCGGTGGTGGACCTGACCGGCGAGCCCGATCGGTTGGCCGAGGTGCTGCGTGCCGAGCTGACGCTGCCGTGGGACCCCGATCGCGGACCGTTGTTGCGGATCCTGCTGGTGCGATCGGGCCGCGACGAGCACCTGCTGGCGCTGAGCGCGTATCGGACCGTGGTCGACCAGCGGTCGATGGAGCTGCTCGCGACGGAGTTCGGCGCCCTCTACCGCGCGGCGGTCAGCGCACCGGACACCGTGACCACCGCGCTGCCGGCACCGTCGGCGCACTACACCGATTTCAGCCAATGGCAGCAGGCCAACCTCAGCGATCGGGCCAAGGCCGGACGGCTGGCCTACTGGCGGAAGACCCTTACCGAACTGCCCGCGCTTGAGCTGCCCACCGACCGGCCGAGGGTCGCGATGCGCGGCACAACGGGCGCCACCCATGAACGAGTGTTCCCGGCCCAGCTCAACGCGCGGCTCGCGGAGTTCACCTCGACCGAGGCCGTCACCCTGTTCAGTGTGCTGATGACGGCCACCCAGGTTCTGTTCGGCCGCCGCGCCCACCAGAGCGATGTCGCGGTCGGCACCGTCGCCTCCGGCCGTGACGAACCCGAACTGGCCGGGCTGGTCGGCTCCTTCGCCAGCACCGTGCTGCTGCGCAGCCAGGTCGACGAGTGCCACTCCTTCTGGGAGATCCTCACCGAGGTGAGCACGAACATGCGCTACGCCTTCGCCAACGCGGCCGCGCCGCTCGATCGGCCTGCAACCGGATCGCCTGCCTCGACCGAGGCAGGACCGACCGAGGCAGGATCGGCCGGGGCAGGATCGGCCGGGGCAGGCGGTCGGCCGTTGTTCGATGTGCTGGTGCTGTTCCGCGGTGCCGCCGCGCTGCCGAGGATCTTCGGCGGGTTGCGGGCCGAACCGGTCGACCTGCCGACCGATACCGCGAACGTCGAGCTGACCGTGGAGTTCGAGGAGCGGGAGGACTCGGTACGCGGCCGGTGGAACTACCGCACCGAACTGTTCGACGAGAGCACCGTCGCCGCCCTCGCCACCGGTCTGGAACAGCTGCTGCGGATCGTGCTCGACGAACCCGACCGCGCGTTGCACACGATCGAGTTCGCGCAGAACTGAGCCATCTCGGCCTGGCCGCGGTCAGGCGCGCAGGTCCTTGCGTTTGGTGTAGACGATGTGGAACAGCAGGGTGCAGCCGAGCACGACCAGCCATTGCGCGGTGCTGACCCCCGGTACCAGGTCGATCGGCAGTGTGTAGGCGACGGCGACCTGGATCAGTGCGTCCACCGAGAAGGCGAGGCCCCAGACCGCGGTGAGAATCCGTGCGGCGCGGCAATCAGGGACAACCCTGAGGCTGTCGGCTGTCCCTGAGCACCCGAACCGGCCGGACCACCAACAGCCCAGCCGGTCGAGTGGGGCGATATCGACGCTGGTCAGCACCGGTGTGGGGGCGAGGACCTCGCAGAGGTCGCTGTGCGCCTCGGCGTCCGAACGCACCAAGACCCTGCGGGAGGCCAATCTCGTGGCCACCACGAGACAGGGCCGCTCAATTCGGCACAGTCACCGCCTGCTCGACCCCACCGCACCGGAAACCGCGCCAGCGGGGGAAACCGGGAACTGACCTGACTTGACCTCCAGGTTGCTGGAGGTACTACGGTCGGTTGCAGCGGCGCGCGAAGGGGGCGCGCCGGTCGAGAGGGGAACATCATGGCGGTCAGCCTCAACCACACCATTGTCGCGGCCAAGGATCGCAAGGCGTCAGCAGAGTTTCTCGCCGAGCTGCTCAACCTGCCGAAGCCCGAGCCGTTCGGGCCGTTCTACGTTGTGCAGGCGACCAACGATGTCTCGCTCGACTTCATCGACACCGAAGGCGGCATCCTGCCGCAGCACTACGCCTTCCTGGTCAGCGAGGCGGAATTCGACGAGATCTTCGGCAAGATCCGGGACAGGGGCCTTACCTACTGGGCCGATCCGATGCACGGCCGGCCGAATACGATCAATACCAGGGATGGCGGCCGGGGCGTCTACTTCGAGGACGCCAACGGCCACAACCTGGAGCTGCTCACCCGCCCGTACGGCAGCGGCGCGTAGCGGGCCCGGCCGCCACTCCGCCGGGCGGCGCGTGTTCCAGCCGGGTGAGCATGACCGTGGCCAGGGTGAGCGCGGCGAGACACAGCAGCTCCGCCGCCAGCGCCGGTGCGGAATGTCGCAGCTGCTCGTCGTAGACGAGCACGCCGATCACCACGCCGAGCAGCGGGTTGACCGTGTTGACCAGCGGCAGGCTGGCCGACAGCGGCCCAGCCCGAAACGCCAGCTGGCAGCAGAGGATGCCGCAGAGCCCGACGACGATCAGCAGGTACGGCTGCCAGTTGCCGAGCAGCGCGAGCACGCCACCACTCAGCAGGCCGACCGAGGACTTCAGCAACGCGGCCTGGCCCGCGAACAGGATGCCGGCGCCCGCGCCGAGTACGCCGGCCACCAGACCGCGCCTGCTCCGCTGCCGCCAGGCGATCAGCAGGCACCCGGCCACCGCGAGCGCGCCGGCCACCGCGGCGACCACGGCCGGTCCGGCATCGGCCGTCTCCGGTCCGATGCCGATACTGGTCGAGGCCGTGACGAGGAATCCGGCAAGGGCCGCGACGAGCAACGCCGCCCAGCCGAGTTCGCGTCGGGTGATCGGCTCCCTGCCCAGCGCGTGGTTCAACGGCAGCGCGACGAGCACGACGCAGACCAGCAGCGGTTGCACCACGATCAGTTGGCCGATGGCCAGTGCCGCGGCGTGCAGGAGGAAACCGCAGCCCTGTAGACCGACGGCGAGCAGCCACATCGGATGGGTGACGGTGGCTCGCGCCGAAGTCATCGTCGTCGGCTCGGTGGCCGAGTTCGTGCCTTCGGCCGCGCGCACCGCGACCGCGGTGCGATGTTGCAGGGCACTCGCCGTTGCGGCACAACCCGAGGCACCCAGCGCGGCCAGCGGCGCCCACAACGACACGAGATGATCCTACACTCTGTAGGAGAGTGACCCACCGGGGTGTCCCGCGCAAGACCCGACCCCGCCGTCCGTCCCCTCCGGCGAGGCGCCCACGATCGCCTCAATTCAGGTCGGCCTGGCAGGTATCCGCCGGTTCGGGCACGGAATTCCGTTTTCGGACGACAATCGAGAATTCTCGCCGTTAACAATTAACTTTCACCCAAAACGCGGGTAAACAGTACTGCGTCAACTGTTTACCAACAGGACATTCGTACGGGTGTTTCCACAATCGACCGCATTCTGTATTGCTTGAGGGCGTTCTGCGTGTCGTTCTTTCGAACTACTCCAGGAGCCCTGCATGATCAATACCCTCTTACGCCGGATCGGGGTCGTCGTCACCGCCGGCACCGCGGCACTCGCCACCACGCTCATCCCGACCGCCGCGCACGCGGCCGGCACCTATTCGCTGCTGATCCTGCCCGATCAGGGCGAGAGCACGATCTACAACTTCATCGAGACCGCGAAGACCTCGATCGACATGACCATGTACGAGTTACGGGACACCACCGTCACCACCGACCTTGTCAACAAGGAGAAGGCCGGCGTCAAGGTCCGGGTCATCCTGGATGCCAAGGAAACCTCGGTCAACGCGGCCGCCTACAGCGCGCTGTCCGCAGGCGGCGTCGGGGTCACCTATTCGTCGTCCGCCTTCGTGTACACCCACCAGAAGACGATCACCGTCGACGACGCCGAGTCCTACATCACCACCGGCAACCTCGACACCATGTACTACAGCACCTCCCGTGACTACGGCGTTTTCGACACCGACGCGGCCGATGTCGCAGCGGTCGAGCAGGTCTTCAACGCCGACTACGCCAAGACCTCGATCACCCCGTCCGACGGCGACAACCTGGTCTGGTCGCCGACCGACTCGCAGTCCCGGCTGCTGGCGCTGATCAACGGCGCCCAGCACACCCTGGACGTCGAGCAGGAGGAGTTCAGCGACACCACGCTGGTCAACGCGATCGTCGCGGACGAGAAGCGCGGGGTCACCGTCCGGGTCGTCGTCGAGGACCCGTCCTCATACACCTCCGAACTCAACGAGATCACCGCGGCCGGCGGCAAATGGGTCGGCTACTCCTCATCGACCGGCTTCTACGTGCACGCCAAGGCGATCGTCGCCGACTACGGCACCTCGACCGCGAAGGTGTTCGAGGGCTCGGAGAACTTCTCCTCCAACTCGCTGGGCTCCAACCGCGAACTCGGCATGATCATCAGCGACACCGGTGTGCTCAACGGCATCGAGTCGACCTTCGACGCCGACTTCAACCAGACCGCCAGCGGCGGCGTGACGGTGACCAACCCCGGTAACCAGACCAGCACCGCCGGCACCTCGGCCAGCCTGCAGATCCAGGCCGGCGACACCGCGGGCGGCACGCTGTCCTACGCGGCCAGCGGCCTACCAGCCGGCCTGTCGATCAACACCGGCACCGGCCTGACCTCCGGTACCCCGACCACCGCAAGCTCCTCGACCGTGACCGTCACGGCCACGGACTCCACCGGTCCGAGCGGCACAACCTCCTTCACCTGGACGGTCAACTCGGCCACCGGCAACACGGTGACGGTGACCAGTCCGGGCAGCCAGACCAGCACCGTGGGCACCTCGGCCAGCGTGCAGGTCACCGCGAGCGATTCGGCCGCCGGCCAGACCCTCACCTACAGCGCGAGCGGCCTACCCGCCGGCCTGTCGATCAACGCCGGCACCGGCCTGATCTCCGGCACCCCGACCACCGCAGGCTCCTCGACCGTCACGGTGACCGCGACCGACACCACCAATGCCAGTGGCGCCGCCACCTTCAGCTGGACGGTCGATCCGACCTCCAGCGGCTGCACGCCGGCGCAACTGCTCGGCAATCCGGGCTTCGAAACCGGCACCGCGACTCCGTGGACGGCGACCTCCGGCGTACTCGCCGACAACAGCAAGGAGCCGCCGCACACCGGCAAGTGGGACGCCTGGCTCGACGGTTACAGCTCCGCCCGCACCGACACGCTCGCCCAGACCATCACCGTCCCGAGCGGCTGCGGCAGCTACCAACTGAGCTTCTGGCTGCACATCGACACCGCCCAGACCTCGACAACCACCGCCTACGACACGCTGACCGCGCAGGTGCTCAACAGTTCCGGCACGGTACTGAGCACCCTGGCGACCTACTCCAACCTCAACCACCTCACCGGTTACGCCCAGCGCACCTTCGACCTGTCCGGCTACGCGGGGCAGACCATCACACTGAAGTTCACCGGTGTCCAGGCCTCCAGCAAGCAGACCTCGTTCGTCATCGACGACACCGCGGTCAACGTGAGCTGACCCGATGTCCACCGGGGGCGCGGGCGTCCAGCGCCCCCGGTGCGGGTCGCCGAAAACCGCACTGCTGCGAACGGTCCAGCAGGCTCGCGACCATTTACCACGAACCGCTCGGAAGAGGTCGGAATCGGTGCGGTAAGTGCGACATAGCAACGACTTTCACCCATAGGTAACCAGAACGTTACCGGCACTTTTGTGCCACTGACACGGCAGAGACACCAAGGACCTCACACCGGCTGTACACACATGACACCAATGGGTGACCCGCCCATTGGGCATGGTTCCAGTGCGTTGGAGGAACATTGCGTAGTGTCACGCGAGGGCTTGTGACGCTCGCCGGGATTGCCGCACTGTCAGTGACGTTCGCGTCCGCGACAGCGATCGCCAGTCCCGCACCGAGCACGGCAACGGCATCAACCGCATCAACCTCGTCCACCACCAGCAGCCCCGTCGAGCACGCCTGCCCGACGACGGCGACACCCGGCAAGCTCGCCTGCCAGGCGTTGAAGAGAACCGACACCCACCCCCTGCTGCAGGGTTCGATCTCCAACTCCCCCACCGCGATCCCGTCCGGCTACGGCTACGGCCCGTCGCAGTTACAGTCGGCCTACAACATCGCCTCGGCCGCGGCCAGTGCCGGTGGCAGCGCCACCGTCGCGCTGGTGGACGCCTACGACGACCCGACGGCAGCCAGCGACCTGGCTACCTACCGGTCCGATGCGGGCCTGCCGGCCGCGAACTTCACCAAGCTGAACCAGAACGGCCAGACCTCGCCGTTGCCCTCGGAGGCGCCGAGCAGCGACGACTGGACCCTTGAGGAGTCCCTCGACCTCGACATGGTTTCCGCGATCTGCCCGAACTGCAAGATCGTGCTCGTCGAGGCACAGGACGACAGCAGCGACGGCCTCTACGTCGCGGAGAACACGGCGGCCAGCAAGGCCGGCTACATCTCCAACTCGTGGGGCGGTACCGAGGCCTCCAGCGACACCGGCCTCGACTCCTCCTACTTCAACCACCCCGGCATCGTGATCACCGCCTCCGCCGGTGACTCCGGTTACGGCGCGATCTACCCGTCCACCTCACCGGACGTCGTGTCCGTCGGTGGCACCACGCTCAACACCGCCTCCAACTCCCGTGGCTGGACCGAGACCGTATGGGGTTCCAGTTCGGGCGGCGAGGGCACCGGTTCGGGTTGCTCGGCCTATGAGCCCAAGCCGTCCTGGCAGACCGACACCGGCTGTTCCCGGCGCACCGACACCGACGTGTCCGCCGACGCCAACCCGAGCACCGGTCTGGCCGTCTACGACACCTCCAACAGCAACGGCGGCTGGAACGAGGTCGGCGGTACCAGTGCTTCCTCGCCGATGATCGCCGCAATGTACGCCCTGGCCGGCAACCCCGGCACCAGCCCGGCCCAGGACATCTACCAGCACACCAGCAGCTTCAACGACGTGACCAGCGGCGCGAACGGGTCCTGCAGCCCGTCCTACCTGTGCACCGCGGGTACCGGCTATGACGGCCCGACCGGTTGGGGCACCCCCAACGGCCTGACCGGCCTGAGCGCGAGCAGCGGTACCGGTGGCTCCGTCACGGTCGGCAATCCCGGCAGTCAAACGGGAACGGTGGGCACCGCGGTCAGCCTGCAACTGTCCGCATCCGGTGGCACCGCGCCCTACACCTGGACCGCGACCGGCCTGCCGGCCGGCCTGTCCATCTCCAGCGGTGGCCTGATCTCCGGCACCCCGACCACCGCCAACAGCTACACCGTCGACGCGACCGCGACCGACAGCACGGGCGTTGTCGGTTCGGCGTCGTTCAGCTGGACCATTACCACCAGTGGCGGCGGTGGCGGGTGCACCTCGCCAGGTCAGAAGCTGGGCAACCCCGGCTTCGAATCCGGCAACACCGTCTGGTCGGCCTCCTCCGGCGTGATCGGCCAGTACGCCTCGCAGGGTGAACCGACCCACTCCGGCAGCTGGGACGCGTGGCTGGACGGCTACGGCACCACCCACACCGACACGCTCTCGCAGTCAGTGACCATCCCCACCGGGTGCAGCGCGACCCTGTCGTTCTGGCTGCACATCAACACCGCCGAGACCACCAAGACGACGGCGTACGACACGCTGACGATCAAGGCGGGCTCCACCACGGTGGCGACCTTCTCCAACCTCAACGCCGCCAACGGCTACACCCAGCACAGCTACAACGTGTCCAGCCTCGCCGGCCAGACGGTGACCCTGCTGTTCACCGGCAAGGAGGACTCCTCGCTGCAGACCTCGTTCGTGCTCGACGACACCGCACTCACGACGAGCTGACAGCGCACCGAATCACCGCCACTCCGAAACACCGACACGACTGAGTCACCAACACAACTGAAGAGAAGTCGGTAAGCAGGGGTGGGTGGCCGCAGGACGGCTGCCCACCCCCGCCGTCGTCGGTGGCCTCCGGACGGTTTGGGACAATGCCTGCCACCATGAGCCATCCCGAGGTCCCGAGCGCGGCAGGGCCCGCCGAGCACGACACCACCCTCCCCGACGCAGCGCGTGACGCGTTGCGCGCCGACTGCGCGCGGTGCTTCGGACTGTGCTGCGTCGCGCTGCCCTTTGCCGCGTCCACCGATTTCGCGATCACCAAGAAGGCCGGGCAGGCCTGCCGGAACCTGGGCGCGGGCTTCCGCTGCGGCATCCATGCCCAGCTGCGCGAGGAGGGTTTCCGGGGCTGCACGGTGTTCGACTGCTTCGGCGCCGGCCAGCAGGTTTCGCAGATCACCTTCGGTGGCCGGGACTGGCATGCCGACCGCGAGAGCGCGGCGAAGATGTTCGTGGTGTTCCCGATCATGCGGCAACTGCACGAACTGCTCTGGTACGTCACCGAAGCACTCGCGCTGCCCGGCGCCGCCTCCGTCCACAGTGAACTGAGCGCGGCCCGAACCCGGATCGAGCTGCTGACCGGCAGCGACCCGGATACCCTCGCCGGCCTTGACATGCTCGCCTTGCGCGATGCGGTGAATCCGGTGCTGTCCAGGGCAAGCGAACTGGTGCGCGGCACGGTTCGTGGCCGGCGGCGCAATCACCGTGGCGCCGACCTCGCCGGGGCCCGGCTGTCCGGCGCCGACCTGCGCGGGGCCAATCTGCGCGGCGCGTATCTCATCGCCGCCGACCTGCGTGGCGCCGACCTGCACACCGCCGACCTGACCGGCGCGGACCTTCGCGACGCCGACCTCTCCGGTGCCGATCTCGGGACCGCTGTCTTCCTCACCCAGGCGCAGTTGAACTCGGCACGGGGCGATGCCGCGACCCGCCTGCCGGCCGGCTTCACCCGTCCGTCGCACTGGCCGACCGTCCCAACCAGACCGAACGGTTGATCCGTCCTAACCGGACCGAACGGTTGAGCAGCGTTCCGGACGGCTGGCGAGTTGGCCGGGCGGTGCGGCCCTCTCGTGCGTTCAGTGCCGCAGGAGTTCGGCGAAGCGGTCGAGCGCACGGTCGGTGCGGTGGCGGTCCCCGGTGGTGGTGAGATCGAACAGCAGACCCCGGATTACGGCCATGATCAACGTTGGCGTGACGGTGTCCTCGGGACCGGTGGACACCTCGCGGAACGTGACACCGAGCGTGTCGAACCAGTCCGTGATCGCCTCGCTCTGGTCGGGGTAGTTCTCGGGGTGGACAAGGCCGTCGGCGTGCACCTCGAAGAACAGCCGGACGAACGGCGCACGTTCCGCCGCGCTCATCCACGCCCAGATGCCGCGCAGCCGCTCTCGCGGGGTGCCCGTCTCCGGCGGAAGGTGCTCGGCAAGGCGCACCGCACCCCGGCGACGGGCCTCGGCGAGGACCGCGGCGACCAGTTCCTGCTTGCTGCCGAAGTCGTAGAGCAGCATCCGAGGGCTGGTGTCGAGGGCCGCGGCCAGCGGCCGCAAGCTCAGCCCGGCCAACCCGTGCACCAGCACGTAGTCGGTCGCCCGCCTCAGCGTGCGCTCCCGCCGGGCTGGATCCGCAGGCCGCCCCACCGTCGATCTCCTCCCCGCGACTCGGAACCGGAACAACGCAGGACGAGTATATGATACGACTGTTTCAATAACGAGGGGAGACCACGGTGCACACCTACGACCGAGCACTCGTCCTTGGCCCTGGGGGTCTTGTCGGCACAGCCTGGATGGCCGGGCTGGCCTGCGGGTTGCGTCGCGATGGCGTGGATCTCGGCGAGGCCGACCTGATCGTCGGCACGTCGGCCGGCGCGATCGTGGGAGCGCTACTGGCCACCGGGCAGGATCCGGGGCGGCTCGCGACCTCGACCCGCTCGGCAGCTCACCGGCCCACCGTGGACCCTGCCCGCACGGATGCGGTGTTCGCCCTGCTCGGCAACCGCGGCCTTGACCCCGCGGAGGCAAGACGCCACATCGGCCGGCTCGCACTCCAGAGCAGCAGTCCCGAGGCAGATGCTGCACTGATGGCCGGACGCGCCGCCCTGATCGGCGCGGACACCTGGCCGCGGCGGCGACTGCTGGTCACCGCCGTGGACGCGACCAGCGGTGAGCCCGTGGTGTGGGACCGCGACAGCGGCGTGCCGTTGGTCGCGGCGGTGGCGGCGAGCAGTGCCTTCCCCGGTGCCGCACCGCCGGTTGCCGTCGACGGGCGGCGGTACATGGACGGTGCGCTGCGGTCGGGCAGCAATGCCGATCTCGCGGCAGGCGCCCGCACGCTGGTCGTTGTCGAGCCGCTGGCGCATCAGTTTCCGCGCGAACAGCTCACGGAGCAGTTGGCGGAGGTGGGGGGCGGACACCGTGGTGACCATCGGCCCCGATCCGGCCTCGGTGCAGGCTTTCGGCTCGGACCCAGGCGATCTGGCAGCCTGGGAACCGGCCTACCGGGCAGGTCTTCGCCAGGCCGGCGAGGTCGAGGCGCGACTGCGCTCCACCTGGCGGACAGCGGCCACCGCGGACTGACGCTGACCAGCCGGGAGGGCGACCGACCCGGTCAGATTCGTACCGGTGGCATCGGTCAGGTGCGGCGACATGCGACTCCGGTAAGCCCGAGACGATAGCCGCCCAGCCGTGGTTACTGCAAGACTTGAATTAATCCGTGAAAAATTCCGGCAGATCTTTGGAATCCCCTGTGACCTGCGAAATTGAGACAGTAAGACCTCCGATGACTCTGTATCGATGTTGAAGAACCTGGACACGCCCGTCGACCTGGGCTACAACCCATCCGAGGTCTTAGGTGTGATGCTCGATCACACGACGCAACGAAGCGTCCGGGAGGACTGATGTCCGTTCGACGGCTGCGCCCGTTCCTCGTTCTGCTCGCCGCCACGGCGTTGGCGGTGGCCTCGCTGGGCATCGGGACGGCCGGCAGTGCCTCGGCCGCGACGCTCACCACGGCCTGGCAGAACGGCACGTTCGGGGAGAACACCGGCGGTGTCGTGTCCAGATCCGACATCGTGCTCGGCAGGCCGAACACGCTGGACTCCCAGTCCCTGCCGCTGGGCAACGGTTCGCTCGGGGTCGCCGCCTGGGCGGCCAACGGGTTCACCGCGCAGCTCAACCGCAGCGACACCCAGCCCTATCGCCTCTCCCCCGGCCAGGTGCAGATTCCCGGCCTCACCGCGCTGACTTCGGCCAGCGACTTCACCGGCACGCTCGACCTCTACAACGGCGTGCTGACCGAGTCGGGTGGCGGCATGGCCCTGCATGCCTGGGTGCCGGCCGGTAAGGACGAGCTTGTCGTCGACGTCACCGGCGCCGACCCGAGCACCCGGCAGACCGCGACGCTGAACCTGTGGACCGGGCGCTCACCGGCCACTGCCGCGTCCGGCGCGATCGGCAGCCTTGCCCAGACCTGGGTGGACAACTCGCAGTCCGGGTCCTCCGGCGAGACTTTCGGGGCGATGGCCGTGATCACCGCGGGAGGGCAGGACGTCACCGCGGCAGTGAACAACTCCGAGCAGGTCCAGGTGTCGTTCAACCCCAATTCGGACGGCTCGTTCCGGGTGATCGTCGCGGCGCCGTCCTGGACCGGTGGCGACCCGACCAGCACCGCGTCCGGCCTCATCGGCGGTGACACCACCGCGTCCACCTCCTCGCTGCTGTCCACGCAGTCGGCCTGGTGGAACAACTTCTGGGCGCACACCGGCCTTGTCGAGATGAACTCCGCCGACGGAACCGCGCAGTATCTGGAGAATCTGCGCACCATCTACCTCTACGCGGAGGCCGCGTCCATGCGCTCCGGCGCCTATCCGGGCAGCCAGGCCGGGGTCGCGGACATGTTCGCCTACGACCAGGACCAGCAGGACTGGTACCCGGCCGGGTACTGGCTGTGGAACCTGCGCGGCCAGATCGCCGCGAACATGTCCTCCGGCAACTTCGCTCTCAACCTGCCGATCTTCGACATGTACCTCAACGACCTGCCGGCCATCGAATCGTGGACGAACGCGCAGATGGGCGGCAAGCCGGGCGCATGTGTGCCGGAAACCATGCGGTTCAACGGAAACGGCTACTACAACGGCGGCTCGAACTCGCAGAACGCGTCCTGCGCCCTGGCCTCCAGCCCCAGTTACAACGCGGAGACGCTCACCAGCGGCGCGGAGATCGCGCTGTGGATCTGGCAGCAGTACCAGGACACCGGTGATCTCGCCTTCCTGCAGAAGTACTACCCGCTGCTCCAGCAGACCGCCACGTTCCTGCTCGCGTACCAGAGCGTCGGTTCCGACGGCTACCTGCACGCCACCGCCAACGCGCACGAGACCCAGTGGGCGGTCACCGATCCGACCACCGACCTCGCCGCCGACCAGGCGCTGTTCTCCGCGACCGTCAGCGCCGCGACCACGCTGAACACCGACGCCTCGCTGGTATCGCAGCTGCGCACGGCGCTCGGTGAGATCGAGCCGTACGCCCGCACCGACGAGGCCACCAAGCAGCAACTGCTGCCGCCGTCCGCGGACAGCCAGGGCAACGACGTCATCGCCGACTCGTTCCAACCGTCGGCCACGCCGGAAAACAGCGAGAACATCGGCCTGGAACCCGTGTGGCCCTACGGCGTGATCACCGACAACACCGTCGTCGACGGCGACAACCTGACCGCGCTCGCCGACCGCACCTACAACTACCGGCCCTACCAGGACAGCTCGGACTGGAGTTTCGACGCGGTGGACGCGGCTCGACTGGACATGGCCAGCGAGGTGGCCAGCGATCTGACCACGAACACCGAGCACTACCAGGCCTACATCAGCGGTCTCGCCAACCTGTTCAACGGCTCCCCCGGCGACGAGCCCTACATCGAGCAGTCCTCCACCGTCGCCACCGCCCTGGACGAGGCCCTCGCCACCGACTACGACGGCACCCTGCGCATCGCCCCGGCCTGGCCGTCGGACTGGGACGTCGCCGGCACCGTCGCCATCCAGGGCGGCTCCACAGTGGACGTTCAGGTGCAGGGCGGCACCATCACCACCGCCGCGATCCAGGCCGGATCGACGCAGACCATGACCGTGCGCAACCCGTGGCCCGGTCAGCAGGCCGAGGTGGTCAACGGGTCCAGCGGCGCGGTCGTGGTCTCACCCACCACCGACGCGACCTTCGGCGTGCCGGTGACCGCGGGCTCGTCCTACCTGATCGAGCAGCCGGGCAACCCGACGACATCACTCCCCTACGCCCAGGTCACCGGCACCCAGGCGACCTCGGCCAAGCACCTCGGCGGCGAACAGATCGGACTGGACGCCGCGACGAACTACCCGAACCTCGCGGCCTCCTTCAACGATGTCGGGATCACCGCGGACGACAACACCGCACCCGGCAACTTCGACGCCAACGGTGCCAGCTTCTCCGAAACCGCGCTGACCAACGCCCAGGCCGCACCGGACGCCAACGTCAGCTCCTCGGGCGTGTCGTTCACCATGCCGAACGTGGCCGCCGGCAGCAACGACAACACCGTCGCCGAGGGCCAGACCATCACGATGTCCGGTTCACCGGGAACACTGGGATTCCTGGTCTCGGCCAGCTACGGCCCGGCCACCGGCACCGGCGTGATCACCTACACCGACGGCAGCACGCAGAGTTACACGCTGACGGTGCCCGACTGGTTCTCCATGACGCCGCCCAGCGGCGGAGCCGTGGCCATCAGCTCCACGTACCAGAACAGACAGGGCAACACGACCTACAGCGGCAGCGGCAACATCTTCAGCGAGACCGTCCCGCTCACCGCCGGCAAGAGCATCGCCTCGGTCACGTTGCCCTCAGGTGGCGCCCTGGCTGCCGGCACCCCGGCCATCCACGTATTCGCCATCGCCACCGCCGGCTGACCGGAGACGACCATGCGATTACTGACCTGTGCGTTCGCGGCCGCCCTCCTGCTCGCCGCAACGACCAACCTGCCGGCCCGAGCCGCCACCGTCAGCGACTCCTGGACCGGCACCTGGGCAACGGCCGTGGAGAGCGGCAGCGACTCGTTCAACCAGCAGACGGTCCGGCAGATCGTGCACACCAGCATCGGCGGCACCGTCGCCCGCATCCAGCTGTCCAACGCCTTCGGCACCGCCCCACTGACCGTCGGCGACGTACACATCGCGCAGGCCGGCTCCGGTTCCGCGATCACCGCCGGCACCGACCACCAGGTGACCTTCGGCGGCTCGGCCTCCGTCACGATCCCGGCCGGGGGCACCGCGGCCAGCGACACGGTGAACATGGCGATCCCGGCGCTGTCCAACGTCGCGATCAGCTTCTACCTGGCCGGAAACACCGGCCCGTCCACCGATCACCAGCTCGGTATGCAGACGACCTACCTCGCCGCTGGCGACGTCAGCGGCGACGGCGACCTGTCGGGTGCGCAGACGCAGAACAACTACTACTTCCTCAGCGGCCTCGACGTGCAGAACCCGGACTCCCAGGGCGCGGTGGTGGCGCTCGGCGCGTCGATCACCGACGGCTACGCCTCCAGCCAGGACGGCAACGACCGCTGGACCGACGTCCTTGCCAGCAGGCTCAACTCGGCAGGCGACACGATCGGCGTGCTCAATGCCGGTATCAGTGGCAACCGGCTGCTCGCCGACGGCAGCGGGCAGAGCGCGATCAACCGCTTCGACCGCGACGTACTCGACGCCACCGGGGTGCGCTGGGTCATCTTCTCCGACGACCCGATCAACGACCTCGGCTCGACCAACCCGCAGCCGAGCGCGGACCAACTCATCGCCGGCATCCAGCAGCTGATCAGCGCGGCGCACCAGAACGGGATCAAATTCATCTGCTCGACGCTCACCCCCTACCAGGGCGCGTACTACTGGAACGCCTCGGGCGAGAGCGCGCGCGAGGCGATCGACACCTTCCTGAACAGTGCGAACAGCGGCTGCGACGGTGTCATCGACCAGGACGCCGCGACCCACGACCCGGCCAACCCGACCTGGTATCTCCCCGCGTACGACAGCGGCGACCACCTGCATCCGAACGACGCCGGCTACCAGGCCATCGGCAACGCCGTGAACCTCGGCCTGTTCACCCCGTCCAACTGACCTCGCCCGACGTGCCGGTATCGGGTTCCACTGGGCTGCCTGCTCCTCCATGATGAGAGCGGACGTTGCGCTGGATCGGGTATGGAGGTTGCCAATGATCAAGATCACCTATGCGCTCCGGCGGCGGCCCGAGCTTTCCGCGGAGGAGTTCCATCGGTACTGGCGAACAGAGCACGCGGCATTGGTCCGGCAACACGCCAGCGCGATGGGTCTGAGGCGCTACGTCCAGTCCCATACCATCGAAACGCCGGTCGATGAACCGCTCCGGGCCGCCCGCAGTCCGGAGCCGGAACCGTATGACGGCGTCGCGGAACTGTACTTCGACAGCGTCGAGTCGCTCGTTGCCAGCTTGTCCAGCACGGAGGTTCAGGCCATCGGCGCGGCCCTGGTCGACGACGAACAGCGATTTGTGGACGTGGCCCGATCGCCGATCTGGATCACGGAAGAATACGTCGTTCTCGACGCGACGGGCTGACCTTCGCCGGCCGATCATCCCCTCGCTCACGATGGGACCGCAGCGGTCGCTACGCCGATCCGTGCCCATGGATCGTCCGACACGATCCATGGTGGCTGTCGTCCCTTCCGCACGGCGCGGTCGACAACCATGTCGATCAACCTGTTCCAGGATCCATTTTGGTCGGAATTGCAAGGCCGCCAACACCTCCCGTTCGCCGATCCACACACACCCAGGCCCCGTGCGCCTACCGATTTGCCAGCTGGAACTTATCAGTCTAGACTGATGATATGAGTGAGGAGCTGGACGTCGACCGGGTCGCCGGTGCACTGATGATCAGCGTCGGCCTGCTGCGCAGGCGGCTGCGCCAGGTGCGGGTCGACGGCGAGCTCACCCTTCCCGAGACGGCGGCACTGTCCCGCCTCGACCGTGGCGGTTCGACCACCTCGGCCGATCTCGCCCGCCAGGAGCAGATCAGCCCGCAGTCCATGGGGACGACACTCAGCGGCCTTGAAGCCCGCGGCCTTGTGCAGCGACAACCCGACCAGCACGACGGCAGGCGCATCCTGCTGTCGCTGACCGAAACGGGTCGGCAGGTGGTGCACGAGAAACGCACCGCGCGAGCCGAACAGATCGCCAAGGCCCTCTCGACCGGGTTCACCAAGGCCGAACTCCATCAGCTACTGGCGGTAGCGCCGTTGATCGAACGACTCGCCGAGAAACTCTGAGTCGCCCGTTCCACGGGCAGCCTGCCGCCGGCCTCCCGAAGGAGGTGTGCCCCGTGCCCGACAATCATCTCAGCACCAGTACCACACCAACAGGCGAGCGCCACACCGGCAAAAGTCCTACCGAGGACCGCTACCGCTGGACCGCGCTGGCGAACACCACCGCCGCGGTGTTCATGTCCCAACTCGACGGCTCCATCGTGTTGATCTCCATGCCGGCGATCTTCCGCGGCATCGGCCTCGACCCGCTCGCGGCGGGCAATATCAGCTATCTGCTCTGGATGATCATGGGTTACCGGCTCGTCCAGGCCGTGCTCGTGGTCACCGTCGGCCGCCTCGGCGACATGTTCGGCCGGGTCAAGATCTACAACGCTGGCTTCGTCGTGTTCACCGTCGCGTCCATCCTGCTGTCCTTCGATCCCTACCGAGGTAGCGGCGGCGCGCTCTGGCTGATCAGCTGGCGCATCCTGCAAGCCGTCGGCGGTTCCATGCTCACCGCCAACTCGGCGGCGATCCTGACCGATGCCTTCCCCGCCGACAAGCGCGGTTTCGCGTTGGGCACCAACCAGGTCGCCGGCCTCGCCGGCCAGTTCATCGGTCTCGTCGCGGGTGGGCTGCTCGCCGCCTGGGACTGGCGGGCGGTGTTCTGGGTCAACGTGCCGGTCGGCATCTTCGGCACAGTCTGGGCCTACCTGAAACTGCGGGAGACCACCGGCCGGGGCGGCGGGCGCATCGACTGGTGGGGCAACATCACCTTCGCCGTCGGCCTCGGCGCGATCCTCATCGCCATCACCGACGGCCTCCAGCCCTACGGCTCGCACACGATGGGCTGGACCAACCCGGCGGTGTATCTCCCGCTGATCGGCGGCGTCATCCTGTTGGCGGCCTTCGCCAGGATCGAGACCAGGGTCGCCGCACCGATGATCCAACTCAGCCTTTTCAAGATCAGGGCGTTCACCGTCGGCAACATCGCGGGCTTCGCGATATCCGTTGCCAGGGGCGGCATGCAGTTCGTGCTCATCATCTGGCTACAGGGCATCTGGCTACCGCTGCACGGCTACGACTACTCCGCCACTCCGTTGTGGGCCGGTATCTTCCTGCTCCCGCTGACCGCGGGCTTTCTGGTGTCCGGCCCGATCGCCGGCACCCTGTCCGACCGGTTCGGCGCGCGCGGCCTCGCCAGTGCCGGCGCGCTGCTGTTCGGCGCCAGCTTCATCGGCCTGCTGCTGCTCCCGATCAGCTTCCCGTACTGGGCCTTCGCCCTGCTGATCGCGGTCAACGGCATCGCGAGCGGCATGTTCGGCTCCCCCAACAGCTCATCGATCATGAGCAGCGTCCCCGCCGACCAACGCGGCGTCGCCTCGGGAACGCGGTCGACCTTTCAGAATTCCGGCACCGCACTGTCCATCGGCGCGTTCTTCTCGCTGATGATCGTCGGACTCGCCAACAGCCTCCCGAGCGTGCTCACCAACGGCCTCCGACAACAGGGAGTGCCGCAGGCCATCGCCGTCAAGATCAGCGCGCTGCCACCGGTGTCGTCGCTGTTCTCCACCGTGCTCGGCGTCAACCCGATCCAGCACCTGTTGGCACCGAGCGGGGTACTGAGCACCCTGCCCGCCGCGAACCAGCAGACCCTCACCGGCCGCGAGTTCTTCCCCACCCTGATCTCCGGCCCGTTCCACCAGGGCCTTGTGATCGTCTTCGCGGTCGGGGCCGTACTGGCCGTCATCGCCGCGTTCGCCTCACTGCTGCGCGGGGCCCGCACCCCGACCACCCGGTCCGAACACCGACCTGTCGCCGATCAACCAGTAGCGGAAACCCGTTCTCATGGCACTGACCACAATCGACCGCACACCGATCCTCGACCTCGTGGAGAAAACCCATGACTGACATCAGTTTCCCGGCTTCGGAGGGCACCCTCGGCGGCTACCTGGCCCGACCGGCCGACGAAGGGCCGTGGCCGGGCGTGATCGTCATCCACGACGCCTTCGGAATGACCGACGACCTGCGGGCGCAGTGCGACTGGCTCGCCGGTGCCGGCTATCTGGCCTTCGGCCCCGACCTGTATTCCTGGGGCAGGAAGTTCGCCTGCCTGCGCGCCACCATCAGCGACCTGCGGGCTCGGCGTGGGCGCGCCTTCGACGACATCGAGGCCGCCCGCGCCTGGCTGGTCAGCGACGAGGCCAACTGCACGGGGCAGGTCGGGATCATCGGCTACTGCCTGGGCGGCGGGTTCTCCCTGCTGCTCGCACCGGGCGATGACTACGCGGTCTCCAGCGTCAACTACGGCGACGTGCCAGAGGACGCCGAGACCATCCTGGCCACCGCCTGCCCGGTGGTCGGCAGCTTCGGCGGTAAGGACCGCAGGCTGGCCGGTGCGGCGGCCAAACTGGAGAAAGCACTGGACACCAACGGGATACCGCACGATGTGCACGAGTATCCCGACGCCGGCCACGGTTTCCTCAACAAGCACGACGGCGCGCTCGGCGTCCTGATCGGCGTGCTCGGCAGGCTGGTGGGCGTGGGCTATCACGAGCCGACCGCGGCCGAGGCACGCAGGCGCATCATCAGCTTCTTCGACCAGCACCTGAAAACCAGCTAGGCATCAGCACAGGACCGGCCACCGCCGCACCAGGCGGTGGCCCGTGGCCCCGGTTCAATCCGAGAGTGTCAGTCGGACAGTTCCCAGAGCAGACGGTAGTACGCCGTCCGCATCGGATCCGGCTCGATCCCGTACGCGTCCAGCAGCGGCCGCTCCCAGCCGGGACCGTAGTTCCACCGGGTGCTCCAGGTCGCGATGGCCAGGTCGGCCCAGCGGTCGGCGACACCAAGGTCGCCGAGGTCCACGTGGCCGGTGCAGCTGCCGTCCACGCCGATCAGCGTGTTGGGCGCGCAGGCATCGCCGTGGCAGACCACCGGTTCCTCGATCGGCGGAATGTCGGCCAACACGGCAAGGGCGCCGTCCACGGTGGGGAAGGGCCTGCCCTCGGCCTGCCAACCGGTCGGATCGAGCAGGCCCGCCGCCGCCCGTGCCCGCACCGCGGCCAGCCGCCGCTCGGCGGACCAGTCGAACGGGCACCGCGCCGTCGGCAATGCGTCGTGCATCGCCCGCAGCCCGGCACCGATCGCGCGCACCGCCGTGGCCGGGTCGGCCTTCCACTCGTCAACCACCGCGTTCCGGCCGGGCAGACCTGCGGTGATGAGCCAGGACCCGGCCTCGTCGCGGCCCTCGTCGAGAACCGTCGGCACCGCGGTGAAGGCGGCCGCCCAGCGCAGCCGGGCAGTCTCCGCCGACAGGTCGATGCCGGCCTCGACCGGCGACCACTTCAGGAACTGCCGCGCGGCGCCCGCGCCGACCTGGAAGGTCAGGCCGCCCAGCTCGTTGCGCCACACCGCCCGCGTCGGCCGGCCCGCCGCGAACTCGGTCACGATCGACGGCACCAGAACCGGGCCGTGCGGCGAGCTGGCGATCATCGCGCCATTCTGACCCGACGGACCGAGGCCCGGTCAACCCGGTTTTCGGGTCGCGCGGGCCGATCGGGTTGGATGGGCGGATGACGAGTTTCGCGATCGTGGGTTCCGGGTGGCGCGCCGAGTACTTCTGGCGCCTTGCCGTCGCGGTTGAGGACCTGACCTGCGTCGGCGTGGTGTCGCGGCGCCCGAAGGACCTGCCGGTGCCGGTGTTCGGCTCTCTGGACGAGTGCTTCGCGGCGGGGCGGCCGGACTTCGTGGTCACCGCGGTGCCCTGGGGCGTGACACCGTCGCTGGTGGTCGAGTTGGTCGAGCGCGGTGTCGCCGTGCTCACCGAGACGCCGCCCGCGCCCGACCTCGCCGGGTTGCGCGAGCTGTGGCACAAGGTCGGCGCCAGCGGGCTGGTGCAGGTCGCCGAGCAGTACAGCCGGCTGCCCGCGCACGCCGCACGGTTGGCGCTGGTGCGGTCCGGGGTCATCGGCGAGCCGACCAGGGTGGACGTGTCCTCGACCCACCAGTACCACGCGGTCTCGCTGATCCGCACCCTGCTCGGGGTGGGTCGCGGACCGGCCGAGGTGCGCGCCGTCCGCACCACCGCGCCGCTGGCCGACCCGCTGTCGCGTGCGGGGTGGGCCGAGCCGGTCGAGGTCAAACCGGCGACCACGACGATCGCGACCATCGAGTTCCGGGACGGCGGCTTCGGCCTCTACGACTTCACCGACAATCAGTGGCACAACCAACTGCTCATGCGCCGCCTGCTGGTTCGCGGCACCCTCGGTGAGCTGCGCGACCAGGAGGTCGTCCGGCTGGTGGCCGATCGCACGATCGTCCGGTCGGCCATCGTGCGCCGGCAGACCGGTTACGACCTCGACCTCGACGGTTTCGACACCGACCACATCACCTTCGGCGCCGAGGTGCTCTACCGAAACCCGTATCAGGGCCGGCGCTTCAACGACGAGGAGATCGCCATCGCGACGCTGCTGGCCGACACCGCCTCCTGGGTACGCGAGCGCGGCCCAGAACCGTATCCGCTCGCCGATGGCATCCACGACCACCGGATCGCGCTGGCCATCGAGGAGGCCGCCGACAACGGCGGCGCGGCCGAGGTAACCAGCGAACCCTGGTCCTGACACTTACCGCAGGCTCATGCCGGCCAGCCCGCGCCCAGGAGGCGCCGCAGGGTCTCCACGTCCCGGCCGAACGGGCGGTCCCCCGGATCAGCCGGCAGAAGCGCCGCGACGGCGTCCAACGCGGTGATCAACTCGCGACCCGCGTCCGAGGGCATGGTGGCGCCGAGACAGCGAACCTGATGGATCGCGAGCAGCTCGCAGGCCAGGACCTCGCGCGCACCGATGGTCGCGGCGCGGGCGGCCTCGGCGGCTTCGAGGGCGAAGGCCTGGACGTCCTCCTGCCCCGCCGAGGTCTCGACCGGTCCGAGGCTGGCCGGGAGCGCCTGCCTGCGCAGCTGGTGGGTGACGCCGACGGCTCGTTTGTGCACCGGGGACAGCCCGGTCTGCGGCCCCGGATCCACCGACAGCTGCGCGGTCCGGCCGGACACCGCCGGATCGAGCAGTCGGTGCAGGCGGGCCGCGCCCAGTTCCGCGACACCGATCAGGGCCACGGTCAGGGCGTGCAGGTTGGCGGCGAGGTCGTAGCCGTAGAAGCCGGCGCTGCCGACGAACGCGTTCCCCTCCCCCGCGCGGTCCGGGAGGAAGGCCGGTGAGTCGGTCACGCCGGCCATTGCGCGCTCGATCGCGGCGTCCAGCGCGGTCAGGCTGCGCAGGAGGTGGGCCAGCACCTGCGCGGACGCCCGAAAGGACACCGGTGGCTGTAGTGCTCGCGGCTGGTGCGCGGAGCCGGCAAGCTCGCGCAGGGTCGCGGTGAGCCGCGTCAGTTCCACGTCGCCACGGCCGAGCCGGGCGTCGAAGACGTCCCGTGCCGCGTTCGTCAGCGCGAACTCGGCGGCGAGCACGAGCAGCTCCTGCCGCAGCAACCCCCGCGCCCGCGCCGAGGTGAGGATGGCCAGCGCGGTGGCCATCGGCACCCCCTCGATCAGCGCGACGCCCTCCTTCGGGCCAAGGCGCAGTCGGGCAAGGCCACCCGCGTCGAGCACCGGACCGGCCGGGACCGCCTCGCCCTCGACGCCGATGACCTCGCCGGTGCCGACCAGTGCCGCGCCGAGGTGGGCCAGTCCGATGATCTCGCCGGCGACCCCGGTCGACGTCCTCGGTACGGCCGGGGTGATCCCGCTGTCGATCACCTCGACGATGCGCCGACACAACCGCGCGCCGACCCCGGCGTCGCCGTTGAGGAAGGTGCGCAGCCGCACCCCGAGCACGGCCCTGACCTCCTCGGCAGTGAGCCACGGCGGGCCGCCCGCGGACCGGGCGACCAGCAGGGCTTCCTGGTGCCGCGACTGGGCGGACTCGTCGAGCCGGTGCTGGCTCAGCGCGCCCATCCCGGTGTTCACGCCGTAGACCGGTCCGCCCCGCGCCAGCGCCGCCAACAGTGCGGCGCGGCGTGTGTCGAGGCCGCGCAGCAGGTTCTCGTCGAGGTCAAGGCTCAGCTCACCGCGCGCGAGTCGCAGGATCGCCGCGGCGGTCAGCGCCGAGGGCTCCTCGATGCGCAGGCTCGGCACCGGGTCCTCGGCAGACGTCACGGCGCCAGGGTAATGACCCGGCGAGCGTCCGGCCGGACGCGACGGTCGGTGCGGCATCATGGCTGTCGTGACCGCACTTCCCGAGCCTGGCCGCTGGCCGCTGCTGGTCGTCCGGCATGTTCGGTGGGAGGGTCCGCAGCGCATCCTGGACTCCTTCCCGGACACCCCGGTCGACATCCTCGACCTGCTGGACGACGACACCGCGACACTGCCGAGGCCGGACGCGGTACGCGGCGCGGTCTTCATGGGCGGCCCGATGAGTGCCAACGACGCCGAGTCGCTCCCCCGGCTCCGGCTGGAACTCGACTGGCTGACCGAGGCACTGGCGCTCGGGGTGCCGCTGCTCGGTATCTGCCTCGGCTCCCAGCTCATCGCGAAGGCGGCCGGATCGACCATCAGCAGGGCACCGGAAACCGAACTCGGCGTCGCGGAGGTCCAGATCCTCGCCGAGGACGATCCACTCGCCGGGGCCCTCGCGCCCAGCACGCCTGCCCTGCACTGGCACGGCGAGCGGCTGAGCCTGCCCGACGGTGCCGTTCACCTTGCCAGGTCGGCCAAGACCGAGGTGCAAGCCTTCCGGCTGGCCGCGAACGCCTGGGGCCTGCTGTTCCACCCGGAGGCCGACGAGGAGCTGCTGGCGAACTGGCTGGCCGAGCCGACCATGGCAGAGGAGGCGCGGACCGTCCTCGGTCCGGACTACGCGCGGCAGCTGAGCGGCGGGGTGGCGTTGGTCGACCGCGTGCGGAGCCGGCGCGCGTTCGACGCCTTCGCCGAACACTGCGCGAGGCAGGCGAAACGGCTCAGCTGAGCGAGGAGCCGGCGGGCGGGCCGGTCTCGGTCAGCCGGCCGTCGGCGAGCCTCAGCCACCGGTGCACGCCCACCTCGACCAGAAACCGGTCGTCGTGGCTGACCACCACGAACGCGCCCCGGTAGGCGTTGAGCGCGCTGGTCAACTGCTCGACGCTGGGCAGGTCGAGGTTGTTGGTCGGCTCGTCGAGCAGCAGCAGCCTCGGTGCCGGCTCGGCGCTCAGCACACACAGCAGTGTGGCGCGCAGCCGCTCGCCGCCGGAGAGGACACCGACCGGGAGTTGGGCCCGTTCGGCCCGGAACAGGAAGCGGGCCAACAGATGCATGGTGTCCGAGGCCGGCATTCCCGGTGCGAACGCGCGCAGGTTGTCCAGGGTGCTGCGGTCGAGGTCGAGCAGGTCAAGGCGCTGCGAGAGGAAGGCCGCCCGTCCGTCGGCCCGGTTCACCCGTCCACCCTCCGGTGCCAGCAGCCCGCTGATGACCTGGAGCAGGGTCGATTCATGCGCGTTCAAGCGACGCATGGTGACGCTGCCCGATGGCAGCCGCGCGTTGCGGACCAGCGTCGCTCGACCACGTTGTGACACCCATCGTCGTGGCCTTGATCGAGAAACACTACCTCGGAATGCGCTAGCGCCCGTTTTTTGGTTGATGTCCGCGCAGCTTCAGCGATTCGGACTGTGTGCGGTCGTGACAATGCGACCAACGGGGGCATAGCCTCTTGGCGACCGCACCGCGGAACCGGGAGTTTCCGCCTCTCGCTGTGCGCACTGGATATTTCGTTAACGTGGCTAACGATCGTGACGGTTGAGATGGAACAAGGGCCGGAATCGCTTGTTTTCGGCGAAAATTGACGGTTTGCGGACTGAAATCGCGGCACGCGCGAAGGCCCCGCCCGCCTGGTCCTGGTGACCGGGTGAACGAGGGCCTTTTGTGCGCTGCGGGGCCGCCTACTGAGCGATTCGGTCGGGAAAGTCCCTGTCTAGCCGGTGTTTGGCCCACAGTCTGGCGGCATCGGTTAGCGCCGCTCGATGTGGCATCGGCCGATTGTGTAGCAGCCATTCCCACACGCCCAGGACTTCGACCGCGAACAATGTCCGCGCCTGCTCCGGCATGGCCTGCCACGCTGGTGTACGCGCCGCCCACCGTTCCGCGTCCACCGGGGAATGCCCGGCGCCGATAAGCCGGATCACCAGGAACGCCGCATCCACCCAGGGTGCCGCTCTGCGCGACCAGGCCCAGTCGATCAGCCGCGCGTGGTCTCCGTCTATCAGGATGTTCAGCGGCTGGACATCGGTGTGAGTCAGGCTGTCACCGCGCATGGCCTCGATCGCGGCAGGCTCGTTTTCGACGCTGTACACGAGAAGATCTCGCGTCCACGAGTCCAGTTCGGCAGGGATCTCGTTCAGCAGCAGCCTCCAGGCCGCCAGTCGCTCCCACTGGTCGGCGAAGCTGCCCACCTCCACGGGCGGACACGGTGTCAGCGCCCCCTGTAGCTCTGTCACGGCGGCGAGGATCAGCGGCAGATCGGGTGAGCCCGGTCCGATGTCCGCGTGCCGACCCGAGACATGCTCGAACCCGAGTAGCAGCCACCCGGCCGCCTCTGCCTCCCACAGCAACCGGGGCGCGAGCGTGGCAGGCAAGTAGCCGTTGACGCGTGCCTCGGTCCGGTGCGCGGACGCCTTGCGGCTATCGAGCCGAACACCTTTCACGAACACGGGTCCGGTGTCGGTGTCGAGTGACGCCGCAAAATCGGCGTTGATCCCGGCAGGGGCGTGCTCCACGCGGGAGACCTCCCCGCAACGCTCGACGACGGCATGCCACGCGTCGCCGGGGAGGTCTCTCTGGACGTGACTGGTCACGCGTCGCAGCCTAGTTTCCCGCCCTGGCCACAGTTCGTGCAGCCCTGGTGGCATTGTGAACACTTGCCCGACGCCTGCGCCCACAGTTGCTCATCGACGACGAAACCCGCACCCCGTATGGCTTCGACCGTGGGACTGAGCATCGCGCCCGCGTCCGCCGGTGGCGTGAACTCCTCGGGTTCGTGGTGAATGAATCGGCCCGCCACGCGCTGACAGAAGATCGCGTACTCGGCTGTGTTCAAGATGAACGTATGCCAAGCGACATCCACGGCCCGTGACGGGCGGAGTCGTCCACCGGGGTTGTCGGCACACGCTTTGATGAACGCCAAGGCTTGATCAAGAATAGCCTCGGCGTAGTCCTGCTCTACCTCCTCATTGGACACTATTTGTCGCACCAGGCGGTTGAACACTTCTGGGCGCAGAAGAGATCGCCCCGTTGTGAGAATTTCCATGGTCGATGTCATCGACAGAATCCCTTCTGTTGTATCGTTTCTGTCTAATATGGACTGTCAGCCTTCAAGGTGCCGGTCGACGGACTCCCGGGGAATCGCCGACCGGGGAGCGTCCACGGCATCCGGCGCGGGCACGCCACGCAGCAATCACTTCGGTCAGACCGCCGACATGTCGCCACACCGGAGCACCATCGGGATTCGTGCGCTCCCCCAATGCGTCGGTGTCGCCGGTGATCACCAACGTGTCCACCGAATCGTCAGGCCAGGGCCGGACGTAGACCAGCAACGCCGCAACACCGGGCAGAGGCCGCCACCCGCCCTCGTCGATCAGTGCCCGCAACGCGTCATCCTGGCTCACCGACAATGCTCCCTACCGTGTGATCGGTGGTGTACGGGAGCGGCCGGGGCGTGTCCACCAGCCCCCCCGCAGGTTCGTGCAACGCTCGCCGCAACGCGACTCGCGCTCGCGCGTCCCGGCGACGCCGCCGTGACCGTTGGACCGGTGAGAGCTGCCAAACCAGGAAGATCCCGGCGCCGACCGCCACCCCGGTCTCGACCGCCGTCACGGTGTCTGTCATGACTGCCTCGCCCACCAGCAGGCGCAGTGCATCCATGGCAAGACCGTGTCGATGTCGTCTGGTGTCGGCCGGACCGGCCAGCCTTTCCGCAAGGGTTGACCACATCCCGCGCACGTCGTGTTCATCGGGCAGGGCAGCGCGCTCATTCGTGCAGTGCTCGCTGGGCGTGACTCAACTGCGGCACTGGCGTGCCTGCGGTGTCCGGTCATGCCAGCTCACCTGCGGGTTTGCGCTCGCCGTCAGTCATGTACCTGAGCGTCGTTGATCGAATAGGGTGAGGCGAGAGAACTTTGCCCAGAAGATAGGAGAAGATGGCAGAAGACCCGTCCACCGTCGTCTCACGCTGGGTAACCATGATGACCGAACCGACGCCAAACGTGCGACTCAGGGCCGTGCGAGAGCGCACGCTGTCACGCAACGTACCCGGCGTGGGTATGTCACGGGACGAGCTGGCCGCACTGGTCGCCCGGTGGTGCGCTGAGCACGACCCGAAGCATCGATCTGTCGCGTTCGACGCCACCCACCTGTCCAAGATCGAACGTGGGCTTGTCCGCCGACCCCGGCGTCACTACATCGCCGCCTTGTGCGCCATCCTGGGCGCCACTGAGGATGCACTCGGCTTCACTGACTCTGACGTCACAGCATCCGCCACGGGCACGATGAGTAGCTGGAATCGAGGCGCGGTTGCCGCCGCTGTCGAACGAGTCACGGGAGAGGACTTGGCTGTCACCCGCCGACAAGCGGTAGGCGTCGCTGCGCTTACGGGCGCAGCGCTCACGGAACCGCTTCAACGGTGGCTTGATCCGCTGCCCGAGATCCCCACGCCGGGCGCCGGTCGCGCGCACACCGCTCCCGAAGTCGACGCGCTGGAAGCATTGGTTGTCCAGCTTCGCGGCTGGGCCAACGCAGGCAACGGCGTACTAGCTCGCAAGGCTGTGATCGGGCAGCTCGCCGAGTCGGCGGAAAGGTTGCGGGAGGTTCCTTCCGGGCCGTTGACCACCCGCGCGATGGTGGCGACCGCACGGTTAGCGGACGTTGCGGCATCGATGTCCTGGGACGCAGGCGCACACCGTGCCGCGCAGAAGTACTACGCACTGGCGGTACAACTCGCCAAGGTAGCCGGTGAGGGCACGCTCGCTGCTGTCGTGCTCGCTGCGCTGGGGCGCCAGTGTTACGACCTCAACCGCCCGGATGATGGCCTGGAGATCGTCCAACTCGCTCAGTTCGGCACGCGACGCATTGCGGCGCCCCGTCTCCGTGCGATGCTGGCCACCCGTGAAGCGTGGGCCTATGCCCAACGTGGCCAGGTACAGGCGTTTCACCGCGCAGTCGGGCTAGCGCAGGACCATTTCACTGAGATCGCCAAGACCGAGCCGAGGCAATGGGTCGACAACTTCGACCAAGCCGAGTTGCACGGTGTCATCGGGGCCCGGTTCCGAGACCTCGCCCTGCACGACCCGGCGCAAGCCCGACACGCACAGGACCACATCGGCCGCGCGCTCGAACTCCGCGCGCCGAGCCGAGTCCGCAACCGAGTGTTCGACCTGATCGGACTCGCGCGGGCTGCCCTGATCGCTCGTGATCTTGAACAAGCCAGCGCGTTGATCAATCAGGCCCTGCCCCTGGCCCATCGGTGGGCAGACGGCAGGGTCGGCGTGAAGTTGGCTGACTTCCACCGCGAAGCCGAACGATTCGCGACCGTTCCAGCGGTGCGCGACGCCCGCGACGCGATCCACGACCTGATCACCGTCTGAAGGGACCGCCTATGCCGCGCATCGGCATCACTGGACACTCGAAGCTGACCGCCGCGTCCGTTCCGCTCGTCGCCAAGCACATCAGGGCCACCCTCGACACCCACCAACCCGATCACCTGGTCGGCCTGACCTGCCTCGCCCGAGGGGCTGATCAGGTGTTCGCCCGCGTCGTACTGGACCTTGGCGGTTCGGTCGAAGTGGTCCTACCGGCCGCCGACTACCGCGAGCGGAAGGTCAAGCCAGACAACGCGGCCGAGTTTGACGAGTTGATCAGCAAGGCCGCCATCGTTCACACCATGCCGTTCGACAGGTCCAACGCCGACGCCTATATGGCGGCCAGCGAGCACATCCTGTCCGCCGTCGACCGCTTGATCGCCGTGTGGGACGGGCAACCATCAGGAGGCTACGGCGGAACCGCTGACGTTGTGGAAGCAGCTACAAAGCGAGGGACACCAGTCACCGTGATCTGGCCAGACGGCGCAGAGCGTGAGTGACCTCACCGGTAGGCGTTCATTCGGCAACTCGCGACAGGATCGGGAGCAGAGCCAGACATATCACTGATCGTGACTTCGTCCACAATGGATGTCGACTGAGTTTTGGCTGGCATACACCACTTGCGCGTCCCCGGTGTCCGTGTTGCCGAGCACGGCGAGCACGGTGGCCCACCAGCGACGCCACCACGGACGGCGGCGGGTCGGCGTGGACGACTCGGCGGATGGTGCGGACGGTTCGGTGGGCGGGGTAGACACAAGGGCCTCACATCAGATGACGGTGGTGGGTTCAGGGCTGAAAGGTTGATCAACGAAGGGTCAACGTGCCATCACTGGCCACAGTGACGTTGCCCCCGTTGGTGATCAACTGTGGCAGGGTCGCGGCGGGCCGGGCGCTGGTGGTCGGAAGAATCAGCCGGTGATCGAGGCGCAGTCGTTCTGGACGGGTTTTGCCGGCGAAGCGGTCGGAGATGAACTGCAATGCCGGCAAGGCGCCGTCGACCTCACCGAGAATGTGTTCGGCGAGCGGGATTCGGGACTTCTGCACGACGGCGCCCGCCGAGCAGTACTTCACCAGCAGGTCGTCGGCCTGCGCGACCGGGACGAGTTCGTCGTCGAGCGCCTGGTAGTTGTAATAGGGCGCGCTGGGTGCGTGTTGGCCGAGATCGTTGGCGGTGTAGAGATACTGCGCCTGCGGCGAGTCGATCGGGTCGGAAACGGTGGTGTAGTTCGCCAGATTGTCGAAGGGATGGAACAGCGCGACGTCGAGCGTGCAGTTGTCGCTGTTCGCGTCGAACAGTTGTTTACCGCTGGCATTGAGAATCCCGTCGATACCGGCCTCCGGGAAGGCCCTGTCGAGACCGATGAACGCCAGGATCAACAGGCCCGCGCCGATATTGCCGTTGTTGTAGTTCGCCATCGCCTTCAGATCGGCCGGTACCCCGCCCGCCGCGATACCGACGATATGCAGTTCGGGCGCGTACGAAGGGGCCACCTCGCCGGCCCAGGTGGTGGCGAAACCGCCGCCCGAGTAACCCCACAGCGCGACCGGGGTACTCGGCGTCAATCCGGTGACCGGGAAGTGTTCGGCGGCGCGAATGCCGTCCAGCACACTGTGCGCGGCCTGCGGGCCCGCGATGAACTCCGAGTCAGGGCCCTCGTAGTCGGCGTAGACGATCGCGTAACCCTTGGCGAGCGCGGGCAGCGACAGGCTCACCTCGTAGGTCGAGGCCGGTGTCGGTGCGCCGAGCCCGACCCGCAAGGTGTAGGAGGGCTCGCACCTGGTCGCGACCGAGTCCTCGGCGAGTTGGTAGGACACCAGCGGGCGCTGGCCGCCACCGGTCCACGGCGTTATCGGCACCAGGATCGTGGCTGCCTCGGCAACCGGCTGGTTGTGGCTGTCCACCGATTTGTACAGCACCTGATAGGCGTTCACCAGAACGGGAACGGCGAGATATATCCCCACGATCGACCTGGTCCGCAGCACCGTCCCGTTCGGATCGGCGGCGTAACCGGCCGGCGGAACGTAGAAGGGGTCCTGGTCGGGCGGCAGGATGGCACCTGCCGCGCTGGTCGAGGTGGTCGCGGTCGGTGCAGCGGCCGATGCCGTGGCCGCGCCGGTCAGCGCACCGGCCGCACCGAGCGCGAAGGCCAGCAGGACAGCGACTGTTCGCCGCAGCGCCCGGTTCGGATGTCGGCCGCGCCGGGCCGTTCCGATCGACCCGGCCGGGATGTCGCGCCGACGACGAACCATGGCTGCCTACCCTCGGTAACTCGATACTCACGGGTATTGGATACCGATGAGTATGCTGGCTGCGCGCGCTGTGTCAAGGGTCACTGCTGCCGAGACTCGCCGGCCGCCACGTCCGGCCCGGTTCAGAATGAACGACGCGACAGGCATCAGACCGGGTGCCTGCCGCACCGGGAACCATGGGAGAGGCGGGGACAATGGTCGATGCGCAGGGTTCGGACGTGCGATCCGATGCCTTCGGCCAGGGTCTGGCGCTGATTCGGCGATTGGGTGGGCAGCAGCGGCCAGCTGTGCTCGACCTGTTCGAGAGCATCGGCGAGGAAGCTTTCGGCGAGCAGTGTGTCGAGTTCATCTACGGCGATGTCTACCATCGTCCTGGCCTTGCCCTTCCGGAACGGCAGCTGGCCACGATCGGCGCGCTGACCGCGCTCGGTTACGCGCCGTCGCAGCTTCGGTTCCACGCGAAGGCCGCGCTCAACGTCGGGTGCACTCGGCAGCAGATCGTCGAATCCATCATTCAGGTCAGTTCGTTCGCCGGCTTCCCGGCCACGCTCAATGCCTTGACGGCGGCGAAGGAGGCCTTCGCCGGAGCCGAGGACGCGGAGCACCCGGCCGACACGGCTGACGAGCGGCGGCCGGACATCAACGACCGGTATGAACGCGGCCTGGCCGCGATGGCGGAGATCGACGGCGACGCCGGCAGCAAGGTTCTCGATGCGCTCCAGGACATCGCGCCCGACCTGGCCCGGTACTTCATCGAGTTCACCTTCGGCGAGATCTATCCCCGGCCGGGGCTGAGCCGCAAGCACCGCGAGATCGTCACCATCGCGGCCTGCACCGCGCTCGGCACCGCCGCCGCTGCGCTGAAGACGCATATCCACGGCCTGCTCAATGTCGGTGGTACCCGGCGCGAGGTCGTCGAGACGCTGCTGCACCTGGCGTTCTACGCAGGCTTCCCGGCGGCGCTCAACGCCATCGGCGCGGCGCGGGAAGTCTTCGCGGAGCGGGCCGCCGACCGGTGACCGCGCGCCGAGGGACGCCCCGTCCCCCGAGTCGACCGATCAGCGTCCGGCGATCGCGGCGAGCAGTTCGGCGGCGCGGTCGCGGAAGGTGGCGATGTTCGCGAGCTTGATGTCCTCGTAGCCACGAACCAGATCGGGCAGACCGACCAGTTCCACGACCTGCTCGACCGTGCCGGCATCCAACCGCAGGAGTGCCCGGTCGACGAACTGCCGGTACTCCCCCGGCAGCGCGCGTTCGATGCGCCGAATCCGCGCGTAGCCGAAGATGTCCGCCCGAGTGCCGCGCAGACCGCGAGCGGCACGCAGGGCCCTGAAGGCGGTTGTCGCGGTGCGTCCGCGCAGCCGGAGCTTGCGTTTCATGCCCAACGCGCGCAGTACCGGCGGGTGCAGCAGCACCGACACCGAGGCGTCCGGACCGAACTCGGCGTCCCTGCGGGCCTGCTCCACCGGGTCGAGGTGCAGCCGGGCGACCTCGTACTCGTCCTTGTAGGCAAGGAGTTTGTGCAGGCCGCGCGCGTAGGCGGCGCCGATCCGCCGGCCGGTCGCGGCGTCGGTACGGCCGGTCGCGGCCGCGGTGACCCGCCGCACCTGCGCGGCGTAGTCGCGGGCCAGTGTCTCGTTCTGGAAGCCGATCAGGTCCGCGACGCGCGGTGCCAGCACGGCGGCGAGGTCACCGGCGGCGATCTCGGCGGAGACCGGGTCCACCTCGACGGTCGCGATGGCCGGCGCGGCGAGGGCGGTCCGGACGGCGGCCGGGTCGAGCACGGTGGCCCGGCCCCAGCGGAACGCGGCGAGGGTCTGCTCGACAGCGGTGCCGTTGAGCCGGATCGCGCCCTCGATCGCCTCGGCCGCGATCGGTACGACCCCGTGCTGGTAGGCGGCGCCGACGAGCAGCATGTTCGTCGGCATGTGGTCGCCGAACAGCGTTTCGGCCAAGCCCTGCGCGTCGAACTGGAGGGTGTCCTCGGTCCTGGTCGCGGCCTTGATGCGGGCCAGCGCATCGTCCGGTGATCCGGGGAGCAGGACGCGGTTGGTGACCATCGCGGCGGTCGGTACGACGGCGGTGTTCACCACGGCGACGGTGTGGCCGGGCCGCGCGGTCGCCAGGTTGGTCTCGTCGGCCGCGCCGAGCAGGTCGAAGCCGATCAACACGTCGACGGTGCCTCGGGAGGCGCGCAGCGAACCGGTGACGGGCGTCTTGGCGATCCGGATGTCGGAGACGACCGGCCCACCCTTCTGCGCGAGCCCGGTCTGTTCGAGGCCGGCCGCGAACCTGCCCTCCAGGTGCGCGGCCATCTGCAGCACCTGCGAGATCGTCACGACACCGGTACCGCCGATGCCGGGCATCCGCAGCAACACACTGTCCATTTCAGATAGACGAGGTTCCGGTTCGGTCAGTGTCACCGGCAGTTCCGGCACGACGGCCCGTTCCGGCCGGCTGCCCGGTTCGACGAGCAGGAAGGAGGGACAGTCGCCCTTGAGACAGGTGAAGTCGTTGTTGCAGGAGGACTGGTGGATGCGGGTCTTGCGGCCGAACTCGGTGTCGACCGGGCGTACCGAAAGACAGGTCGACACGTCACCACAGTCGCCGCAGCCCTCGCACACCCGCTCGTTGACCACCACCCGCTCGGCCGGGGTCGGCAGCTGGCCGCGCTTGCGCAGCCTGCGTTCCTCCGCGGCGCAGCGGTCGTCGTGAATGAGCACGGTGACGCCGTCCACGGCGGCCAGTTCGCGCTCGACCTCGGCGAAGTCGTCGCGGTGCCGGACGGTCGCGATCGGGTCGAGCGCGACACCCCGGTAGTCGGCGGGACTTGCCGTGGTGATCACGATCCGGGCCACGCCCTCGACCGCGAGCAGCCGGGTGATCGAGGGGACGTCCAACCGGCCCTCGGCGCGCTGCCCGCCGGTCATCGCGACGGCGTCGTTGTAGAGCAGCTTGTAGGTCATCGTCACGCCGCCCGCGACGGCGGCGCGCACGGCGAGCGAACCGGAGTGGTGGAAGGTGCCGTCGCCAAGGTTCTGCACGAAGTGCCGGTCGTCGGTGAACGGCGCGAGGCCAAGCCACTGCGCGCCCTCGCCGCCCATCTGGGTGAGCCCGATCTGGTTACCGCGACCGGCGCCGTCGATGGCGATCATCGCGTGGCAGCCGATACCGACCCCGACCAGGGTGTCCTCACCGGTGCGGGTGGAGACGTTGTGCGGGCAACCGGAACAGAAGAACGGGGTACGGGCCGGAGTCGCCGTCGGCAGCGCGATCCGGCTCGGCCGCCGGGGCGCGATCGCTCCCAAGTGGACGGTAGCGGTGCGCGGCAGCCGGTCCGCGCCGATCACGGCGTCGATGCGCCGTGCGAGGGCGCGGGCCACGTCCTCGGCACCGAGCTGGCCACGAGCCGACAGCAGCGGCCGACCGGTCTCGTCCCGGCGGCCGACGATGCTGGGCGCGCCCGGCCTGCGGTACAGCGCCTCCTTGAGATGTCCCTCGATGAACCCGACCTTGTCCTCGACCACCAGCACCTCGTCGAGGCCCTCGGTCAGCTCGGCCAGTACGTCGGCATCGGCCGGGAAGGGCATGGCCAGCCGGATCAGCCGCAACCCGAGCGCGTCCATGGCCGCCTCGTCGAGCCCGAGATCCTGTAGCGCGCGTTGTAGAACGGCGTACCCGGTGCCGGAGGCGAGCACGCCGAGCCTGGCCTGCCGGGCGGAGAAGGCGATCCGGTTCAGGCCGGTGGCCCGCGCGTACTCCCGTGCCAGGTCGAGCCTTCGGGTCAGCTGGTCGTGTTCGGCATCGACCGCCGGGGCGCCGACCAGCGGCGGCAAGGTCGGCCGCGCGGTCGGCGGCGGCAGCGGAATCCCGTGCCGCAGGGCACCGACATCGATGGTGGCCGAGGCGTCAGCGATGTCGGCGACGATCTTCAGCCCGGTCCACAGTCCGCTGGCCCGCGACAGGGCGACCGCGTGCAGGCCGAACTCGATGATCTCTGCCACGGTGCCCGGCGCGAGCAGCGGCAGCACCAGGCTCTGCGCCATCGGCTCGCAGGAACTGGGCACCGTGGAGGACTTGCAGGCCGGGTCGTCGCCGATCAGCGCGACCGCGCCGCCGAGGGTCGCGGTACCGGCGAGGTTGCCGTGCCGGATCGCGTCAGCGGCCCGGTCGAGACCGGGATTCTTGCCGTACCAGAACCCGGTGACACCGGCATGGCGCCGGCCGGGGACCGCGCCGAGCTGCTGCGTGCCGGCGACGGCGGTGGCGGCGAGTTCCTCGTTGACGCCGGGCCGAAAGATCACGCCTGCCGGGTCGAGCAGCCGCTTGGCCCGACCGAGTTCCTGGTCGAGCCCGCCCAGCGGCGAACCCTGGTAGCCGGAGATGAACAGCCGGGTGTCGAAGCCGCGCGCCTTGTCCAGCCGCCGCTGTTCCAGCGCCAGCCGCACGAGCGCCTGCACGCCGGAGATCAGCGCCCTGCCGTGGTCGGCGACGTACTTGTCGTCAAGCGAAACGGCCTCGGTGAGCACGGCCGCGCTCCTCTCTCCGGCGGGACCAGGACATCCAGGGGACAAGGGCATAGCAGAACCGACGCAACTGTCGCAGCGCAAGATAGCTGTCGCGGTTCGGCAAGGCAACGCAACTAATATACGGTTGAGGCCGATTCACAGTTATTATCTTGCTCACGGAGGCGCAGATGAGCCCTGTCGACGACATCGACCTGCGGTTGATCGAGTTCCTGCGCAGGGACGGCAGGCGCTCCTACGCCGACATGGCCGCGGAGGTCGGCCTCTCGCTGCCCGCGGTGAAGCGCCGGGTCGACCGGCTCCAGGCGACCGGCGTGATCACCGGGTTCACCGCGAAGATCGACTACACCAAGCTGGGCTGGCACATCGAGGCCTTCACCGAACTGCGCTACACCGGCAAGACCCGCCCGCCGGACATCGAGCGGCTCGCCACCGACCTGCCCGAAGTGCAGGCCGTGTACCTGATCGCGGGCGACCCGGACGCGCTGTGCCACATCCGCGCCCGCGACGTCATGCACCTGCGGGAGGTCATCGACACCATTCGCGGTTCGAGCGGGGTGACCGGCACCAAGACCTTCATCACCCTTGGCAACGCGCAGTAGCCGGACAGTGGATCGTCGGCGACGCCGCGACGCGAATCCGGCACCGAGATGAGATGCTGGAGCCATGGCACGGACCCTACGTCTGACCGGTGAGGCCGCGGCCGACGCGCTGCTGTCGAAGGATCACTTCGCCCTGCTCACCGGGATGCTGCTGGACCAGCAGATCGCGATGGACATCGCGTTCATCGGGCCGAGGAAGATCGCCGAGCGGATGGACGGTTTCGACGTCCGCCGGATCGCCGAGACCGACCTCGACGAGTTCGTCGAGCTGTGCGTGACGAAACCGGCGATCCACCGCTACGGCGGAGCTATGGGCCGGCGGGTGCACGAACTGGCCCGGTTGATCGTCGAACGCTACGACGGCAGGACCGACCGGATCTGGAAGGCCGGCAAGCCGGATGGCAAGGAAGTGCTGCGCCGGTTGAAGGAGCTGCCCGGCTTCGGTGACCAGAAGGCCAAGATCTTCCTTGCGCTGCTTGGCAAGCAGCTCGGCGTGCAGCCGGCCGGCTGGCGCGAGGCCGCAGGCGCCTACGGCGAGGAGGGTTCGCACCGGTCGATCGCGGACGTCACCAGTGCCGAGACACTCGCCGAGGTCCGCGCGTTCAAGAGGGCCGCCAAAGCCGCTGCCGCGTCGGCGAAGTAGGTCGACGCCAAGATCCGAAACGGCCGCAGTCAAGTCGACCCGGCCAACCAATTCACTGATCTTTTTCCCTTTTTGCAAGTGAACGAGTGAACAGTCTGTCCGCTCTGTCAACTATTGCCGCCCGCTGACCTCCTGTTATATCTGGCCCGTACCTGCCGAGTTTTCGGGAGAATTCAGATGCGGGCACATCGAAGATCCGTGCTGTTGTCCCTTGCCGTCGTCGCAGCCATTGCCGCTACGCTGATCGGCGGTGTGCCGGGCGCCGATGGCGGAGCCGATGCGCATGCCGACTCGACCTCGGTCTGCTCGGTGTACTGCGATACCCGCGATCCCTCGCTGGCCCGGCAGGAAACCTTTCCGGTGCCCAATGTCGACGACAACGGCCGGCTGCTGGAACTGCACGTCGACGACGCGGACGGGATGGCCTGGGCCAGCGTCGACAACGGCGTCGTCGGCGATTCGGTCTGGTTGGACCGGTCCTGGGACGGCGGCGCCACCTGGGACGGATTGCTCGGCGAGGCGTCCATTCCGCAGACGTGGACCGGTACCCGCACCCTGATGTACAACCTCTACGACCCCCTCAACCATCGGCGCGGACTGCTGCGGGCCTGCGCGGACGCGGCCGGGGTCGCCTGCACCTCCTGGGCGCATCTGTTGGTGTGCAACCAGTTCTGCGACCAGCGCCCCTCCTCCGACGCGACCGGCGACAGCCAGCCGGTCGCAGCGACCACGCTGTCCGGGCGGCAGATCTCCTTGCACATGGACCCGGCGACCGGGATAGCCTGGGGTGTCATCGCGGACGGTGAACCGGGCGACGAGGTCTGGCTGGACCGGTCGTGGAACGAGGGACAGTCCTGGCCGGACGGCTCATCCCTGGGCCGGTTGTCGGTTCCGGCCGGCGCGACCGGCACGCAGACCGCGATGTTCAACACCAGTGACCAGCTCGGTCTGCTCTACGGCGGCGCGGTTCGCGCCTGCGGCCGGGCCGTGGAGGGTGAGAACGGCAGCTGCACGGCCTGGGCCCGGCCCTCGGATGTCCGCGCCTCGGCGGCAGCGGATGCTCTGATGTACTCCTATGACCCGAACAACGCCTGGTGGCCGTCGAGCTGGTGGAACTCGGCCTCGGCATTGACCAGCCTGATCGACTATCTGCGCGCCAGCGGCAGCACCGAGTACGACTGGGTGATCGCGCAGACCTTCACCGTCAACCGGGTCGCGTTCCCCGCCGGCGCTCGCGGCACCGATCCGATCCAGGGCGACTTCATCTCCGACGCGATCGACGACAGCCAGTGGTGGGCGCTGGCCTGGATCGACGCCTACGACCTGACCGGCGACTCGACCTACCTCAACGAAGCGGTCACCATCGCCGACTATGTCAGCCAGTACTGGGACCCGAGTACCTGCGGCGGCGGAGTGTGGTGGAGCAGCGCGAAGACGTACAAGAACGCGATCACCAACGCCCTCTACATCCGGCTGACCGCGGCGCTGCACAACCGGACTCCCGGCGACACCTTGTGGCTCGGCCGCGCGCAGATCGCGTGGAACTGGTTCATGGGCAGCGGCATGGTCGATTCGGCCGGTCTCGTCAACGACGGGCTCACCTCCTCGTGCGCCAACAACGGACAGACGGTGTGGACCTACAACCAGGGCATGCTGATCGGCGCGGCGGTGGAACTGTGGCGGGCCACCGGGGACTCGACCGTGCTGGCCACCGCGCGGCGGTTGGCCGACGCGGCCATCGCATCGCCACTGGTGGTCTCCGGGGTACTCACCGAGTCCTGCGACGCGGCGAACGCGACCTGCGACGACGACCAGAAGCAGTTCAAGGGCATTTTCACGCGCTACCTCGGCGAACTGGCGACGGTGACCGGCGACGCCGGCTATCAGTCCTTCCTCACCACCCAGGCGAACACCATGTGGGCCCAGGACCGGGACTCGCTCAACCAGATCGGCGAACGCTGGTCGGGTCTGAATCCCCCAGCTGATCCGAATATCAGCGACTGGCGAACCGAGGCGAGTGCGCTGGACGCGCTCGACGCCGTCGATCAACTCGGGCAACATCAACCTCAGGGAGAATGATGAGACGCATCGCGTACGGTTTCCTCGCGTTGGCCACCGCGGCCGCCGTCAGCGCCGCCCTCCCAGCCGCCGCCACGACCACCGCCTCGACGCGGCAGGCGACCGCACATTCGACCGTCACCACGAAACACGCCTGCTCCGTGCCGCTGCGGCCAGGTGGACCGGTCTGCTATGCCTTGATCCGCACCGATATCACCCCGGTGCGCGCCGATGCGCTGCGCGCGGCCAGACGCCGAGCGGTTACGGGCCATCGGATCTACAGAGCGCCTACAACCTGCCCTCGGTGAGCGCTGGTTCCGGCCAGACGGTCGCGGTGATGGAGGCGGCCGACGATCCGAACCTCGAAGCCGATCTTGGCGTCTACCGCGCCCAGTACGGCCTGCCGGCCTGCACAACGGCCAACGGCTGCTTCGAGAAGGTCAACCAGGACGGCCAGCAGGGCAACTATCCGGGCGGTGACACCGGTTGGGGCACCGAGGCGTCCCTCGATGTCGACATGGTCTCGGCGATCTGCCCGAACTGCCACATCATCGTGGTGGAGGCCGGTGATCTCAACGCGGCGCAGAACACCGCGGTCTCGCTCGGCGCGCACTACCTGTCCAACAGTTGGGGCACCGGCGACGGTTCCGGGGATGCCGGCGGGGATGCCGACTACGACCATGCCGGTGTCGTCGACGTGGCCAGTACCGGCGACAGCGGGTACGGCGTGAGCTTCCCGGCGACCTCCCGTTATGTCGTCGCCGCTGGCGGCACCTCGCTCAACCGTGATTCCGGCAGCAGCCGGGGCTGGTCGGAGACGGCCTGGTCCGGTTCGGGCGCGGGCTGTTCCTCCTGGGAGGCCAAACCGTCCTGGCAGAGCGATTCCGGCTGCGGCAACCGCACCGACGCGGACGCCTCCGCGGTGGCCGATCCCGGTACCGGGGTCGCCGTCTACGACACCTACGGCCAGGGCGGCTGGTTCGTCGTCGGCGGCACCAGCGCCTCATCGCCGATCATCGCCTCGACCTACGCACTGGCCGGCAACCCGCCGAGCAGCGGGGCGGCCGCGTCGACGCTGTATGCGAATCCGGGCGCTCTCAACGACGTGACCTCGGGTTCGGACGGCGGTTGCAGCCCGTCCTACCTGTGCACGGCGGGACCGGGTTACGACGGCCCGACCGGCCTCGGCACCCCCAACGGACTCGGCGCGTTCGGCGGCAGCGGATCGGCGGGCCCGACCGGTCAGATCACCGGCTATTCCGGACTGTGCGTCGACGATCGCAGCAGCGACACCGACAACTTCAACCCGATCCAGATCTGGGGTTGCAACGGTTCGGGCGCGCAGCAGTGGACCGTCGTGGCGGCCGGCAGCACGCTGCACGCGTTCGGCAAGTGCATCGATGTCGACAACGGCGCGGCGGCCGACGGCACCACCATCGACCTCTACGACTGCAACAACACCGGATCGCAGGTGTTCATCCCGCAGTCCAACGGATCGCTGTACAACCCTCAGTCCGGCAAGTGTCTCGACGACCCCAACTCCTCAACGACCCAGGGCACCCAACTGCAACTCTGGGACTGCAACGGCACCAACGCCCAGCAGTGGAACCTGCCCTGATCCTCGGCCGGGCGAGCTGAGCCCGGCAATACCGTGGCGGGCCTGTGTGGCCTCGGGACCCACCCCGAGGCGACGCAGGCCCGAATTTCGGCACAGGTCAACTCCGAGGTCACAGGGTTTAGTGACGTAGCTAACAAGGGATTACCGGAGGTGTCACGGTAAGACAATTCCCTGGCCTCTAGGGAAACGGACGAGCCTGAATGACGATCGAGACCGCGCAGACCTTGGTGACCAGTCCTGGGCGCAACTTCGTCACGCTGCGGATCACCACCTCGGACGGCATTACCGGGCTCGGCGACGCCACCCTCAACGGCCGGGAACTCGCGGTCGCGGCCTATCTGTCCGAACACGTGATCCCGCTGCTGATCGGCCGGGACGAGGCCCGCATCGAGGACACCTGGCAGTACCTCTACCGAGGCGCGTACTGGCGCAGGGGCCCGGTGACCATGGCCGCGATCGCGGCGGTGGACACGGCGCTGTGGGACATCAAGGCGAAGGCAGCCGGCATGCCGCTCTACCAACTGCTCGGCGGAGCCTCGCGAACCGGCGCGCTGGCCTACGGACACGCCTCCGGCCGTGACGTTCCCGAGTTGTTCGACTCCATCCGAGCGCACCTCGATCGCGGCTACCGCGCGATCCGCGTGCAGACGGGCATTCCCGGCCTCGACTCCGTCTACGGCGTCGCGACCTCAGCGGCGGGCGGCGGCGGACGGTACGACTACGAGCCGGCGCGACGCTCGGTCCGGCCGGTGGAGGAACGCTGGGACACCAGCGCGTACCTGCGCCACGTGCCAGGCGTCTTCGAGGCCGTCCGCGCGGAGTTCGGGCCGGAACTGCCGCTGCTGCACGACGGCCACCACAGGATGACGCCGATCCAGGCCGTGAAGCTCGGCAAGTCGCTGGAACCCTACGACCTGTTCTGGTTGGAGGACCCGACACCGGCCGAGGACCAGACCGCCTTGCGACGCATCCGCGAACACACCACGACACCGCTGGCGATCGGCGAGGTCTTCAACTCGATCCACGACTACACCACGCTGCTCACCGAACGCCTCATCGACTACGTCCGCTCCTCGGTCACCCATGCCGGTGGGATCACCGCGCTGAAGAAGATCGCCGACTTCGCCGACGTGTACGGCATCGGGATCGGCCCGCACGGGCCGACCGACATCTCCCCGGTCGGCATGGCCGCCGCGCTGCACCTCGACCTCGCGGTGCACAACTTCGGCATCCAGGAGTACATGCCGCACTCGGCGGAGACCCTGGAGACCTTCGGCACGACCTACCGGTTCACCGACGGCCTGCTGCACCCCTCCGACGTCCATGGCCTCGGTGTCGAACTCGACCTGCGGGTGGCGGCCCAGTTCCCCTACCGGCAGGCATACCTCCCGGTCAACCGGCTGCACGACGGCACGGTGCATGATTGGTGACCGACGGGGACACGGTGAGTCGGCGGGTTGGACGGGTGCGCACGGATGGTCGAGCAGAACACGACCGGGCAGGAAACGAGCGCGCCGTCGCTGCCGCTGATCGTGGTCGACGCGGCCAATGTGGTCGGTTCGGTGCCCGACGGCTGGTGGCGGGACCGGGCCGGCGCCAACCGCAGGCTGCGGGACGCGCTGGCGCCCGTCGCGGCCGATGGCCTTTCCACGGCGGGCGTGCCGGACTGGGCGAAACGGCCACCGGTCGAGGTTGTCCTCGTCGTCGAGGGCGCGGCGCGGAACGTCACCGGAACCGACGAGGTCCGGGTCGTCGCGGCCTCGGGTTCCGGTGACGACGCGATCGTCGAACTCGTCCGTGCCGAGGGAGCCGACCGGCCCTGCGCGGTGATCACCGCGGATCGCGGACTGCGCGAGCGGGTCACGGCGCTGGGCGCGACCGTGCTCGGCCCGCGAACCGTGCGACGCTGAGACACCGGCCCTGAGAAGTCGGCCTTGAGAAATCAGCCCGAGAAGTCAGCGCTGAGAAGCCCGAGCGGTGGATTCGGCTTCGAGGCCGGCGACCAGGGTCGAGGCCATTGCGAGCAGATAGGCGTCGGGGTCGACCTTGCGCACCGCGTCCATGCCGAGGGAATGTTGCAGGATCGCGAAGGCGACCAGGCTGCCCATGAAGCCGCGGGCGAGCAGATGACCCCGTCCCGGTTCGGTCGACCCACCCGGCAGCGGATGCCGACGGTCGATCACCGCGCCGAGTGTGGTTGCCGCGCTGTCGATGAACTCCACGAAACGGGTGTCGGCGGCGAGTACGTGGTGTTGGCTGATCAGCAGTTGGATCAGGTCCCGCTGTTCGGCCAACGCGGCGAGAAAGGCGCGGCCGGTGCCGGCCAGCAGCACGGACAACGGGACCTGGCTCGGGTCGACACCGGGTGGGGGCCCGAGGGTGGAGAACCGCGCGATGCCATCGTCCACAATGGCCTGTAGCAGGGCTTCCTTCCCGCTGAAGTGCCGGTAGATCAGTGCATCGCTGATACCGGCCGCGGTGGCGATCTCGCGGGTGGTCGTGGCGTCGAAACCGGATTCGGCGAACAGCCGCCGCGCCACGGCCACGATCTCCGCCCGGCGATCGTCGGCCGACAGCCGCCGCTTCGGCCCCGCGACCGAGCCGGCGTCCTCGGTCGGTTTCATGCCGGCACGGCCCGTCGCCGGTCGAAGATCATCGTCTTCAGCCACAGCCCGCCACCCGCGTTCGCCATGCCGATCGGCACCCAGTCGAGAAACCCGTGCGGACCGAAACCGCCGGGGTGGGTGACCGCCCAGCAGACCGCGAACACCGTCATGACCTTGATCGTGCCGGCCAGCACCGTCAGCACCAGCCGCCCGGCCGGCCGTCCCGAGGAGACCAGCGACACCGCGAGCAGCACCAACGCGACGGGCACCAGGTGCACCACCGTGACCAGCACCTGCGCCGGCCATTGATCACCCGGCCAGTGATAGGTACCGCCCACCCAACCCAGGCCGGCGGCCATCAGCACCGCGGGAGCAACTCCGGCCGGGAGGGTCCTCCGCCCGCCTGCCAGCGTGCCGACGCCGCTCGTCATCACAACCACCCGCCTTCCCGTCCCACCCAGCATAAGTAAGTGGGCGCCCACTTACAAGTAACGGGTAAGGCGTGCCGGCTGAGGAGAGCCTGACCTCGTCAGGAGCCGATCGTCCAGACGTCCTCGTCGAGCAGGCGCTTGAGCACCTTGCCGGTGGCGTTGCGCGGCAGGTCCGGCACGAAGTACACGTCACGCGGCACGTCGAACCGGGCGAGGCGGCGGTGGATGTACTTGCGCACGCTGTCCGCGTCGAGGGTGAGGCCGGGGCGCAGCACGATGTAGGCGGCGAGCCGGTAGCCGTACTCGGCGTCCGCGACGCCGACCACGGCCACGTCGCGGACCTGCGGCAAGGCGGCAAGGGCTTCTTCGACCGGACGCGGGAACACGTTCTCACCACCGGAGACGATCATCTCGTCGGCCCGGCCGGTGACGAACAGTCGCCCGTCCGCGTCGGAGTAGCCGACATCACCGGTGGCCATCAGCTCGCGGGCCCTCGGCAGGGTGCCGCCGTCGGTGTAGCCGTCGAAGAGCATCTCGTTGCCGACGAAGATCTCGCCGGAACCGCCGGGCGGCACATGCCGACCGCGTTCGTCGAGGATGGCGACCTGGGTTCCGGGAGGGCAGCGACCGGCGGTGGTCGGCGCGGCACGCAGGTCGACCGGGTCGGCGATGCTGGCCCAGGACACCTCGGTCGAACCGTAGAGGTTGTAGAGCTTGTTGCCGAAGGCGTCCATGAACGCGGTGACGAACGAACCGGCCAACGCGGAACCGCTGCTGGCGACGATGCGCAGTGAGGAGAGGTCGTAGCGGCCTCGGATGCGCTCCGGGAGATCGAGAATGCGCTGGAGCATGATCGGTACCGCGAACAGCGCATCGCAGCGGTGCTCGGCGATCGCCCGGAGGGTTTCCTCGGCGTCGAACTTGCGGACCAGCGACAACGAGGCCCGCAGGGCCATGCCGAGCTGCATTCCGGCAAGGCCCCAGGTGTGGAACAACGGCGCGGCAACGAGTATCCGGTCGTGCGCGCGCAGCGGAATCCTGGCGAGCAGCGCGGCGGCGGTACTCAGGCCCTTGGGGGTCGGGCGGCGGGCGCCCTTGGGTAAGCCGGTGGTGCCGGAGGTGAGCACCACGATCCGGCCGGGTTGGTCGACCGGCTTGAGCCTGGTCGGCGTCGCACCCTGGATCAGCTCGTCGACGGTCGGGTAGCCGAGTTCGGTCTCCGGCCAGGTGCACAGTCGAAGGAAGTCACCGGGCGCCTGATCGACAATGGCGGCGAACTCGTCGTCGACGAGTACCGCGCGCGGCCGGTGCGCGGCGATCACCCTGGCCACCGCGCTGGCCGACAGGCCGGTGTTGAGCAGCACGACGTCCGCACCGAGCTTGCCGCAGGCGATCATGGACTCGACCATGGCGGCATGGTTTCGGCACATCAGCGCGACCGAGTCCCGCTCCCGGATGCCCCGTTCGGCCAGGGCGTTGGCCAGCCGGCTGCTGCGCTCGTCGGTCTCACCGAAGGTGCGCACGCACCGTTCGTCGTGCAGCGCGACCTCATTGGCGCCTCGCGCCGCCGCGGCCTGGTACGCGCCCGCGATGGTCGCTCCCCAGCGCGCGAGCGAGGCGAGCTGGCGGGCCATCTTGTCCGGCCGGCCTGCGGAGAGTACACCGGCTTTGACCAGCGTGCCCGCCGTGCTCAGCGCGGTGGTCTTCGCATCGTCCCGCAGGCGTTCCCGATCGGCGGACGGCGCGGGTCTGCCGGACAGGTACCGGTCGATCCGCGCGGCGACCTCCGCCAGTTCCCGCTTGATCACCGAGGGCGACACCAGGTCCGCATGGTGCGAGGACAGTCCGGGCATCCGCAGGTCCAGCACGAGTTCGGTGCGCCGCTCCCCCAGCGCCCGCAGCTCAATGGACAGCCAGCGGCTCTGGTCCCGCACCCCGGACCAGACGACGTTCTCACCGGCCCGGTAGACCATCGTCTGGATCTGTTCCTCGACAACGGCTCCCCGGTCCGGGCACATCCGCAGCAGGGCCCGTGGGCCGCGCCCGGCCCCGGCCGGCTCGATGATCTCGCACCAGCTGATGAGGGGGACGAATCTCGAGTACAACTCGGGTACCCCGACCACTTGCCATACCTGGTCAGGAGAATGTTCACATACCGAGCGTGCCGTGACTACGTCATCTCGCATACGTGTCGTCTCACCGCCGCGCTTTTGGTGCCGCGCGGTCCACTACCGGCGAGCACCACCCGTTCAAGTGCGGGCGACCGTACCAGCAAACGGTCGACGGCCGATACTCCGAAAGCCCGTGACCTTCGATCACAGTCGTGGCCTGGCAGGTGCCAATAACACGGGTGTGCCGGCGGGAAGTCACCGGCCCCATGGTGCGGTCTCCACAATCCCATGCCGCCTGCCAGGCGTGATCACTCATCGTCGCCGAATTCGGTTCCCTGCGGCGAGATCGACGCACCACGATGGACAATCCGTGATGGACGGTCGACGTTCTCCGCCCCACAACGCGATTCGGCGCGGATCGGGAAAATACCGGGAAACCGGTGGTCGAGGCCGCGCGGCCGGCGTTTCAGCGGCACGTTTCAGCGGCGCTTCAACGGGGATCCCCGATACCTGGCTCGGCTATACTTTCCGCGGGGCGCGCCATCCGTCGGGAGCGAGATGACACTGGAGTTCCGGTTGCTGGGCGGGGTCGAGGCCCTCGTCGACGGGCAGCCGCTGGACATCGGCCCGGTGCGGCAGCGGACCGTACTCGCGATCCTGTTGGCCGAGGCGAACGCACCGGTTTCCGTTGATCAGCTCATCGACCGGGTCTGGGCCGACCGGCCGCCACGGCAGGTGCGCAACTCGCTCTACAGCTACGTGACCCGGCTACGCCGTGCCCTGGCACCCGCCGAGGACGTACACATCACCCGGCACAGCGGCAGCTATCGGCTCACCGTCGACGAGCAGTCCGTTGACCTGCACCGTTTCCGCCGGCTGACCGCCGAGGCACACCGCATCGGCGATGACCGGCGCGCCGAGGAACTGCTCGCCGAAGCACTGGGACTGTGGCGCGGCGATGCCTTCGCCGACCTCGACGCACCGTGGCCGCACCGAATCAGAACCGCGCTCGATGCCGAACGGCGGGCCGTCGAACTGGACCGCGTCGACATCGGGCTGCGTCTCGGCCGGCATGGCGAACTGCTCGCCGAGCTGGCTGTCAACGCCGAGCGGCATCCGCTCGACGAACGGATCGTCGGCCAACTGATGCTCGCGCTGTACCGCAGCGGCCGACAGTCCGATGCGATTGATCTTTATCACCGCACCCGTTCCCAGCTGGTGGAACAACTTGGTGTCGATCCAGGTCCGGCCCTCGCCGCGCGGTACCAACAGCTGCTGACCGGCGAACCGGCCGAGCAGCCGAGGACGGTCCTCGCGCCCCGAAAGCCGATCCCCTGCCAGCTGCCGGCGGCGCCGCTGTCGTTCACCGGCCGCGCCGACGAACTTGCCGCGCTCACCGACGCGCTGGAGCGGGCGAGCAGGTCGGCGGAGACGATGACGATCTCCTCGGTCAGCGGTACCGGCGGAATCGGCAAGACCTGGCTGGTGCTGGCCTGGGCCTATCAGCACCTTGCCGCGTTCCCCGACGGGCAGCTGTTCGTCGACCTGCGCGGTTTCACCCCGGCCGGCCAGCCGGTCGCGCCGTCGGCGGCGATCAGGATCTTCCTCGACGGCCTCGGCGTCGAACCCGATCGGATACCAGCGGCCTTCGACGCGCAGATCGGCCTCTACCGCAGCCTGGTGGCCGACAAGCGGCTGCTGATCGTGTTGGACAACGCGGCGGACACCGCGCAGGTGGTCCCGCTGCTACCCGGCAGCGCGACCTGCACGGTCGTGGTCACCAGCCGCGATCGGCTGACCGGACTGGTGTCCGCGCACGGCGCGACGCCGCTGATCATGGACGCGCTGACCGAACTGGATGCCAGAAACGCCCTGGCCGCCCGGTTGGGTGCCGGCCGGCTGGCCGCCGAGCCGGAGGCGGCGGCGGCGGCGGAACTGCTGGTCGGTTGCGCCGGATTCCCGCTGGCGCTGAGTATCGTGGTCGGCCGCGCGATGGCGCATCCGTCGTTCCCGCTGGCCGAGCTGGCCGGTGAGCTGCGCGATGTCAGCACCCGGCTGTCCGCGCTCGACGAGGGCGAACCGGTCGCGAGCCTGCCGGCGGTGCTGTCCTGGTCCTATCAGGCGCTGCCGGCCGAACAGGCCAGGATCTTCAGCCTGCTGGGCCTGACCCCCGGCCCGGACACCACTGTCGCCGCCGTCGCCGCGCTCGCCGAGCGCAGCACCGGTGCGGCGGCGGCCGGGCTGCGCGCGCGGGAACGGACCTCGCTGGTCCGCCAGGACGCGCCCGGCCGGTACCGGATGCACGACCTGGTCCGCCTGTACGCCCTGGAACAGGCCGCCGACCTCCCGCCTGCCGAGCAGGAAGCGGCCCTGCGCCGACTGACCGACTTCTACCTGCGCACCACGCATCTCGGCGACCGGATTCTCGACCCCCACCGTCCGGAAACGCAGATCGTGCCGACGACCTCGGATGCGCACCCTCGGCCTCTTGCCGATCGAGCCGCCGCACTGGCCTGGTTCGACGCCGAGATCCACGTGGTGCTGGCTGTCCAGCAGCTGGCCCTCGACCGAGGCTGGTATCGCGCGGCCTGGCAACTGGCCTGGGACACGCACACCTACCTCTACCGACTGGGGCTGGTCAGCGACCAGGTGGTCGCCTGGGAGGCAGGGTTGGCGGCCGCGCGGCAACTCGACGAGCCCGGCGTCCGGGCGCGGGCACTACGCCGGCTCGGCAAGGTGTATTCCAGGGTCGACAGATACGACCTGGCGGTCGAAAAACTCCAGCAGGCGCTGGTCCTGGCCCAACAGTCCGACGACCTGTTCAACCAGGCCAACGCACACCAGACGCTCGGCGCGATCTGGGAGGAGCTGGGAGACTACCAACGAGCGCTTGAGCACGCCGTCCAGGCAACGGACGCGTACAAACTCATGGCCAGCCCCGAAGGGGAAGCCAACGCGCTGAACCAGGCCGGCTGGTACGCGGCCCATCTCGGTCATTACGAGCAGGCCAGAATCCAGTGCGAAGGCGCCCTCGAACTGCAGCGGCACTTCGGGATCTCGGAGCGGGAAGCCGAGGCGCTGGACAGTCTCGGCTACATCGCCCAGCAGTCCGGGCGCTACGCCGACGCGCTCACGCACTACCGAGAAGCCGTCGACAAGTACCGGGAGATCGACGACGCCTACAACGAGGCCAACCTGCTCGACCGACTCGGCCACAGCTACCTGGCCTTCGGCGATCACGAGCAGGCCGAACTGACCTGGCGGCAGGCACTCGCCCTGTACGAGACGCAGCATCGCGATGCCGACATCGAGCGGATCGACCAGCAACTGGCCGGCCTGCACGCCCGAGGGTCCGACCATGCGGGCGCTCCCCGCGCCTAGGGTGGCGTTTCGGTGTCGAGGTGGCGCGCTGCCGCCCATTTCTCGACGATTCGACGCAGTTCGCCGGGCTGGTCCCAGCCCGTCGGGTTGGCCGGGATGACGCCGACCAGCGGCTGATGGCCGTCCCGAACCTGCTCGCCGCTGAGGTGATCGCGAATGACCAGAATGCGCCGCCCGTCGATGCAGGTGCCACGCTGTACGCCGATGTACCGATCACCCCGGACCCAGCGGAACGTGTAGCCATAGGCGTGCCAGCGCAGTGCGGCGACCGCACCGGTGTAGGGATCGGTCAGCCCCTCGATGTCCGGTGCCCGTTCCGGCGACGGCACCGACCGCGTTGTCGCACTCGCCCGCATCGAACGGCGCGCGGCGGCCATGCCGTCGGTCAGATCGGGATGTCGCGCGACCGACGGTTCCTTCAGTCGCTCCTCGAATTGGCCGCCCATCACATTCCCCCCACGTCATCAGGAGAACAACAGGTAGCGAGGTCGCTCACCGGGTCCGGGGCGCAGCCACACCGCTGGCTGGGTCGCAAGTGTCCGGACGCCGCAGCGATAACGAAATGTAGCAGCGCGCGACAGGCCCCAACAGCTCGGTTACGACACGATGAGCTGCACAGTTGGCTCCACTGTTGAGAAAAGATGGCGAAAAGGTAATGGGCTGGTGACGGCTCACGCGATCGGCCTAATCCCCACACTCGATCGGCCGAACGTCGACGCACCGGCCATGGCACCTGACTATCCACTGTGGACACTTATGGGCATTTCCGGAACCCACGCCGGCCGGTCGGCGATGGCTCCGACGTGCACGGCAGACGGGTGTTCGGCGCCCCCGGACCACCGGCCGCACTGGTCCTTGGCTGCTTGACACCGTGTCCGGCGATGTTCGACCCTCCGTACGCGACCTCGGCGCGGTAACCGGCGTCGGCGGAGAGGGAGTGCCAATGCGGGCACCGGAGGACGGCGGCTTACCGGTTGGTGAGCCTGCTCAGGCGCGCCGGCCGACGCTGGCCGCGGTGGCCCGCAGGGCCGGGGTGTCCACCGCGACCGCCTCCCGAGTGCTCAACCGCTCGGCCGGGGTCAGCGGTCAGGTACTGATCAAGGTCGAGCGGGCCGTCCGGGAGCTGGGCTACGTTCGCCAGCGGGCACCGAGTGCCCAGCGCGGCAGCGGCGCGGTCTGCGTCGTCGTTTTCGACGACATGGTGCACTACCAGGCCGACTCCTTCTACGGCCGGCTGCTCGTCGGTGCCGAGCGGGCGGTGGTGCGCGGCGGGCGGGAACTGGTCGTGTTGACCGCGCTGCGCCGGTCACAACGCGCTTCGCTGCTGCGTTTCCTGTGCGGCGGCCATGTCGACGGCGTTGTGATGGTCGGGATGCGCGAGGATGACGGTCCGGCCCGACTGGTCCGCGCGGCGGGGGTCCCGGTGAGCTGCGTGGGCAGACCGCCGACAGCCGCCGACCTGCCCTACGTCGACGCGGACAACCGGGGCGGCGCCGTCGCGGCCGTGCGCCATCTTGTCGCGGCGGGCCGCACCGCACCGGCCACCATCGCAGGGCCGAAGGACATGATCGTGGCGACCGATCGGCTGGCCGGTTTCCAACAGGCCATGGCGGACAACGGTTTCGCCGCGCGGGAGACGGTGTTCCGGGGTGATTTCACCGCCGCCTCCGGCGAACACGCGATGCTGCGGTTGCTGGAGCGTTCGCCGGACACCGACGCGGTGTTCGTCGCCTCGGACCTGATGGCGCTCGGTGCCCTGCGTGCGCTGCGCAGGCGCGGTATCCGGGTTCCCGAGGACATCGCCGTGGTCGGTTTCGACGACGATGCGCTCGCCCGGCGTACCGCGCCCCCGCTGACCACCGTGCGCCAACCGGTCGAGGAGATGGGCGCGCTGGCCGTTGCCGGTCTGCTCACCGGCGAGACCGGTGCGCGGATCGTGCCGACCACGCTGGTGGTACGCGAATCGGCCTGAGCACGCCGGTCAGGGCAGTTTCCACTGCTGGTTGGCCGCGCCGCTACAGGCCCAGATCTGCACCTGCGTGCCGGCCGTCGTGGAGGAGTCGGGGTCGTCGAGGCAGGCGCCGGACTGCGGGTTGAGCAGCGCGCCGTCCGCCTGCGGCTGCCAGACTTGGGCTCCGGTCCCGTTGCAGTCGTAGAGGTCGACCGCGGTCCCGTTCGCGGTAGCGCCGGCATCGACGTCAAGACATTTGCCCAGTGTCTGCAGGGTGTTACCGGTGACGGTCCACTGCTGGGCCGCGGTGCCGTTGCAGGTGTAGACCTGGACCGGGTTGTAGTCGGCGGTGCTCGCGCCACGGTCGTCGAGGCACAGGCCGGCGTAACCGGTGATCGGCCCGGCATTGCCGGTAGTGCCACCGCCGGCCGTCGCGGTTACCGAGAAGCTGTTGGTGGCAAGGCCCTGGCCGCCCTGCCAGATCTCGAAACCGGCCTCGACGTCGATGAGGTAGTTCGCCGGATCGATCGAACCCCGCGAGACCGCGTCGTTGATCAGCGCCTTCAGGTCCAGGTCGGTGAAGGCCGTCCCGCCAGGATCGAGCACATAGGAGATGATCTTCCACGAGGTCTGCTGACCGGTCCACACGTTCCAGTTGTCACCGTCCACCGTGGCGGTTCCGGTCTGCGAGCCGAAGGGCGAGACCCCGCCCCTGCTGTTGAGCCAGATCATCAGCTCGGTCCCGTCGGGTTGGCCGCCGGTGGTCGGGGTCGAGTTGAACCAGATGTCATAGGCGACGTCATAGGCACCGCTGGCCGGCTGGGTCGTGCTCCAGGACGTGGTGGCGGAGGCGAGGTTGCTGACCTGGATCGGCATGCCGCTGCCGGTGGTGCAGGAACCCCAGTGGCAGCCTTGGTAGATCGACGGGTAGGTGTTCGGGGCGCCGCCGGGCGGCGGGCTGAAGTTGGCCGTGCTGACCGACCACGCGGTGCCGCTGGAATAGGTGATGCACTGCTGGGCGGTGGAATTCCACTCGTTGTCCTGAACGATGTAGGCGTTGCCCTCGATCGAGGTACTCCCGTTGGGCGAGCAGTCGGTGCTCGCCGGTGCCGCGACGGCGGCCCGCACCGAGGTGCCGGTTGCTCCGGTTGCGGTGACGCCGGCCGCGGTGGCCGGGCTGCCGGCGATGGCGAGCGCGGTCGCGGCGGCAACGGCCAGTGCCGCCGTCAGTGCTGTGGTGAATCGCGATGTCAGCACCTGCGAATCCTTCCTGTGCGGGCGACTCGAAGTGTCGGGCACGCTACGCACAGCCACCCCGCGCGGTAAACCGGTGCGGCGGGCAGCCGGTGGCGGTGCGGCGAACGAACAGGCGCTGAGCTGCGGTGCGGCCGTCCTGAGGGGGTGGCGTAGGGAGCGGTCAGGGTGAAAGTTTCACGCCGGTGCCTGCGCGGAAGGGCAGCAGGTCGCACGATCCTTCCGCCACGGAGCCGGACAACCTCGGACGCCGAGTTCGCGTGCGGCCGAAACCGACCACGAATCGGCGTTCGCCGCTGTCTTTCCCGTCCGCGAGGACCCGATCCGACCGCGATCGACGCGCTGCCGTGACCCAAAAGTCATTACCGTCATCGGCTGATCCCGATAACCGGTGACAAAAGTCGAACCTCCTGGGTTGTTTCTCGGCAACATGCACAGCGCATCGGCCGATAGCCAGATGACCGCACCGCGCCGGCCATCGACACCGTGTCGATTGCCTTCTCCGTACCGCACATCATCCTGCCCACCGTCATTATCCTGCCTACGCCCACTGTGTCCTGCCCTCGCGGAAGCGGTCCGGAAGCGCCGCATGGCTAGCCGAGGAAGCGGTCCTGCTGATCCCATCGGGTAACCGGCCACGCCGGACCGGAAAACGGAACTTCGCCGACCGTGAAGGTTCGCGGAACAACAAGTGGAAACAACCATTCGAGCACCGTTCGACAAGTAGCGGAGAGGCAGCATGAATGAGGATCAGCCGGCGATGCCGCGTGGCCTCGACGGTCAGGTGACTATGCCGGCCTATCGAGCGGACCGGTCCTATCCGCCCATCGGTCTGGCGCTGCGCCCCGGTCCGGTACGGACGAGGGCACTGATCTTCGTCGGCATTCCGCTGGCGCTCATCCTGGTGTTCGCGGTCATCGTGCCGGCGATCAGCTCCGCCGGCAGCGCGGACACCTCCTACAACGACTCCTCGGGACAGCTACCGGGAAACGTGTTCGGCGGCGACCCGGCGACCACCTCGACCGCGCAGCAGCCGGTGGCTCCGTTCTACGCGAGCCAACCGAGCGAACCGACCGAACCACCGCAGACCAGTGCCGGCGAACCGCTGTTCCCGGTCGGCGGCACCTCAGCATCGGAGTCGGAAACAACGACCTCGACGGACGACTCCGGCCCGGACGGCGTGGTCACCCAGTACTTCGCGGCGATCACCAGTCACGACTACGCGACCGCGTGGGCGTTGGGCGGCAAGAACATCGACCATTCCTACAGCGACTTCACCGCCGGGTTCGCCGACACCGAGTCCGACAGCCCGACCATCCTGTCCGTCAACGGCGACATGGTCTCCATCAATCTGCTCGCGCTGAACACCGACGGCAGCCAACACACCTACACCGGCAGCTTCACCGTGGACGGCGGCGTCATCACCGCGGCCCACCTTGTCGCAACGAACTGACCGGACATCCCCACCGGTTCCAGAGTTGAACGGGAGCACTGAACAGACATGACGGTCCACACGGTCAACGGGACAGCCGGACCGGACGACACCACGAGCAACGCCACCCGCCTGATGTGCGCGGGCGCGTACCTCAATGCCGTCTTCCGCAAAAATGTGATCAAGGAACTGGTGACCGACCGGTTCCGCGTGGTGGCCCCGGCCTACGGCTACGACACCGTCGCCGTACTCGGCCACGCACTGGCTGCCCGCAACCTGCGCCGCCAGCAACTCGGCGGGACCGCGCTGGGCATCATCGTGCTCTTCGTCCTGGCCTTCACCGGCCTGCTGAACGTGGCCGCCACGGTGCTGGCCATCGTCTGGCTGGCCTGGGCAGGCGTGTACCTGCGGCGGCTGGCCACCCTCGACGTGCTGATGAGCCGGCTCAAGGTTCGGGAGAACGAACGGGAAAGCTTCAACGGCCAGTACCCGCGCTCGCGCACCCTCGACGCCGGTCTGGTCGCGAAGATCACCGAGGAGCAGTTGAGGAACAGCGGCATCGTGCACTACGGCGGGTTCACTCCGTTCGTCGGTGCGGGCATCCCGATGCGGGACTGGACGAACGCACAGCTGATACTCCAGGCGCGGCCTGCCGACCTGAACGGAGTGCGGGAACTGGCGAAGTCCGTCGGCATCGGCGCGGGTGTCGCCGCCAAGCTGAGGGACCTCGGCATCGAGATCGACACCGGGTCCGGTGCGTACGAGGCCGAACCTGGCACGCTGACGCAGGTCGTCACCGACGAGGACGAGCGACGGCTCATCCCGTTCACGGTCAAGGATCTCCTCGATCACACCCACCGGCAACTGCTCGATGACCTGCGCGAGCAGGTGCCGGCGGAGGTGCGGATCAGCGGCCTCACCGTGGAGCGGCGCCGATATCGGCGGGCGGTGTTCATGGCCCCACGCCGCCGCGGCCGTGCGGAGCGCGACGCGGACGCGTTCATATCCCGCACCGACAGTGACGACCGCTATGACGCGGCCCGCGAGTACCTGTGTGTACAGATCGGCAGCTGGGACCAGGAACTGGTCACCTCGATGTTCGTCGGGTTCGATCTCAAGGGCAAGACGCTGCACAGCGAGTTCTACACCTACCTGCTCACGCCCATCAACGGCAGCTTTCACCTTGTCGACCGCCTGCCCGACTCGCTCACCGCGCCGTTCATGGGTCGCGTCGCCTGGGAAATGATCAAGGGCAGTCCCGGTCTGCTCGCCAAACCGTTCGTCTGGCTGATCCGCAAGGCAAGAAACGCCTGGCGACGGGCCAGAAGAACAGGCCTTGTCGTCGACAGCAGCGAACTGCGACTGGCCAGGTACGCGATGAAAGCCAGGGATCGCGGAGCACTGCGGAGCATCCGCGAAATGGCGGCCGACGAGGACTACCACCATTTCTTCCAGCAGACGGACACCACCAAATACACCCAGGTCGTGGAACGGACACTGCTGAAGGCCATCGAGACCTTCCTCAGAGACCACAACGTCGATCTCGGCGACCTTCAGATGATCCAGGCCAACATCGTCAGCAACCAGGACAACTCGGAAATACAGTTCGGAGACCGGGTGGAAAGTGGAAATATCGTGAACAACGGAAACAGGTCCTACTCGATAAACACTGGAGGGTCGGCGAAGAAATGAGCAACTACCAGTTCGGCGACCGGACCACCAGTGGCAACATCAACACCCAGGGCGACAAGACGTTCACCTTCGGCGCGCTGCCGGACTCCTCGCCCGCGCCGAGTTCCGCCGCCGAGGAGGCCACCACGACCGGGCCCGATCCGGCGACCGAGCCCGATCCGGACCTGAGGCGAAACGTGTTCGTCGTGCACGGGCGGGACAACGAGGTCCGCGACGCCATGTTCGACCTCCTGCGGAAGCTGGACCTCCAACCGCTGGAATGGGAGAGCCTGGTCAGGGCGACGAAGGACGCAACGCCCTATCTGGGCAAGGTCGTGTTGAACGCGCCGAAGCTGGCGCAGGTGGCGCTGGTCCTGCTGACCCCGGACGACGTGGTCCGCCTGCACCCGAAGCTGCACGGCCCGTACGAGCCGTACTTCGAGGCGGAGAACGTCTGCCAGCCACGGCCGAACGTCCTGCTGGAACTGGGCATGGCCATGATGGCCTACCCGGAGCGCACGCTCATCGTCGAGGTCGGCAGGCTGCGTCCGATCGCGGATATCGCCGGCCTCAACGTGATCCGCTTCGACGGCACCGCCGACGCCGTCGGCAAGATCGTCGAACGGTTGAAAACGGCCGGTGCCAAGGTCAACGACGTCGGCTCCGCCTGGCGCGATCTGCGGCCCTTCGCCACCTTCGATGCCTACCGCCGGGCCCCGGAATAGGCCGTAAGGAGAATGCACCGGCCTGGGGTGGCAGCCGACTGGAATCGGCGCGCCACCCTCCGTTGTCGCGAAAGGTCACGAATTGCCCCGAGCGTTGCGCTGACCCGCTGAAAACCGTCGAATATCGCGTTTCACCAGGTGCCGTCTTGATATTCTGCCGGGTGCCGTGCGACCCAGCACGGGCCGAAGCACCTGGAGCCGTATGGCGCGCATTCGCGTGAGCGTGTTGGGGCCGGTTCTGCTTCAGGTCGACGGCACCGAGGTCCGGTTGACCACGCTGACGGCCCGGCTACTGGTGCGGTTGGTCGCGGCCGAAGGCTCCGGTGTCCCGGTCACCGATCTGCTCGCCGATGTCTGGGGCATCCGCGAGGAGCAACCGCAGCGCCAGTCACGGGTCAACCGCAACCAGGTACAGAAGCACGTGCTCGCCCTGCGGCAGGCACTGGCCGCCGGACACACCGGAGCGGCCGAGGTGCTGCGTACCGAGCAGGTCGTGTCCGGACGCGGCCAGGTCTCGGCCTACCGACTGGTGCTGGCCACCGAGGAACTCGACTGCGCGGAGTTCGCCGAACTCATCGGCCGCGCCCTGCGTTCCTCCACGGCGTCGGCCGAAGAACTGCTCACCAGGGCATTGGCCCTCTGGCGCGGCAGGCCGTTGGCCGAAGCCGGTGACGCGGCCTGCTGCGCGGCGCTGGTCCGTCGACTGACCGGGCTGTACGAGACCGCCCGCGCAGACATCATCAGAACCCGGGTCGAGCTGGGCCGATTCGACCTCGCGCTGCCGGTAGCCGAACGGATAGCCGAACAACGCCCCGATGACCCGGCCGCCCTGGAAACCCTTGGCATGCTGCGGGAACGAGTACGGGCCCTGCACCGGCACGAGGTCCTGCGCAGGGAGTTCACCGGCCTGCGCACCAGGCTCGTCGTGCTGCGCGGTGATCTGTTCGACCAACTGGACGCCAACCTGGTGATCGGCTTCAGCGACACCTTCGACATCGCGACCGGCCGGGACTTCGTGATCAGCAGGGCCAGCGTGCAGGGCCAGCTGCTGGAGCGCGTCTTCGACGGCCAGCAGAAGATCCTCGACGGTGAACTGCGCAGGGGGCTTCGGCCGCTGACCCCGGTGAGTGTGGAAAGCGTGCGGGACAAGCCGAAGGGCAAACGGCTGCGGTATCCGATCGGCACGGTCGTCGCGGTCCCCGTCGACGGCAGGCGGATCCTCGCGACGGCCTATTCGCGGCTGGGCAACGATCTGGTCGCCCGCTCCAGCGCTGAGGACCTGCGGCACGGCCTCGACCAGGCCTGGGCGGCGGCAGCGGTGCACGGGCTGTTCCAACCGGTGGCCGTGCCGCTGGTCGGTGCGGGCCTTGCCAGGATTCGCGAGCTGAGCCCGGACCAGTTGATGATCATGATCGTGGACACCTTCGTGCAGGCCTGCCGCAAGTACTCGGTGATCACCCCGGAACTGCGGATCGTGATCCGGCCCGAGGCACTGCCCGAGATCGCGATAGCCGAGGTGGCCCGGCACGTCGACGGTCTCGATCAGGACGGCATCGCCTTCGACAGCTGACCTTTCGCGATACCTCTGGGCGGGCCGCTTCCCCAGAACCATCGATCGACTGGTGGGGCGCGGTAGTTGGTCAGATCCGTTCCAGTGCCACCAGCGGCAACTCCCGCGTGGTGAACCCCGCATAGTCATCGATCGCCGGATACATTTCCCGGAACGCCTGCCAGGTGCGACCGCGCTCTTCCCCCGCAAGCTCCCGAATCCGGACCTGATACCGCTGTCCTCGCAGCCGAATCCACGCCGTGCCGGCCGCTCGCAGGTTCAACCACCAGGACGGCACCCGAGCCGCGCCGGCATTGGACGCGAGCACCACCGGTGTATCGTCGCGGAGCAGGTAGATCATCGGCGTCTCCCGAACCAGGCCGCTACGACGGCCGACCACTTCCAGCAGCAACACCGGCGCGCCGAAGAACGTCCCCATCAGCCGGCCGTTCGTCCGCCGGTAGATCTCGCGGTGCAGCCGGGTGAAGTACTTTCCCGCCGGCAGCCTGGTGCCCAGGTTGGTGAACCGCGCCACGAATGTCACGCCGCACAGTAACCGGCACGGCTTCACCGCAACGGCCTGCGCGCACCTTGGCGCGAGGAAGTTCAGCCGCCGAGACCGCGATAGGCCACGGCCAGCCTGCGGATCCCGTCCTCGATCTGCCGCGTCGTCGCGGCGGAGACGTAGCTCAGCCGCAGCCGGGGACCTGGTGCCTCGGCGGCGAAGTACAGCGCGCCGGGGGTGATCGCGACCCCGGCGCGCAGGGCCGCGCTCACCAACCGGGTCTCGTCGATGCCGTCCGGCAAGGTGAGCCACAGGTGGTATCCGCCGGCCGGGACAGTTGTCGGTGGCAGTTCGGGCAGGTGTTCGCGCAGGGCCGCGACGGCGACGTCCCTTCGGTCGCGCAGGGCCACGGTGAGGCCGTGCAGGTGTCGGGGCCAGGCGGGCGCGCTGACCAGTTCCAGCGCGGTTTCCTGCAACGGCCGGGGTACGAAGAAGCTTTCGATGGCGTGCAGTCCGCGCAGCCGTCCGAGCGCGGGACCTCGTGCGGCGAGCGCGCTGATCCGCAGGCTCGGCGACGCCGGCTTGGTCAGCGATCTGATGTGCACCACCAGCCCGTCCGGGTCGTCGACGGCCAGCGGCGGTGGCGGGGTCGGGCTGCCCGGATGCGCCAGTAGGCGGGCGAAGTCGTCCTCGACGACGAAGGCGCCCGCCGCTCTGGCGATGTGCAGGATCTCTCGCCGTCGGGAGGCGGACAGCACGGCGCCGGTCGGATTCTGGAATGCCGGCTGGCAGACGAACACCCGAGCGCCGCTGGCTCGGAACGCGCTGGCGAGCAACTCCGGGCGGACCCCGTTCTCGTCGACCGGTACCGGGACCGGACGAAGACCCGAGGCGCGCGCGATGGCCAGCAGACCGGGGTAGGTGGGCGACTCCACCAGCACCGGCGCGCCCGGTACCGCAAGCGCCCGCAGCGCGGTGGTCAGCGCACTCTGGCCGCCCGAGGTGATCAGGACGTGCTCGGCGGTCAACTGTCCACTGTGGCCGGCGATGTCGCGGGCGAACCAGGCGCGCAGCTCCGGCAGGCCGTCCATGGGTGGCCGGGTCCAGGCACCGGGCCTGCGGCCGGCGCGGGCCAGCGCGGCGGCGAGGGCACGTTCCGGCGCCAGGGTGGGATGAATGTAGCCACCGTTGAGATCGATCACCTCCGGTGGCTGGTCGGTGCAGGCGGTCAGTACTCCGGTCGCGTCGACCGACCGGTCGCCGGCCCCGGAACTGAGCGCCACCTCCTGCCAGGACAGGTCACCGGAAGGCTCGGCCGCGCGGCGGGTCGGGGCCCGGAACACGCCGGCGCCCGGCCGGGCGATCACCAGGCCCTCCGCGGTCAGCGCGGCGATCGCCCGCGACACCGTCACCGGGCTCACCCGATGCTCGCGAACCAGCTCGCGGCTCGACGGCAGCTTTCCACCAGTTGGATAGCGCTCAAGGTCAGTGCGGAGCTGTTCTACCAGGGAAGCGATACTGCTACCATCGGACATGAAGCTACACGATAGCGCTATCTCGCCCCGGACAGTAGCGGTCCGAGCCGGTACCGGCCTGTCGATCTTCGGTGTGCTGACCTTCTCGTTCACCTTTCCCGCGACCGCGCTGGCGCTGCACGGTTTCGGCGCGTGGACCACCGCTGGCGGACGGTGTGTCCTCGGCGCGGTGCTCGCGGCGATCTGCCTGAAGGTGGGCAGGGTGCCGCTACCGTCGCGGGCACAGTGGCCGGGCATTGCCGTGGTGGCCGGGGGTTGCGTGCTCGGCTTCCCGATTCTGACCACACTGGCGCTGCGCACCTCCTCGACCGCACATTCGGCCGTCGTCGTCGGCCTGCTCCCGCTGGCCACCGCCGCGGTCTCGGCCATGCTCACCGGGCGCCGCCAGTCCCGTGCGTTCTGGCTGGCGGCCGGCGCGGGGGCGGTCGCGGTGGTGGTGTTCAGCCTCCAGCAGAGCCATGGCGTGCCCACCGTCGCCGACCTGCTGTTGTTCGCGGCACTGGTGGTCTGCGCCTTCGGCTACGCGGAGGGCGGCCGGCTGGCCGCTCAACTGCCCGGCTGGCAGGTGATCGCCTGGGCGCTGGTCATCGCGCTGCCGGTCACCCTCCCGCTGACCGCCGTCGCACTGGCCACCGAGCCGGTTCACCTTGGCCCGCAGGCGATCTTCGGACTCGGCTATGTCGCCTTCGTGTCCCAGTTCGGCGGTTTCGTCGCCTGGTACCGGGGCATGGCCGCGATCGGCGTCGCACGGGCCAGCCAGCTGCAACTGGCCCAGCCGCTGTTGACCCTGGTGTGGTCGGTGCTGCTGTTGCGCGAACAGGTCCCGGCCGCGGCGCCGATCACCGCTGTCGCGGTACTCGCCTGCATCGTGGTCACCCAACGGGCCCGCAGCTCCCCCGGCCGCGACCGACCGGTCGACTCGCAACTGCCCGCGCCGGTTTCGCGCGGGTGAGGCCGACCGCCGGGTTGCCTACGCCGAGCGGGATGCGGAGGGACTCTGCCGGGCGCCGGCACGTTCGGCACCGATACCGGCGGCGATCACCAACGCGATGCCGGGCACCGCGAGCGCACCCGGTACCTGGTGCAGGACAACGAATCCGATCACCAGCGCGACTGCCGGTTCGAGGCTCATCAGGGTGCCGAACGCGGCGGCGGTCAGCTTGCGCAGCGCGAGCATTTCCAGGCTGAACGGGATCACCGGCAACAGCACGGCAAGGCCGACGCCGATGAGCAGCAGTTGGCCGTCCAGTCGGGGGAAGACGGTCGGGCCCGCGATGACGGTGGCGACGATGCCGGCCACCGGCATGGAGATCGCGAGACCGCGAATGCCGGCGACCTCGTCGCCGACCCGCTGGGTCAACAGGATGTAGCCGGCAAGGGACACCGCGGCGGCCAGGGCGAAGCCGACGCCGATCAGGTCGGCGCCGCCGCGCCACGGCTCGGTCAGCAGCACGACACCGAGGGCCGCCAGCGCGGGCCAGCGCTTCTTGGCGCCGTGACCGCGCGCGACCGCGACACCGAGTGGGCCGAGGAATTCCAGTGCACTCGCGGTACCCAGCGGCAGCCGCGCGATGGCGAAGACATAGCACAGGGTGACCGAGGCGGTCACCACCCCGAGCAGCAGGCAGCCGCGCAGGCCGGCCTTGGTGTAGTGGGAGGGCCGGGGGCGAACGATCACCGCGAAGAGCACGCCGGCAATGGCCAGCCGCAACCAGGCCGCGCCGAGCGGTCCGACCCGGTCGAACAGCCCGACCGACACGGCAAGGCCGAGTTGGACGCACACCATCGACGCGGTCGCCATCGCCGCGCCGGCCCGGCTCCCCGCGCGCGGATCAGCGGCGGTCACCGCGAGTTCGGTCGAAGTCATGCGGCCAGTACACGACAGCCGATCGTCCACGTCCACGTGTTAATGGTGGACGTATCGTTCATGATTCCAGCACAATGTCCTGATGGAGACCCGACGGCTGCGGTTGTTGCTCGAACTGTCCCGGCTCGGGTCCATGCGCGAGGTCGCGGATGCGTTGAACCTCACCACCTCGACGGTGTCCCAGCAGATCGCCGCGCTGGCCAGGGAGGTCGGCACCGCGCTGATCGAACCGGACGGGCGACGGGTCAGGCTCACTCCGGCGGGCCGGCGGCTGGCCGGGCACGCGGTGACGATCCTGGCCGCGGTCGAGTCGGCGCGGATCGATCTCGACCCGGCCGCGGAGCCCACCGGTACCGTCCGGGTCGCCGGTTTCGCCACCGCGATCCGCGGCTCGCTGCTGCCGATCGTCGCCGAACTCGCGGTGAGCCATCCACAGGTCCGGCTGCACATTCACGAGTACGAGCCCCGCGAGGCATTGCGACTGCTGGCCGCCGACGGCATCGACCTCGCGCTCACCTACGACTACAACCTCGCGCCGGCCTCGGTCGAACCGACATTGGAGTCGAGTCCACTGTGGAGCGCGGAGTGGGGTCTCGGCGTGCCGGCGCGGGCGGCCACCGGGGTCACCGGCGACGCGTTGGTGATCTTCGCGCGATTTTCCGACTACGACTGGGTGGTCGACTCACGCAACACCGCCGACGAGGACGCGGTGCGCAACATCGCGGCCATGGTGGGCTTCGAACCGAGGATCGCCCACCAGGTCGACACCCTCGACCTGGTGCAGGACCTGATCGTGGCCGGTATCGGCATCGGCCTGCTGCCGATCAACCAGCCGAGCAAGGCCGGGGTGCGGGTACTGCCGCTCGCCGGCCCGGACATCACCATCCGGTCGTACGCGGTGACCCGCAGGGGCCGCACCAGTTGGCCGCCGCTGGCCCTGATCCTCGACCAGCTGCGCACCCGCGCCGGACGCGCGCCGGCCATGCTCAGGCCGGAACAGCCGGGCTGAGCACCGGTCGAGCCGCTCACCCGACCAGGCACCCGACCGGTCGGCGGCCCAAGGCGGTAACGTCGGAGCCATGGTCGTCGTGAAGATCAATGCCATCAGTGTCCCCGAGGGTGCCGGCCCGGAGCTGGAGAAGCGGTTCGCCCACCGGCTGCACGCCGTCGACGGGCAAGCCGGCTTCCTGGGTTTCGAGCTGCTCCGCCCGGTTTCCGGGGATGACCGCTACTTCGTCTACACCAAGTGGGAGTCCGAGGAGGCCTACCAGGCCTGGGCGAACGGCGCGGCCAAGGAGGCCCACGCCGGGCAGCGGAAGGACACCGTCAGCTCCGGCGCGGCCCTGCTGGAGTTCGAACTCGTGCAGTCCGCGGGCCCGACCAGCTGAAATCCCCCGGCACGACAAGCCCGTGTCCAACCCGCTCGCAACGCCGCGAGCCCACTGGACACCTACCGAGCGGGCGCCTCGTCCGTCATCGGCCCCCGTTGATCTGACGTCCGCGGATCGAGCCGCGGACGTCAGATCGCTACGCCGAACGGGTCGGGTGACGCGGGTCTCAGAGGTACTGGCGCAGCTCCCGGCGAGCCAGTGAGCGACGGTGTACCTCGTCAGGACCGTCGAAGATCCGCATCGTCCTGGCCTGGGTCCACAGGCTGGCCAGCGGGAAGTCCTGGCTGACCCCGCCGCCGCCGTGTGCCTGGATCGCCTTGTCGAGCACCCATTCGACGGTGGAGGGCACCGCGACCTTGATCGCCTGGATCTCGGTGTGCGCGCCCCGGTTGCCGACCGTGTCCATCAGCCAGGCGGCCTTGAGCACCAGCAGGCGGGCCTGCTCGATCCGGATGCGCGATTCGGCGATCCACTCCTGCACGACGCCCTGCTCGGCCAGCGGCTTGCCGAACGCGACACGGCCGACGGCCCTGCGACACATCAGTTCGAGGCCGCGCTCCGCCATGCCGAGCCCGCGCATGCAGTGGTGGATCCGGCCGGGGCCGAGCCGAGCCTGGGCGATCGCGAAGCCCTCGCCCTCACCGGCGATCAGGTTCTCCGCCGGCACCCGCACGTTGTCGAAGACGACCTCGCCGTGTCCGCCGTGCGGGCCGTCGGTGTAGCCGAAGACGTGCACACCGCGCTTGACGGTGACACCGGGAGTGTCCTTGGGCACCAGGATCATGCTCTGCTGACGGTGCTTTTCCGCGCTCAGGTCGGTCTTGCCCATCACGATGAGGATCTCGCAGCTCGGGCTGAGCGCGCCGGAGGACCACCATTTGCGGCCGTTGATCACGTACTGGTCGCCGTCGCGCTCGATCCTGGTCGCGATGTTGGTCGCGTCCGAGGAGGCGACCTCGGGCTCGGTCATGCAGAACGCGGAGCGGATCTGCCCGTCCAGCAACGGTTTGAGCCACTGGTCCTGCTGGGCCGGGGTGCCGAACATGGTGAGTACTTCCATGTTCCCGGTGTCCGGGGCCGCGCAGTTCAGTGCCTCGGGCGCCAGCGCGGGGCTGTGGCCGGTGATCTCGGCCAGCGGCGCGTACTGCAGGTTGGTCAGGCCAGCGCCGTGGTCGCCGGGCAGGAACAGGTTCCACAACCCGCGCCGCCGCGCCTCGGATTTCAGGTCCTCCAGCACCGGCGGGCGAGCCCACGGGTCGGCCGCGTCGGCGACCTGCTGGGCGTGCACGGCCTCGGCCGGGTAGACGACCTCGTCCATGAACGTCGTGAGTTCGGCGCGTAGCGCCTCGGTTCGTTCGTCGAATGCGAAGTCCATCGCGTTCACCGTTCCTCATCCGTCGAGGGTGTACATCGAATGTCAGGCCGGAATGTCGAGTCGGCCGGGTCTTCAGTGAAACGGCTGGCCGTCGAGTGCGGCGAGGCCGCCTCTGACCAGTTCCGGGACCAGCATGCCGATCCGGTCGAAGCCGGCGCCGATGGTCTTGCCGAGCATGAACCGGTAGTGAATTCCTTCCAACACAACGGCGAGCTTGAAGCTGGCAAGGCCTACGTACCAGTCCAAACTCGACACGTCGACGCCGGTGCGGGCCGCGTAGCGGGCGATCTGCTCGTCGATCGGCGGGAAGCCCGGCGCGCCGGTCACCCCACCGGAGATCGGATCGTCCCTGCCGGCGCCGCGCGAGTAGATCACGAACAGGCCGAGGTCGGCCAGTGGGTCACCGAGAGTGGCCATCTCCCAGTCCAGTACTGCGGTGATCCGCTGCCGCTGCTGTTGCGCCCAGCCGGTGACCAGGACGTTGTCCAGCCGGAAATCGCCGTGCAGCAGGGAATGCCGCTGCGAGTCCGGCACCGAGTCGGCCAACCGGGTGTACAGCTCGTCGATGCCCTCGACCTCACGGCTGCGCGAGGAGTCCAGCTGCTTGCGCCACCGCGCGACCTGCCTGGTCAGATACCCTTGCGGACGACCGAAATCGCCGAGCCCGATCTCCTCGGGGTGCAGCAGGTGCAGGTCGGCGAGCACGTCGATGAGCTGGTGGCCAAGGGTTTCGCACGCGGCGGGGCCGAGTCGTTCGGTGTCCCGGTACGAGCGCAGCACCACCCCGTCGACCCGTTCCATCAGGTAGAACGGCGCACCGAGGATCTCCGGATCGGTACACAGCGCGACCGTGCCCGGTACCGGGATCGAGGTCTCGGCCAGCGCGTGCAGGACACGGTACTCGCGGCTCATGTCGTGCGCGGTCGCCAGCACGTGGCCAAGCGGCGGCCTGCGCAGCACCCAGCGATGCGCGCCGTCGGAGAGGTAGTAGGTGAGGTTCGACCGGCCGCCCGCGATCAGTTCCGCGCTCAGCTCACCGTCGACCAACCCTGGACTGCTGGCGCGCAGGTAGTCGGTCAACGCGGCAAGATCGAGGCCGGGCAGTTCGTTCTCACTCATGAGGCCACCTTTCCCAGGCTGGGAACCAACTCGCGCAGCGCCGCGCGCGTGCTCGCCGCATCGGTGTGCCGCAATGCCCGCATGCCCAGCGCGGTGGCGGCGTCGACGTTCACCGGGGCGTCATCGACGAACACGCACCGATCCGCCGACAGTCCGAGCTGATCGAGCACGAGCCGGTAGATCGCCGGATCGGGTTTGCGCAGGCCGACGTCACCGCTGATCACCACCGCATCGCAGCGCGCGGCCAGGTCGGCGGGATAGGTGTTGGCCCAGCTGTTGGACAGCAGGCCGACCTTGATCCCGGCTTTCCGCAGCTCCCCCATGAGATCCAGCATGTCCTCGTCGGGCCGCATGCCCGCGAACAACCGGCCGAGCAACCCCGCCGCGTCGACCGGGCCGCCGCTGGTCGTGGTCAGCCGAGCCGCCAACGCCACCTCGAACTCGGCTTCGGCCAGCTCGCCGGTCTCCAACCGATGCACCGGGGTGACCGTGTCGACATCGCGGGCCATCCACTCCCGCATGACCGCGTAGAAGCTGTCGTGGTCGATGCGGTCGGCGGCCAGCCATTGCGCGGTGGTGTCCCGAACCGCGCTGGTCAGCACGCCGCCGTAGTCGAAGACGACCGCCTCCACCTGGATCTGCCGCTCCCCTGTTGCCGAGCTGTGTTCCGCCACAAGGTCGGATAGTACCGACCAGTCGGTATGTGCACAACAGCCGTCGACCCACTGTCGCGGTCCGGGCCCGTCGGTCAGCGGTCGGTCAGGTCGTCTCCTGCTGAGCGCGGTCAGCGGCGATCTCCAGCAGCCACCGCATCATGTCGTTCTCGTCGTTGGTCGGACCACGAGCGCCGAGTTCCTCCACCCTGCGCCGTCGGTTCGGAGTGCCCTGGCCGGAACAGAAGATGACCGGACCGTCGTAAACCCGGTGCACACGCAGGTACTCCAGGTCGTCGATGCCCGCGTTGGCGTCACCGTCTCGGGTGAAGTCGGACAGCACGACGTCCGGCCGATGCTCCTTGATCGCCGCGATGGCCGACGCACGGTCCTCGACGGATACCACGGTCACGCCGCGCCGGACCAGCGCGTCGGTCAGGTTGCCGTTGCTCCTCGGGAAGTCGTCGATCCACAGAATCCGCAGGCCCTGGAGCACGTCCTGAGTCGCTCCGGCTCCGGGTGCGAGGGCCGCACGGAGACTGTCGGTCAGCCGAACCCGTTCGTCCCCCGCGAGTTTGGCGTTGATCCGACCGATGAGGTCATCGGCCGACCCGGTGGCCTGTGCATAGCTGGAGGCGAGATCCGGGGTCAGCGGCCTGCGCAGCATCCGACGAAATTGTTCGGTGTCGATGCCCGGCTCGTCGAAGCTCTCGATCAACGCCACGAAGTCCCGGTCGGCGGCGAGCGCGGGAAAGTCGGTCGGCAGTTCCTGTTCGAGTTCGGCGAGGTAAGGACCCAGCGGAGGTCCGTCCTCGGTCGGCGGTCGGAGTCCCCTGGTGAGGAACACATCCTGCCATTCCGCCGACCGCCACTCGCCACCTCGCTTCACCATTGAACGGAACTGGACGTACTGACCGAATTCGGCGATCGGGTCGGCATCGCGCGGGCTGGTCAGAATTCGGTAGAAGTCGGGATAGAAGTGCTGCAACATGATGACCTTGACCAGGTTCTGCACGCCGATCTCGTCCCAGGCCCGATTGAGATGGTATTCGAGGACGAAACTGTTGATCAGGCGTTTGATCCGCCGGGGATTGCGGCCGGATCGTTCGATGATCACGCTTTTCATCGACTCGTCGAACAGTCGAGCGGTATGCGAGTTGTCCAGGTACCTGCGTTCCACAGATGAGGTTGCTGGCTAGTCCGTGTAAATGTGGGTTGAACTGCGGAAACGCGGGTAGACCCGGTGACGGGGCGTGTCACTAGGCGATGAGGTCGTCGCTGGTCAGGGTGTCGAGGGCGTGGCCTCGTGGACGCGCCGGGGCTCGGGCAGTCCGAGCGTTGTCAGGATCTTCTTCTGCGCGTGGGTGAGCTCGGTGCGCTGGCGGAAGGAGCCAGCCGGACCGGTGAACGTGCCCAAGTGCAGGCGTTGGAGTTCCTCGCGGATCGTCGGCCAGGTCTGACCAGTCGTCGTCTCGGCGATGCGGATCAGCAGCAGGGCGAGCCAACACAGCAGAACGTGGGCGCGTATGCGTTGTTCGTGCCGGTGGTAGACAGGCCGCAGGTCGATGATCTGTTTCATGTCCCGCCAACCGCGCTCGACTTCCAGCAGTTGCTTGTAGCCCAGGGCGATGTCTTCGGCCGAGAGCGTGGGGTCGGAAGTACGCAGCAGGAACTTGCCGTCCAGGTTTTCCTCGGCGCTGATCTTCTTCTTGTCCACGCGTAGCAGCCCGCCAGGGGTGACGCGCAGATAGCGTTTCAGGCCGGGCTTGGTGGAGATGACGCCTTCCAGCTTGGCCCGTTCGGGCCGGGATAGCTTGTCGGAGCCGGTAATCGTCTCTTCCAGCAGCGTGACCATCCGGGCGCGGATCGCCGCGTCGCGGAGGGCAGCGTCGGGGTTGAAGCAGACCACGAACCGATCATCAGCGAGATCGGCGTCCAGTCTGACTTCCTTGACCTCCATGTTCCCGGCCACTGTCTTGTATCGCCCTTGCCAGGATAACGCGGCGCGGGCCTCGGGGCTCTCGCCGCGCAACTTCTCCCCGAGGATGTAGTGCCCGCCAGCGCGTTGCAGATACCGGCGATTCTCCGCTGAGGTGAAGCCGCGGTCGGCAACCCACACGACGCGCGAGAGCGACCAGTCCCGCATGTCGTCCTTGACTTGGCGGATCAGGGCGGAATCGGCGGTGTTTCCCGGCCAGGCCCAACATCTGACAGGGATGCCGTCGCGGGTCACGGCCATCCCGATGACGATCTGCGGCAGGTCCGGGCGGGAGTCCTTGGACTTCCCCCAGGTCCGGAATCCGGTCTCCTTCACCACCACACCGTCGTGCTCGGCTGGCATTCCCCGTTCGTCGCGGCCGATCGGCGCGTCGGCGTCCTCGATCTCGAAGTAGGTGGAGGTGGTGTCGAAAAACAACAGGTCGACTTCCAGGTTCAGCAGGTTCGCGGAGTTGTCGTAGACGATCCGCGACAGCGCCGGCTCGACCGTGATCAGCCAGTCCATTGCCCGGTAGCAGGCCTCGTCGACCACGGCGCACTCCAGGCCGTCGATGACCACGTCGTGTTCGATCCAGCGCGTCGCGGCCAGCTTCGAGGACGGTGCTAGCCTCCGCCTTTCACGGGGCACCCTGTTGATCTCGTTGTGAGTTTGTTGATCGTGTCTCGGGTCGATCAGGAGATGGGCACAACTGTCCCGCCGACCTGCTCGTGTCGGCCGCTCCAGGTTCGTGCGGGTCGTCGGG
>DATATE010000127.1:0-2453 GCA_036268955.1 Pseudonocardiaceae bacterium
CGTGAGGGTGTGCGGCCACCCAGTCACGGTTACCTGTTCGTGATAAAGGAACTTACGGAAGTGAGGGCATCCCTGCCAAGACCCCGGTATGGCCATTTCACAGATAGTCCTGATGGGCTATGTACAGGCCGGGCCGTAGTCATTACCTAGTCGCACGGGCACCCCGCGTAACGAAACCGGCAGCTTATCGGCCTGGATGGCACCCTTAGTGCCAGTAGTACCGTGCCCGCCCGCGTACGCTATGACGCGTGCAGCTCTTGAACTGGACGGCCAATAAGACGAACTCTGTCGGACGCCTGATCCTCATGGCGGGACTCGGCGGAGTGCTCGTGGCAGCGATGGCCCTGCCGGTGGTGGCGGCCACGGGAATTCTGGTCAGGAACACCTCGGACAAGTTCACCACGCTGTCGGTCGATGCCTCGAGCCTCCCGCAGCGGTCGGAGATCTACGACGCCAACGGCAAGCTCATCACCTATGTCTACGGGGTGGACCTAGGTAAGAACATGAAGTACACGGGCATCAACCGCCAGCCCGTCAGCTACAACCAGATCTCGCCGTCCATGCTGGCGGCGATCGTCGCGATCGAGGACGACCGCTTCTGGCAGCACGGCGCCCTCGACGTCAAGGGCACCCTGCGCGCGCTCGTGAACGACCTGGAGCACAAGCCGATCCAGGGCGGTTCCACGCTGGAGCAGCAGTACGTGAAGAACGTGCTCATCCTGCAGTCGCTCGACGACCCGGCGGCGCAGACGGCGGCGGCCGCGGACACCTTGTCCCGCAAGATCGACCAGCTGCGCATGGCGGTGCAGGTCGCGCACTCCTTGTCCAAGGAGCAGATCATCACCGGGTACCTCAACGACTCGTTCTACGGCAGCGGCGCCTGGGGCATCGAGGCCGCGGCGGAGACGTACTTCAACACAACCGCCGCCAAGCTCAACATGCTGCAGGCCGCCACGCTGGCAGGCATCGTGGAGAACCCGTCGCAGTACGACCCGCTGACCAACCCCACGACGGCCGTTGAGCGACGCAACACCGTGCTCGCCCGGATCTCGCAGACGAACCCGACGGTGCTGGCCGCCGCCGACGCGGCCAAGCTCGAGCAGCACAAGCTCGGACTGCAATCGGGCACCGTGCAGAGCGGCTGCAGCGCTGACACGGTCGGCAACAACGCCTTCTTCTGCGACTACACGATGCACACGCTGCTGCTCGACCCGCAGCTCGGGTCGACGACGGAGGCGCGCGCACAGCTGCTCGCCACCGGCGGCCTCAAGATCTACACCACGGTCAACGAGAAGGACCAGGCCTCGGCGACCAAGGCCGTCAACTGGGTGCTGCCGGCGAACTCCCAGACCTACAACCCAAGCAACAACGCCGCCACCGAGGTGCTCATCCAGCCGGGCACAGGCAAGGTGCTCGCGATCGCGGAGGACCGGAAATACGGCACGGGCGCGCACGAGACCGAGGTCGATTACGCGGCCAACACTCAGTACGGCGGCCAACAGGGCGTGCAGACCGGATCCTCGTCGAAGCTCTTTACCCTCATCACCGCCCTCGAGCAGGGCATCCCGTTCGGCTTCCAGCTCACCGTCCCTGGCAACGACAACGTGAGCCCCTACTACAACTGCGCAGGACAGCCCACGGAGTCCTTCCCTGTGGTGAACTCCGAAGGCGCGGGCCCGACCACCGCCTACTCCCTGTACACCGGCACCACCGGGTCCATTAACGTCTTCTTCGCTCACCTTGAGCAGCGGGTCGGCCTGTGTAACGTGGTGAAGACCGCGGTCAACCTGGGTGTGACCCGCGTCGACGGCAGTTCACTGCTTAAGTCGGACCACACCCCGCTCGGCACGCTGGACTCTGCCGACAACGACCCGTCATTCACCCTCGGCGTGGTCAACGTCTCGCCGATGTCCATGGCCGCCGCGTACGCGGTCCCCGCGTCGGGCGGCGTCTACTGCAAGCCGGTCGTCCTCACCAAGATCGTGGACGACGACGGCCACTCGCTGCCGGTGCCGTCGGCCGGATGCCACCAGGCGATATCCCCCGAGGTCGCGGAGGCCGTGAACTACATCCTGCAGGGCGTGCTGAACTTCCCGAACGGCACGGCCTACGGCAGCGGGCTGGCGAACTACCAGGCGGCAGGCAAGACGGGCACCTCCAACGTGACAAGCGGCAACGGCACGCCGTTCGCCGCGTTCGCCGGGTACACCACCGCGCTGACCGGCTACGTTTCGGTATTCAACCCGGTCTCACCGACGGTGCGCACGATGGTCGACAACAGCGCCTGTTACCAGGAGGAGTACGGGGGCGCTCACTGTTATGGCGAGATGTTCGGCGCGAACGCACCGTTGTCGGTATGGCACATGACGTTCGACCACGCGAACCTGAACGGGTCGCAGAACTTCCAGCCGGTTCCCTCCGATAGCGAGCTGTGGAGCAAGGGCACCGGCCAG
>DATATE010000128.1:0-21609 GCA_036268955.1 Pseudonocardiaceae bacterium
GGTCAGGGCTACCGCGCCTTCGTCGAGGTCAGTGCGCAACCCGCGCTGACCCTCGGTATCGAGGAGACCCTGGACGGGTTGGACTCACCTGCCGTGGTCACCGGCACGTTGCGGCGTGAGGACGACAGCTGGAGCCGGGTATTGGCTTCCTTTGCCGAGGTGTTCGTTCGCGGCATCGAGGTCGATTGGTCCACGGTGTGTCCAGGGGCCCGCCTGGTCGACCTGCCGACCTATCCCTTCCAGCGCCAGCACTTCTGGGTGCTGCCCGCCGAGTCGGCGACTCAGGTGACGGCGGACCCGGCCGGTGAGCGGTTCTGGACCGCGGTCGAAAAGGCTGATCTCGATTCGTTGGTCACGGGTATGGACGTCGACCGGGATTCTCTCGCCGCGGTCCTGCCGGCGCTGTCGGGTTGGCGCCGCGCCGCCAACACCGAGTCCACTGTGGACTCCTGGTGTTACCGTGCGGTCTGGCGACCGGTCACCGGCACGGCTGAGTCCAGCCTGACCGGCGACTGGATGGTCATCACCGCGACCGGCATCGAAGCGCACGACATCGACTCCGCGCTGGCCGCCACCGGTGCGTCCATCCGCACCCTGACCCTGGACTCCGCTGACGCCGACCGCGCCGAACTGGCCGCGCTACTGGCCGACACCGACCTCGCGGACCTCGCCGGCATCGTCTCGCTGCTGGGCCTCACCACCGCACCGAGCGACCGGTGGCCCGGCCTCACCGACGGTCTCGCCGGCACCCTCGCCCTGGTACAGGCGCTCGGCGATGCTGACTGCGATCGGCCGTTGTGGTGTCTGACCAGGGGCGCGGTGTCCACCGGCCGGTCCGATCCGTTGGCTGACCCGGACCAGGCGCAGATCCTCGGCCTCGGCTGGACGGCGGCCCTGGAGCACCCACGCCGGTGGGGCGGCCTTGTCGACCTGCCCACCACCCTTGATGCCCGCGCCGGCCGCCAACTGGCCACCGCGCTGGCCGGCCACACCGGTGAGGACCAGCTCGCCGTCCGCGCTGCAGGCCTGTTGGCTCGTCGGATGGTGCCGGCGCCGGCGGCCACCGACCGGCCCGCTCTGGAGTGGACGCCGAGGGACACCACCCTGGTCACCGGCGGCACTGGCACCCTCGCCCCGCACCTGGCCCGCTGGTTGGCCGGCCAGGGCGCAACCGACCTCGTGCTGACCAGCCGCCGCGGACCCGATGCGCCAGGAGCGACCGAACTAGTTGCCGAACTCGCCGAACTCGGCACCACCGCAACCGTCCTCACCTGCGACATGGCTGACCGGGACGCCGTCGCAGGCCTGCTCACTCGGCTCGCCGACGAGGGTCATGTCCTCCGGACCGTCGTGCACACCGCCGCGTACATCGCGCTGCGCTCCCTGGCCGATACGACCGCCGAACAGTTCGCCGAGGTTCTGCGGGCGAAGGTCGACGGCGCCCGGCATCTCGCCGAACTGCTCGACCCGGCCACCGTCGAGAAGTTCTTGCTCTACTCCTCGACCGCCGGCATGTGGGGCAGCGGTGAGCACGCCGCCTACGCCGCTGGCAATGCCTACCTCTCCGCCCTCGCCGAATATCGGCGCGCGAACGGACTGCCGGCCACCGCGATTTCCTGGGGAATCTGGATCGACGACCGTGACCTTGGCAGGATCGACGCCGAACAGATCCGGCGCAGTGGCCTCGACTTCATGCCCGCCGAGCACGCACTGACCGGGTTGCGCCGCGCACTGGCCGACAACGAGACCGCGCTGACCATCGCCGCCATCGACTGGGACCGCTACTACCCGGTCTTCTCCTCCGGCCGGCCCACCCGACTGTTCGCGGAGATCCCCGCCGTCCGCGTGCTCACCGAGGCCGCGCGGCAGCCTGCCGGGCAGCCGGCGGACGGTGCGTTCGCGGTGCGGCTGCGCGGCGTGCCCGCCGCCGAACGGGAACGGCTGCTGCTCGGGCTGGTCCGGTCCGAGGCGGCGACCGTGCTCGGCCACTCCTCGGCCGAGGCGATCCCGGAAAGCCGGGCGCTGCGGGATGCCGGCTTCGATTCACTCACCGCTGTCGACCTGCGGAACCGGCTCACCGCGGCCACCGGTCTCACCCTGCCCGCCACCCTCGTCTTCGACTATCCGAATGCGCGGGCGCTGGCCGCGTTCCTGCTCGCCAGGGTCACCGGTACCGCAGACGGGCCAGCCGGGGGCAGCGTTGCCGCGTCCGGCGATTCGACCGAGCCGATCGCGATCATCGCCATGGCCTGCCGTTATCCGGGCGGCGTGAGCTCTCCGGAACAGCTGTGGGAGTTGCTGCGGGACGGGGTGGACGCGATCACCGCCTTCCCCGCCGACCGCGGCTGGGACGCCGAGGGACTCTACGACGCCGATCCGGACCGTGCCGGGCACACCTACTCCACCTCCGGCGGGTTCCTACACGAGGCAGCGGAGTTCGACGCCGACTTCTTCGGTATCTCGCCGCGCGAGGCACTGGCCATGGACCCGCAGCAGCGGCTGCTGCTGGAAGTCGCCTGGGAGACCTTCGAACGCGGCGGCATCGACCCCGCCTCGCTGCGCGGCAGCCGAACGGGTGCGTTCGTCGGCGCCAGTTACCAGGACTACACCACCGGCGCGCTCGGCAATGTCGAGGGCTCCGAAGGGCATCAGATCACCGGCGCGATCTCCAGCATCGTCTCCGGCCGGGTGTCCTACCTGTTCGGTCTGGAAGGGCCCGCGGTCAGCGTGGACACCGCGTGTTCCTCCTCGCTGGTCGCGCTGCACCTGGCCTGCCGGTCGCTGCGCAGTGGGGAGAGCACGCTGGCGCTGGCCGGTGGGGTCGCGGTGATGTCGACCCCCGGCGCGTTCGTCGGGTTCAGCCGGCAGCGGGCGATGGCCCCGGACGGCCGCTGCAAGGCCTACTCGGACGCCGCCGACGGGATGAGCCTCGCCGAGGGCGTCGGCCTGCTGCTGGTGGAGCGGTTGTCGGACGCGCGGCGCAACGGGCATCCGGTGTTGGCGGTGGTGCGGGGTTCGGCGATCAACTCCGACGGTGCCTCGAACGGGTTGACCGCGCCGAACGGTCCCGCTCAGCAGCGCGTCATCCGACAGGCACTGGCGAACGCGGCCCTCGGACCGTCCGATGTGGACCTCGTCGAGGGTCATGGCACCGGTACCGCACTCGGTGACCCGATCGAGGCACAGGCGCTGCTCGCGACTTACGGGCAGGAGCGGGAGCAACCGCTGCTGCTGGGCTCGGTCAAGTCGAACATCGGCCACACCCAGATGGCCTCTGGGGTGGCCGGGGTGATCAAGGCCGTGCTCGCGCTGCGGCACGCGGTCGCGCCCAAGACCCTGCACGCGGACACCCCGTCGACACAGGTGGACTGGGCCTCCGGCGCGATCGAGCTGCTCACCGAGGAACGAGCCTGGCCGGCGACCGGCCGTCCGCGTCGGGCCGCGGTGTCCTCGTTCGGACTCAGCGGCACCAACGCCCACGTCGTACTGGAACAGGCCGAGGAAGAACCGGTCGACGAACAGCACGTCGACGAGCCGGCGAACCTGCCGGTGGGCGAGGCGGCGCCCGTTGCCCTGCCCGCTGTAGTGCCCGTCGTGCTGTCCGGTCGGGAGGACACCGCGCTACGAGCACAGGCCACCCGGCTGCTCGCCGCGCTGCGCACCGATCCCGAGATCCAGCCGACCGACCTGGCCTTTTCCCTTGCCACCGCACGGTCCGCCTTCCCGACCCGCGCCGCGCTGCTGGCCACCGACCGGGCCGAGATCATCGCCGGGCTGACCGCGATGGCCGAGGGCAGGCCGGACCCGACCGTCTACCGGGACACCGAGACCGGCGGGCAGCTGGCGTTCCTGTTCACCGGTCAGGGCGGCCAGCGACTGGGCATGGGCCGGGAACTGGCCGAGCGGTTCGGCGTGTTCGCCGACGCGCTTGCCGAGGTCATCGCCCAACTCGACACCGAACTCGACCGGCCGCTGCGCGAGATCATGTTCGGCACCGACGAAGAAGCGCTCAACAGCACCGGATACACCCAGCCCGCGCTGTTCGCCGTCGAGGTCGCGCTGTTCCGGCTGGTCGAGTCCTGGGGCATTCGGCCGGACTACCTGCTCGGGCACTCGGTCGGCGAGATTGCCGCCGCGCACGTGGCCGGTGTGCTGTCCCTGCCGGACGCCTGCACCCTGGTCACCGCGCGCGGCAGGCTGATGGGGGAGTTGCCGGCCGGTGGCGCGATGGCGGCCGTGCAGGCCACCGAGGCCGAGGTGGCGTCCCGGCTCGACGGCCTCGCGGATGCCGTGTCGGTGGCCGCGATCAACGGCCCCCGGTCGGTGGTGATCTCCGGTGAGCAGGACGCGGTCATGGCGATCGCCGCCGCCTTCGCCGAGGACGGCCGCCGCACCAGCCACCTCCGGGTGTCGCACGCCTTCCATTCGCCGCTGATGGCACCGATGCTCGCCGAGTTCGGCGCGATCGTCGCCGGACTTTCCTATGCGCCGCCGACGATTCCGCTGATCTCCGGCCTGACCGGCGCCCCGATCACCGCCGAGGAACTGACCGCACCGGAGTACTGGGTGCGGCACGTCCGCCAGCCGGTCCGGTTCGCCGACGCGGTCGGCACGCTCGCCGAGCGCGGGGTGCGCGCCTACCTGGAGATCGGGCCGGACAGCGTGCTCACCGCGATGGCCGCCGAATGCGTTGCCGATGCCGGCGACGTCCTGCTCGTCCCGGCCACCCGCCGCGACCGCCCGGAAGCACGGACCCTCGCCGCCGCCGTCGCCCGACTGCACCTGCACGGGGTTGCGGTGGACTGGCGGGCCGTGTTCGCCGGTACCGGGGCCCGGCGGATCGACCTGCCCACCTACGCCTTCCAGCGCCGCCGGTTCTGGCCGGCCAACCAGCAGCCGACAGTTGTCGAGGCCGGCGACGAGGCGGCGTTCTGGACCGCGGTGCGCGATGCCGATGTCGCCACCCTGTCCACCCAGCTCGATCTCGACGGCGCCGCGCTGGACGCGGTGCTGCCCGCCCTGGCGAACTGGCGCCGACAGCGCACCGAACAGTCCACAGTGGATGGATGGCGGTATCGGGTCCGTTGGCAGCCGCGCTCCGGTTCGACCAGGCCGCCGCTGCCCGGTCGCTGGCTCGCCGTCGTACCAGCCGATCTCGCCGACGACCCGTGGGTGGCCGAGATACTTGGCGCGCTGGGAGCCCCGGTCGACCGGATCGAGCTCGACCACCCCGATCGCGAGAGCATCACCGAACTGCTGCGCCAACTACCGCAAGAGTGCCCGGCCGGTATCGTTTCCCTGCTCGCGCTCGACGAACGCGACCAGGACGGGGCACCGGCCGGGCTGTTGGCCACCGCCGCGCTGGTGCAGGCGATGGGCGACACGGACACCACGATCCCGTTGTGGTGCCTGACAAGGGGCGCGGTGTCGGTCGACCGGACCGAGAAGTTGCAGGCGCCGACCCAGGCCGCGATCTGGGGCCTCGGCCGCACCGTCGCGCTGGAACAACCGAACCGCTGGGGCGGCCTGATCGACCTGCCCGCCGCACCGGACGCCGCGACCCTGGCCCGTCTGGCCGGCGCGTTGACCGGCGTCGACGACGAGGACCAGCTGGCCCTCCGCCGCTCCGCCACCTTCGGTCGTCGCATCGCACACGACCCGGTCGGCAACCGGCAGGCCACCTCGCGGTTCCGGCCGGGCGGCACCGTGCTGATCACCGGTGGCACCGGCGGGCTCGGTGCCACCGTGGCACGCCGGGTGCGCGATCTCGGCGCGGCGCACATCGTGCTCGCCGGCCGGCGCGGACCGGCCGCGCCGGGTGCCGAGGAACTGCGCACCGAACTCGGCGACACGGTGCGTATCGTCGCCTGCGACGTCGCCGACCGCGACGCGGTGGCCGCCCTGTTGGCCGATCTCCCTGCCGAATATCCGCTGTGCGCGGTGGTGCACGCGGCCGGCGTCCTCGACGACGGTGTGCTCGCCGGCCTGACCCCGGACCGGTTCGCCACCGTGCTGCGCGCGAAGGTGACCGGCGCGCGCAACCTGCACGACCTCACCGAAGGCCTCGACCTCGACGCCTTCGTGCTGTTCTCCTCCATCGCCGGCACCTTCGGCTCGCCGGGCCAGGCGAACTACGCGGCGGCCAATGCCCTGCTCGACGCGCTCGCCGAGCAGCGCCGCGATCTCGGGCTGCCGGCCACCTCGATCGCCTGGGGGCCGTGGGCCGAGAGCGGTATGGCGGTGCGTGACGAGCAGGTGGCGCGCCGAGTCCGCAAGGGTGGGCTCGTCCCGCTGCCACCGGAACCGGCGATCGCCGCGCTGCTGTGTGCCATCGACAACGGCGACGCCACCGTCGCCGTTGCCGACCTCGACTGGCCGAGGTTCGCCACCGCGTTCACCGCCCTGCGCCCCAACCCGTCCCTCGCCGACCTGCCCGAACTCGCCTCGGCGAAGCCGGCCGCCGGCTCCCCGGTCGCCGTCGGCGGCGCGGCCCCGGCCCTCATCGCCGGCCTCCCGGTCGCCGACCGCCTCCCTCGGCTGCTGGAGCTGGTGCGGACCACGGTGGCCGCCGTGCTCGGCCACGCCGACGGCACCGCGATCGCACCCGACCGGCCGTTCCGCGAGCTGGGCTTCGACTCGCTGACCACCGTCGAACTGCGCAACGCACTGGCCGCCGCGACCGGCCTCACCCTCCCGGTGACGGTCGTGTTCGACCAGCCGACCCCACGCGAGCTTGCCGAGTTCCTGCTCGCCGAACTTCTCGGCGCCGCACCGGAAACCGCCCTCCCGGCCACCGGGCGCACCGTCGACGACGAGCCCATCGTGATCGTCGGGATGGGTTGCCGGTTCCCCGGCGAGGTGAACTCCCCGGAGGACCTGTGGCGGCTGCTGCTCGACGGCGGCGATGCAAGCACCGCCTTCCCGACCGACCGAGGCTGGGATCTGGCCGCGCTCGCCGGACTGTCCGACACCGCTCGCGGCGGGTTCCTGCGCGAGGTCGCCGAGTTCGACGCCGAGTTCTTCGGTATCTCGCCGCGCGAGGCACTGGCCATGGACCCGCAGCAGCGACTGGTGTTGGAGACCTCATGGGAGGCACTGGAACGCGCCGGTATCGACCCGCTCTCCCTGCGCGGCACCGACACCGGCGTGTTCGTCGGCACCAACGGCCAGGACTACGGCCTGCTGCTGCGCGGCTCCGTCGAGGACGTGCGCGGCCACGTGGCCACCGGTACGACGGCCAGCGTGCTGTCCGGTCGGTTGGCCTACCTGCTCGGCCTTGTCGGTCCCGCGGTCACGGTCGACACCGCCTGTTCCTCGGCACTGGTCGCCTTGCACTGGGCCAGTAGCGCCCTGCGGTCGGGGGAGTGTTCGGTGGCGCTGGCCGGCGGCGTGTCGGTGATGTCCAGCCCGGACTCGTTCGTCGAGTTCAGCGCCCAGGGTGGCCTCGCCACCGACGGCCGCTGCAAGTCCTTCGCGGGCGCCGCCGACGGCACGTCCTGGGCGGAGGGCGCCGGTGTCCTGGTACTCGAACGACTGTCCGACGCGCAGCGGCTCGGGCATCCGGTACTGGCGGTGGTGCGCGGTTCGGCGATCAACTCCGACGGCGCCTCCAACGGGCTCACCGCGCCCAACGGACCCTCTCAGCAGCGGGTCATCCGGCAGGCGCTGGCAACAGCGGGGCTCCAACCGTCCGAAGTGGACGCCATTGAGGCGCACGGCACCGGTACCGAACTCGGCGACCCGATCGAGGCGCAGGCGTTGTTGGCGACCTACGGCCAGCACCGTGAGTTGCCTGTCCTGCTCGGCTCGGTGAAGTCGAACCTCGGCCACACCCAGGCGGCGGCCGGCGCGGCTGGCATCATCAAGATGGTGCTGGCCATGCGGCACGGCACTCTCCCGGCGACCCTGCACGTCGACACCCCGACCCCGCATGTCGACTGGACGGCGGGTGCGGTCAGCCTGCTCACCGAAGCCACCCCATGGCCGAGTACCGGACGGCCCCGCCGTGCCGGGGTGTCCGCGTTCGGGGTCAGCGGCACCAACGCGCACGTCATCGTGGAAGCGCCGCCGGCAGAGGAACCGGCCCCGGCCGGGCAGTCCACCCCAACTGTGGCGCCGCTGCCGGTCTCCGCGCGCGGCCCCGCCGCGCTCGCCGCCCAACTCGACCGGCTCACGGCCGACCCGAACGCCGACCCGCTGGATCTCGGTACCACCCTGGCCCGCCGCTCCCTGTTCGCGCACCGCGCCGTGCTGTTGGCAGGGCCGACCGGAATCACCGAGGTGGCAAGGGGAGTAGCGGCCGGTGAGCCGAAGGTCGCGCTGCTGTGCACCGGCCAGGGCGCCCAGTACGTCGGCGCGGGCCGGGAACTGTATGACAGGTTCAGTGTGTTCGCGCACGCCATCGACGAGGTTGCAGCGGGCTTCGCCGAGTACCTGGACCGGCCGCTGCGCGAGGTGCTCTTCGCCGAGCCCGACAGCGCGGAAGCCGCGCTGCTGGATCGCACCGAATGGACCCAGCCCGCGCTGTTCGCCGTCGAGGTCGCGCTGTTCCGGCTGATCGAATCCTGGGGTGTGCGTGCGGATTACCTGGCCGGGCACTCGATCGGTGAGCTCAGCGCCGGGCACCTTGCCGGCGTCTTCTCACTGCCCGATGCGTGTGCGCTGGTGGCCGCGCGGGGCCGACTCATGGGGGCGCTGCCGGCCGGCGGCGCGATGCTGGCCGTGCGCGCGACCGAGCAGGAAGCCCTCGATCTGCTCGTCGACCAGCCGAGGATCGCGCTGGCCGCGGTGAACGGTCCACGCGCGGTCGTACTGGCCGGTCCGCGCGAGGACCTTGCCGCGATCGCCGAACACTGGGCGGCCGAGGAGCGGAAGGCGACCTGGCTGACCGTCAGCCACGCCTTCCACTCGGCGCTGATGGAGCCGATGTTGGCCGAGTTCCGCCAGGCCATCGACGGTGTGGAGTTCGCATCGCCGCGCATTCCGCTGGTCTCCAACCTCACCGGCGAACTGGTCACCGACGAGGTGTGCAATGCCGACTACTGGGTCGCGCACGCCCGAGGAACCGTCCGGTTCGGCGACGGAATCCGTGCGCTGCGTGCGGCCGGCGCGACGGCATTCCTGGAGATCGGCCCCGGCGGCGTGCTGGCCGCTCTCACCCGACACACTCTGGCCACTGCCGACGGAACCGAATCGCCGGTCGCGCCGCTGTTGCGCCGCGACCGCGGTGAGCAGGAGTCGGTACTGACCGGACTCGCCCGCCTGCACGTTGCCGGCGCGCCGGTCGACTGGGCGGCCTTCTTCGCCGGCACCGGTGGCCGGCTGGTGGACGCGCCCACCTACGCCTTCCAACGTCGCCGTTTCTGGCCGGAGCCGGCCACCCGCACCGCCGATCCGGTGGACGCGGAGTTCTGGGCGGCAGTGGACCGCGCCGACCTCTCTTCCGTCGCGGCCACTCTCGACCTGGATACCGAGGCGGCCAACGGCGCCGCATTGGCCACCGTGCTGCCCGCGCTGTCCGCCTGGCGCCGATCCCGGCACGAACTATCCACAGTGGACAAATGGCGGTACAGGGTCGAATGGACGCCACTGCCCACGCTGCCGGCGGAGATTCCGACCGGTACCTGGCTGTTGGTCCGTGCCGGGGACGAGGCCGAGTCCTATCCGGTGGCCGAGGATCGCATCGTGCTGGCCATGGCCGGTGCCGACCGCGCCGAAGTCGCCGCCCGGCTGACCGCACTGGTCGCCGACGGCGCGGTGCTGGCCGGCGTCGTCCTGCTGCCCGTCGACGATGACCTCGCCGCGGTGGCGACTCTGGTGCAGGCCCTCGGCGATGCCGAGATCGCCGCACCGCTGTGGTGCCTGACAAGGCGCGGGATCACGGTCGGCGGCATCGATGACGAACCGGCCGATCCCGGTCAGGCCGCGGTAGCTGGGCTGGCGCGGGTGATCGCGCGGGAACAGCCGCATCGCTGGGGTGGCCTCGTCGACCTACCGGCGGACGGCGACGAGCGAGTGCTTGCCCGGTTGCGCGCGGTACTGGCCGCAGGCTCCGCAACGGAAGGCGAGGTCGCCGTCCGCGCGCCCGGCGTGTTCGGCCGCAGGCTCGTTCGCGCCATCGCCGCGCCAGCGGAAACCTGGCGTCCGCGCGGCACCGTCCTGATCGCCGGCAGCGAGCCGACGATCACCGGCCCCTTGGTCGACTGGCTGCTGCACAGCGACGCGGAGCAGGTCGTCGTCACCGGCCCCGCGTCGGAGTCCGCGGATCCCCGTCTGATCCACCGGTCGACCGACCTCACCGACCGCGAGGCGGTGGCCGCTCTCTTTGCCGAGTACCCACCGGATGCCGTGCTCCGAGTCGCGACACCGGGGGTACGCACCCCGATCGCCGACCAGTCGGCCGCCGAGTTCGCCGCGTTGGTCGACGGGGAAACCCGCGCGGTGACGAACCTGGCCGAGCTGATGGCCGATCGTGACGTGAACACTTTCGCCGCATTCGGCACCGTCGCGGGCGTACTCGGTCTTGCCGGCCTCGGCGCCACGGCGGCGGCCGATGCGGCGCGGGCAGCCGTACTCGCCGCGAGCGGCCTGTCGACCGTCTCGCTGTCCTGGTCGGCCTGGTCGACCATTGACGAGGACGCCGATTCCGCCGCGCGACACCAGCGGCTCAACGGCCTCCCACCGCTCCCGCCAGCACTCGCCATCACCGCGCTCGGCCGTGCGCTGACGGCAGGCGAGCCCGCGCTCACCGTCGCCGACATCGACTGGGCTCTGCTCGGCCCCTCCTTGTTCACCGGCCGATCCGGCGCCCTGCTCGGCGACCTACCCGAGGCCCGGCGGGCGATCGCGGAAGCCAATCGCGCCGCCGCCGACCCGCTGCTCGCCGCACGGCTGCGCGAGCAGCCGGCCGCCGACCGGGTCGGCCTCGTCCTTGAGGTCGTGCTCGGCCGGGTCGCGGTGGTGCTCGGCCACGACGACTCCTCGGCCGTCGACGCCGACCTGCCATTCCGGGATCTCGGGTTCGACTCGCTGACCGCCGTCGACCTGCGCGACCAGCTGGCCACCGCGAGCGGACTCCGGCTCCCGGCGACCGCGGTGTTCGACCATCCGACGCCGCGTGCGCTCGCCGCCGTGCTGACCGCCGAACTGCTCGGTGAGGACGAGGACGTCCGCGCGGAAACCCTTGTCGCGGTGGACAGTGCGGACCCGATCGTGATCGTCGGCATGAGCTGCCGGTTCCCCGGCGGGGTGAACTCCCCGGAGGACCTGTGGCGGTTGGTCATCGGCGAGGTGGACGCGATCGGGCCGTTCCCGACCGATCGCGGTTGGGACCCGGCCGAGTCCGGCGCCGTCGGCCAGGGCGGATTCCTCTACGACGCGGCCGAGTTCGACCCCGGCATGTTCGGCATCTCACCGCGCGAGGCGCTGGTGATGGACCCGCAACAACGCCTTGCCCTGGAAGCTTCCTGGGAGGCCTTCGAACGAGCCGGGGTCGACCCGGCCGCCGTCCGTGGCGCCGAGGTCGGCGTGTTCATCGGTGCGACCAGCGGCGACTACCGGCCGCCTGCCGACCAGCGCGGGCATGCCCAGACCGCGCAGGCGGCCAGCGTGATCTCCGGCCGGGTGTCATATGCCTTCGGGTTGGAAGGACCGTCGGTCACCGTGGACACCGCGTGTTCCTCCTCGCTGGTCGCGCTGCACCTCGCCGCGCAGGCGCTGCGGGCCGGGGAGTGCTCGCTGGCATTGGCAGGCGGCGTCGCGGTGATGTCCACCCCGGTCGCCTTCGTCGAGTTCGGTCATCTCGGCGCGCTGTCCCCGGACGGCCGCTGCCGGGCGTTCGCCGATGAGGCGGCCGGCACCGGGTGGTCGGAAGGCGTCGGCATGCTCGTCGTCGAGCGCCGGTCCGATGCGCGCCGGCACGGCCACCAGGTACTCGCGGTGCTGCGCGGTTCCGCGGTCAACTCCGATGGCGCGTCCAACGGGCTGACCGCGCCGAACGGGCCGTCGCAGCGGCGGGTACTGCGCCGCGCACTGGCGGCTGCCGGCCTTCAACCGTCCGATGTGGACGTCATCGAGGCGCACGGTACCGGGACCAGCCTCGGCGACCCGATCGAGGCGCAGGCGCTACTGGCCACCTATGGCCAGGACCGGACCGAGCCGGTCCTGCTCGGCTCGGTGAAGTCGAACATCGGCCATCCGCAGGCAGCCGCGGGCGTGGCTGGGGTGATCAAGATGATCATGGCGTTGCGGCACGGTATCGCCCCGAAGACCCTGCACGCGGACACCCCGTCCGCGCACGTCGACTGGAGCGCGGGCGCGCTGGAACTGCTGACCGAGGCGCGGCCCTGGCCTGCGGTCGACCGTCCGAGGCGAGCCGGGATCTCCTCCTTCGGCGCCACTGGCACCAACTCGCACCTCATCATCGAAGCGCCCGCCGAGACGCGGTCCGCTGATGTTCCGGCGCCCAGCGGGCCGGTGCTGGCCCCGGTCTCCGGCCGCACCCAGGACGCGGTGCGCGGCCAGGCCCGGCGGCTGCTCACCCACCTCGCCGAACACCCCGACCTCGACCTCGCCGAGGTCGCGTTCTCCCTGGCCACCACGAGGCCAGGACTCGCGCACCGCGCGGTCGTCGTCGCCGAGGACGATGCCGAACTCATCGACGGCCTCACCGCACTCGCCTACGGCACGCCCGTTGCCTCGGTCGTCGAAGGTGCGAGTGGCGAAGGGCGGTTGGCGTTCCTGTTCACCGGGCAGGGGGCGCAGCGGGCCGGGATGGGGCGCCAGCTCTACGACCGGTACCCGGTCTTCGCCGAGGCGATCGACGCGGTGTTCGCCGAGTTCGACCGGGAACTGGACCGGCCGCTCGCCGAGATCCAGTTCGACACCGACACCGACCTGCTGCACCGCACCCAGTGGACGCAGCCCGCGCTGTTCGCGCTGGAAGTAGCGCTGTTCCGGCTGCTGGCGCACTGGGGTGTCGCGCCAGATCTGCTCGCCGGGCACTCGATCGGTGAACTGGCCGCCGCGCACGTCGCAGGTGTGCTCGACCTCGCAGAGGCCTGCACGCTGGTGGCCGCCCGTGCTCGGCTGATGGCCGCGTTGCCGGCCGGCGGCGCGATGATCGCGGTCCAGGCGAGCGAGGCGGAACTCATCCCGCTGCTGGCCGGCCACGAGGACGCGGTGTCGATCGCGGCGGTCAACGGGCCGGAGTCGGTGGTGATCTCCGGGGCCGAGGATGCCGTGCTCGCTGTCGCCGCGAAGCTCGGCAGCAAAGCGAGGTGGCTGTCGGTCTCGCATGCCTTCCATTCACCGCTGATGGAGCCGATGCTGGCCGAATTCCGCACGGTGGCGCAACGCTTGACCTACCGGCCGCCGACCATTCCGCTGGTCTCTACGGTGACCGGGAAACTGGTGGGCCCTGACGAACTGGGCGCCGAATACTGGGTCGACCAGGTTCGCCGACCGGTCCGGTTCGCCGCCGCCGTCACCGCGCTGCACGAGGCAGGCGCCACTCGTTTCCTGGAACTGGGCCCGGATCGGGTGCTGACCGCACTGGCCGACCTCTCGCTGCCGGACACCGTGGCCGCGGTGCCCACTCTGCGGGCCGAGACGTCCGAACCGCTCGCGCTGTTGACCGCGTTGGCCCGGCTGCACGTCCTCGGCCGTGGCCCGGACCTCGCCGCGCTGCTGCCCGGTGCGCGACGTGTCGACCTGCCCACCTACGCCTTCCAACACGAGCGCTTCTGGCCGGACGCGCCGACCGTCGACACCACGACCGGTGCGGACCCGACCGATCAGGAATTCTGGGCCGAGGTCACCGGCGGCGACGTCGAATCCCTCGCCACTCGGCTCGACCTCCCGACGACCACCCTCGAAAACGTGCTGCCCGCGCTCGCCGACTGGCGACGCACCAGTACCGAACAGTCCACTGTGGATTCGTGGCTGTACCGGGTCGGCTGGCAGCCGGTGCGGTTCGCCCCGGCCACCGGGATGACCGGCACCTGGCTGGTCGCCTTCCCCGCCGGCAAGGCGAGCGACCCGTGGTTGCGGACGGTGGTCGAGGCGATGACCGCCCCGATCCTGCTGCTGCCGGTCGCCGACCAGGACCCGGCCGCGCTGGCCGCGCGCATCCCCGCAGCGCTCGGCGGTGTCGTCTCGCTGCTCGGCCTCGCCGAAGCCGAAGGTCCCGCGCTCACCGCGTTGCTCAGCCAGGCCCTCGGCGCGGCCGGCTGCACCGCGCCCCTGTGGTGCCTGACCAGCGGCGCGATGTCCGTCGGTGCCGCCGATCCGGTCCGCCAGCCGTTGCAGGCCGGTATCTGGGGCCTCGGCCGGGTACTCGCGATGGAACAGCCCGACAGCTGGGGCGGCCTCGTCGACCTGCCGGAAAACCTCGACGAACGCAGCGCCGCGCTACTGCCCGACATTCTGGCCGGCGGCCACGGTGAGGACCAACTCGCCCTGCGCGCCAACGGAATCCTCGCTCAGCGGCTGACCGTCCCACCGACCGGTCGACGCGACGTCTGGCAGCCGCGCGGCACCGTACTGATCACCGGCGGCACCGGGGCCATCGGCCGACAGCTGGCCCGCTGGCTGGCGAGCAACGGCGCCGAACACCTCGTACTGGCCAGCCGCAGCGGCCCGCGCGCGGCCGGTGCCGACCAGTTGCGCACCGAACTCACCGGGCTCGGTACCAAGGTCGACATCCTCGCCTGCGACGTCGCCGACCGGGACTCCCTCGCCGCCGTGCTCGCCGAGTTCCCGCCGGACGCGATCCTGCACGCCGCGGGCATCCTCGACGATGGTGTCGTAGCCGGCCTGACCCCGGCCCGGTTCGCCGCCGTCCACCGCGCGAAGGTCACCTCGGCGCTGTTGCTCGACGAGCTGACCGCGACCGCCGAGCTGTCCGCGTTCGTGTTGTTCTCCTCCGCGTCGGGCGTGTTCGGCAACCCAGGGCAGGGCAACTACGCCGCCGCCAACGCGGTCCTCGACGCGCTCGCCGAACAACGCAGGGCATCGGGTCGCCCGGCCGTCTCGATCGCCTGGGGAGCCTGGGCGGGCGGCATGGCGCAGGACGCCAAGGCCGCACTCGCCGCCCGCCGAACCGGTGTCCGTCCGATGGATCCTGATCTCGCCGTGACCGCGCTGAGCAGGCTGGTCCTTCGTGCCGAACCGACCGCCCTCGTCGCCGACATCGACCAGGACCGCTTCGTCCGTGCCGCGTTGGCCGCAGGCCGGGTCAACCGGCTGCTCGCCGACCTGCCCGCGTACCTGGCGGTGGTCGCGTCGACCACGGCTCCGGTCGAGCGCAACGGCTCGACCGGGTCAGGTCTGCGCACGGACCTGCTGACCCGCTCGCAGAGCGAGCGGCTGCGCATCGTGCTGGACATCGTCCGCACCGAGGTCGCCGCCGTACTCGGCTACGCGGGCCGGGACCTGGTCGGGCCGGAGAGTACTTTCCGCGATCTCGGTTTCGACTCGGTCAGCGCCGTTGAACTGCGCAACCAGCTCACCGCCGCCACCGGACTCTCCCTGCCGGCCACCGTCATCTTCGACCACCCGACTCCGGACGCGCTGGCCAACCGGCTGGTGGCCGAACTGTTGCCGGAGCAGGACGGCGCCGCGCAGGGCGACGGCGAGGAGGCACGGGTCAGGGCGCTGTTCGCGACCCTGACCATGGCGCAGCTGAAAAAGCTCGGCCTGCTCGAACCGCTGCTGCGACTAGCAGGCGACGAAGCGCGGCAGACCGACGAGGACCTGACCGACTCGATCGACGGGATGGATGTCGACGAACTGGTCCGGGCCGCTCTGGACAGCAACGGCTGTGACCGGCGCCGGACCTGAGCCAACGGGGGGGCCGCAGACATGGAAAACTCCGGCCACCGACGCGAGGTCAGTCGATAGCCGGAGCAGGTAGTTGGTTCGCGGGAACGAACAACCGGGATAGCGGTCAGTCCCAGCGAACGGGCAGTTTATGCAGGCCGAACAGCACGCCGTCGTACTTGAACGGCAGATCCTCGATCTCGGCGGCCAGCCGCAGTCCCGGAATCCGCTCGAAAAGGGCGGCGAAGGCGATCTCCATCTCGGCCCGTACCAGATGCTGGCCGAGACACTGGTGCACGCCGTAGCCGAACGCGACATGATGCCGGTCGGTGCGGGTCGGATTGAACTCGTCGGCCCGCTCGAACGCGGCATCATCATGGTTGGCAGAGGCGCCCAACGGCACGATGCCCTCACCGGCGCGCACCAGCTGACCGCCGATCTCCACATCCTCCACCGCGACCCGCAACGCCACCCGGTCGGCAACCGACAGATAGCGCAGCACCTCCTCGACCACTCCCGGATCGCCGATCCACTGCGGATGCGCCAACTGCATCACCACACCGAGACCGATGTTGTTCGCGGTGGTCTCGTGGCCGCCGATCAATAGCAGCATCGCGACACCGGACAATTCCTGGCTGGTCAGCAGGTCCTTGGCCAGCAGCCTGCTGAGCAGGTCCTTGCCGGGGAACCGACGCTTGCTGGAGATCAGCTTCCCGAGGTATTCCAACAGGTCCGCCGCGGCCGACTCGCGTTCGGCGTCGGTCGAGGTGATCCGGACCAGCGTCCTCGTCCGTGACTCGAACAGCTCATGGTCGGTGTAGGGCACGCCGAGCAGTTCGCAGATAACCAGGGACGGCACCGGCAACGCGAACGCCGACACCAGATCGGCCGAGTCGCCGTCGGCCAGCATCGCGTCGATGCGAGTACGCACGATCCGCCGGATCGCCTTGCGCAGCTCCGCGATCCGCCGCACGGTGAACTCCGGGATCAGCGCCTTGCGGAACCGGCTGTGCTCCGGCGGATCGTAGCCGATGAACCAGCCGGGCACCTTGTCCCGCAGTGGAATCGTGCCGTTCGTGCCGATCTGCGGGAAACCTGCCTTCATCGGGTTCGAACTGATCCTCGGGTCGGTCAGCACCGCCCGGACATCCTCATACCGGCTGACCAGCCAGACCGCGGTGCCACCGGGTAGCGCGGAGCGGACAAGACCGGGCCGGGCCCGCAGGTCCCGGTACTGCTGAGGCGGGCCGAGTTCGCCCCGGCCGCGCATCGGGAACCCGATCGTCGGGGCATCCGTCGCTGATGAATCCGTCGTTGACATCCGCGTCGCTCCCGCCTCTCCGCCTGACAGGTCGGCTTAATTGGTCTGAGCGCTCGGTTCCTGGCTGACCAGTTCCCGCTTCAGCGCATCGCAGCCGAGAATGAGATCCACGGAGGCATGCAGACCACCCGCCTCCTCCTGCAGCACCTTGCCGAAGTGCTCGGCCCGTTCCCGGAACGACGGATCGGACAACACCCTGGTGATCTTGTCAAAGGTGTCCTTGACCAGCAGGGTGTCCGGGCGGTCCAGGGTGAGGCCCACCCCGGCATCGACACCACGAATCGACTGGTCGTAGTTGTCCAACCACAGTGGCCGGTGGATCAGCGGCTTGCCGAAGTAGAGACCCTCATGGAAGCTGTTCCCGCCGGCGTGTGTGAAGAAGGCGGCCACATTCTTGTGCGCCAACACATCCAGTTGGGAGGGCAGCCAGTGCTCGACCCGCAGGTTGCCCGGCAGTTCGCTGCTGGGCGGCAGCAGTTTCTGCTGCTCGCGCGGCAGTTTCCACAACACCTGGTGGTGGCCCTCCAGCCGGCGCGCGACCTCGACCATGGCGTGCACCTGCTTGCGGGTGAGCCTGGTCAGCGTGCCGAGGGCCATGAACACCACCGAATCGTTCGCATCCAGCCAGCCGAAGAGGTCCTCGTCGCGGGGCGCCTCCGGCAGCGGCGGGATGATCGCCCCGACCATTTTCACCTTATCCGGAACGGGGAACTCGTATTCGAGGCCGAACACCGAAAAACACAGCACCAGCTCGGCATAGTCGACCTTCACCGACGGGTAGAACGTCTCCGGCGGGATCTTCAGCGCACGACGTTCCGGAATGGACTTGCGCAGTGTCCGATACACCGTCGGGTGCAGGAACATCAGCCCCGCCCGCGACTTGAAGTAGAAGTTGTAGATCCGCTGCCATAGGTTCATGTTGAGCGGCAGGCCGGTGTGCAGCATCGGGAAGGACATCGGCAGCTTCATGGGGAACAGGGTACTGGGCATGAACGGCAAACTCACCACGAACGGGATCTTGCGCATGATGGCCACCTCGACCGCGTGCATGCTCACGCTGTCGATCACCATCAGCGCCGGCTTCACCTCCTCGACCAGCGCGTCCAGCGCCCGGAACTTGCCGATCCGCAGCCGTAGGTCGAAGTTGTGGCGTACCAGCGCGCGATGCGCCCGAAACCGGGACCGTTGCGTCACCTTCCGATAGATCTTGTCGTCCCAGTTCTTCGCGGAGAACTCCGGCACCACCGCGCCGAGCGAGGCGAAGCGGACCTCGCTGGCCGCGCTCAACGCCTCGACCTCCTCGCGAGCCGGGTCGTCCGTGGCGAACCACAGGTCCTCGACCCCACGCCGGGCCATCTCACCCGCGATTACCAGCAGTGTATTGATCAGACCCGCCTCGGGGAAGCTTACGAACAGAATTGGCTTGCGGCCGGAATCCACGGTAGGACCTCCGTCTGGCAGTTTTCTGGCGGCCATCCGCCAATTTGCTGCACGGTAGCCCCGTCCTACCCAGGGGATCACCTAGCTTTGTGCTGCACAATCGGGTTTGCACAGGTTGCGCTGCACAGTCGAGCAGTGCCCTATCAGTGGAAACTCTAGGGTTTATGGGGCGCGTGGTCGGATTCACTCCAGCAGGTGGATGCCGTACCAGCCGGCCAGTGACCTGGACGGCTCGGCTGCAACGGCGTTGACAGCTGATCCCGCGCGACGTGTGGAGTGATGATGACTACGCCCAGCGAGAAGGTCGTCGAGGCCCTTCGATCCTCGTTGAAGGAAGCTGAGCGACTGCGCAGGCACAACCAGCAACTCGTCGCGAGTGCCAGCGAACCGATCGCCGTGGTCGGCATGGCCTGCCGGTACCCCGGCGGGGTGAGCACGCCCGAACAACTGTGGGACCTCCTCGCGGCAGGCGGCGACGCGACCGCCGACTTCCCCACCGACCGGGGCTGGGGCATCGACGAACTGGCTGGCGACGGACCAGGGCACAGCGACACCCTGCGCGGCGGCTTCCTCACCGGAGCGGCTGACTTCGATGCGGCGTTCTTCGGTATTTCGCCGCGTGAGGCATTGGCGATGGATCCGCAGCAGCGGTTGTTGCTGGAGACCACCTGGGAAGCCTTCGAGCGGACCGGTGTCGATCCGCATTCGCTGCGCGGCAGCCAGACCGGCGTGTTCATCGGTATGAGCGGCCAGGACTACTCGTTCCTCACCGTCAGCTCGCTCAACGACCTTGAGGGCAACGTGGGCACCGGCATGGGCGCGGGCGCGGCATCGGGCCGACTGTCCTACACCCTCGGCCTCGAAGGTCCCGCGGTGACCGTGGATACGGCCTGCTCCTCCTCGCTGGTCGCGATCCACCTCGCCGAACAAGCCCTGCGCAACGACGAATGCGCCCTGGCCCTTGCCGGCGGCGTCACGATCATGTCGACCCCCGGCGGCTTCGTCGAGTTCACCCGGCAAGGCGGCCTCGCGGCAACCGGACAGTGCCGCTCCTTCGCCGATGCCGCCGACGGCACCGGCTGGGCCGAAGGCGTCGGCCTCATCGTCCTCGAACGGCTCTCGGCCGCCCAGCGCAACGGCCACAACGTACTCGCGGTGATTCGCGGCTCCGCGGTGAACCAGGACGGCGCCTCGAACGGCCTGACCGCGCCGAACGGCCCCTCGCAACAGCGGGTGATCCGAGCCGCGCTGGCGAACGCCGGAGTGTCGTCGACCGAGGTGGACGTGGTCGAGGGGCACGGTACCGGGACCCGTCTTGGTGATCCGATCGAGGCGCAGGCCGTCCTCGCCACCTACGGCCGAGATCGAGACCGGCCATTGTGGCTGGGTTCGGTAAAGTCGAACCTGGGTCACACCCAGGCCGCGGCCGGCGTGGCCGGCGTGATCAAGATGGTCCTCGCCCTCCAGCACGGCATCCTGCCCAAGACCCTGCACATCGACGCACCGTCGGCCCAGGTCGACTGGACGGCAGGCGCCGTCGAGCTGCTGAGCGAACCGGTGCCCTGGGCGGAGAACGGGCATTCGCGCAGGGCCGGTATCTCCTCCTTCGGCTTGAGCGGCACGAACGCACACCTGATCCTCGAACAGGCACCCGTCAGCGCCGCAGTGGTGGAGTCCGAGCCGGTGGACGCTGGTGTGCTGCCGGTGTTGGTGTCGGGTCGGTCGGCGGCGGCGCTGCGTGCCCAGGCGGCCCGGCTGCGCGATTTCGTCCTCGGCGCCGAGGGCCTGTCCCTTCCCGACCTGGCATTCTCGCTGGCGACCACACGGTCGCGGTTCGAGTTCCGCGCGGCGATCCTCGCCGACAACCTGCCAGAAGCCGCCGAGGAACTGGCGGCGCTCGCCGAGGGCACCCCGACCGCCGGCATCGTGCACGGCCAGGCGGTTCGGGGCGGGCTCGCGTTCGTCTTCTCGGGTCAGGGTGGTCAGCGGTCGGGGATGGGGCTGGAGCTTGCTGCCCGGTTCCCGGTGTTCGCGCAAGCCTGGGACGAGGTTGCGGCGGAGTTGTATCCGTGGCTGGACCGGCCGTTGTCCGAGTTGGTTGCTGGTGATCTTGGTGGGACGGGTGATGCGCAGCCTGCGTTGTTCGCGTTGCAGGTGGGGTTGTTCCGGTTGGTGGAGTCGTGGGGTGTTCGGCCTGATGTGTTGATCGGCCACTCGGTCGGCGAGATCGCGGCGGCGCATCTGTCCGGAGTGCTGTCATTGACCGACGCCTGCACACTGGTGGGTGCGCGGGCGCGACTGATGCAGGCACTGCCTGACGGCGGCGTGATGGTCGCGGTCCAGGCAACCGAGGACGAGGTCACGCCGCTGCTGACCGACGGCGTATCGATCGCGGCGGTGAACGGGCCTCGGTCGGTGGTGCTGTCGGGCGTTGCGGCCGCGGTGCTGGAAATAGCTGATCAGTTCGAGAAGACGCGGCGGCTGTCGGTCTCGCATGCCTTTCATTCGCCGCTGATGGCGCCGATGCTGGCCGAGTTCGCCTCGGTCCTGGCCGGACTGACCTTCCGGTCGCCGCAGATTCCGATTCTGTCCACTGTGGAGTCTGGCGCGCAGCTGTCCTCCGCTGACTACTGGGTGCGCCAGATCAGCGCCCCGGTCCGTTTCGCCGATGCGGTGCTCACGGCCGATGACCAGGGCGTACGAGGCTTCCTTGAGCTGGGCCCTGATGGTATTGCCAGCGCGATGGTGGCCGAGACGCTGACCGAGGCGACCGCCGTTCCGCTACTGCGTGCGGATCGGGACGAGCCGGCCTCGGCACTACGAGCCCTCGCGCGGATCCACGCGAACGGTGCCGTCGTCGACTGGGCGAAATTCTTCGCCACGATAGCCGGTGTTTGTCGGGTTGATGTGCCGACGTATGTGTTTCAGCGTGAGCGTTTTTGGCCTGGGGTGGGTTTTGGTGGTGGTGTGGGTGTTGGTGTTGGTGGTGGTGTTGAGGGGGTGTTGTGGTCTGCGGTGGAGTCGGGTGA
>DATATE010000129.1:0-2088 GCA_036268955.1 Pseudonocardiaceae bacterium
GTGTTCGTTGGCGGTTGCCGGTGGTGTGACGGTGATGTCGACGCCCGGTGGGTTCGTCGGGTTCAGTGGCCAGAACGGGCTTGCCGTTGACGGTCGGTGCAAGGCATATGCGGATTCCGCCGACGGCACCAGTTGGTCGGAGGGGATCGGCATCCTCGTCTTGGAGCGGCAGTCCGAAGCGCGGCGCAATGGCCATCGGGTGATGGCGGTTCTGCGTGGTTCTGCCGTCAATCAGGATGGTGCGTCGAATGGTCTTACGGCGCCGAATGGGCCTTCGCAGCAGCGGGTGATTCGGCAGGCTCTCGCGAGTGCTGGTCTTTCGGCGGCTGATGTTGATGTGGTGGAGGGGCACGGTACTGGTACTCGTCTTGGTGATCCGATCGAGGCGCAGGCACTGCTGGCGACTTACGGCCGGGATCGGGATCGGCCGTTGTGGTTGGGTTCGGTGAAGTCGAACCTCGGCCATACTCAGGCGGCGGCGGGCGTGGCCGGCGTGATCAAGATGGTCCTTGCGCTCCAGCACGGCATCCTGCCCAAGACGTTGCACGTCGATGCGCCCTCGTCGCAGGTCGACTGGACGACCGGTGAGGTACGACTGCTCAGCGAGCCGATTCCGTGGGAGACCGACGGACATCCTCGGATAGCCGGCGTGTCCTCGTTCGGGATCAGCGGCACGAACGTGCACCTGCTCCTGGAGGAACCACCCCCGGTACCGACCGTTGTCGAGTCCGAGCCGGTGGACGCTGGTGTGCTGCCGGTGTTGGTGTCGGGTCGGTCGGCGGCCGCGCTGCGTGCCCAGGCTGCCCGGCTGCGCGACTTCGTGCGCGACTCCGAGTCGTTGTCGGTAGCCGATCTCGCCTACTCGATGGCGGTGTCGCGGTCGGCGTTCGAGCATCGCGCCGTCTTGTTCGCCTCCGATTCCGACGCGTTGACCGCTGGACTTGCCGCGCTCGCCGATGGTTCGGCCGCGAGTGGCCTGGTCGACGGGCAGGTCGTCGACGGTGGTGTGGCGTTCGTGTTCTCGGGTCAGGGTGGTCAGCGGTCGGGGATGGGGCTGGAGCTTGTTGCCCGGTTCCCGGTGTTCGCGCGGGCCTGGCACGAGGTTGCCACTGAACTGGATATTCTGTTGGACCGGCCGTTGTCCGAGCTGGTTGCTGGTGATCTTGGTGGGACGGGTGATGCGCAGCCTGCGTTGTTCGCGTTGCAGGTGGGGTTGTTCCGGTTGGTGGAGTCCTGGGGTGTTCGGCCTGATGTGTTGATCGGCCATTCGGTCGGTGAGATCGCGATGGCGCACGTCGCGGGTGTGTTGTCTCTCGCGGACGCCTGCCGGCTGGTTGCGGCCCGAGCGCGGCTGATGCAGGCGCTGCCGTCGGGCGGCACGATGGTTGCGATACAGGCGACGGAGGAGGAGGTCGCTCCACTGCTGAGCGGCCGTGAGGCCGAGGTGTCCATCGCCGCCGTGAACGGTCCTTCGTCCGTGGTGCTGTCCGGCGTCGAGGCCGTCCTCATGGAGATCGCCGGCAAGTTCGACACAACGAGGTTCCTCTCTGTCTCGCACGCCTTCCATTCGCCGCTGATGGCGCCGATGCTGGCCGAGTTCTCCTCGGTGGTCGCCGAGCTGTCCTTCCGCGCGCCGGAGCTGCCGGTCCTGTCCACGGTCGAAGTCGGCGCCGACCTGGCCGATCCGGACTACTGGGTGCGGCACATCAGCTCGCCGGTCCGTTTCGCCGACACGGTTGCGGCAGCGGGCGACCAGGGCGTGCGTACCTTCCTCGAACTTGGACCGGATGCCGTTGCGGCCGGCATGGTGCCCGAAACCCTGGCCGACGTGGTTGCTGTTCCGATGCTGCGCGCGGATCGGGACGAACCGCTCATGGCAATGACCGCCCTCGGCCGTCTGCATACCCGAGGTGTGCCGGTCAACTGGTCCTCGTTGTTGCAAGGCAGCGGTGTTTGTCGGGTTGATGTGCCGACGTATGTGTTTCAGCGTGAGCGTTTTTGGCCTGGGGTGGGTTTTGGTGGTGGTGTGGGTGTTGGTGTTGGTGGTGGTGTTGAGGGGGTGTTGTGGTCTGCGGTGGAGTCGGGTGA
>DATATE010000130.1:0-3090 GCA_036268955.1 Pseudonocardiaceae bacterium
TTGCCGGCCGCGTTGGTCAGCGTGATCCGGCCGATGGTGCCGTGCGCGACGGACGCGCTGATGACGTCGGCCGGGTTCACGCCGTGCGAGCCGGCCGACGGGTAGAAGGACACGGCGGCCGACTGGGCGACCGGTGCTGGCGGCGCGGCCGGGTGGTGCGGCGCCTGCGCGGCGGTGTTGGTGCTCGTGCACCCGGCGACCAGGCTCCCCGCCAGGGCCAGGCCCAGCAGTGGTGCGGCCAGCCGCCGCGCGCGTCCGATACCCATCCCGACCCCACCTTCGTTGTGATGACCATCACATTACCGTGTGCATTCGGGTGGTACCCGCGAGTTCATCCAGACCACACAGCGTATCCGCATCCGGCACACCGGGCGACGCGACGAGCCGCTACCGAACGTCGCCAATCGAGGCCATCCGCAGGCCGAGGCGGAATGGGGCAACGGTGCCGGAAGGTACCGCACGGGCAATCAACCGACTACGCTGAGCCGGCAGGCCGTGGTTCTTCGTGTTCGTGGTCTCACGCTCGCGGAACGATGCGCGGGCGTTCTCATTTCTCAGGCGAGAATCGAACTGCCCCGGAACGGCCGGGGACTGCACGGTGCAGTCCCGAGCTGATCCTGCAAGGAGGCAGGCGTGGCAGAAGGCACTGTCAAGTGGTTCAGCGCTGAGAAGGGTTACGGATTCATCCAGCGCCAGGACGGTGGCGCGGACGTGTTCGTGCACTACACGGAGATCCAGGGTTCGGGATACCGCAGCCTGGAAGAAAACCAGAAGGTGGAGTTCGAGGTCGGTCAGGGCACCAAGGGCCCCCAGGCACAGAACGTCCGCCCGCTGTAGTTCCACAGAAACTCGACGGCCCCCACTCGAACTTCGAGTGGGGGCCGTGCTCATGTTCCTGGGGGTTTTCGGTCCGTAGTCGGGGTCCGGACCGGATTTTCTAGCCAGGGGCCTACTCGGGCCACACCGGGCTGTGACCGGCGGCCACACCGACGTGGGTCGCGCGTTGCTCGGCTTCCCAGCCGAGTCGCTGCATCACCCACTCCTGGGCCAGTGCCTGTGGTGACGTGCCGTTTGCCGCGGCGAGCTCACGCAGCTGCTCGTTCGCGATCAGTTGAAGACGCAGTTGGTAGACCTGGGCATTGCCGAACCGGCGACCGGAACCGGTGGTCTCGACGTCGACCTCGGGCGCCAGCGCGGCCAGATAGTTCTCCAGCTCACGACCAGGCGCCTGTGGATCTTCCTCGGCCGAGACGGGACGGTGTCTCCCGGTCTTGGTTCGTCCTCGCGTAGGAATCTGCACGGCGGACACGATAACGGTTCGATTGCGGGAGCGCGCCCGTGGTGTGTTTTCCGCCACCCCGGCGTGTCGGATCTCCCGGGCCCCAGAGCGTGGAGAGCCCCCGCGCCAGGGGGAGGAACGCGGGGGCTGGAGGGGATCTCCACAGGCGCTGACCGGGGGTGTGTCAGCAACTGAATTGTGACACGCGATCATGTCGGGAGGCGAGTGGTTGAGCGTAGAAATTTGTTGCCGTCGTTCACCGACAGTTGGCGCGATTGTGACCAGTTGGTCGGTAACGAGCCGACCTGTGGCTTCACCCCGTGAGCGGTCGACCCCGGTGGGTCAGCCCGCCAACTGGTACCCCGCCTCGGTGATCGCGTCCGTTACTTCGGCCGTGCTCAGTTCGCGTGTGCTGGTCACCGTGACGGCACCGGTTTCCAGGTCCACGGTGACGTCCGACACGGCCTCGATGGCGGTCAGTTCCTCGGTCACCGAGGCGACGCAGTGCTCGCAACTCATGCCGGAAACGGTGTAGGTGGCCGAGTGCTGGGCGCTGACTGTCATCGGCGAAAGTCCTCTCGATCAGGCAAAAGACTCTGTCATGGTACCCCCGGGGGGTAGGCCGGCTCCGCTGTGGTCCGACCGGGGCTCGTCGACCCGTTCAGTTGTCATCGAACGCGCGGAACTCGCCTCGTCGGCTATACCACAGTGACTGTGTGTGCCCTCGAATCACCCCACGGGAGGCTGCGGACCTGGTCGCCAGTCGCTAGCCTCGCGAGAAACCGGAGCCGGGGAGGTAGCGATGAGCGGGAGCCTCGATATTCGGAAGTTGTTGTGGCAGGAGGACGACGCACTGCCGCGACGGTCAGGCGACCTGCCCGCGCAACGCAACGGCGAGCCGGGCCGCATCTCCGCCGACCAGGTGCGCAGGGCGCGACTGGCCGTGGCCAGGAACGCCCACGACGCCGACGACTGCCGGCAACTGCTGGACATGCTCGGCCTGGCCCCGGACGACGAGGGAACACCACCGGTCCGCCGGTAGTTTGCTTGCCTGGTGACGCTCGCCACATTCAGTACCCGCCCGGGTACGCGGTGTGGCGATCCGTTTGTCCCTGGCGGTCACGCAGAGGTGACCCCGTTTTGGAGGACATCGGTCGTGTGCCCTATGCTTGCCGTGCTCCCAGCGGACAGCCGTTGGCAGCACGGTCAGCAGACCGGGCTCCCATCGTCTAGCGGCCTAGGACGCCGCCCTTTCAAGGCGGTAGCGCGGGTTCGAATCCCGTTGGGAGTACGGAACGAAGCAAGGCCCAGTGGCGCAGTTGGTTAGCGCGTCGCCCTGTCACGGCGAAGGTCGCGGGTTCGAGTCCCGTCTGGGTCGCCAAGCGCGTTCGGCCTACCTGGCCGGTCGCTCCGGCCAGGTAGCTCAGTTGGTACGAGCGTCCGCCTGAAAAGCGGAAGGTCGACGGTTCGACCCCGTCCCTGGCCACAATCATCATCCCGACCAGGGCAAACGCTCTGGTTTCGACCTTCTTTGATCATGGTGTACCCGTCGCACAGCGCTCAGTGACACTCCGCTTGGAGGCTCTGAGCCATGAAAAAGACGATCATCTACCCGCCCGGCGTCTGGGCCCTGTTCGCCCGAGGCTGGGAACGCTCCCTGCGAGCGGAGAACAAATCCCACAACACCGTCTGGGCCTATCTGCACGCGGTGCGGCTGCTGGGCGAATGGTCCCACCGCCAGTCCCCGCCGGTAGCGCCGGCGGAGATCACCCACCGCCACATCCAGGAGTTCCTCGCCGAGCTCATTGACC
>DATATE010000131.1:0-2956 GCA_036268955.1 Pseudonocardiaceae bacterium
CACCCTCCTCCGCAGAGCACTCACCCCCATCCCCTCGATCACCATCACCTGGCAATCCACCGGCTACCGCCTCACCACCGACCACAACACCATCGACCTCCACCGCTTCCGCACCCTCGTCGACACCGCACGCACCGCCGAGCACGACCAGCGCGCGATCATCCTGTTCGAGGCGGCGATGGACCTGTGGCGCGGGGCACCGTTCGCCACCCTCGACCTGCCCTGGTTCGACGCCCTGCGGGCGGTCCTGGTCCGCGAACGGCACGCGGCCCTGCTCGACCTCACCGACGCGCGACTGCGCACCGGCCAGCACGGCACGCTGTTGCCCGACCTCACCGACCAGGCCGACGAATGCCCGCTGGACGAACGCCTCGCCGGCCAGCTCATGCTCGCCCTCTACCGCAGCGGTCGCCCCGCCGACGCGCTCGCCAGGTACCGGCACATCCGGGAGCGGTTGGCCGAGGAACTCGGCGCCGATCCGGGCCTGCCGTTGCAGGAGCTGCACCAGCGCATCCTGACCGCCGACCCGAGGCTGACCGAGCGCGCTCCCGCGACGTACTCCGCCGCCACGCCGACGCCTCGCCAACTGCCGGCCGCGCCTCGTTCGTTCACCGGGCGCAAGGACGAGCTTGCGGTGCTCAGCAAGGTCCTCGACACGGCGACCGAGACCACCGCGCAGGAGACCACCTGGTCAGGCACCCTCACGCCAACGGCGGAACGGACCGGGACAGGGCCGACCGGTGCCGGTTCGACCGAGGCAGGGCCGACCGCGGTGATCGCCACGATCGCCGGAGCGGGCGGGATCGGCAAGACCTGGCTCGCGCTGCACTGGGCCCATCAGCATCGCGGCCGGTTCCCGGACGGGCAGCTGTTCGTGGACCTGCGCGGGTTCAGCCCGGACGGCCAGCCGACCCCGACCGCGACCGCGCTGCGCGGTTTCCTCGACGCGCTGGGCGTCGAATCGGCCAGCATGCCCAGCGAACCGGAGGCACAGGCCGCGCTCTGGCGCACCCTCGCCGCCGACAAACGCCTGCTCATCGTGCTGGACAACGCCGCCGACACCAGCCAGATCCTGCCGCTGCTGCCCAGCAGCCCGGCCAGTATCGTGCTGGTCACCAGTCGTGACCACCTCTCGGGGCTGGTCACCGGACACGGCGCGCATCCGCTGCCGATCGACATCCTCGACAACGCCGAGGCCCGCGCCCTGCTGGCCGACCGGCTCGGTTCCGCGCGGCTGGCCGCCGAAGCGGACGCCGTCGAGGAACTGCTCGCCTTCTGCAGCGGTTTCCCGTTGGCGCTGAGCATCGTCGCCGGCCACGCCCAGATCCACGCCCAACTGCCGCTGGCCACCCTCGCCCGCGAACTGCGGGAGGTCGGCATCGACGCGTTGGGGGACGACGATCCGGCCGCCAGCCTGCCGGCCGTGCTGTCCTGGTCGTACGCGGCGCTCACCGAGGAACAGGCGCTGGTCTTCTGCCTGCTCGGCGTCGCGCCCGGTCCGGACATCAGCCTGCGCGGCGCCGCGGCGCTCACCGGCCTCGAAACCTCGGCGGCTCGGGTCCTGCTGCGCGCGCTGGAACGTGCTTCCCTTATCCAGCAGGACATTCCCGGTCGCTGGCGGATGCACGACCTGATCCGCCGCTACGCGGTGCGACGCTGCCACGCCGATCGCAGCGTCCCCGCCCAGGAGACCGCGTTGCGGCGGCTGCTCGATTTCTACCTGCACACCGCGTCCGCGGCGGAGCGGCTGCTCATACCGGCCCGCCAACCGATCGACCTGCCGGCACCGGCGCACGGCAGCAGCATCGCGCCACTGCCGGACCTGACCGCCGCGATGCACTGGCTGGCGACCGAACACCGCTGTCTGCTCGCGGTCCAACAGGCCGCGGCGCTGTGCGGTTGGCAGGAACCGGTCTGGCAGTTGGCCTCCCTGCTGACCACCTTCCACTGGCGAAGCAGTCGGTTCACCGACAACCTCGCGTTCTGCACGGCCGGGGTCCTCGCGGCCGACGCCATCGGCGATCCGGCCATCCGCAACCGGATCCGCCGGCATCTGGCCGTGGCGCATACCCAGGCAGGCCAGTACGAGGACGCGATGCGCGTACTGCGGGAGGCGATGGCGATCGCCGAGGAGACCGGCAGCGCCTCCGACAAGGCCGAGACGCATCGCATCCTGTCCTGGGTCTGCACCGAGCGCTACGACGACGAGGCCGGTCTCGACCATGCCACGCGCGCGCTGGCGCTGTTCAGGACCCTGGACAAGCCGGTCTGGGTGGCCGATCTGCTCAACGTGACCGGCTGGCATTCCGCCCGGCTCGGCCACTACCAGCGGGCCCGCGAACTGGGTCTGGAAGCGCTCGCTCTGCATCGGCAACAGCGCGAGCGCTATCGCGACGGTGAGGCCACCACGCTGAGCACGCTGGCCTATGTCGCACAGCAGACCGGGCAGGAGGAGCTGGCGTTGGACTACTACCGCCAGGCACTGGCCGTTTTTCGTGAACTCGGTGACCGCTACCTCGAATCCACCGTCCTCGACGGGGTCGGCTACACCTATCTCGCGCTCGGCCGACTCGACGAGGCCAAGGCGTCCTGGCAGCAGGCGATCACCTTCTACCGGGCGCAGAACCGGCTGGAGAACGCCGAGCGCGCTCGGCGGCAGATCGCGGAACTGGACCGGATGGCCGACTGACCGACGTTTACCATCCTGACACAAGGCTGTCGGTCAGGCGGGAGTGTCGTGTCGGTCGAGTTCGGCGTACTTGGCCCGGTGGAGGTCACCCTCGACGGTCGAGCGATCCCGCTGAAGGGCCTGCGACAGCAGGGCATTCTGGCCGTGCTGCTGGTCGAGGCGAACCGACTGGTCTCCCGCGACCAACTCCTCGACCGAGTATGGACACCCAACCGACTACCCGACCGACCCGCCAACGCCATCCAAACCCAACTCACCCTCCTCCGC
>DATATE010000132.1:0-11525 GCA_036268955.1 Pseudonocardiaceae bacterium
ACGCCGACCGGCCGCGACACCGAAGAGTCGATCAGTCCTTTACCGACAGTCGGAGGGTGAGGATCTCGAACGGGCGCAGCGCCAGTTCGATCCCGCCGTCGGCGATCTCGTAGTACACCGTGTTGGCCCAGCTGCGTTCCAGCAGATCGGTGGACAGTGCGGTACCCAGCGGGAAGCCTGCGGCGAGTCGGGCCTTGGCCCGGCCACCACCGGATTCGTAGAGCCGGACAACGACATCGCCGGAACGGTCGTCGGCGAGCTTGACCGCCTCGACGACCACCGCCGGGTTGTCCACCGCCACCAGCGGAGCGACCGCGTTGCCGCCGGTGACCTCCCGGATCGGCAGGTTGATCCGGTAGCCCTCGCCGACCGCCGTTGCCACCTCGGCACCGGGTACCAGGGCGTGCCGCAGCTTGTGCAGGCCGTGGTCGGTGTCCGGATCGGGGAAGCGCGGGGCGCGCAGCAGCGAGGCCCGCACGGTGGTGGTGATGCCGCCGCCCTCGCGACTGTGCCGGGTCACGTCGTGGCCGTAGCTGGAGTCGTTGGTCAGCGCGACCCCGTAGCCGGGCTCGGCCACCCGCACCCAGCGGTGCGCGCAGATCTCGAACTTGGCCGCGTCCCAGCTGGTGTTCGCGTGCGTCGGCCGGTGCAGATGGCCGAACTGGGTCTCCGAGGTCGAGCGGTCGGCCTGCAGGTCCAGCGGGAAGGCCAGCTTGAGGAACTTCTCGGTCTCGTGCCAGTCGACCTCGGTGTCGATCTCCACCCGGTGCTCGCCGGCCCGCAGGGTCAGCCGTTGGCGGACCGTCGAGGAGCCGAAGGCGCGCACCACCCGGACCGTCGCGTGGTCGGGTTCGGACAGCTCAAGCTCGATCTCCTCGGCCTCGGTCAGATCGGTGACCGTGTTGCGGTAGAAGGAGTCCACGTCCCAGGCGTCCCACTGGTTGGGCAGATCCTGGTGCAGTTGCAGCAGGTTGCCGTGCTGGCCGGGCGCGATCACCTCCCGGTCGGCGAGCTTGTCGTGCACCGAGCGCAGCAGGCCGTTGCCGTCGATCACGACCCGGAGCGAGGAGTTGGTCAGGATGAAACCGCCGTCCGCCGCGGTCACCGAGACCGGGTCGGCCGACGATTCCTGGCGTGGCGCGGCGCCGAGACCTGCGACGCCGTCCCAACCGTGCGGGGCCGCGTTGAACAGCACCGTCGCCGAGCCCTCGCCGGCCAGCGCGCGCTGCGCGGTGTCGATCACCTCGGTGAGTTCCTCGGCGATCGCGGCGTAGGTGCGTTCGGCTTCGGCGTGTACCCAGGCGATCGAGCTGCCCGGCAGGATGTCGTGGAACTGGTTGAGCAGCACCCGTTTCCACAACCGGTCCAGCCGCTCGTACGGGTAGGCGCTGCCCAGCCGCAGCGTCGCCGTCGCGGCCCAGAGTTCGGCCTCGCGCAGCAGGTGTTCGCTGCGCCGGTTGCCCTGTTTGGTCTTGGCCTGGCTGGTGTAGGTGCCCCGGTGGAACTCCAGGTACAACTCGCCGACCCAGACCGGCGCGTTGGTGTACTCGGCCGCCGCCATGGCGAAGAACTCGCTCGGCGCCTCGATCGTTACCCGAGGCGAACCTTCCAGATCGGACAGTCGGGCCGCGCGGGCGAGCATCTCGCGGGTCGGGCCGCCACCGCCGTCGCCGTGCCCGAAGGGCAGCAGCGACACCGAGGAACCGCCCTTGTCACGGAAGTTGCGCTCGGCGTGCGCGAGTTCCCGGCCGGAGATCTCCGAGTTGTAGGTGTCGGCGGGCGGGAAGTGGGTGAACACCCTGGTGCCGTCGTGGCCCTCCCACCAGAAGCTGTGGTGCGGGAACTTGTTGGTCTGGTTCCAGGAGATCTTCTGGGTGAGAAACCACCGCGAGCCCGACGCGACGACCAGCTGCGGCAGCGCGCCGCTGTAGCCGAAGGAGTCCGGCAGCCAGACCTCCTCGGTCTCGATGCCGAACTCATCGAGGAAGAACCGTTTGCCGTGCACGAACTGCCGGGCCATCGCCTCACTGCCCGGCATGTTGGTGTCCGACTCCACCCACATGCCGCCGACCGGCACGAACTGGCCGGCCGCGACCTTCTTGGCCACCTTCGCGAACACCTCGGGCCGGTGCTCCTTGATCCAGGCCAGCTGCTGCGCGGAGGACATCGCGTAGATGAACTCGGGGTGCTCGTCCATCAGCGCGGTCACGTTCGACGCGGTGCGGGCCACCTTGCGCACGGTCTCCCGCAGCGGCCACAGCCAGGCCGAGTCGATGTGCGCGTGGCCGATCGCGGAGATGCGGTGCGCGGTCGCGTTCGCGGGTTTGGCCAGCACCTCGGCCAGTTCGGCCCGGCCGGCCGCCGCGGTCGCGTTGACCTGTTGGAGGTCGAGCACGTCGATGGCGCGGCCGAGCGCGCGGAGGATCTCCCAGCGGCGCGGACTGCCTTCCGGCAGTTCGTGCATGAGCTGGCCGAGTACCTCGATGTCCGCGACGAACTCCCAGACCTGCTCGTCGAACACGGCGAGGTCGACCCGCTCGATCCGGTACAGCGGCTTGTCGCCCGCGGTCTCCTTGCGCCCGAGCGGAGTCGGCCGGAACGGGTTGTCACCCAGGATCACCGGGTTCGCCGCCGCCTCGACATACAGCGTGACCTGCTCGCCGCCGGTGACCGGGGAGCCGATCCGCACCCACTGGTTGCGCGGGTTGAGGCCCTTGATCGCCGACCCGTCCGGTGCGTACACCAGGCCCTCACACTGGAAGCCGGGCATGCGCTCGTCGAAGCCGAGGTCGATCAGGGCCTCGACCGTGCGGCCCGACCAGTCCACCGGCACCTGCGCGGTGACCCGCATCCAGGTGGTGCCCCAGGCCGGGCCCCACGGATCACCGACCTGCGCGGCACGGTAGGTCGCGGCGAGGCCCTCGGCCACTCCCACCGGTTCGCCCGGCGCCTCCCACACCTCGATCCTGGCCGGCACCGAGTCCGGGTAGACCGCGGGTCGGATGCGTTCGCGCAGCACCCGGTCGACGCGCCCCTCGATCAACTTCCGATCGTCATGCATGTGTCGTAGCTTTCGATAGTCGGAGATCCTGCAGCTGTCACGGTGCTGGCAAGCGCGGTTGCCGTCAATGCCAGGGCGGCGTCCTGACTGGTCCTGTCATGACTCGCATCGTCGCAGGACTAATGCGGTTTAGCCAGTAGAAGTAAAGCGCATTAGTTGGATGGGGTGTCCGAGCGCACGAGGGCCCGGATCTCGCCGGCTTCAGCGAGCTGACGCACACCCGGCGCCGGATCGAGTCCTTTCGGGAAGCCTTGCGGCACAACGGGTTACCGGTGCTGCCTCGGTGCTCACCGACTACGGCGACGAGGCAGGCGGCCGGGAGACCAGGCAGCTGCTCACCCGGCCCGCGCCGCCGACCGCGATCGTCTACGACAACGACGTCATGGCCGTCGCCGGCCTCCCGGTCACCAGCGAACTCGGCCTCGAACTGGTCGACGGCCGGCCGCCGGACGCGCCGGATGTCGACGTCCAAGAGGCGCTGCCCCGGCTGGAACCGCGCGGCGGCACCGGTCCCGCACCGGTCTGAACCAATTTTGGGAAACCGGTTGTCCCGACGGCCGGTGCGGCGAATGCTGGCCGGGTGCCCTGGACCGCCGAAGCCGCCATCGCCTATGTCGACCACCATGTCGGCGTCTGGAACTCGCACGATCTCGACGAGATCGTCGCGCTCTACGGCAAGGACGTCGAACTCGTCTCACCGCTGGCCGAGGAGGTCGTCGGCGCCCCGGTCGTGCGCGGCCGCGACGAGCTGCGCCACTATTTCGGCACCGCGCTCAAGGCCAACCCGGAGCTGCGGTTCGAGGTGCTCGACGTGTTGCGCGGCGAGGACAGCATCACCTTCTACATGCGCGGCATCGGCGGGCGGAAGGTCGCCGAGGTGCTGTTCATCGACGCCGACGGCCTGATCGGCAAGGTGTTCGCGCACTACAGCTGTTCATCCTGAACAGCGGCCTCGCCGACCCTATGCTCGGGAGATGACTGAGACCACGGCTGTATCCCTTGACGCGAAGTCGGTCGTCGGCCGGTTGCGCGCCACCTTCCGCACCGGTCGCACCCGCCCGGTCTCCTGGCGTCGGGAGCAGTTGCTGGCGCTGCGCAACCTGCTCGACGAGCAGGCCGAGGTGTTCCTCGCGGCATTGCACGCCGACCTCGGCAAGAGCGCCAACGAGGCGACGGTCACCGAGCTGGGCTTCGTGACCAACGAGATCGACCACACCCTGGCCAACCTGGACGCCTGGCTGGCACCGGAGGCCGCCGGGCTGCCGGAGCGGCTGCTGCCCGGCGAGGGTCGGGTCGTGCGCGAGCCGCTGGGCGTCGTGCTGATCATCGGCCCGTGGAACTATCCGCTGCACCTGGCACTGGCCCCGCTGGTCGGCGCGATCGCGGCAGGCGACTGCGCGGTGGTCAAGCCGAGCGAACTGGCCCCCGCCACCTCCGCCGCGATCGCGCGGCACCTGCCGCGTTACCTGGACACCGAGGCGTTCACCGTGGTCGAGGGCGCGATCCCGGAGACCACCGAACTGCTCGACCAGCGGTTCGACCACATCTTCTACACCGGCAACGGCATCGTCGGGCGGATCGTGATGGCCGCCGCCGCCAAACACCTCACCCCGGTCGCGCTGGAACTGGGCGGCAAGAGCCCGACGGTGATCGAGCCGGGCACGGACCTCGCGGCGGCCGCGATGGTCATCGCCTACGGCCGCTTCAGCAACGCGGGCCAGACCTGCGTCGCCCCGGACTACCTGCTGGCCATCGGCGACACCGCCGAGGAGATCCAGCCGCACCTCGCCGCGGCGGTCACGGCGCTCTACGGTGCCGATCCGGCCGTCAGCCCCGAGTACGGGCGGGTGGTCAACACCCGCCATCACGACCGGCTCACCGCGCTGCTGACCGACCAGAAGATCGTGCTCGGCGGCCAGCACGACCGGGACAGCCGCTATCTCGCGCCGACCGTGCTCGCCGACGTCGACCCGGCCTCGCCGGTGATGGCGGCCGAGATCTTCGGGCCGATCCTGCCGATCATCAAGGTGCCCGACCTCGACGCGGCCATCGAGTTCATCGGCGAACGGGACAAGCCGCTCGCGCTCTACGCGTTCACCGCGTCCGAGGAGACCAAGCAGCGGCTGCAGGACGAGACCTCATCCGGCGGCCTTGTCTTCGGCGCCGCGCTGGTGCACCTCGCCGCGCCGGAACTGCCCTTCGGCGGTGTCGGCGAGAGCGGGATGGGCCGGTATCACGGTAAGTACTCGATCGACACGTTCAGTCACCTCAAGGCGGTCCTGGACAAGTCCTGAGCTGGTCGGTCAGCGGCGGGAGGGGATCTCGTCGCTGACCCCGACGTGGTCGGCGGCCCATTCGTTGAACGGCCGCAGCTCGCGCCAGCCCTTGCGCACCCGGTCGAAGCTGCCCCGCTCGTGCAGGACGTCATCGGGCTCCCAGGTCCGCGCCGCATACACCGAGCGGTAGCGCAGCAGGTCGATCCTGGGGTGGTCGGCGTCGAAGCCGCGCGGTTTGCTCTTGAGCTGATCGCCCTTGATCTCCCAGCCCGCCTTGGCCAGCTTCGCCACGATCTTCGCCAGCTGGGTGCCCCTGCGCTCGTCGTCGACCGAGGTGCGGAAGCGGGCGAGCTGGTCGGGCGCGAGGTGGAAGCAGCCGCCGCCGATCATCAGGCCGGCGGAACCGACCGCGACGTAGTAGGCGCCGCCGCCGCGGCCCTGCTCGATCACGCCGCCGCACTGCACCTTGTAGGGGCTCTTCTCCTTGCTGAACCGCACGTCACGGTAGGGCCGGAAGATCTTCGGCGTGCCGAGCCCGCCGAACTCCGGCTCCAGTTCGGCCAGCAGTGCCGCCATCGGCGCCCGCACGTCATCGGCATAGATGTGCTTGTTGTCCTCCCAGTAGACCTTTGAGTTGTCCACTTCGAGGCCGTCGTAGAAATCGATCGCGTGTTCGCCGAATCCCGCAAACTTCACCGGGCCACTTTAGTTCGCGCGCCGGAGGCGACCTGCGGCGAGGCGCCCAGAAATATCGGACAACGGCTACCGTAATTGTGCTAACAGACAGTGACTCACTGGTGGCGAAGGGAAAAATGCAGTGTCCGTTGGGACAAAGATGCCCCGTGTGCTGGATCGGTCCAGGCAGCAGGTCTATTCTCTGTTGACGTGAGTCGACGCGCGAAAATCGTATGCACCCTAGGTCCCGCCACTGCCACCGCGGACAAGCTCCGTGACCTGGTCAACGCGGGTATGGACGTGGCAAGGATGAACTTCAGCCACGGTAGCCACGCTGACCACAAGCAGGTGTACGACCTGGTGCGCTCGATCAGCACCGAGTGCGGCCGCGTGGTTGGCATCCTGGCTGACCTGCAGGGGCCCAAGATCCGGCTCGGCACGTTCGCCAGTGGCCCCGTCGAGTGGCGTACCGGCGACACCGTCCGGATCACCGTTGAGGACGTCACCGGCACCCACGACCGGGTCTCCACCACCTACAAGGGCCTCGCCCGGGACGCCAAGGCCGGCGACCGGCTGCTGGTCGACGACGGCAAGGTCGGCCTCGTGGTCACCGCCGTCGAAGGCCCCGACGTGGTCTGCGAGGTCACCGAGGGCGGTCAGGTCAGCAACAACAAGGGTCTTTCCCTGCCCGGTATGGACGTTTCGGTCCCCCCGTTGTCCGAAAAGGACATCGAGGACCTCGAGTTCGCCCTCTCGCTCGGCGTTGACGTGATCGCACTGTCCTTCGTCCGGTCCCCTGCCGACATCGACCTCGTGCACCAGGTGATGGACCGGGTCGGCCACCGCAGGCTGCCGGTCATCGCCAAGATCGAGAAGCCGGAAGCGGTGGACAACCTCGAAGCCATCGTGCTGGCCTTCGACGGAATCATGGTCGCCCGTGGTGACCTGGGCGTCGAACTGCCGCTGGAGCAGGTTCCGCTGGTGCAGAAGCGGTCCATCCAGATCTCGCGGGAGAACGCCAAGCCGGTCATCGTGGCCACCCAGATGTTGGACTCGATGATCAACAACTCCCGGCCGACCCGCGCGGAGACCTCCGACGTCGCCAACGCGGTGCTCGACGGCGCGGACGCGGTGATGCTCTCCGGTGAGACCAGCGTCGGCCGCTATCCGACCGAGACCGTGGAGACCATGGCCCGGATCGTGACCACGATGGAGAACGACTCGGTCGCGGCGCCGCCGCTGACCCACGTGCCGCGCACCAAGCGCGGTGTCATCTCCTACGCGGCCCGCGACATCGGCGAGCGGCTCAACGCGAAGGCACTGGTCGCCTTCACCCAGTCCGGCGACACCGTGCGGCGGCTGGCCCGACTGCACACCCACCTGCCGCTGCTGGCCTTCACGCCGGACGAACACGTTCGGAGTCAGCTTGCTCTCACCTGGGGCACCGAAACGTTCCTGGTGCCTAATGTGGACTCGACCGACCAGATGGTTCGGCTGGTGGACTCCTCGATGCTGTCCATCGGCCGCTACCAGCCGGGTGACCTGGTGGTGATCGTCGCGGGCTCGCCGCCTGGCACGATCGGTTCGACCAACCTCATCCGGGTACACCGGTTGGGCGAGGAAGACCACGCCTGAGGCACCGTCTCGACGGTGCGCGGGCACCGTCGAGACGTGATGGGGTGAACGGGTGACAGAGGCGGCGCGAATCGCGGCGGCCGATCCCAGCGCGCGGTTGGCGCCGGACGTGCCACTGGCGCCGGACGGTGTGCCCTACGGCCAACCAGTGCTCGACCGGCTGATCGCCCTGCTCGACCTGGAACGGATCGAGGAGAACATCTTCCGAGGGGTCAGCCCCGCCGAGTCCCCGGTTCGAGTGTTCGGCGGCCAGGTGGCCGGCCAGGCCCTTGTCGCCGCCGGCAGGACGGTGCCGGCGGAGCGGCGGGTGCACTCACTGCACGCCTACTTCATCCGTGGCGGCGATCCGAGCATCCCGATCGTCTACGAGGTCGACCGCACCCGCGACGGCCGCTCGTTCACCACTCGGCGGGTGCTGGCCATCCAGCGCGGCAAGGCGATCTTCTCGCTGTCGGCGTCCTTCCAGATCGACGAACCCGGCATCGACCACTCCGAGGCCATGCCGGACGTGCCGGCGCCGGAGAGCCTGCCCACCTACGGTGCGCGCATGGCCGAGCTGGGCGGCAAACTCGGCAGCAACGCCTCGATCCGGCCACGCCCGATCGACGTCCGCTACGTGACCGAACCGCCGTGGGTCTCCCGCGAACACGGCCCGGCCGAGGCGCGCAGCCAGGTGTGGATGCGCGCGGACGGCACCCTGCCCGACGACCAGCTGCTGCACGTCTGCGTGCTGACCTACGCCTCGGACATGACGCTGCTGGACTCGGTACTGGCCCGCCACGGCGTCTACTGGGGGACCGACAACGTGATCGGCGCCAGCCTCGACCATGCGCTGTGGTTCCACCGACCCTTCCGCGCGGACAGGTGGTTCCTCTACGACTGCACCTCGCCGAGCGCCTCCGGTGCGCGTGGCCTTGCCACCGGCCGGTTCTTCGCCGAGGACGGCACCCACGTCGCCACGGTCGTGCAGGAGGGCCTGCTGCGCGTCGTGCCCTGATCGAGCCCGTTTCGACCGAGCCGGTCCCTGCCCAGGTTGGTTCTGATCACGTTCGTCTTGTTCTACCCTCGGGTTAGGGTACCCTTGCTTCCGTAGGTTAGCGATAGATCGTTGGTCGCCCTGTTGGAGGAGTTCCGATGGCTGATCGTCCGGCGCCGCGAAAGCGCACCGTCCACCATCTGCTGGTGCAGCGCACCGAACGACTGAGCCCGCACATGATCCGCGTCGTGCTCGGCGGTGCGGGCTTCGCCACAGTCGTCAACAACGGCTTCACCGACCGCTACGTCAAACTGCTCTTCGGCCAGCCCAGCGTCACCTACCCGGAGCCCTACGACGCCGAGGCGATCCGCCGCGACTTCCCGCGCGAACAGTGGCCGACGACCCGGACCTACACGGTCCGCCGCTGCGACTCCGAGGCGCGCGAGCTGACCATCGACTTCGTCTACCACGGCGACGAGGGCTACGCGGGACCGTGGGCGGCCAACGCCAAGCCCGGCGATCCGATGAACCTGATGGGCCCCAGCGGCGCCTATGCGCCCAGCGCCGACGCGGACTGGCACCTGCTGGTCGGCGACGAGAGCGCGCTGCCGGCGATCGGCTCCGCGATCGAGGCGCTCCCGGCCGGGGTGCCGGCGCGGGCGTTCATCCTGGTCCACGGCGAGGCCGACGAGCAGAAGTTCGACACCGCCGCCGACCTGGACCTCACCTGGCTGCACGTCGACTCCGGCGCTTCCGGCGCCGACCTTGTGGCAGCGGTCCGTGCCCTGGAATTCCTGCCCGGCGCCGCGCAGGCCTTCGTGCACGGCGAGGCCGGTTTCGTGGCCGAACTGCGTGGTTGTCTCGGTAAGGAGCGGGGGATCGGCAAGGACCTGCTGTCCATCTCCGGCTACTGGCGCCTCGGCAAGAACGAGGACGGCTGGCAGGCCGAGAAGCGCGAAACCCGTATCCGCGAAGAAGCCGAGGCCGCCGCGCGCGCCTGAGTTGGTTTGCCGGGATTGTCAGACCCGGTCCCTAAGGTGTTGGCTATGACTGTGGCACCTGAGAAGCCGGTCTTGGCGAGCGGGTCACCCGCCGAGATCCGCGCTGGGCTGATCCCGGAGGAGCAGGAGCAGTTCGACCGAGCCTGGCAAGTGGCATGCCAGATCGCCGCCGAGACACTCGACCTGACCAAAATGCAGACGACGCTGGAGACCTATCGTCGGCATGCTCTGCTGGTGGCCCGTCGTGGTCCGGATGGGTACCGACGGATTCTGGCCCGAGCTGAGGAGACGCTTCGAACCGGCGCTGAACCGTCAGGTGGCATGACACACGAACAAATGCGTGCCATGATCCAGGAGCGGCTGGGCGAGTAGGTGTATCGCATAACTACCGACGAAATCTCGTCGGATCAAGTCACTGCCCTGCCCAAAGAAGCGTTGTTGATCTATGCCGAGATCCTGGGCGTGCTGGAGTTGGTCCCGTGGCAGGGTGATCCAATGAATGACGAAAATCCGAACGGACCTCTGAGAACGCTGGCCTTCGGCCAGTTTGGAATGATCACCTACCTGATCCTCGATGATCAGCTGCGAGTCGACCTGGTGGACGTGACCTGGGTCTGAACGCTACTGACAGCTGACGCTCAGACTCCGGCGATGGTGAAGTAGGCGAGGCAGCCGATGCCGGCCACGGCGCAGTAGATCGCGAACGGGGTCAGGGTCCTGGTCTCGAAGTATTTCACCAGGAAGCGCAGCGAGAAGTAGGCGCCGATGCCGGCGACGATGCTGCCGGCGACGGCCGGGCCGAGGAAGCCGCGCATGGCCGGGGACAGCAGTTCCGGCACCTTGAGCACGCCGGCCGCCAGGATCACCGGGGTGGCCAGCAGGAAGGCGAACCGGGCGGCGTCCTCGTGTTTGAGGCCGCGCAGCAGGCCGCCGACGATGGTGCTGCCGGACCGGCTGATACCGGGTAGCAGGGCGAAGATCTGCGCGGCGCCGATCATCAGTGCCTCGCGGTAGGTGAGCTTGGCCAGTCGGCCGTCGCTGAGCCGTTCGGCGGTCAGTTCGGACAGCGGGGTGGTGACCTCGTTCGGCGACACTCTCGGGATGAGCAGGGTGTCGTCCATGGAGGTGTCGCCGCCGCGCAGCGCCTGCCGGAACTCCTCGTCCTCCTTGCGGTTGGCCTGGATCTTCTCCACCGCGAACAGCACGGCGCCGTTGATGGCAAGGAAGATCGCGGCCGGGATCGGTTTGCCGAGATAGTCCTGTAGCGGTTTGGCCAGGATCAACCCGGCGATACCGACCGGGACGGTACCGACGATCAGCAGGATGGCCAGCCGCTCGTAGTCGGTCTCGATACTGCGATGCCGCACGACGCTGACCAGGGCGCTGATGATGCGCACCCAGTCCTTCCAGAAGAAGATCACCATGGCGGCCGCGGTCGCCACGTGCATCAGCACCAGGGTGTCGAGGTAGGGCGAACCGGGCGTGGTGAGACTCAGGTCCCTGGCCCAGGAGCCGCCGATCAGCGCCGGGATGATCGCGCTGTGGCCGAGGCTGGATACCGGGAACAGCTCGCTGACTCCCTGCAGGAAGCCGATCACGATTGCTTCCGGATACGTCAGGGCGACGGACATCGGCTCTCTCTCGCTCGACACAGCAGGGCCTGGTGGCAGCCGCGAATCGAAAGCGAGTCGGGCCTGTTGCCACGCCGAGGGTACTGGGACCGCGAGTTGATCGAGGCGAGAGGGCCGCGCAAGGCGGGCACCCTAGATGATTGATGCGGTGAAGTTGATGTTAATGATCGTAGGCGATGAGTGATCGTTTGCTGGTCACACCGGTCATCCAGTTGTGCCAGATGGCGGCGGCCATGGCCAGCAGCCGTTGCGCGACCCGGGTGAACACCC
>DATATE010000133.1:0-12022 GCA_036268955.1 Pseudonocardiaceae bacterium
TCACCCGACAACGTCACCGTCCGAGGACCATTCACCGCAGCAACCGCAACCCGATCCGACTCCACACCAAGCAACTCGGCAACCTGCGCCTCACCAGCCATCACCGTCACCATCGCACCACGACCAGACAGACGCTCACCAATCAACCGACTCCGCACCGCAACAACCCGCGCCGCATCCGACAACGACAACACACCAGCAACACACGCCGCCGCAATCTCACCCTGCGAATGCCCCACCACCGCATCCGGACACACACCCACCGACTCCCACACCGCAGCCAAAGACACCATCACCGCAAACGACACCGACTGAACAACATCAACCCGATCCAACGAGGCCGCGCCGGGGCGTTGGCACAGGACGTCCAGTAGCGACCAGTCGACATACGGGGCCAGTGCGACGGCGCACTCGGCGATGCACTCGGCAAACACCGGTGAGGAATCCAGCAGCCGGGCACCCATCCCGGCCCACTGCGCGCCCTGACCGGGGAAGACGAACACCGTCCGGCCCGCGACGTCGGCGATGCCGGTGACGAGGCCGGGTGCCGATCCACTGTTCGCCGCGACCCGCAGGCCCTCGACGATGCCGTCGCGGTCACCGCCCACCAAGACCGCCCGGTGCTCCTGACACGCGCGCGACTCCAGCAGCGAGAACGCGAGGTCAGGAAGGCCGAGTTCGGGATGGTCGTCGAGGTGTACGGCGAGGGCCCCTGCCTTGGCGCGTAACGCTTCCTGCGCACGGGCGGACAGCACGATCGGCAGCACCGGCCCCTCAGCCGGACCGGCCGATTCGACGACCGAGACAGGTTCATCCGTCAGCGGTTCCTCGGCGACGGGTTCCTCGGCGGCCTGCTCGATGACCACGTGCGCGTTGGTGCCGCTGATGCCGAAGGAGGATACCGCGGCCCGGCGCGGGCGGCCGGTCACCGGCCAGGCTCGTTCCTCGGTGAGCAGTTCGACCGCGCCGGTCGACCAGTCCACCTTGGATGATGGCTGCTCGGCGTGCAGGGTCCTTGGCAGCAGGCCGTTGCGCAGCGCCTGCACCATCTTAATCACGCTTGCCACGCCCGCAGCGGACTGGGTGTGGCCGATGTTGGACTTGATCGAGCCCAGCAGCAGTGGCGCCTCGCGGTCCTGCCCGTAGGTCGCCAGTAGTGCCTGTACCTCGATCGGGTCGCCGAGCGCGGTCCCGGTGCCGTGTGCGTCCACCGCGTCGACCTCGGCGGGGCGCAGGCCGGCCGCGGCCAGTGCCTGCCGGATGACCCGCTGCTGGGCGGGCCCGTTCGGCGCGGTCAACCCGTTGGACGCACCGTCCTGGTTGATCGCCGAACCCCGCACCACCGCCAACACCGGATGCCCGTTGCGCCGCGCGTCGGACAACCGCTCGACCAGCAGCAGGCCGACGCCCTCGGCGAGGGTCATGCCGTCGGCGCCGTCGGCGTAGGACTTGCAGCGGCCGTCGGTGGCCAGGGCCCGCTGGCGGCTGAAGGCGATGAACGGCGCGGGAGTGGTCATCACCGTCACGCCACCGGCCAGCGCCAGCGTGCTCTCCCCGCTGCGCAGCGACTGGCAGGCCAGGTGCAGCGCGACCAGCGAGGAGGAACACGCGGTGTCGACCGTGACGGCCGGCCCTTCCAGACCGAGCACATAGGACAGTCGGCCGGACAGCACACTCGGGATGGTACCGGTGACGAGGTGGCCCTCCGCGCCGTCGGCGGAGCCCGTGCCGTACTCCTGATAGCTGGACCCGACGAAGACGCCGGTCCGGCTGCCGCGCAGCGAGTCGGGGTCGATCCTGGCGCGTTCAACGGCCTGCCAGGCGGTCTCCAGCAGCAGCCGCTGCTGCGGGTCCATGGACAGTGCCTCACGCGGCGAGATGCCGAAGAAGCCGGGATCGAACTCGGCTGCGGTGTGCAGGAAGCCGCCCTCGACGGTGTAGGTCCGGCCTGCTCGATCGGGATCGGGGTCGTAGAGCGCGTCGGTGTCCCAGCCCCGGTCTGCGGGGAAGCCGGAGATCGCGTCCACCCCGTCCCGCAGCAGCTCCCACAGTTGCTCCGGCGAACCGGCGCCGCCGGGGAACTGGCAGGACATTCCGATGATCGCGATCGGCTCGTCGGCCGCCGACGCGAGGACTCCGGCCGGTACCGGGTCGGCGCCGGCCGAGGCGCCCAGTTGGGTCTGCAGGAACTCGGTCAGCGCGGCCGGGTTCGGGTAGTCGAAGACCAGGGTGGTGGGCAGGGCCAGCCCGGTCACGGTGGCCAGCCGCTGGCGCAGTTCCACCGCGGTCAGCGAGTCGAACCCGAGTTCGCGGAACGCGCCGCGCTCGGCGATCGCCTCGCTGGAGACGTGGCCGAGCACGGTGGCAACCTCGGTGCGCACGAGGTCGAGCAGGGTACGGCGCCGGTCCCTTGCGGGCAGCGCACGCAGCCGAGCGGCGTAGGCGCCCTCGGTATCGCCGGTGCTCTCGCGCAGCGCGCGGGCCTCGGCCAACTCGTCGAAGAAGCGGGTCGGCCGGCCGGAGGTGAAGACCGGCAGGAACCGGGCCCAGCCCACCTCGGCGACGGTGACGGTGGATTCGCCGGTCACCAGGGCATGGCCGAGTTCGCCGATCGCCAGTTCGGGCGGCAGGAAGGCAAGGCCGCGCCGGAGCAACTGCTCGGCGAAGTCCCCGCTGGTGGCCATGCCCTCCTCGGCCCAGGCGCCCCAGGCGATCGAGGTAGCGGCGAGTCCGCGCGCGGACCGGCGAGTGGCGAGGGCGTCGAGTGCGGCATTGGCGGCGGCGTACGCGCCCTGGCCGGTGCTGCCCCACACACCGGCGACCGAACCGAACAGCACGAACAACTCCAGCGGCGTGTCGCCGAGCAGCTCGTCGAGATTCGTGGCACCGGCTACTTTCGCGGCGATCACCTCGGCGAGCCGAGCCGGGTCGGTGCCCGCCAGCGGTTCGTCGGCCTGCCCGGTGCCGGCCGCGTGCACGACCCCGGTGACCGGGTATTCGGACAGTAGCGCGGCAACGGTGTCCCGGTCGGTCACGTCGCCCGCGACGAGGCTGACCCGTGGGCCGAGCGCGGCCAGTTCCTCGGCAAGCTCGGTGGCTCCCGGAGCCTCGCGGCCTCGGCGGCTGACCAGGACGAGGTGTTCGGCACCGCGTTCGGCCAGCCAGCGGGCCACGCGCGCGCCGAGCGCACCGGTACCGCCGGTGATCAGCACCGTGCCGGAGGCGGTGAACTCGGGCGCCACGGTGCCGGTGCCGGGCTGCCGGCGCAACCGCCTGCCGAGCAGGTCACCGCCCCGGATGGCCAGTTGGTCCTCGCCGGCCGGATCGGCCAGTACCGAGGCCAGCCGCTCCCCCGTCGCCGCGTCGAACACCGATGGCAGGTCGAGCAGGCCGCCCCAGCGCCGTGGCTGCTCCAACGCGGCGACGCGCCCGAGCCCCCACACCTGCGCGGCCAGCGGATCGGCCGGCGAGTCGGCCGGATCGGTGCACACGGCGGCCCTGGTCAGGCACCACAACGGCACCTCGGTGGCGAGTTCGCCGTGCGCCTTGACAAGGGCGAGCGTCGCGGCGACCGGATCGGGGCCGAGACCGAGCAGCGACACCACCCCGGCCAGGTCCGCGACCTCGGGTAACCGAGTCGGAAGGTCCGCCACCGCAACCAGTTCGACCCGGGCGCCGTGCTCGGTCAGGGCCTCGGTCACCGCTGCGGTGTCCGTCTCGGGTGCGCCCTCGGCCGCGACCAGCACCCAGGTACCGGCGAGGTCGGCTGGCGCAGCGGTCTGGCAGCGGGTCCAGCCGACCTGGTAGCGCCAACTGTCCACAACAGACTGATTCCTGGCTCGGCGCCGCCAGGAGGACAACGCGGGCAGCAACTCCTCGACCGAGGTCGCGGTGTGCTCCGGCAGGCCGAGCATGCCGGCCAACCGCCCGGAGTCCCCGCTGTCGACCGCAGCCCACAGCGGTTCGTCCTCGGTGGCCGGCCCTCGGGCGATGGCCGGTCGCGGCCAGAACGTCTCGTGCTGGAAGGCGTAGGTCGGCAGGTCGACCGACCGGGCGCCGGGAAACAGCGGCGTCCAGTCGACCGCAACGCCGTTGGCGTACAGCAGCGCGAGCGCGGCCAGCGCGGTCGTCGGCTCGTCCCGGTCCTTGCGCAGGATGGGGACCAGCAGCGCGTCCGAGGGGAGGCTGTCCTTGGCCAGCGCGGTCAGCACCCCGTCCGGGCCCAGCTCGACGAAGGCGGTGATGCCGTTGTCCCGCAGGGTGTCGACGCCGTCGGCGAACAGTACGGTTTCCCGGACGTGGCGTACCCAGTAGTCCGGTGAGCCCCAGTCCTGTTCGGTCGACAGTCGGCCGGTCAGGTTGGCCACCAACGGGATACGCGGCCGCTGGTAGGTCAGTTCGGCGGCGACCGCGCGGAACTCGGCGAGCATCGGCTCCATCAGTGGCGAATGGAACGCATGCGACACGGTCAGCCGACGCGAGCGGTGGCCGAGTCCGGCGGCGAGCGCGAGTACCGCGTCCTCGGCCCCGGAGAGCACCACCGAGTCGGGGCCGTTCACCGCGGCCACGCTGACCTCGGTCGAGTCGGCCAGCAGCGGAGCGACCTCGTCAAGGCCGGCCTGTACGGCGACCATCGCGCCACCGGCCGGCAGTGCCTGCATCAGCCGAGCGCGAGCCGCCACCAGCGTGCAGGCGTCCGCCAGCGAGAGCACACCGGCGACGTGCGCGGCGGCGAGTTCGCCGATCGAGTGCCCGATCACCATGGCGGGCCGGATGCCCCAGGAGGTGACCAGCCGGAACAGCGCGACCTCGACGGCGAACAGCGCGGGCTGGGTGTAACCGGTGTGGTCCAGCAGTTCCGCGTCGGCCAGCAGGTCACGGTCGAGGCCGAACCCGGCCAGTACGGTGTCGAGGGCCTCGGCGAACACCGGGAATCGCCGCGCGAGGGCAAGGCCCATGCCGGCGCGCTGGGCGCCCTGGCCGCTGAACAGGAACGCGATCCGGTGCTGGGTGGCCGCTTCGACACCGGTCACCACGGCGGCGTTCGACCGGCCCTGGGCCAGCGCACGCAGGCCGGCCAACGCCGTGTCGTGGTCGGTGGCCAGTACCGCGGCGCGGTGCGGATGCGCGGTCCGGGTCCGCGCCAGCGAATAGCCGAGATCGGCGAGGTCGATAGCTTCGGTGGCTTCGGTGGCCTCGACGGCAAGGCGATCGATCAACCGGCCGGCCTGCGCGCGCAGCGCCTCGGGGGTCCGCGCCGACACCAGCAGCGGCAGCACGGCGGGAGCCGACTCGTCCGAAGTCGGAGTCGGGGCGGGTTCACGGGACTGCTGTTCTTCACAAGGCGGTTGTTCGATGATCGCGTGCGCGTTGGTGCCGCTGATACCGAAGGAGGACACTGCGGCGCGGCGCGGATGCCGGTGCTCCGGCCAGGGCCGTGCCTCGCGCAGCAGTTCCACCGCGCCGGCCGACCAGTCCACCTCGGCCGACGGTGTTTCCGCGTGCAGTGTCTTCGGCAGCAGGCCGTGCCGCATCGCGAGCACCATCTTGATGATGCCGGCCACCCCGGCCGCTGCCTGGGTGTGGCCGAGGTTCGACTTGACCGAACCGAGCAGCAGCGGATCGTCGCGGTCCTGCCCGTAGGTCGCCAGCAGCGCCTGCACCTCGATCGGGTCGCCGAGGGTGGTCGCCGTGCCGTGCCCCTCTACAGCGTCCACTTCGGATGGTGCGAGGCCCGCGTTGGCGAGTGCCTGCCGGATGACCCGCTGCTGGGACGGTCCGTTGGGCGCGGTGAGCCCGTTGGAGGCGCCATCCTGGTTGACCGCCGAACCGCGCAGGATCGCCAGTACCGGATGCCCGGTGCGGCGGGCGTCGGAGAGCCGTTCGAGTACCAGCATGCCGACGCCCTCGGACCAGCCCACGCCGTCGGCGGCCGAGGAGAACGAGCGGCAGCGGCCGTCCGGGGACAGGCCACGCTGTCGGGAGAACTCGACGAACGCGCCGGGGGTGGCCATCACGGTGACCCCACCGGCCAGTGCCAGCGAACTCTCGCCGGACCGCAGGGTCTGCGCCGCGAGGTGCAGCGCGACCAGCGAGGACGAGCAGGCGGTGTCGACCGTGACGGAAGGGCCCTCGATGCCCAGGGCGTAGGAGATCCGGCCGGATGCCACGCTGCCCGCGCTGCCGCTGCCCCGGTAGCCTTCGAACTCCGCGTCGTCGGCGAGCAGCGTCGAGTAGTCCGCGTACATCACCCCGGCGAAGACGCCGGTTCGGCTGCCGCGCAACGACCTCGGGTCGATCCCGGCCCGTTCGATCGCCTCCCAGGAGGTTTCGAGCAGTAGCCGCTGTTGCGCGTCGGTGGCCATCGCCTCGCGAGGACTCAGCGCGAAGAAGGCCGCGTCGAACTCGCCGGCGTCGAGCAGGAATCCGCCGTGCCGGGTGTAAGAGGTGCCGGGATGGTCGGGGTCCGGATGGTAGAGCGCGGTGAGGTCCCAGCCTCGGCCGGTCGGGAACTCGGTGATGCCCTCACCGTTGTCGACGACGAGCCGCCACAGGTCCTCGGGTGAGGCAACTCCGCCGGGGTAGTGGCAGGCCATGCCGACGATCACGATCGGATCGTCGGTACTGGCGACGGTCGCCGTCGGCGCGACGATGTCGGCATGCGCGTCGAGCAGTTCGGCGAGCAGGAACTCGGCGAGGGCTGCGGGGGTCGGGTAGTCGAAGACGACCGTCGCCGACAGCCGGAGGCCGGTCGCGGTGCTCAGCCGGTTGCGCAGTTCGACCGCGGTGAGCGAGTCGAAACCGAGGTCGCGGAACTCCCTGCGGATGTCCACTGTGCTCGGTGAGGCGTGGCCGAGCACTCCGACGACCTCGGCGCGCACCAGTTCGGCGAGGAAGGAGGGCCGGTCCTCGGCGGGCATCGAGGCCAGTCGGCGGGCCAGCGCGCCCTCACCGCCACGGGTCGCCGAGGAGGCGGACCGGCGGGCGCCGCGCACCAGGCCGCGCAGCAGCGGTGGGATCGCGCCGCTGGCGCGCAGCGCGGCAAGGTCGAGCCGGACCGCGGCGAGTGCCGCCCGGCCGGTCCGCAGCCCGGCGTCGAAGAGGGCGAGGCCGTCCTCGGTGTCCAGGGCCGGAGTGCCGGCGCGCGCCAACCGATCCAGCTCCGCCTCGGTCAGCCCGCCCGCCATGCCGGTGTCGGCGGCCCAGGGGCCCCAGGCCAGCGACACCGCGGGCAGGCCGGCCGCTCGCCGAGACTCGGCGAGACCGTCGAGGAAGGCGTTGGCCGCCGCGTAGTTGCCCTGGCCTGCCGCGCCGAGCAGGCCGGCGACGGAGGAGAACAGCACGAACCCGGCGAGGTCGAGGTCCCTGGTCAGCTCGTGCAGCTGCCAGGCGCCGTCCACCTTCGGGCGCAGCACCGCGCTGAGGCGGTCGGGGGTGAGCGCGGACAGCACGCCGTCGTCGAGGACACCGGCCGCGTGCACCACCGCGGTCAGTGGCCGCGTTGCGGGAATGCCGGCCAGTAGCGCGGTGAGCTGCGCCCGGTCGGCGACATCGGCGGCAACGGCAACCACGTCGGCGCCGAGCGCGGTCAACTCCTCGACAAGAGCGGGCGCACCGGGTGCGGCCGGGCCGCGTCGGCTGGTCAGCACCACGTGGCGGACGCCGCGTTCGGCAACGAGATGCCGGGCCAGCAGTGCGCCGAGCCCACTGGTGCCGCCGGTGATCAACACCGTGCCGTCGGGGTTCCAGGACGGTTGCTCGACATCGGTTTCGGCGGCCCGTGCCGCCCTCGGCACCAGGACGACCCCATCCCGGACCGCGACCTGTGTCTCGCCGGTGGCCAGTACCGCAGGCCACGGGATCTCGCCGCCGTCGGTGTCCACCAACAGGAATCGGTCCGGGTGTTCGGCCTGCGCGGTCCGCACCAGCCCGGAGGCGGCGGCAGCGGCCAGATCGGTGACGGTCTCGCCCTCGCGGACCGCGACCGCGCCGCTGGTGACAACGGCCAACCGCGCGCCGTCGGTCTGCTCCTCGGCGAGCCAGTCCTGTAACCGGCCAAGGATCCGCGTCGTGGTCTGGTGTACCGAGGTGAGGAGATCGCCGGAGTTCCCGGCCACCGACACGACGGTCGGCTTCGGCTCGGCGGCAGCGTTGGTGGCCGAGGACGGCACCCAGGTCAGCTGGAACAGCCCGTCGCGGTTGCGCGCGGTCGTCGCGGCAACATCGCCGATCGGGCGCAAGGTGAGCGCGGCGACCGACAGCACCGGGGCGCCCGAGGTGTCCACCGCGCTGATCTCGACGGTGTCCTCGCCGGTCCTCGCCAACCGGACGCGCAGCGCGCCCGCACCGCCGGCATGCAGCGAAACGCCCTGCCAGGAGAACGGCAGCCGACCGCCATCGACCTGGTCGAGACCGGCCAGCGGCACCGCGTGCAGGGCGGCGTCCAACAGCGCGGGATGCACGCCGAACGAGCCAGCGTCGACAACCTGCTCCGGCACCGCGACCTCGGCGAACACCGCGCCGTCGCCGGTCCAGGCCGCCCGGAGGCCGTGGAAGACCGGGCCGTAGTCGAGACCGGTGTCGGCCAGTCCGGCATAGACCTGATCGACGTCGACCGGGGTGGCCTGGCGCGGCGGCCAGGTCTCGGTGTCGAACGGAGTGTGCTGCTCCCCCACCGCAAGGATGCCGGTCGCATGCCGGGTCCAGGCACCGTCCTCGACGTCGGCGGGCCGGGAGTAGATGTCCACGCCGCGCCGTCCCGCATCGTCCGGTGGCCCGACCGACACCTGCACGGCCACCGCGCTCGACTCGTCCAGCGGCAGCGGCGCGACCAGGGTCAGCTCGGCCACCTGATCGCAACCGACCTGGTCTCCGGCGCGAACGGCCAGTTCGAGGAAACCGGTGCCGGGGAACAAGACCGTGCCGCCGACCTGATGGTCGACCAGCCAGGGATGCGAGCCGACCGACACCCGGCCGGTCAGCAGCAGCCCGTCCGAATCGGCGAGTCCGACCGTGGCGCCGATCAGCGGATGGCCGGCGGCGAGTAGGCCGAGACCGCGCGGATCCCCGGCCGAGACCGCCTTCGGCCAGAACCGCTCGTGCTGGAAGGCGTAGGTCGGCAAGCTGATCCGCCGCGCTCCGGTGCCGGCGAGGAAACCGGCCAGGTCAACGGCGACCCCGCGCACGTGCAGCCGGCCGAGCGCGTGCGCGGCCGTGGTCGGTTCGTCCCGGTCGGCCCGCAGCAAGGACACCGCGAGTACATCCTGGCCGGGCGTCAGCACCTCGGCGGCCATCGCGGTGGCCACCCCGTCCGGCCCCAGCTCGAGGAAGGCCGACACCTGTTGTTCGCACGCGAGGCCGATGGCGTCGGCGAACCGGACCGTTGCGCCGACCTGCCACACCCAGTAGTCGGCGCAGGCAAGGTCCGCGTCCTGCTCCACAGTGGACAGAACGGGAAGCTGCGGCGCGTTGAAGGTCAACCCGGCGATGGCCGAAGCGAACTCGTCCAGCATCGGCGCCATCAGCGGCGAATGGAAGGCGTGCGAGACCGTCAACCGCCGCGTCTTCTCGAACCGACCCGCGATCTCCAGTACGGCGGCCTCGACACCGGACAGCACAACGGAACGCGGCCCGTTCACCGCCGCGATCGACACGCCGTCGACGAGCAGCGGAACGACCTCGTCCTCGGTCGCCTTGACCGCGACCATCGCCCCACCGGCCGGCAACGCCTGCATCAGCCGAGCACGGGCCGCCACCAGCGCGCACGCGTCCGCCAGCGACAGGACACCGGCCACGTGCGCGGCCGCGATCTCGCCCACCGAATGGCCGACGAGGACATCCGGTGTGACGCCCCAGGACTCCATCAGCCGGAACAGCGCCACCTGCAACGCGAACAGGGTGGGCTGTGCGTCACCGGTCCGACCGAGGTCGCCGGCCACCAGTTCCGACAGTGGCAGGCCCAGTTCAGCGGCGACGGCGTCCCAGGCCGCCGCGAACACCGGGAAACGAGCGTGGAGCTGCTGGCCCATGCCAGCACGCTGTGCGCCCTGCCCGGAGAACACGAAGGCCAACCGGCCGCCGACGACCTCGCCTTCCGCGACCCCGGCGGCGGCGACGCCATCGGCCACCGAGGACAAGCCGGCAACCAGTTCAGCCGCGTCCGCCCCGACCACCGCGGCCCGGTACTCGAACGCCGAGCGCGATACCGCGGCCGACAACGCGAGGTCGGCTGGTGAAATCTCGGGGCGGGCGGCCACGAACTCCGCCAACCGAGCCGCCTGCGCCCGCAACGCGGCCGCCGAGCGACCCGACACCACCACCGGTACCGCGCCGGCCTCGACCGAGGCCTGCTCGGATTCGACAACCGGATCGCCGGGCGGATCAGCGGTCGGTTGTTCCAGGATCACGTGCGCGTTCGTCCCGCTGATGCCAAAGGAGGAGACGCCGGCCCGCCGGGGATGCCCGTGCTCGGTCCAGTCGACTTCTTCGGTGAGCAGCCGGACCGAGCCGCTCGACCAGTCCACATGCGAGGACGGTTCCTCAATGTGCAACGACCTCGGCAGGACACCGTGCCGCATCGACATGATCGTCTTGATCACACCGGCGACCCCGGCCGCCGCCTGGGTGTGGCCGAGGTTCGACTTCACCGAACCGAGCCACAGCGGGTGGTCCCGATCCTGACCGTAGGTCGCCAACAGTGCTTGTGCCTCAATGGGATCACCGAGGGTCGTACCGGTGCCGTGCCCCTCGACGACGTCCACATCGGACGGCGAGAGGTTGGCGTTGGCCAGTGCCTGCGCGATGACCCGGCGTTGGGAAGGACCGTTCGGCGCGGTGAGACCGTTGGACGCACCGTCCTGGTTGACGGCGGAACCTCGCAGGATCGCCAGGACCTCGTGGCCGTTGCGCTGCGCGTCCGACAGCCGCTCCAGCACCAGGAAACCGACGCCCTCCGACCAGCCGACGCCATCGGCGGAATCGGCGAACGCACGGCAGCGACCGTCGGCGGACAAACCGCCCTGGCGGCCGAACTCGACGAAGGTGGCCGGTGTCGACATGACCGTGACGCCGCCGACCAGCGCCAAGGTGCACTCGCCTGCTCGCATCGCGTGCGCGGCCACATGCATGGCCACCAGCGATGACGAGCAGGCGGTGTCGATCGTCGCGGCAGGGCCTTCGAGTCCGAAGGTGTAGGACAGTCGGCCGGAGAGCACACTGTTGGCATTGCCGGTGAGGCCGAACCCGTCGAAGTCGACAGGGAGAATGTCGCGGTAGTCCGGTGACATGGCGCCGACGAACACGCCGGTTCGGCTGCCGCGCAACGACAGCGGATCGATGCCGCTGCGTTCAACGGCCTCCCAGGCCGCTTCGAGGACCTGCCGCTGCTGCGGGTCCATGCCGAGCGCCTCACGCGGCGAGATGCCGAAGAACGCCGCGTCGAAGTCGGCCGCCGCGTCGAGGAAGCCACCGGAGCCGACCACCTGCGTGGCGTCCGGTCCACCGAGCCGCAGCCGATCGGGGTCCCAGCCACGGTCGGACGGCAACCCGGAGACGGCGTCGACACCGTCGGCGACCAGTCGCCACAGTCCTTCAGGGTCGCGGACGCCGCCCGGATAGCGGCAGCTCATGCCGATCACCGCGATGGGTTGGCGGGCCTGCTCCTCCAGATCTCGGACCCGCTGTCGGGTGCGGCGGAGATCCGCTGTCGCCCGTTTCAGGTAGTCCCGGAGCTTGGCCTCGTTGTCCATCTGCGCTCAACCACCTTGACACCGCAACCACCCGGTTGACCCCAATACCTCCTGGGATCCCGGCTTTCGCTAGCCCCGACCGGGCGCGGCAGCAGCCGCGTGGCCAGTCTCAGCCGCCGACGGCCGGTAAATCACTAGATGATTGATGCGGTGAAGATCATGTGAAGGGATGCCACTGTCCGGGCATGGGAGGAGGGCGTCCATGATCAGTCTGTGACGAACGATCTGAACACCCTCCTCACGGCACTCTACGTGCTCGTGGACGACCACGTGGT
>DATATE010000134.1:0-5294 GCA_036268955.1 Pseudonocardiaceae bacterium
GAAGATCACCGGTCTGATCGGGCCGAACGGGGCCGGTAAGACGACAACTTTCAATGCGTGCAGCGGTTTCGTGAACGCGGTGCACGGCACGGTCCGGTTGGGCGCTGCGGAGCTCAACCCGTTGGGTGCGGCCTCCCGAGCCAAACGGGGTCTGGGGCGGACCTTCCAGCGGATGGAGCTGTGGGGCAGTTTCACGGTGCGCGAGAACGTCGCGCTGGGCGTGGAGTGCGCGTTCGCCGCGCAGCGCCCGTGGAGCCAATTGGTGGGGACTCGCCAACATCAGCGGCAGGCCACCCGCAGTGCCGGGGACGCGATCGACCGGTGCGGGCTCGGTGAGGTCGCGCACCGGCGCGCGGCTGATCTGTCGACCGGGCAGCGGCGTCTGGTCGAACTGGCCCGTGCGATCGCCAGCCGTTTCTGCTTCCTGATGCTCGACGAGCCGTCCTCGGGGCTGGACGGGCCGGAGACGGAGCACTTCGGCCGGGTGTTGACGGAGTTCGTCAAGGACACCGACGTCGGTGTCCTGCTGGTGGAGCACGACATGGCTCTGGTCGGGTCGATCTGCAGCTATCTGTACGTGCTGGACTTCGGCAGCCTGATCTTCGAGGCACCGACCGAGCAGGTGATGCGCAGCGAGGTCGTACGGGCGGCGTATCTCGGTACCGAGTCGATGGGCAGTGCGCAGTCGCAGGCCGAGGTGAGTCTCGATGTTTGAGTTGAAGGGCATCACGGCCGGGTACGACTCGGTCCACGTGCTGCGCAACGTGAACCTGACCGTTCCCGAGGCATCGGTGGTCGCGCTGCTGGGCCCGAACGGGGCGGGCAAGACCACGCTACTGCGGGTCGCGTCGGGCCTGTTGAAGCCGTACAGCGGAAGCATTCTGATGGACGGGAAGGATCTGACCGCGGTCTCGCCGCACCAGTTGGCCAGAGTTGGTGTGTGCCACGTGCCGGAGGGCCGCGGCATTTTCCGCGCGCTGACGGTCGCGGAAAATCTGCGACTGCAGGCGCCTTCGGGTGGAGGCAGGCGGGCCGCCGAACGTGCCGCCCAAATTTTTCCGCGGCTGGGTGAGCGGCTGAACCAGAAAGCCGGAACGTTGTCCGGCGGTGAGCAGCAGATGCTGGCCTTGGCGCACGCCTATCTGGCGAATCCCTCGGTGGTCCTGCTGGACGAGGTCTCGATGGGTCTTGCGCCGAAGGTGGTCGACCAGATCTTCGAGTATCTGAGGGAACTGGTCGCCATGGGCACCTCACTGCTGCTGGTCGAGCAGTACATACCGCGGGCGCTGGAACTTGCCGACTACGTCTACATCCTGAACCGCGGGAAGGTCCAGTTCGTCGGCGAGCCGTGCGAGTTGGACGAGAAGGCCATGCACAACGCGTACCTCGGAGGATTGGGCGAAGCCGTATGAGCATCTCAACCACACAGAAGGAACACGCCGGCATGGCGTGTCGGACCCTGCTGCGTTCGGCGCTGGTCCTCACCGTCGTCGCAACCGGCACGGCACTACCGGCAACGGCGCAGGCCGCCGGCCGGGAGCTCACCGCGGACAGCTATGCGCTCAGCGTCGAGGGCGACGGGCTGGCGATGACCGTTGTCGACAACGCCTTGCCGTTCACGAACACATACACCGTGAGCCCGTACTCGGCCCTGTCGATGCTGAACAGCACCGGGCTGAGCACAGCCCAGGCGGGAGCGCCGTACCCGGGATTCTTCGGCCCGCTGTACCGCAATGTGAACGGACTGATCTACGGGGAGGTGCCGCCACTGCCGCCGCTGCCGGGCAACGCGGCCTCCAACTACCCTGCTGTGACCTCGGAGCGAGAGGCCACCGCGGCCGGTTACACCTTGAGTGCCAACAGTTCGGCCACCCGTTCCACGGCGTTGGTGAACATGGGCGCCGCTGGGCAGGACGCCAAACGCGGGGTCAGTTTCGCCTCGGCCGACACCGTCGCGGACCCCGACGGCACGATCCGGGCTCTCGGTTCGGCGGGTACAGAACTGTTGAACGTCGAGAACGTCGTGTCGATCGCGAACGTGAGCTCGACGGCCGGCATGGAGATCAAGGGAACGGCGTCGCCGGTGGTTAAGACCGAGACCCATCTGGGTTCGATCACCGTGGGCGGCTTCCCGGTAGCCCTCACCCCGGAAGGTGTCAGAGCGGCCGGCAACGACACGCCTGCGGGCTTCAAGGACGCCAACGATCAGATCAACCGGGCCCTGTCGTCATCGGGAATCACCTTGCGGTACCTGCCGTCCACGATCGAGTACGTGCCGGGCACCAGGACCGTCAAATCGGTCACATCCGGTGCCGTACAACTGACGATGCTTGTGGACGAACCCACCCAGGGGAAGACGACCTACGACTTTGTCCTCGGCAGGGTCTTCCTGACCGGATCGGACGCCAGCGGCGCCGCCACCACCTCGGGACCAGCGCCTGCCGGCGGTCCCGCGACAGGTGCCCCGCCGCCCACCAGCCATCCGACTGCCGCGTCCGCCGCCGAACAGGCCCTCAGCACAGCTCCGAGACGGTCATGAGGAGAAACATCGAGATGTCGAACCGTCACCGCAAACCGCGTCGTCTACTCGCGGCCACCGGCCTGACAACGATCGCCGTGGCTGCAGGCATCGCCTGCGCGCCAGCGGCCTGCGCTGCAACCCGCAGCCCCGCCGACGGTTCAGGTGAGGACGGATCGGCGGCCGTCGTCACCCCCTCGATCCGGATAATGAAATGGTTCGGAACCGTCGGCTTCGGCGAGGGCTGCAACTTCACCCTGTCCCTGGTAGGTGCAGGTGCGGACTACTTCCAGCAGGTACCGACCTTCTCTCCCTTCATCGCCCAGGGCGTCTCACAGTGCGCCACCTTCCAGGCACAGGACGGCACCACGGCCGACCAGGGGATCGCCGCCAGCCAGCCCCTGACGGCCATCAACCCGGCCGTGAACCCCGGCGTGGCTGCCGCATCGGACGGAGCAACCAAACTCGGCACTGAACAGCACGACTCTGTCGCACCGTTCGGTCCTACCATCGTCGGATTCGGCCGGGACATCGCCTTCTTCGGCGGATCCTGACGGACCGGACGGGCCGAGCGCGACGGTGATTGTTGGTCTCCGCACAGCCGGCACGGAGCTGAACCGACCTATGGCGCTTCAAGATCGGGCCCGGTCCACGTCAATCAGGCCCGGCTTGTGGGCGGTCCGCGCAACGTCCTCGGGCCATTCCCGGCGTAGCGGGCGAGCGGCGTTAGCCAGGACCCTGGATAACCCCCGTCAACTAGCGCCCGTGCCCAACCCGACGCAGACTCGACACCAACAACCACAAGCGCTGGGAGGCCGACAGGGTCACGCCGAACCAGGACACGAACAGGACGCAGACGGTCCGCTGCGTGCGGCACCACCCGGACCGGAAAGATCAGCCCCCGACCCGAACGTGCAGGGGCTAGACCGTCCAGCTGGTGGCAGGTCCAGGATTCGAACCTGGGAAGCTTTCGCGACGGATTTACAGGACGCTGCCGAACCCCCGCTGACCTGCGGATTCCCATCCCTGTAAGGGATTTTGGCGCGAATGAGGCTGTCGCACGAATCGCGCGCCTTCGGCCCTCGGCGAGGGCCGCGCGGGAGAATGGGGCATGGCCGTGAATGTGCGTGCTGGTGACGTGGATCAGCTGCTGTTGATGCCGCCGTCGGTGCGGGATTGGCTGCCGGAGAACCATTTGGCGTTCTTCATCGCCGATGTGGTGGCCGAGCTGGAGCTGGCCGGGTTCTACGGCGATTACCGCGCCGACGGTCGCGGTGGGGCGGTGTATGACCCGGCGATGATGCTGGCTGTGCTGCTCTACGCCTACTGCACCGGGCAACGCTCCTCGCGGCGGATCGAACGGCGGTTGGTCGAGGACGTGGCCTACCGGGTGCTGGCGGCCAACCAGCAACCGGATCACGCGACCCTGGCGCGGTTCCGGCGCCGCCACCAGGACGCGATCGCCACAGTGTTCGGCCAGGTGCTGGCGTTGTGCGTGCAGTCCGGGCTGGTCGAGGCCGGCCTGGTCGCGATAGACGGCACGAAGGTGGCCGCCGACGCCTCGTTCTTCGCCAACCGCAGCCGGGAGCAGCTGGCCGCCGAGATCCTGGCCGAGGCCGAAGAAGTGGATGCGGGCGAGGACGAGGTGTTCGGTGACCGGCGCGGTGAGGAACTGCCCGAGCAGTGGGCCGGTGGGCGGGACCGACGGGCTCGGATCCGGGCGGCGCTGGACGAACTCGACCGAGGGTACGACCGCGACCACGCCTCGCGGATGGCCGAACGCGCCGCGCGGGAGGCCGCCACCGGCCGCAAGCTGCCGGGACCCCAGCCCAGGACCGACCCGGCGCCGGGTGTGCAAGCGCGTCGGGTGAACACCACCGACCCGCACTCCCGGGTCGTCCCGCGCGGGGCACACGGGGTGGTGCAGGGCTACAACGCCCAGGCAGCAGCAACGGCCGGGCAGATCGTGGTAGCCGCCGAGGTCACAGCGACCAGTAACGACCAGCCCCACTTCGTGCCGATGGCCACCGCCGCATCGGAGAACCTGGTCGCGGCCGGGCACCCCGACCCGGTCGGGGCCTTCGTTGCCGACGCCGGGTACTGGACTGCCGCCGCCGCCGACGCCGACCTCGGCGCGAACGTGCTGATCGCGACCCGCAAATCCGCGTGGCGCAAGGAAAACAGGCCCGATGGCGACAGGCTCGCGGTGCTGGCCAAGGTCAACCGCGGTGAACTGTCCCTACGTCAGGCCGGTGCCATCCTCGGCGTTTCCCCCAACTGGATAGCCGACATGACCAAGCGTTACTCCGGACGCGAGGGACAACTGGTGACCGGTAACAGTGACCCCGGACCCGAGCAGTGGATGCCGGTGATCGAAGGAGTGGCCCGCGGGCAGATCACCAGACGCGCCGCCCGTGAGGAACTGAAGGTCTCCGCCACCCGGATCACCTCGATGCTCGCGCACTTCCGTGGCCAGGCCACCGACCCCACGACCGCCCGCCAGGTCATGGAGGCCAAACTCGCCGAACCCGAGAACGCCGCCCTCTACCGAAAACGCAAACAGACCATCGAACCGGTCTTCGGCAACATCAAGGCCAACCTCGGCTACCGACGCTTCACCCGACGCAGCCTGCCGGCCGTGAACAGCGAATGGCGACTGATCTGCACCGCCCACAACATCCTCAAACTCCGGCAGGCTCACCCGGCCTGACCGGCCGGTGCGCTCCGGCGCATTCAGCCCGAGTGTCGAGCCGGCTGAGATTCGTGCGACAGCCTC
>DATATE010000135.1:0-12863 GCA_036268955.1 Pseudonocardiaceae bacterium
TCGGACCATGGCTTGGAGCTCTCCGTGGAAGTGGGGGAACCTCACTCAGCCAAGCACAACCCGACGGGCCGACTGCTGACCCGGTGTGTCGCGGACACGACCGGACGCCGGGATCGCACGGTCGCGCAGCTGGCGTACCTCGTCGATCCGTTCCGGCGCCGACCGCAGGAGCGGCACGATGTTGCGGAACGCGCTCTGATAATAGTCGAACGGCACGTTGTCGTCGCCGACCCGGACCGCCTCGTAGCCGATCTCGGCAACGGCGGCTTCCAGGTCCGATCCGGCGAATCCCTCGCTCATGCCGACCAGTTCGTCGACTACCTCTTCGGACGCGGCGACCCGCAGGTACTTGCGCAGGTAGATCTGGATGATCTCGCGTCGCTCGTTCGCCTCCGGCAGGTCCACGAAGAACATGTCGTCGAACCGGCCGCTGCGTAACAGCTCCTGCGGGAGCGCACGTACGTCGTTGGCGGTGGCCACCACGAAGACCCTGGCACGAGACTCCTGTAGCCAGTACAGGAACTGCCCGACCAGACGGGTGGTGACCCCGGTGCTGTCGGTGCCGGAACCAGCGAGGCCCTTCTCGATCTCGTCGATCCACAACACGCATGGCGCGACGGCGTCAGCCGTGGCCAGCGCCTCCTTGAACCTGCTCTCCGACTGGCCGACGTAGTTGCCCAGCACGGAACTGATGTCCAGCCGGTACAGCGGGAGCTGCCAGTCCGACGCGATCGCTTTGGCGGACAACGACTTGCCACATCCCGGCACGCCGACGAGCAGGACTCCCCGTGGCGGGCGCATGCCTCGGTCACGCAGGTCCATGGTCAGCAGCGGGCGTTTGCGGTCCAGCCACTGCCGCAGACCCGCCAGGCCACCGACCAGATGCTGACCCGGTCGAACGGCGACCCGTTCGATACCGGCCAGCTCGCTGAAGATGGAATCCTTGGCGCGGCTGAGTTCCACCAGTTCCGTCTTCGTGATGGACTTCTTCACCACGAACGTGGACAGGATGTTCAGCGCCTCGATCCTGGTGACGCCGGTGAGGATCGACGCGGCCTCGTCGAACTCGGCCGGTCCCCACTCGATCCTGATCACACCGTCGTACTGACGCAGAAAGCTCTCGATCTCGTACCGCATCTCGTCGACATCAGGCAGGTCGAGGCTGACGGCCATCCCCATGCGCTGCAACGAGTTCCACGTCGGATCGGCGGTGATCACCATGATGCAGCCGCCATGCTGCTCGGCGAGCTGCGCGAGGTCCACGAAGCGGCGCGAGATGTCGTTGTCGTCACCGAGATGCTGGACGTCGGTGAACACCATCGTCAGGTTCGCCCGTGACTGGAACCACTCGCCTGCCAGGTCCAGCGCGCCGAGCATCGACTTGTCGTCGGACACGACCTGTCTGGTCTTCAGGTCCCGCAGGCCCTGGCTGAGCGTGTGCACCAGAATGTCGAGCTGTTTGTCCCTGGCCAGTTCGGTCAGCATGGCCAGTGCCCTGCCTCGCTCGACCGTGCGCACGGACACGAACGGGATCCTGGCCAGCAGGTAGGACTCGATCCGTGCCTTGGTCTCCGCCCCATTGGGCATGAGTGTCCTCTCGATCAGCTCAGGATGACCCGGCGCACCGGCGCCGAACCGGCAGGCGGTTGTGCGGTGGGCGGCCTGGCCAGGGCAGGCAGCAGGCTGTTGGCCGCGATCGCGTTGCGCAGTTGTTCCGGTGCCTCCCGGGCCGAGTCCACCAGGGTCTGCTGCGCGGAGCGGACTGTCTGTGCCAGCGCCGTGCGCAGGTTCTCCCGCAGCTCCGCCGGGAACAACTGCATGGCGGTGAACGCGACCAGTGGAGCGAGCAATGCCCGCGCGTTGTGCAGGACGACCGCGATCGCCGTGCCCGCGTTGGCCGGATCGATCCGCAGCAGCTGCTGGTCACGGACGAGTGCGTCGCTCCACCGCCGTTGCCGGTCGTGGAACGCCGTCGCGACGTGCGCCGTGAGCCGGGCCAGCATCTCCGGACCGAGGCTCTGGTCCACCCGCGTGAGATGGCCTGACGGTGGGTCCTCGCCCCTACCGAACGCCGCCAGCCAGCTCACCCACGCGGCATACGGCCCCTCAGTAGCCGGCATGGTCGGCTCCGGCGTGCCGGGCGATGAACTCCGCAGGCGGCAGCAGGTCCCAGTCCGGCAGCGCGACCGCCATTTCGTGGTCCCGCGCGGCCGGCCACGCAGGAGGCTCCTGGGTGTTCGCGCTCGGCTGTGCGGGACGACCCTCGGACATCGGTTGCGGCACGTCTCACGCTCCTCGTAGCTGGTCGGGCGCACGGGGTGCGAACGCCGCACCGTTGAGCTGCTCCAGGTACTGCCGCAGCCGGGCGGCCAGCGCCAGTTCCCGTTCCCATTCGGCACGCAGGTCGATCAGTTCGGCGATGCCGCCCCGCAACTGGGCGACGGTCACCGTTTTGCGCCGTTCGCCCTGCTGCCGCAGCTCCGCCCGCCGGGCCGGCAAGCCGTACGCGTGGTACGCGGCCCAGCCACCAGCGCCGATCGCGACCAGCAGGAAGAACACGGCAAGGCCGACGCTCTGCCCGATCCCCGCCCACAGCGCGCACAGCAACGTGAGCCCGGCGCAGATCGCAGCGGCCAGCGGTGGCCCGGAGAACCGGACCGCGCTCACTGCCCGCTCGGTCTGCCTGTCGATGTGTCTGCTCAGGTCGCGGACGAGTTGCTCCTCGCCGGTGGTGCTGTCGATGAAGTGCTGCCAACTGTCGATGTCGACGCGCACGGCGGCCGGGTGCGCGGCGATGTTGGCCGCCTCCAGCCTGCCGCTGGCCTGACTGATCCAGTCCTTGGCCAGCGCGACCGCGAACCGCTGGGTACCCGGCGACGTGCCCGCCTGCTGCGGGTCGACGGCGGCGTTGCTGATGAGCGTCAGGAAGTCGTGGGTCGCCTCGCGCAGCGGCTTCGCCAGTTGAATCGCCTTGTCGGCGGCTGCCTGGTCACCTTTGGCCTTGACGAGCTCCTTCAGCTCCTGTTCTCTGTGCCGCAGCGGGGCTTCCTCGGCGTCGAAATCGCTCACCAGGTCTTCGAGGATGTTGTCCACTCGGACCCGGAGGTCCTCGCTCTGCCCGATCGGGCCGTCGAACATCGCCCGCAGCCGCTGCTCGGCCAGGCCGTGCACTGTGGCGCCCTCGTACAGGTCCTTGAGCTGCGGCCACGTCGAGCTGATCTGCGGCAGGACGTGGTAGCGGGGATCCACCGGTCTGCGGTGGGCATCCAGTTGCGCCGCCCACCGGGTCACCTGCCGGTCCACGGTCGCCTGGTCGTCGGACAGCCTGCCGTACCAGTCCATCAGCCGGCCCATCACGAGCGTCTTGGACTCGTGCCCGAACGCGCCGACGCTGACGGCGTCGAGAATGACCATGAACTCGGGGGACAGCTTGGCCGGGTCCTGGCGTGCCGTGTACTGACCCAGCCAGCGCGCAGCCGCCGCGTTGCGCTGGTGCCTGCGCAGCACCAGCGCGAAGAACAGCGACGTCTTGTCATTGGACCTGCGGTTCGCCTCGGCCAGCGCCTGCGCTGCCAGCGCCGGGTCGTCCCGGATCCACGCCGCCACGGCAACCAGTGCGGGTGCCAGCCAGTACTGCGGTGTGAGCAGCATCAGCTCCTCGGAGACCTGGCGCATCGTGCCGTGCGACGTGATGCCCGCGTCGAGCGCCTGCAGCGTGCCGGTGGCCAGCCTGCGCACGTTCTTGTAGTGGCCGTACTCGGTTTCGAGCTGCTGCTTGACTTGCACGATCTGCGTCTCCGCGACCTGCAGGTTGTGCCGGAACTCGGACTGCCGCTGGAACACGTCGAACTGTTGCGCCAACGTGAGCAGATTGGCCTGTGTCTGGTCGCCGGTGGCCTTCACCTGGTTCACAGACTGCTGCAACTCGGCCTGCTGGGCACCCAGCGCGTTCTGGTTGCGCTGCATGGTGTTCAGCGCGTTGTTGATGGACCGCAGGTTGTTCGCGATCGCCGGATCGGTCATGAGCCACTCCCCAGTAGGACAACGGTTCCGTCCGGGTGCAGGCACATCAGTCGGTCGGGGTAGACCTCGATGGCCACGTACGAGCCCGAACCGGCCAGCGTGCGGGCCCGTTCCATCCCGCCGGGCAGTTCCTGGCCGGCGCGGTAGTGGTCGATGATCGAACCGTCCAGCGTCACGGTGTGTACCTCGAACGGGTCACCGAGGTAGCACTTGCCGACGATGCCCAGTGGCTGAGCCGTGTACCTGTCGTGGAACTCCCGCCGGATGTCGTCCACGAACTTCTCGGCGTCCACGGTGCCCAGTGACCCGGCACCGTCCAGTGCGCGCAATGCGCGCAGGTAGTTCTCGGATCTGCGGCCGGTGTGCAGCCGGCCACCTCGCATCGCGTTCCTCGCCATCGGGCCGGATAACAGATTCTGGTTCCCGGTCCTCGCGATCAATGGTTTCGGCACGTGCCAACTCCAGCACACTCGGCATTTCCGTAAGGGCCATCGTGTCGCACCCGCGCGCCGTTACCCAATTGGCGTAGTGAACGACACGATCGACCACATTGTCCAGTTATTGACCAGTGGCCAGCGACCAGAGCAACACCACGACGACCACCGCCCAGACCACGACCACGGTGGCCGCGACCGTCCTGGCCAGACCGTACGTGAACGGCTGTCGCGCCTTGACCGTGTCACCGGTGCCCACCGTGACCAATTGCCGAACCCGCACGGTGCCGGACTTGTCCGTTCGGCCGTAGACCTCGACGATGCTGCCTTCCGGCGGCGGTCCGGGAACCAGTCTGCCCCAGACCTCGCAGCGATACTCGATGCCCTGAATATCCTTGACCTGCAGCGGAAGCACGTCCACCTGCCGACCGCCCACAGCCCGCAGCAGATAGCCGAGGCCAACCTGGACAGCCAGCCCGGCGGCCGCGGTGAGTAGCGCGACGACCAGCACTCCCCTGCTCGCGAGCACTCCGGCGAACGCGAGCAGCGCGACAAGCGCACCGACCCGGCCGGAGATCACCAGCCGCCGGTTCAGCACGTCGACAGGCTGCGCGATGCCGACGTGCACGACCGTACCGGTGCCGACCCGGCCGGGTACACGGATCAGTTCACCATCAGTTGCGGACACGGATCTTCCCCCTGTAACGACCGCCCAAACTGTTCGAAACACGATGCGGGTCGCCAGCGATTATGTGGGAGGGCACCCCGAAACGACGATAACGATCCGGGATCGGTCCGTGGTGTCCTGGAATTGACATGAAAAGAGCCTCGTGTGACAGCTCCACATGATTCCGACGACCTCGGCCACCGCAGGCCACCCGGCGCGTTATGGGGTCCGCCGAGGACATCGGCTCCGGCCACCCCGCCCTACACTGCTCCGCAGCTGCCACCGGAACCGGAGTTCCCGGCACCACGGCGATCCCGCGAGATCAGTAGGATGACGGTGGCGTTGATCGCGGGTGGAGCGGTCTTCGCCGCGGTGGTCGCGCTGGTGGCCGTGCATCTGGCGGGCGGCAAGCACGTCACGACGCCCGTCGCCGTACCGACGGTCACTGTGCCGCAACCGATCCAGCAGGTACCCGCGGTCACCGGCAGTGCCGCCGCGACGATCGATCCGTCCACCACCACGGCGGCAGCACCCCTGTCCTCCGGTGTCGTGCCGCCGGGCTACACGCGGGTCACCGGGCCCGTCGGCATCCAGGTGAGCGTGCCGTCGGACTGGCCCACGGCCGACGAGTCACTGGCCTCCGTGGACGAGGTGGACGATCCCGACGACCAGAACACGTATCTGCGATATGGCGGCAGCGCTTCCCCGTCGATGCCGCTGATGGACGCCGTCCTGCAGATCGAGGACAGCACGGCCGCGCTCGGCAACGACTACCAGCGGCTGAGCCTCACCGACGTGACGTCGCCGACCGGGGACGACACGGTGGAGTGGCAGTTCCTGTTCACCAAGAACGGCGTGCAACGGCACGCGGTGGACTGGTTCTGGCGCGCGGCCGGCAACGACTACGCCGTGTATGCCACCACGTCGACTGCGGACTGGCAGCAACTGCAACCCACCATCCAGGTGTTGGAACAGACGGCAGGCCCGGTCTGATGCCCGACTACCAGTTCGACGTGTTCCTCAGCTACCGCCGCGCGGGCGGCCTACCGGACTGGATGCGCAACCACTTCCGCCCGGTGCTGGAGGAATGTCTCGCCGACGAGATGACCCACGATCCCCGGGTGTTCCTCGACACCGACATCCACACCGGCTCGCACTGGCCGGCCGAAGTGGAACGCGCGTTGCGGACCAGCAGGCTGCTGCTACCGGTATGGACACCGCAGTACTTCACTTCTCCTTGGTGCACAGCGGAATGGCAGACGATGACCAAACGGGAGGAGGCCATCGGGCTGGGCACGGTCGAGCGACCGCACGGGCTGATCCACCCAGTCGTGTACTCGGACTGGGACAACTTCCCGGCCGAGGCCAAGATGCTCCAGTGCCGGGACATGAAGCCGTGGGCCCGGCCACAGCCGCAGTTCCGCAGGACGGAGCTCTACCTCGACTTCTACGCGGACATGCAGGCCTTCGCCGGGCACCTGGCGAAGATCATCGACGTGGCGCCGGACTGGTGTGCCGACTGGCCCGTCGTCCGGCCGACCGAGATCCTCCGCCCGCCACCAGAAGGGCCACTCCTGTGATCGTGACCATGGCGGGCGGATCACCCGTCTCGGCGACAGTCGAGCAGATGGGCTACTGGGGTTACCGGGTGCTGTACGTCAGCAGACGCGGTTACAACCCCAGGACGGACCACCGGCTGACCACGGCACGCAGCTTCGTCCATGTGCTCCGCGAAGCGGACTGGGCCGACGAGGACACTCGCGACCGATGGCTCGCCGACTACGACTTCGTGCTGATCGACGGGTCGCACAACGACCCCGCCGTGTACTACCGGGTGCCCGATCTGGTCGTCCTGCCCTGCCGGACCGATGCGGCAGGTGTCGAGGCGGCGGAACGCACCGTTGCCGAGTGGACGCGGTTACGCACCGGGCTGCCGGTGGACCGCGACCAGTTGCTGGTGGTCCCACTGGTGGCGCCCGGACCGGGCACGGTGGCGGCGCTCGGCCCGTTGTGCCGGAACTGGTGCGACGCGGGCGTTCCCGTCGAGAACGTGCTGCCGTCACTGTTCGGACCGCCGGTGGACCAGTTGGCCGCGCTTATCGCCCATCGCTGTGCCAGGACGGACCTGCTCGTGTCCGCACCGGACCGGTTCTTCGAAGCGGCACGCAAGCTGCCCGCCAATGCCTTTACCAGTGACGTGGTAGTCGTGCGGGACGAACGGCATCGGCGGCTGGCCACACAACTGGAGAACCAGCTCCGGGCCGTCGGGCTGCGGGTGCCGGAAATCTCACCGTCCGAGGTCGACAGTTGGGCACGGGCCGTGTGCGTCCTCGTCGACCGGGGCAGCGCACTCACGGACGTCGTCCGTGCCATGACCCGGTGGAGCAAACCCAACGGGCCGGTTCCGTTGATCATCACGGCATTGCTGCCCGGAGCGCGGCCGTCCACGCTGCACGAACCACTCTTCAGCGGCGAGTGGCTCACCCTGGAGACGGATCGTCGTCACGTGCGGGAGGCCGCGCAGCAGATCGCACGGCTGCTCCGACCGTAGTCACCACCCGGTGTGGGTGAACGCCGCCCAGATCGCAGGCTGCCGGAAGTCCACATCGGATACATATCGCAGCAGCTCGGTGGGAAAGTCTTCCGGGACGGCCCGGTCGCTGCCCAACGCCCACAACTGGACGGCCCGCAGCGCGTCCACCGGTCGCCTACCTGGGCGGCCCAACTCGTGGTGGTACAGGCACATCAGGACACTGGACGCGTCGTCCGGCACCGCCCACAGCGCCCCGGTCACCCCCGTCGCACCTGCTGCGACGAACGCGTTGGCCAGCGTGAGGCCTTCGTCGTGCGCGGTCTGGGTGAGACCGCTCTGGCAGGCCGCCAGCACGACGAGCCCGCCGGCCGTCCCCGAGTGCCGCTGCTCCATGATCGTGGCCACGGTCAGCTCAACGTGACCAGCCAGCCGCAGATACGACGTGGACGGTGTCGGCCCGCTCACCGCGTGGCAACCGAAGTGCGCCATGGTGGTCGCACCGGTACGCAGGGCGGCCAGCACCTCCTCCTGCGTGTCCAGCCGACGGGTGCCCGGATAGCAATCGGCCACGTAGCGGGCCTCGACCGGGGCACAGGCCAACGTCCCGGTCGGATCGGCGACCACGACCGGGGACCCGGCCAGTGGCCGGTGCCGGCGGGCGGCCAGCACACACAACTGGCGGGCGGACGAAGCGGACGAGAACACGAAGTCCGACACCGCGTACCGCGACTCCGTCCGTGCCGCGTGCCAGGGCACCACGCTGAGCAGCCCACTCGGCACCAGCACCACGTGCGGAGCCGCACCCAGCCCGGACAAGTGGCTGCGCAGCGGGTCGAGCACCGTCCGTCCCGCCCAGTCGCACAACCGGTCCAGCGCCCCGCGCCAGACCGCCGCCAGCTCAGCACGCCGGTCCGGCGGCACGTTGGCGTCCTCGGCCGCGGCGCGGGCAGCCACGTAGTCCCGCAGCGGGCCGAGGTTGGCGTCCCGCAGGCCGGACAGCGTGACGTCGCCGACCTCGCCGTCGGCCGACACCACCAGCGCCCGGCCGGGACCGTCACCCGAGGGCGGGAGCAGGTACACGGCCGCGTCGGCGGCCAGTACCCGCAGTGCGGCCTCGATCTCATGCACCGTCGGAATGTTCAACAGAGCTTGGATGCTGTCGGTGGACGCGAGGGCCAGCAGGACACGAGTCCGCAGATTGCTGGGTACCACCCTGGGTATCTCGTGCCCACCGAACGTGCCCGGCAGACCGAACGAGCCCGACCTGTGCTCCTCGCGCTCCCATTCGGCGGCCAGCGCGCCGTGACCGTGTTCGCGCAGCAGGACAGGAATGTTCTCCGTCGTCATGGCGGCCTGCATCACCAGACCGCGGCCCGCCTCGATGGCACGTACCGCGTCGGTGCGCAGCCCCAGGTCCAGGCATCGGGCGGCGAGCCTCGCCGAACTGTCGGCAGCGTCTGTGACGATCGCCAGCGCGTCGTCGCTAGAGGTCTGGAGGACGACGTCCCGGCCGCGTTCCCGCAACGAATCCAGCTCCCGCTGCACTGCCCTCTGGATATCCGCCGGACGACCACGCCGCCAGTACAACTCGGCGCTGAGCGCATACATGCGTGCCGCATTGCGGAATTCCAGGCCCTCGGTCAGCATCGCGTCGCTCGCCTCGAGATTCTCGATGGCGACATCCAGCGCGGCCGGGTCATCGGTGACCTCGGACCAGCGCGACCGTGCCAACGCGGCGAACCGGGCAGCCGACGCGCGGTCCCGGTAGTCGGCGGTGTCGGTCGCGGCCAGCTCATCGAGGATGCCGACGCCACGCTCGAACTGGTCCTGATCCAGTTCCAGGCAACCGAGATGCGCCATCATCGCGCCACGCACGCTCGGCGCGACACCCTGTTGCAGGTACAACGGAGCCAGGTCAGCGGAAGAGATCAACTCATGTATTGCCGCTCTCAGGTCCTCGCGCCGCTGAGTCTGCTCGGCACGGAACAGCAGGGCCAGCCCGCGAGTGAACGCCGCGTCGTATCGTTCGTCCTGAGTGGCATCGGCCCGGTCGACCAACGACGGCACGGCGGCGATCGCCGCCTCGGCGGCAGCCAGCTTCTCCGCCGCGCTGCCGGAACGCAGGGTGATCTGAAGTTCGACCTGGTGCAGGATGCGCAGCACGTCGTGCTCGGTGGGCAATGGCGTCGCGATGCCTCGCCTGAACTGGTCGAGGATCACGCGCAGGTGTTGCCGCGCCGCGACAGCGTCCTCGATGGCACCGTCGAAACCGAATCTGACCAACAACAGTCCCGCCAGCTGATACCGGGCCGCCGCATGGTTGGGGTCATCGTCGGCCAGTTCCAGCACCGCCCGCTGAGCGTAGTGCAGGGCCAGCGCGAAGTCGCGGTCACCGTACACCTGCGTGTCGGTCTCGATCGAGCACAGGATCAGCAGGAACGCCGCCCGCAGCGGTGGTAGGACGGTGGGGTCGTCGATCGCATCTGTCAGCGCCGACCTCGCGTTGGCGTAGTCCACCCCGACCGTGTCCAGCAGCCGCCCGCTGAAGACGTTGTTCGCGAAGTACCCAAGTGTGCCAGCGCGCAACGGGTGCCCGGTCGGCAGATCGCCCAGCAGTTCGTCCAGGAGGACGGCTGCCTTCCGCACGTCGGGCAGGGAATCGGTCAGCCTGCCCAGTTCGCCGAGTTGCTCGCCGTATTTCCTGCGCACCAGCAACTGGATCCGGCTGTCCCCGGCCCCGACGGCCGCCGCCAGGGCGGGCACGGAGACCCGCAAGCCGGCCACCCGCACGTCCCGTGCGGCTGGTTCGTGCGGCACCTCATCCGCGCGCAACAACGCGATCGTGGCCACATAGTCCGGAGAACCGGGTGGCTGATGGTCCTCGAGCCACGCGCGGACCAGCACCCGCTGCTCCGACGGGAACGAATCCCCCATCCGGTACGGAGACCAGCCCTGCGGCGCGGCTGTGCCCTGTTCAACCGCGATCAGGACGGCGAGCGAGGACAGCAACGCGAGATGGTTCCAGTCGAAGTCCGCTGTGCCGGACAGTGCCTCGGTGAGCGCCTGCCTAGCCAGGGCGCGGTCGGCGGGCAACGCGAGCCGGTGTGTCCGGTCCGCGAAGGCCAGCGCGCGCACCCACCGCAGGACGCCGGTGTCCGAGTCCGGTTCGTTGCGCACGGTCTCGTCGATCAATTCGATCGCCCTGTTCAGCCTGCTGACTGTGATCTGCCCCGGCCGGCCGTACGCGGTGAGGAGCAGCGTGTTCAACGACCCGCTGATCGGACCGACAGCGTCGATCGCCCGTTCCAGGAACAACACCGCGGCGTTTGCGGACTCAGCGGTGCCGTCGTCCTCGGCACGGTGGTTCAGCAGTTCACCGAGTTGCTCTGCCTGTTCGAGGTCCAGCGTCGACGGATCAGTGCAGTCCACAACAGATTCCAACAAGTGGATCGCCTCCTCCCGGTCCTCCGCGGTTGGCCGGTCGGACAGGCGCATCATCAGCGCGCCGATCAGGTCGGGCGCGAGATCGGTGCCGTAGTCTTGTACGGCTTCCGTGTACTTCTCGATGGCGATGTCCAGGTCGTCGTCCCGGTCGGCCGAACCGCGCATTCCCTCCGTGCAGTAGCGCAGCAGGTGCGTATCGGCCAGCGTGCGCAGGACCATCTCGCGTGGGAAGTCGGTCAGTTCCAGGAAGTCCAGGCTCCTCGTGAGCAGTTCGATCGCGCGGGCGGCCGTCACCGCGTCCGGTTCGTATGCCAGTGCGCGTTCCGCCGTCACAAGTCCGAGTATCGTTTCGGCGCCGATGCGGTCCTCGTCCGACGACACGATCGCCAGCGCGTGTTCCAGGTGGTCAGCAGCCGACTCCAGCGACGGAAACCGTTCCGGCACTGCGCCCGGCAACTGGTAGTAGCGGAACAGCCGCACCCGCGCGGCATCGACCAGTACGCTAGGCTCCGGAATCCAGCGGGCCAACTCGTCGGCGGCGTCGACCGCCCGGTCGAAGTACAGCGGAACACCGGTCTCGAACGCGAGATACTCGTACGCGACAGCCAGCACGGTGCGAGAGCCTACCCACCGTGGTCCGTCCGTGATCGCCTCGGCGTGCTCGCAGGCGGCGATCAGGTCGTCGGTGGTGCCGTTACCGGCCTCGTACTCCGTCACCAACCGTTCCGCGAGTTCCAGACGATCCGTATCCTCCGGCTCCGCTGTCATCCAACCGCCCTCCTGGATGCTGCTCACATATAACCCGGATAGCGCGGTCCGGGGCAAGGACAGATCGCGGGCATTTTTGTTCCGCGCAATGCAGTCCACGTCCGTACATCCCGGCAGGTCCACGAGAGTAGGGATGTTGTTGTCGTGCACGGACGTCGGGTGCGGTGCCGTCGGTGACCAGGCCGTGGAAAGGCGTGATCGCACGGTGACCTCGTAGCAGACACTGCGCCCGGTACATGAGCCTGCGCTGCCCGGCCGAGGAGGATTTCGAGTTCGGCAAGGACCACTTCGGACTCGGTCACTGCCAAGTCCGTCTCTACATAGCCTTACTCCGGCACATCGTGCTGACCCTGGCCGCACTCGCAGTCTGTGCTGTCACCGCGGCCCAGGCCAGAACCCGCGCGTCCGCTCCGATCCTGCTCACCGCTCCCGACGAGCAACCACCGGAGGATCTTGGTCTGATCGCTCTGACGGTCGCCGAAATCAAACGCCTGTTCTTGCTGGTCATCCGCTGTCTGCAATCCGAAGCCCACCATCTGCACTGGGTCTGGTGGCGACGACGTCACCAAGCCGCGCCCGCTGGTGCCACCACCGCGCCCGGCTACGCCGACAAATCAACCAAGCCTGACAAGATCAAAAGTGCGGCTGTCGTAGAAGAACAACATGTGGAGCCCCTGGGTCCTGCGGAGCGATCTTGGTCGAGAGTTCTGCTACCAGGGGCTTCGTCATGCCGCGGTGGTGACGCGCCGTTGATTGTCAATCTGTAATCAGCAAGAGACGTTGCCGCCCAACACATCTCGACCAGGATGGAAAAGCTCACTGGTCCAGCGAGAGGCCACAATCACCCGTCAGGCGCTGTAGCATCGGGTTGATGATTCGTAACTGGTCAGGTTAGTGAATCGCGGGTAGCCAGGGACGGCCCTCGGCGAGCATCACGAGGACCTCGAACATTGTGCCGGCCGTGTTTGGCGGCGGTGGACAGGTAGCTGCGGAT
>DATATE010000136.1:0-41261 GCA_036268955.1 Pseudonocardiaceae bacterium
CGCCGACCGGGACGAGGACACCCAGAGTTGACCATTTCCACCGGCTGGACCACCATCAACACACGGCCCGCGACCGCCGGCCCGAGCTGGTCCCTAGCTCATGGCAAACGGTGGTCCCTTCGCCGTGGCAGGCGACACTTCATGGCCAGGGTTGTTGGGTGGTGCTGGTCAGGAAGTGTCCAACTGGCTCGTGCGGGAGCCCGAAGGCTGGCACGGCAAGCTGATCCGGCCTGGAAGCCGACTACCGGGCCACCCGCCCGAAAGTGGAGCGCAAGATCGGGCATCTGATGTGGCGACGTCACGCTCGGGTGCGGGGACTGGTGAAGGTGACAGCCGATTTCTCGTTGTTGGCCGCAGCGGTCAACAACGCGCGGCTGAGCCGACTCGGGCTGGCTAGCACACCACGCACCGGTCAAGGGCACCGGCAGAGATTCCGCGCCCAGCCGGTGCACCGAAAACCGGCTGGGCGCGCTGGCGTTGATCGGGTCAATTCTTGGCCAGTGCCGCGAGGATCAGCTGGGCGAAAGCCTGCTCGCCCTGTGCGGTCGGGTGCAGCGGGACGATGCCGTCGACCGGGACGAAACCGGTCACCCAGTTGTTGCCGGGATCGCAGGCGGTGTGGCCCGCGCCCGGTCCGATGAAGTCGACGTAGGTGACGTAGGGCCGGGTCGTGGCAAGCCGCGCGGTTTCGGTACCGATTCGGTCGACCAGTCCTTGCAGGTAGGCGCCGTCCTGTGGCCAGATCGGCTGCAACGGATAACAGCCGCCGGGCGTCATGTAGTCGCCGTAGCTGGTGACGACGACCCGCGCGTGCGGGGACCGCTGGTGGATGGCGTCCAGCGTCGCGGCGATCTTCGGGATGGCCGCGTCGACGGCTGCCGCGCCCTTGTCCACCCCGCCCGCGGTGTAGGTCGCCGCGCAGGAGGTGCCCAGCGGCGGGGGCAGCAGGTTCAGGCAGCCGGTGGCGAGGCCGACCAGGCCGGCGTCGTTGGCGCCGATGGTCAGCGTGACCAGGGTGGTGTTCGCGGTCAGCGCGTCGAACTGCGGCGGCACGGCCGGGTCGAAGGGCAGGCTGGCCGGTTGCGGGCTGGTCATGTTGTCGGTGGTCGCGCTGCTGCACGTCACATCGTGAAAGGTGCTCACCCGCAATGCCCGGGCGAGAAGATGCGCGTAGTCGTTGGCGGACTGGAAACACGGGTCGAGTTCGACCTGGGGCAGGATCAGCGGCCCGGCCGCGAACGAATCACCCAATGCGACGTACTCGCTGTTGAGCGCTGCGGAAGGGGCCGAACCCGTGGTGGCCGCCGAGGCGAGGCCGGGACCGGCCACACCGGCGGTCGCTGCCGCGCCGAGCAGGGACAGCAACGCGACACCGCGCTGCCAACGACCGGACTGCACTGTCACTGGCCCTCCATAGCTAACGTCGTCGTCAACCAGAGCGAGAACCAGTATGGGCAACCGGACGCTGATGCGACTGATCCGATCGGGGTGAAAATTCCGCCGGCGGCCGACCCCCGACGGCCGCCGGCGGACCCTACCGAAATGGCCGATGCCGCAAATCCGGCGCGGCGAGCGAGCCGCTTACCTCTCGCAGGCGGGGATATTCCGTCGCGCCTGCCGACCCGATCGGGTTCATGCGATGCACCTTCTTCCGTGCCGGTCTTCGTTGCCAGCGACTTCGTAGGGACCGGGTCCCGCGATCCCCCTCGTGACGGCGGGACCCGGTAACCGCATTTCTAGTCCGAACGCGTTGTTCGGTGTCGAAGGCTGGACACCGAACGACAACCTCGGAACACTTGCGGGGACCACCGGGGGGTGTCGAAATGCCGCGTGCCGAACGACCGCTGGAACTCGACGGCGGCCCGCTGCCGCCATTCGCCGCGCAACTGCGTGAGCTGCGCGAAACCGCTGGATCGCCGCCTTACCGGGAGTTGGCGCGGCGGGCGCACTATTCCGCCGGCACGCTGTCGGACGCGGCGGGTGGGCGCAGACTGCCCAGCCTTTCGGTGACCCTGGCCTATGTTCGCGCCTGCGGCGGCGCTGCCGAGGAATGGGAACAACGTTGGCACGCCGTTGCCGCGGAATTGGCCGTCTCCGCCGCCGCGAGTCCGGACTCGGTCGATACCCGAAATCCCGAAGAACATTGTCCGTATGTCGGTTTGCGGGCTTTCCAGCCGAAGGACAGCGGCCGTTTCCACGGTCGCGAGGATCTCACCGAACGGCTCGTCGGCCGGGTCGCCGAACAGCGTTTTCTCGGGGTGTTCGGCGCGTCCGGGGTCGGCAAGTCCTCCTTGCTGCGCGCCGGACTGGTCGCCCGGCTGCGTGCCCGGCAGGCCGTCGTGCTGTTCACTCCCGGCGCGCATCCGCTCGAGGAATGCGCGATCGCCGTCGCAGGCCTCACCAACCAGCCCCCCGCCGCGCTGCGCGCCGAACTGCGCGCCGAACCGGACTCGCTGCACCAGCGGATTCGCCAGGCCCGCCACGATCAGCGTGACGAGCAGGACGTCGTGCTCGTCGTCGACCAGTTCGAAGAGATCTTCACCCTCTGCGAGGACGAGGCCGAGCGCGGTGCATTCCTGCGCGCGCTCGGGTACGCGAGCACCGCGCCCATCTCCTGCACCCGCGTCGTGCTCGGCGTCCGCACCGACTTCTACACCCAGTGCGCCGGCTACCCGGAACTCGTCGACGCGCTGCAGGACGCGCAGCTGCTCGTGGGCCCGCTGGATGTCGATGGCCTGCGCGCCGCGATCACCCAACCCGCGGCCGATGCCGACTACACCGTGGAGAGCGCACTGCTGGCGCAGGTGGTCGCCGACGCGGCAGGCCAACCAGGAGTACTGCCGCTGGTCTCACACGCGTTGGTGGAAACCTGGCGGCGCCGCAGGGGCAACGCGCTCACCCTGCGCGGCTATCAGGCAGCCGGCGGGATCACGCACGCCATCGCGCACACCGCGGAGGCCGTCCATGCCGGGTTCGACGATGCTCAGCAGCGGGTCGCCGAGGATCTGTTCCTGCGGCTGATCGCGGTCGGCGAGGAGGCCGAGGACACCAAACGCCGGGTGCCCCGCAGCGAACTCGACAGCGACGACCCCAACCTCGCCGTCGTACTCGACCGGTTGACCGAGGCACGGCTGATCGTGCTCGACGGGACGCGGGTGGAGATGACGCACGAGGCGCTGATCCGCTGCTGGCCCCGGCTGCGCGGTTGGCTGGACGCCGATCGCGCGGGCCTGCGCGTGCACCGGCAGCTCACCGAGGCCACCGACATCTGGGAGTCACTGCACCGCGATGAGGGTGCCCTGTACCGGGGGACGAGGCTTGCCGTCGCCGCCGAATGGGCACCAACCCACGACCAGTGCCTGTCCCGACGGGAGCGCGCCTTCCTCCTCGCCAGCATCAACGCCGACACCGTCCACCGACGCGGCACCGTGCGCCGCCGGCAGCTGCGTTGGGTCACCGTCGTGCTCACGGTGCTGTTGGTGATCAGCGGCGGCCTGGCCGTGTTCGCCCAGGCCGGCCGGCGCTCCGCGGACGCGCAACGGCAGGACGCGATCTCCCGGCAACTGGCCGCCGACTCGGCCGCCGCGACCGAACCGGACACCGCGATGGTGCTCGCGCTGGCCGCCTACGAACAGGACCCGACGACCGAGGCTCGCTCCGCCCTGCTCAGCGCGCAGTCCCAGTACCCGGTCACCCGGCTGACCGGCCACACCGGGCCGGTCTCCGGCGTGGCGTTCAACCCGGTCACCCACACCATGGCGACCGCGAGCGAGGACGGCACGGTCAAACTCTGGGACCCCCGTACCGACGGGCTGCTCACCACGATCCCGGTCGGTGGCCCAACCCACGACGTGGTGTTCAGTCCCGACGGCACCAAACTGGCCTTCGCCGTCACGCTGGACTCGGCCGGCGTGACCGGCCCGATCAAGCGGGTCGGCACCACCGGCGCCGTCGAACTGGTGGACGCCGTGCGCCACACCGTGCTCGGACTGCTGCGGGTCCCGGCCGACGAGGTGACGCAGTTGGCGTTCAGTCCCGACGGCACGACGATCGTGGCGGCGACCGACAATCACGTCGTCATCCGCTGGTCGGTGACCGACCAGACCCAGGTTGCCCAGTACGCGACCGCGACGACGAGCGCGGAAACCGTGGCGTTCAGTCCCGACGGGCAACTGCTCGCCGTCGGGAACGGCGACGGAACGGTGCAGTTGTTCGCAGCGGAGACCGGCGTGCCGGGCCCCGTGCTGAGTGGGCCGCCGGGGCCGGTCGAGCAGGTCGACTTCAGTTCGAACGGCCGATGGCTGGCCAGCACCGAACCGGACGGCACCGCGTCGATCTGGGACACCAAGACCTGGCGGCGGGTGTCCGTCATCGGCGGGAAATCGGTTGCCGCCGCCCCCGCTGGTATCTCGTCCGGGGTGTCGACCGCGCTGCGTTCGGTCGTCTTCAGCCCGGATGCCAGCACCGTCGCCACGGTCGGCCCGAACGGTGTCCAGCTCTGGGACGTCGCGACCGGGTCCCTGCGCGACACCCTCACCGGTCTGGCGGATGTCACCGATTGGCCAGTCATCGCGTTCAGTCCGGACGGTCGCACCCTGGTCACCACGGACGGCGACGACACGCTGCTCTGGAGTCTGGCCGGCACCGCGACCGCGACGATGGCCACCGCGGCCACCGTGACCGCAACGGCGACCACGATGACGACCGCTGTTGCCTACAGCCGCAACGGTGCGCTCGTCGCGACCGGTGCCGCCGACGGCACCATCGAGCTGCGGACCGCGACCGGTCCCACCCCGGTCGCCACGATTCCCGCGCCCGGCCCGGTGGGTGCCGTCGATTCGGTGGCGTTCAGCTCGGACGGCCAGCAGGTGATCGCCGGCTATGCCAATGGTCCCGTTGTGCGGTGGCGGACCAGCACCCGTACCGCGCTGGACACCCTCGGTCCGGCGAACGCACTCGCCGTCGGCACGGTCGGCCCTGACGAGCAGATCCTGGCCACCGCGAACGGCGATGGCACGATCGGGCTCCGGGATCTCGGCCGCCGACGATCCGCCGGCACGATCGCGGCAGGCCCCGGCGCGGTGACCGCCGTCGCGTTCAGTCTCGACGGCACCACCCTGGCCGGGGCCAGCGAAGGCGCCGGCCATCCCATCCGGATCTGGGATGCCCGCACCCGCACTCTGACCGCGACCCTGCGTGGCAACCCGGACATCACCGGGATCGCGCTGAGCCCGGACGGCCGGACCCTCGCGGCGGCCTGCGGCGACGGCACCGTGAAGCTCTGGGACACCGCCTCGGCCAGCTTGCTGGCCAGCTTTCCGTTACCGGCCAACGCGAGCGCGGTCGCGATCAGCCTGGACGGACACACCCTTGCCGCCGCCGACGGCAGCGCCATCCACCTCTGGGACCTCGTGGGCCGCACCGACCTCGCCACGCTCAACCGGCCGACCGGCACCGTGACCGGTCTCGCGTTCAGTGCCGACAGCCGGTTGTTGGCCAGTGCCGGCACTCCCGACGTGGCCCGGTTCTGGGAGCTGGACCCCAGCCAGGTCAGCGGCCAGCTCTGCGCCGTCGTCGGTGTGGTCGGCCAGACTCGCTGGGCGCAACTGCTGCCCGATCAGCCCTACGAACCCACCTGCGTCGGTCGGCAGGGCGGCTGACGCCGCTCGATCGGTTCAATGGCCGGATGAATGGTCGGTTACAGTCACGTTGCCGAACGCGGGGCGGCTGCGGTGGGTTGACCCTCGGCGTACGGTGGTTGAATGGCGCTGAACAGCTGTGCTGGCTTGGTTCCCGTCATCCTCAACAGATCGCGGTCGGGTAGTCGCCGTCCGCAGTGGACGCAATCATGAAACGGGCTCTCGTCGTCGGTGGCACCGGCATGCTGGCCGGCTGCGTCGCCGAACTCGTCAGGGACGGCTGGCAGGTCGTGGTACCCAGCCGCCGCTACGCACCGATTCCCGCCGACCTGCCCGAGTACGCCGACGACCGGCAGGCGTTGTGGGTCGAGGCCGACTGGGCCGCGCCGGAGGACTTCGCCCAACGTGCCGAGAAGGCCCTTGGCGGTAAGGCCGAACTGCTCGTCGCCTGGGTGCACGACGCCTACCGGGCCGAGGTGCTCGCCGCGATCACACCGCTGCTGACCTCGGACGCGGCCGTTGTCGAGGTGCGGGGCAGTTCGGCGGCGCAACCGCTGGGTGCCGCGGCCGAGCCGAGCCTGCCCGAGCACGTCACCCAACTCGTCGTACTCGGTTTCGTCCGAGACGGTGAGAGCACCCGCTGGCTGACCCACCGGGAGACCTCCGAGGGCGTGCTCGACGCCGTGCACCGCGCACTGGCCGCCCGGCCGCCCGCCGTGCACCAGATCGGCGAACTCAGCCAGTACGCGATCCGGATCTGACCCCGGCCTCCGGCAGAGGGTCAGCGCAGCGCGTTGGCCGGCCGGATCTCCCAGATTGTCCACAATGGACGATAGCCCTGGCGGGGCCAGAACACCGAGGACAGCGGGTTGGGCGGGTTGTAGTAGAGGTAGCTGCCCTTGGCGCCGCCCTGCTGCAGATCGCGGTGCGCGACCGACATCAGCTGCTGGCCGAGGCCGCCACCGCGCGCACCGGGCAGGATCGAGACCGTATTGACATATCCCCAGCGACCGACCGGGACCGGGAAACGGCGGGAGGCGCCCGGCGCGGCATCGGTCAGCCAGCATTCGGCGATACCCACCGCGACCCCGTCCCGCTCGATGATCCACATCGGATCGCGCTGGTTGAGGTGGTACTCCAGCGCGGACCGCTTGAGCGCGACCGCGTCCGGGCGCACCACGGTGCCGCCGAGATTCGCCGAGTACGCCAGTTCCGCGAGCGCGATCTGGGTCGCCACCTCAAGATCGCCGTGCCGGGCCCTGCGCACCACGACCCCCGGCTCAAGCCGGGGCATCGGCGTCGGCCGGTTGGTCATCGGCCTGCGCACCGCGAGGACGGTCAGCGGGACGAAACCGTGGTCGAGCAGCACCCGGCTCACCGCGCCGTCCCGGCTCGGCCAGGTGATCACGCAGGAGGAGTCGTCACCGAGCGGCCCGTCCCGGTCCAGCTGGGCGCGCCAGGCCCGCACCAGCGCCGACACCCCCGGCCCTGCCTGCTCACCGACCAACGGGAACAGCTCCAGCACCTGCCGAGCCGACCAGAGGCTGGGCAGCGAACCGGGCGGGTTGCTGGTGCGCACCAGCGTGCCGGCCACCCGCCTGCCGTCCGGCAGGGCCGCGGACAGCGCCTCGCCCTCGGGCGTCGGGGTGGTGTCCGGCAGCAGTTCGTCCAGCGCGGCGAACCGGGCCCGCTGGGCCTGTCGGAGGTTCGTCGCGACCGTCACGCCGTCTCGCAGCAGAAGATCGCGGTGCCGGGGAACAGCCGTCCGCGCAACGGGCTCCACTGACCCCACTGCGCGGTGTGCCCGTCCGGCCACTCCGGTTCGATCAGGTCCCGCAGGATCAGCCCGGCCGCGTTGATCTGCCGGACGAAGTCACCGACCGTGCGGTGGTGCTCCACGTAGGTCGCCGCCCCGGTCTCGTCGACCTCGACGTAGGGCGTCCGGTCGAAATAGGACTGTGCGACCGAAAGGCCCTCGGGGCCCGGATCGTCCGGGAAGATCCACCGCAGCGGATGGGTCACCGCGAACACGAACCGCGCGCCCGGCCGCAGCACCCGGACCACCTCACGCAGCACCGCCTCGGAGTCGGCGACGAACGGAATCGCGCCGAACGCCGAGCAGGCGAGATCGAAACTGTTGTCCGCGAACGGCAGCTGATCCGCGCTCGCCTGTACCAGTGGGACGTCGATACCGCTGGCGGCATTGCCGCGCAGGGCGTGCGCGAGCATGCCGCCGGAGAGGTCGAACGCCACCGGCCGGGCGCCCTGCGCGGCCAGCCAGCGGGCGCACGGTGCCGAACCGCAGCCAACCTCCAAGATCGACAGTCCACGCACCGAACCCAACAATTCGGCATCGGATTCACGCAGTCCCTCCGGGCACCAGACGAAGTCCGCGACGCCGAGGAACTCGCCGTGCTCGGTCTGGTAGTCATCGGCGTCCGCGTCCCACCAGGCCCGGCTGGCCGCGCGTGACTCGCTCGCGTCGACACCGCGTTTGGCGATGCCGACGGTGCCCAAGGCCAGCTCAGCGCTCATGCGGCCGGAGTCGTCCCCGCCGTGGGCGGGTCCTTCGGCTTCCGTCGCGGTCACGATCTCCCCTGGCACGTCACTCCTTCTTCGGCCCCTGGTTTGCTCCCGGCCCCAAAACTCGCGTACGATATCGCCCGCGCAGTGGGTTCGATGCTGCCTGCGGTTCCGCTCGTCGGGAATCGGGCGGCTCTCGTCTTCGTTGACATAGTCCGTGCGGACGTCGTCATCACAAGACTTCGCAGGTCATTGCATCCTTCGCGCAGCAGGAGCACAACGTAAACGGCCAACCCACAACACCAATCCGTACCGGAGCAACCCACCTAATGTCCACCGACACCACCATCGTCCCGCAGGCAGTAAAAGCCGCACCGCAGCAGGTCGCGATCAATGACATCGGGACGGAGGAGGACTTCCTCGCCGCCATCGACAAGACCATCAAGTACTTCAATGATGGTGACATCGTCGAAGGCACCATCGTCAAGGTCGACCGCGATGAAGTGCTGCTCGATATCGGCTACAAGACCGAGGGTGTCATTCCCTCGCGCGAATTGTCGATCAAGCACGACGTCGACCCGGCGGAAGTGGTCAGCGTCGGTGACGAGGTCGAGGCCCTTGTCCTGCAGAAGGAGGACAAAGAGGGTCGGTTGATCCTGTCCAAGAAGCGCGCTCAGTACGAACGCGCCTGGGGCACGATCGAGGGGCTCAAGGAGAAGGACGAGCCGGTCAAGGGCACCGTCATCGAGGTGGTCAAGGGTGGCCTGATCCTGGACATCGGGCTGCGGGGCTTCCTGCCCGCCTCCCTGGTGGAGATGCGCCGCGTGCGTGATCTGCAGCCCTACGTCGGCCGCGAGCTCGAAGCCAAGATCATCGAGCTGGACAAGAACCGCAACAACGTGGTCCTGTCCCGCCGCGCGTGGCTGGAGCAGACCCAGTCCGAGGTCCGCAGCGAGTTCCTCAACCAGCTGCAGAAGGGCCAGGTCCGCAAGGGCGTCGTGTCCTCCATCGTCAACTTCGGCGCGTTCGTCGACCTTGGCGGCGTCGACGGTCTCGTGCACGTCTCGGAACTGTCCTGGAAGCACATCGACCACCCGAACGAGGTTGTCGAGGTCGGCCAGGAAGTCACCGTCGAGGTGCTCGACGTCGACATGGAGCGCGAGCGTGTCTCCCTGTCGCTGAAGGCGACCCAGGAAGACCCGTGGCGTCAGTTCGCCCGTACCCACGCGATCGGCCAGATCGTGCCGGGCAAGGTCACCAAGCTGGTGCCCTTCGGCGCGTTCGTCCGGGTCGACGAGGGCATCGAGGGCCTTGTGCACATCTCCGAGTTGGCCGAGCGCCACGTGGAGATCCCGGAGCAGGTCGTGCAGGTCAACGACGACGTCATGGTCAAGGTCATCGACATCGACCTGGACCGTCGCCGGATCTCGCTCTCGCTCAAGCAGGCCAACGAGGGCTTCACCGCGGACACCGAGTTCGACCCCACGCAGTACGGCATGTCCGCCGAGTACGACGACCAGGGCAACTACATCTACCCCGAGGGCTTCGATCCCGAGACCCAGGAGTGGCAGGACGGCTTCGACAAGCAGCGCGAGGAGTGGGAGCGCCAGTACGCGGAGGCGCACACCCGCTACGAGCAGCACATGAAGCAGATCGTGAAGGCCGCCGAGGCCGACGCGGAAGCCGGTGCCGCCGAGGCGAGTGGCAACTACTCCTCCTCCGCCGAGGAAGCTCCCGCCGCCGCATCGGCTGGTGGCTCGCTGGCCAGCGACGAGCAGCTGGCCGCGCTGCGGGAGAAGCTCTCCGGCGGTGTCTGATCGTCTTGCCCGGTTGACCTAGCCGGGTAGAAGACTCCGATAGGGGGACCCCGCGCCGAATCCGGCGCGGGGTCCTCGTCGTTTCACCGATCCCGCGTTACCGTGCGCGGTATGGACCGTCGGTGGTGGTCGGCTGGTTTGTCCGCTGTGGTGGCAGTCGGTTTGGTCGGCGTGCTCGTCGCCTGTTCGGGCGGCAACCAGCCGGCGAACCCGACGAAGGTGCCGACCTTTGCCTCCTCCCCGTCCAGCGCGCCGCCGTTCGCCGGCAAGGTGCCCGCCTCCTGCGATCCCGTCGCCCGGTTCGGTGACGTGAACGCGGCCGTCGGTCATCAGCTCACCGGCACCGCGAACCAGATCGTCGGCATCCCGGAGGCCTCCATCGGCCGCACCGCCCGGCTGGACTGCTACTACGGCATCCCGCCCAACCAGGCGATCACCACCGGTGTGCTGTCCATCGGCATCTCCTCCTACGGCACGCAGGCCCAGGCCCAGCACCGGGTGTTGGAGACCGTGAACGAGGCACGCGACACCGGCTACGTCGCCAGCACCGTCCGGGTCGGCGCCATGAACGCGGACCTGTTGGCCGGCACCAGCCAGGAAATCGTGCTCTCCGCCGGCAACCTCACCATCCTGGTGTCCGCCGCCAACGGTGTCCTGGCGGCCGGCAACATCGGTCCAGCCTTGATCGCCCTCGCCACCAAGGCCCTCAACGCCGCCCAACACGCCTGAACGCGCTGCCCTTCGGACCGGCTGCCGGGCCGCGCCGAAGAAAACCGCGCTCGACCGGCGCGGCCGTGCCGGGCGGCGCAAGATCCTGACAAAATCCAGCCATGCTGCGGGTAGGTCTCACCGGCGGAATCGGGTCGGGCAAGTCGACGGTGTCCGGCCGGTTGGCCGAGCACGGCGCCACCATCATCGATGCGGATCGGATCGCCCGGCAGGTGGTCGAGCCCGGCTCGATCGGCCTCGCCAAGGTGACCGAGGCCTTCGGCGGAGAGGTGCTCGCGCCGGACGGGTCGCTCGACCGGGCCGCGCTGGCACGGGTGGTGTTCGCCGACGACTCGGCGCGGCAGCGGCTCAACGGGATCGTGCATCCGCTGATCGGCACCCGCACCGCGGAACTCACCTCGGCCGCGCCAGAGGACGCCGTCCTGGTGCACGATGTGCCGCTGCTGGTGGAGAACGGGCTCGCCCCGATGTACCACCTCGTCATCGTGGTCGACGCGCCGGTACCGGAGCGGATTCGGCGGCTGGTGCGGGACCGGGGGATGACCGAGGAGGAAATCACCGCGCGGATCGCGGCCCAGGCCGACGAGGCGCGGCGGCGCGCCGTCGCGGACGTCTGGCTGGACAACGGCGGCAGCCAGGACGAGGTGCTGGCCGAGGTGGACGCGCTGTGGGCCGACCGGCTGGTGCCGTTCGAGGCGAACATCCGGCTGCGCCGCTACGCCGACCGGGGCGCGCCGAAGATCGTTCCCTACCACCGGGAATGGCCCGCGCAGGCCCAACGGGTCGCGGCCCGCATCCGGCTGGCCGCTGGCGCGCTCGCCCAGCGCGTCGACCACATCGGCTCGACCGCGGTACCCGGCCTCGCCGCCAAGGACGTCCTCGATCTTCAGGTCGCGGTCCGGTCGATGGCCGACGCCGACGACCTCGACCAGTCGCTGGCCTCGGCCGGCTTCCCACGTTGTGCCGGCCTCGACGCCGATACGCCGAAACCGAGCGACCCGGACCCCGAGCACCGGGTCGAGCGAACCCATGTCAGCGCCGATCCGGCTCGCTGGGTCAACCTGCACCTGCGGATCGCCGACGGCCCCGGCTGGCGCTACGCGCTGCTGGCGCGGGACTGGCTGCGCGCCGACGAGACGGCTCGGGCCGAGTACGAGGAACTCAAGCGCGGTCTGGCCGCCGGCCACCACGACCGGTCGATCACCGAGTACGGCAGGGCACAGCATGGCTGGCTCGACGCGGCACAGTCCCGCGCCGAGGACTGGGCGCGACGGTCCGGCTGGACCGTCCCCGACCCGGCGTGAGCCCGCGCCGTGCGGCGCCTGCCGATCACCGAACCGGCCGGCGCCGCGCGGCGAAGGTCTGCCCAGGCTTGACGGTTGTTCAGAAACCGCGGACCTTGGTGAAGTCGACCCGGATCACCACCGGGTGGGTCTCGGTGAAGTGCTCGGGAGTGCCGTACATCCGAACCATGCCGGCCAGGTACTTCTCCACGAACCCCGGCTGTTCGTGCGGCACCGGCTCGTCGGAGACGATGCTGGCCCGGCCGGCGATGACGACGATGTCGCCGCCCTTGCCGTTGCCGTCGAAACTCAGCGCGACCGTCGGCCGCGCGGCGATGTGCGCGAGCCGCTTCACGTCCGCTCCGTTGTAGATCAGGATGTGGTCGTCCTGCCAGAGGTACCAGACCGGGTTCGGCTGCGGCGTGCCGTCCTTGCCGACCGTGGTCAACCAGATGATCTGCTCACCGGCAAGTCGCTGCCGGACCCGTTCGCCGAACGGAGTGCCGGGATCGGGGAGAACGCTTTCCGTCATAGGAAGCAACGTAGTACCGGCCCTGTCGGGCGGCGAAAGCTCCCGACACCCGGAACACTCCTCGCGTTCCTGCCGGTCAGAACCCGCGCACTTTGCCGATCTCGATGAGCAACGGCACCGGATAGGCCGCGCCGAACTTCTCGGCGCTGTCGCTGACCCGAGCCATCGCGGTGCCGTACTTGGCAACATAGGCCGGCACTTCGTGGGCAGGTGACTGGTTCTCCAGTCGGCGTGCCGTGCCGGTCAGCACGATGATGTCGGTGCCGTCACCCTTGCCGTCGAGGTGCAACGCGACGCGCGGCCGGTCGACGACATGGGTGAGCCGATTGGCGTCCGGCCGGTTGTAGACGAGCAGGCCCTCGTCGGTCTTGAGGAACCAGACCGGGTTCGGCTGCGGGGTGCCGTCCTTGCCGACCGTGGTCAACCAGATGACCTGTGCGGTATCCAGCCTTGTGACGACCCGCTCGCCGAACGGCGTACCGGGATCGGGCAGAACGATCTGTGTCATGGCGCCAACCTAGTACGCCTTCGGTATCCGTCGCGGCGCATCCCAGATCGCGCGATTCCCTTACCCGAGAACGGAAACCGGGTGGGAACTACAGCGGCGGCCAGGGCGCGGTGATCTGCTGGTAGGACAGCCACGGCGCCAGTTCGTGGTAGCAGCGGCTGATCTCCTCCAGCGTGCGGTGCACGGTGTGCAGGGCGAGATCGGCGTCGCCGGGGCGCAGCACCTGGCCGGACACGGCCGCCGCGAACTCCTCGGAACCGACGATCCTGGCCGTCGTGCCACCCGGTACCGAAAGGCCGAGCAGCAGGTCGGTGGTGCGCCAGGCGCGGCTGTCGCGTTGGATGCGCACCGCGGTCAGGGTGCTCGGACCGATGCGCGCGTGGCGTGATCGGGGCCGTTTGTGGGAGAGCCGGAGGCCGACGTCGGGCAGCAGCCAGGTGACCTCGCTGTCCATGAACGGATCTTCCGGAGTCGGACATTCCATCCGCAGTCCCCACGGCTCTACCTGACAGAACGTCAGCCGATGCGATGTACCGGATGAGTAGCACCGCTGTGCCGTAAAGGTGTCGACAATGTCAACCAGCTGGGGTGTGATGACCGTTCCCACCAGCCCGAGAGTAGCCGTGCGTATGCGGCTGGTGACCCCTGGGGTCGATTCGTTACATCACGAGTTGAGTACGACTTCATACCGATTTAACGCCCAGGCAAGGGAGCGATCAAATGGCTGTTGCGGGCGGAGAAGTTCTCCACTAAGGGGCTACTTGCGTCGCCAGGTGAGGTTAATGTGCAGGTCATCGAGCCAGGCGGCCAAGTCGTAGTCGTGCTTGGCGAGCTGTTCGACCGCCCGATAGGTGGTTTCGAACGCGCGCTGACCGGTGTATCGGTCGAGCAGGCCCGCGCCCATCGCGGCGAGTAGTTCGTCGGTGTCGAGCACCTCGAAGTCACGTCCGGTGCGCAGCACGATGTCCAGGTACAGATCGGTCGCGCGCCAGACCTCGGGGCCGGGTTCGATCTGGGCGATGTCGAGGTAGAAGTCCTGGTCGCGCTCCTGGCCGGGCCGGAAGTGCCAGTCGCTGATCCGCAGGCCGAGGTCCGGCAGCAGCCACGACTCCAGGTAGGCGACCTTCGGCCTGCCGACGACCGGGCGCGCCATGTACAGCCCGAACGGCTCGACCCGATACTCCTCGACCTCGCGCACGAAGCCCTTGGGATCGGTGTTCGTCATGGCCGGGACGTCGAAATACTCGACCTTGGGCGGATGCACGTCGATCGCATCCGGGGCTTGCGCCGGCTGGCGCTGCGGCAGCAGATAGGGACCGGCTGTCATGTCGCCATCCTGCCCGCGATCTGCCCAGACACCGATCCACCAATCGGATGTCACTCGAAAGCATGAAGATCGCCTTCGGTCAATTCGGATCGGCCTGGCGAGTAACGCGAGGAGACTCTCGCGACGATGGACAACTCTCGTCGTTAATGTTAGCTTCCTCTTGTCATAAGAGATGGCTCGCATGAAGGGGTTGGGGCAGATGACCGAGGTTTCCGTGGTCGGGCCGGAGGGCGGCGAGGCCATCCAGCTGGGCGCCGTTCGGATGCGCATCCTTGAGGACGGCGCGACCACCGGGCACCGGCTCGGAATCGGCGAGATCACCCTGGCGCCGCATACCGAAGGGCCGCCGCAGCACCGCCACGCCGAACATGACGAGGGCTTCTACGTGGTGTCCGGCGCGGTCCGGTTCACCGTCGGGACCACAGTCCACGAGGCGAGCGCCGGCACCCTGGTGATGGTCCCGCCGGGCGCCCCGCACACCTTCGCCAATCCGGGCGACGAACCCGCCGTACTGCTCAACACCTTCACGCCCGACCACTACGTCCGGTACTTCCGGGACCTGCGGGACATGATCGCCGGCGGCCGGGCGCTCACCGAGCAGGCCACCATCGAGGTGATGAGCCGATACGCCACCACACCGGCCACCACGCCTGCCGACGATCCGGCCTGATCGATCGGGTGTTCTTGGCTGCTCGCGGGCGCGGGTCCACAGGCGTCCATGAACTGTTCGATCTCGGTGTCGGCCTTGGCGCCTCGCGGGCGCGGGTCCACAACTGTCGGTGGACAGGCTTACTCTCGATACGTGGCATTCGCGACCGAGTATCCAGTAACCGCGCACTCCGAGTTCCGGCCGATCGGTGACATCCCGCGCACCGACGGCCGATTCCGCATGGTCGCCGACTACCAGCCCTCCGGTGACCAGCCGCAGGCCATCGCCGAGCTGGAGAAGCGGATCGCGGCGGGGGAGAAGGACGTCGTCCTCCTCGGCGCGACCGGTACCGGTAAGTCGGCGACAACGGCCTGGCTGGTGGAGAAGGTGCAGCGGCCGACGCTGGTGATGGCGCCGAACAAGACGCTCGCCGCTCAGCTGGCCAACGAGCTGCGCGGGTTCTTCCCGGACAACGCGGTCGAGTACTTCGTCAGCTACTACGACTACTACCAGCCTGAGGCGTACGTCCCGCAGACCGACACCTACATCGAGAAGGACTCCTCGGTCAACGACGACGTCGAGCGGTTGCGGCACTCGGCGACGATGAGCCTGCTGTCCCGGCGGGACGTGATCGTGGTCGCCTCGGTGTCCTGCATCTACGGCCTCGGTACGCCGCAGTCCTACCTCGACCGGTCGATCGAGTTGAACGTCGGTGGCCAGGTGGACCGGGACCTGCTGCTGCGCGCGCTGGTCGACATCCAGTTCACCCGCAATGATCTCGCCTTCACCCGAGGCACCTTCCGAGTGCGTGGCGACACCGTCGAGATCATCCCGGCCTACGAGGAACTGGCCCTGCGGGTGGAGTTCTTCGGCGACGAGATCGAGGCGCTGTACTACCTGCACCCGTTGACCGGTGAGGTCGTTCGGGAGGTGCAGACGCTGCGCATCTTCCCGGCCACCCACTACGTCGCCGGTCCCGAGCGGATGGAGAAGGCCATCCGTGGCATCGAGGCCGAGTTGGAAACGCAGCTCGCGCTGTTCGAGAAGCAGGGCAAACTGCTGGAGGCGCAGCGGTTGCGGATGCGCACCGCCTACGACATCGAGATGATGCGCCAGGTCGGCTTCTGCTCCGGGATCGAGAACTACTCCCGGCACATCGACGACCGCTCGGCCGGCAGCGCGCCGGCGACACTGATCGACTACTTCCCCGAGGACTTCCTGCTCGTCATCGACGAGTCGCACAACACGGTGCCGCAGATCGGCGGCATGTACGAGGGCGACTCCTCTCGTAAGCGCACCCTCGTCGAGCACGGCTTCCGGCTACCGAGCGCACTGGACAACCGGCCGCTGACCTGGGAGGAGTTCGGCGACCGGATCGGCCAGACGCTCTACCTGTCGGCGACCCCCGGACCGTATGAGATGGGCCAGACCGGCGGCGAGTTCGTCGAACAGGTCATCCGGCCGACCGGGCTGCTGGACCCGGAGGTCGTCATCAAGCCGACCGAGGGCCAGATCGACGACCTCGTGCACGAGATCCGCCTGCGCGCGGAGCGCGACGAGCGCGTGCTGGTCACCACGTTGACCAAGAAGATGTCCGAGGACCTCACCGACTACCTGCTCGAACTGGGCATCCGGGTGCGCTACCTGCACTCGGAGGTGGACACCCTGCGTCGGATCGAGCTGTTGCGCCAGCTGCGGCTCGGCGAGTTCGACGTGCTGGTCGGCATCAACCTGCTGCGCGAAGGTCTCGACCTGCCCGAGGTCTCCCTGGTGTCCATTTTGGACGCCGACAAGGAGGGCTTCCTGCGCAGCGGGACCGCGTTGATCCAGACCATCGGCCGGGCCGCGCGCAACGTGTCCGGCCAGGTGCACATGTACGCCGACAAGATCACCGACTCCATGCAGCGCGCCATCGACGAGACCAATCGTCGCCGCGTCAAGCAGGAGGCGTACAACGCCGAGCGCGGCCTTGACCCGCAGCCGCTGCGCAAGAAGATCGCCGACATCCTGGACCGCGTCTACGCCGAGGCCGAGGATTCCGAGCAGGAGGTCCCGGTCGGCGGCTCGGGTCGCAACAGTTCGCGCGGCAAGCGGGCCAACACCGAACCGGGCCGGTCCGGGCGCAGTTCCGGGGTGCTCGTCGACAAGGACGTCAAGGGCATGGCCCGCGCCGAGCTGGCCGACCTCGTCCAGCAGTTGACCGACCAGATGATGAACGCCGCGCGCGAGTTGCAGTTCGAGCTGGCGGCCCGGCTGCGCGATGAGATCCAGGACCTCAAGAAGGAACTGCGCGGCATGGACGCGGCCGGGGTGAAGTGACATGTCGACTGGCAGGTTTACACCATGGTTGATACCATTACACCATGGCCTTGAACATCAAAGATCCGGAAACTGAGCAACTCGCCGCTGAGGTCGCCGCGTTGACAGGGGAGACGAAGACCGGTGCCATTCGTCGCGCCTTGCGGACGGAACGTGACAAACTTGTTGTCCAGGACGATTTTGAACAACGTAGAGCCAGGTTCCGTAGGTTCCTGGAAGAGGAGATCTGGCCGTTGATCCCCGAAGATCAATTGGGAAAGCCCCTATCCAAAGAAGAGGAAGAGGAGATTCTCGGTATAGGATCGGACGGCGTATGATCATCGACACCTCGGCGCTCATCGCGGTAATCAACAAAGAGCCCGGCCATGAGCTTTTGTCGGATGCGATGCTCTCGGCTGATCAAGTCAGAGTTGGTGCGCCGACGCATGTCGAAGCGAGTGTGGTTGCCCTCGGGCGATGGGGGCATCGGGGTACGACCCTCCTGTCTCGGATCGAACAGGATCTCGCCATGGAGATCGTTCCGTTCACCGAGCAGCACGCTCGGATTTCGGCCGAGGCGTTCAGTCGTTTTGGGAAGGGCCGACACAAAGCTGGATTGAATCTCGGTGACTGCTTTACCTATGCGGTCGCTTACGTTGCTCGTGAACCGTTGTTGTTCGTCGGCGACGACTTCACGCACACCGACCTGAAACTGGTCGAGCTCGGCTCGTAGAAAGGACCCGGTACGCCTGCCGGTGGGTCGTCGTGACCGTCGATCATCAGCGGCTGTGCGGTGTCGCGGCTATGAGGTGATGTCCTTGCGGGCGAAGCGGCGGGCGGCGAAGGCGAAGAAGATGATGCCGTAGATCAGCGCGGACAGGATGCCGCGCACGATGTCACCCCAGTCGACGTTGGTACTGAACAGGTCCGCCCAGGCCAACGCGTAGTGCGTCGGCAGGTACTCGCGTAGGCCGCCCAGCGCGGTGATCGAATCGAGGATCTCCGAGAGGATCGAGGCCAGCACCGCGCCGCCGACCGCGCCCAGCGGAGCATTGGTGGAGACCGACAGCAACAGGGCCAGACCGGCGACCCAGAGCAGTTGCACGGCAAGGAATGCCACCGCGATGGCGATCCGGCCGACGGCGGTGCCGAAGGGCAGGGCTTCGCCGGTCGGGCTGACCAGGTCGCCGCTGCCATAGGCGAGCACGCCGACCAGCAGCGAGACGGCCGGCAGCAGGATGAGGCCCAGCAGCGACAGCAGACCGGACACGATGGCCTTCTGCCGCAGCAGCCTGCCACGCGGGATCGGTATCGCGAGCAGATATTTCAGGCTGGACCAGGATGCCTCGCTGGCCACGGTGTCGCCGAAGAACAGCGCGATCACCACGACCAGCAGGAAGCTGGACGAGGCGAACAGCGCGAAGATGGTGAAGTTCGCGCCACTGGTGGACGCCAGGTCGACCAGTTGGCCGGAGCTGCGGTTGCTCGACCCGTTGCCGACCTTGAACGCGATCAGCAGCAGGAACGGCAGGAGTACCAGGAAACCGAGGCTCAGCTGGGTTCGCCTGCGCCGGATCTGCCGACGCAGTTCCACCCGCACCGGCATGGTGCGGGCGGCTCGGTAGCCGTTCGCCGAGCCGTTGGGGGTCGTATCGAGAGTTGTCATGACCTTTCGCCACCGACCAGTTGCAGGAACACGTCTTCGAGTCGACCGCGCGGGCCGACCTGATCGACCGCGACACCGGCACGAACCAGCGCGCTGACCGCCTCGGACCTCGGCACTCCGTTGAGGTGCGCGTACACCGCGCCGGCGCGATCATCAATGGCCACCGACTCAGCGGCCTCCGATTCCTCCGGCTCGGAGCCGTCAGAATCAGCGCCGTCAGAATCAGGGCGGTCGGAATCAGGAGCGGCCGGCTCAGGGGCGTCGGATTTCGAGTCGTCGGACTTCGGGTCGTCGATGAGCGCGACGCCGTCGAGTTCGCCGAGCACCTGCCGCGCGCCTGCCGGATCGTCAACGGTGAAGGCGGTCTCGCCGTTGCCGGTCACGATCTCGCCGACCTCGCCCGCGGCGACCAGTTTGCCGTGATGCATCACCACGACGTGCGTGCAGGTCTGTTCGACCTCGGTGAGCAGATGACTGGACACCAACACGGTCCGCCCGCCTGCCGCGTAGCCGCGCAGCACCTCGCGCATATCGCGGATCTGGGGCGGGTCGAGGCCGTTGGTCGGTTCGTCGAGCACCAGCAGATCGGGCAGGCCGAGCATGGCCTGGGCGATCGCCAGCCGCTGTCGCATGCCCTGGCTGTAGGTGCCGACCTTGCGCGCGACCGCGTCACCGAGGCCGGCGATCGCCAGCGCCTCCTCGAACCGCGCCTCCTGCTCCGGCCGGCCGGTCGCCTGCCAGTACAGGTGCAGGTTCGCGGTGCCGGACAGGTGCGGCAGGAAACCGGAGCCCTCCACGAACGAGCCGATCCGCGACAGCACCGGAGCGCCCGGCCGGACCAGCTGCCCGAAGACCCGGATCTGCCCGCTGGAGGGTCGGACGAGGCCCATCATCATCCGCAGCGCGGTCGTCTTGCCGGCCCCGTTCGGGCCGAGCAGCCCGACCACCTGGCCCTGTTCCACCCGGAAGCTCAGCGAGTCGACCGCGAGGAGACCGCCGGGGTAGGACTTGCTCAGGTTCGTCATGGCCAACGGCACATCGGCCAGGTTCCTGTCCAGGTCGGGGGTGCGGCGCCTGCGCAGCCAGAGGAACGCGGCGGCCAGGATGACCAGGACCAGTACGACGCCGATCGCGATGAGCTGACCGACCGGCAGCGGAGTCGTACTCGTGCGGCCGGGTACCACCGGCACGGCGAGGTTTCCGGTCGAACCGTTCGCGAGCGCGATGCGCAGCGCGGCGGGCTGCTGCGCGTTCGCGAAGCTCTGGTCCGTTGTGGACACCACGAGTTCGAGCCGGTGACCGGACTGCACCGGTTGCACGATGCCGGGCAGCGTCACGTTCACGGTCACCGGTGAGCCGTCGGCCGGCAGGGCGCCGATCCTGATCGGCGCCACGGCCGAACCGGGCAGCGTGCGGGTGCCGTTCGGGCTGAGGTCATACAGCTTCGCGAACAACACCGCGCCGTTGCCGCTGGGCTGGCCGGGTGCGGCACTGACCTGGAGGGTGACTCTCGGCGAGCCCGCGATCAGCAGCTGGCTGGACAGCGGCGCTGTGCTGAAGCCGGCGAACTCGCCGGGCACGTCGGTGAACAGCCGGCTGGCGGCGGCGCCGAGCGCGGAACCGATGCCGGGCAGGCTGCTCATCGCGGCAGGCGAACCGCCCGGCGGGTTGAGCACGGTGCTCGGCGGGCCGGTCAGCGTCAGTGCCTGCCGCCCGGTGCTGCCGGCGGTCAGGCCGGGATAGCTGGCGGCGGTGACGGTGCGCACCGTCGGTTCGCCGTTCGAGCTGAGCGAGCCCTGCACCGCGTACTCGAAATCGGTGCCCGGATCGGTGCCCTTGTGCATCAGCTCGTAGCTGAAGAACTGGCCGATCTCCTGGCGAAGGTCGGGGCCGGGCTGCCCGGCGTCATGGCCGCCGTCGTACCAGATGACCTTGACCTTGCCGCCCGCCCTGGTGATCTGCCGGGCGTTCGCGTCGGCCTGGTCGAGACCGAAGAGGGTGTCCTGTTCGCCCTGCACCAGCAGGGTCGGCACGGTGATGTGATCGGTGACGCTCACCGGGGAGTCGGCGCGCAGCAGGTCGATGGTCTGCTGGCTGGCCTGGCCGGTGCTGGCCAACTCCTGGTACGCCTGGCAGACCTGCTGGATGAACCGGCCACACACGTTCGCCGAGGTGCCGGGCGACGGCGGGTCGGCCGCGCTGGGGCCGGTGGTGCTCGAACTGGAATCGCTGCCCGTGTCGGAAGTACCGGAGCCGGCATCGGGTGCGTCGGTGGTCGGGGTGGTGCCGGAGCCGCCGGTAAGGCCCTCGGCGAAGAACAGGCTGGCCCAGGACTTCTTGAACACGCCGTTGGGCGCGAACGCACCGGCCGCCGGGGTATCGGCATCGACCGGGGTCGGGCTGGCCGCGTTCGGGATCAGCGCCTGGGAGAGGTCGTTGTAGGTGATCACCGGAGCGATCGCGTCCACCCGCTTGTCGCTGCCGGCCAACATCAGGCTCAGCGCGCCGCCGTAGGAACCGCCGGTGACACCGACCCTCGGGTCGTCGGGGCCGTCGGTGAGCACCGAGGGGGAGTGGCCGAGCCAGTCGATCAGCTGCTTTGCGTCGGCGACCTCGTAGTCCGGCGAGTTCAGCGCGATCTGCCCGGTGCTGCGGCCGAAGCCGCGCGGGGTGTAGGCGAGCACGACGAACCCGCGCTGCGCGAACTCGGTCGCGTCGGTGACCAGCGAGTCCTTGGTGTCGCCGAAACCGGGGGACACCAGCATGGCCGGGGCCGGCGTCGTGGCCGGGTAGTACACCGTCGCGTCGATCTCGACCCGCTGGTTGTGGGCGGGGCCGTCCAGGACCGGGATGAACAGGTTCTGGGTACGCACGGCGGCTGGCTCGTTCGAACCGTGCACCACGATGCCGACGCCGACGGCGGCGCCGAGGATCACCAGTACGCACAGTGCGAGCAAGCCCCGGTTGAGTCGTGATCGGGGCACGAGTCGACAGTATGTGATCCAAGCTGAGAATCTCTCAGTGGCTCTCGGTGGACGGCGCGTTCGGCGTGCGGAGCGCATCACCGGGTGTCATCACATTGGGTGGATCTCGACGGTAGGGCCCCGGTGACCGAGTTGGACGGACGATGAGCAACAATGTGCCCCGAGCGTGGAGGGGAGTATTCCTTCGCGGCGGTGTCGTCAACACGGAGCGTTCGCACGCTCCCGGTGCCGTCGGTCGGCCCGGTGTCGGCGGGAGAGACCTCCGGACGGTGGCGCATGCCCAGATCCGGAGGTCGGCTTGATGAACGTGCCGTTGTGGGCTTGGCTGGCCACCATTCTCGGCTTGGTCGCCTTACTCGCAGTGGATCTGGTCATCGTCGATCGCAAGCCGCACAAGGTCACCATCGCCGAGGCGGGCCGTTGGGTGACCCTCTACCTCGCCTGTGCGCTGGTCTTCGGCCTGCTGGTCTGGTTGCTGGCCGGTGGCGTGTACGCGGGTGAGTTCTTCTCCGGCTACCTCACCGAGTACTCGCTGTCCGTCGACAACCTGTTCGTCTTTCTGGTGATCATGAGTTCGTTCAAGGTGCCCGTGATCCACCAGCATCGGGTGCTGTTGATCGGCATCCTCATCGCGCTGGTGCTGCGCAGCCTGCTGATCATGGCCGGCAGCCTGGTGATCTCGAAGTTCTTCGCGATCTTTTACCTCTTCGGCGCGTTCCTGATCTTCACCGCCTACCGGATGGCCCGCAGCTACGACAAGCACGAGCAGGACACCTACTCGGAGAACGTGGTGCTCCGCTGGCTGCGCAAGGTCGTGCCGGTGACCAAGGACTACCGCGGCTCTCGCTCGTTCGTCCGGGAGAACGGCAAGCGCGCGGTGACCCCGATGCTGGTGGTGATCATCGCGATCGGCACCACCGACCTGCTCTTCGCGCTGGACTCGATCCCGGCCGTGTTCGGCCTCACCCAGCAGCCGTTCCTGGTCTTCGCGGTCAACGCCTTCGCCCTGATGGGACTGCGGCAGCTGTATTTCCTGATCGGCGGCCTGCTGGACAAGCTGGTCTACCTGCCGATCGGCCTTGCCGTGCTGCTGATGTTCATCGGTGCCAAGCTCATCCTGGAAGTGCTGCACACCGACTCGCTGCCGTTCGTACCGGGCGCGCAGTCGTTGGCGGTCCCGGTGATCAGCACCACGGTTTCGCTGATCGTGGTGGTCGGGGTGCTGGCGCTCACCGTTGCGGCAAGCCTGTTGAAGACCCGGCACGTCACCCGGCACAGCCGCTGAGCCGCGTTCGTGGTTTTCGTTCACTTTTTCGACACTCCGACTCCGGTAATGTGCGGCGGGTGCGTCCAGACGATCTTGCCCTGATCCGGGTTCCCGGCCGGCCTGCTCTGCACGGCGATGCGTTGCTCGTCGCGGTGTCGCGCCCCGATCCGGTGCGCAACCGCGACACCGGCGCCATCTGGCGGATCGGCCTCGACGGCACCGAGCCCGTCCGCTGGACCTGGGGTGAACAGGACAGCGGTCCGGTGTTCTCACCGGACGGGGCGTGGCTGGCCTTCCTGCGCGTCGTCGACGGCGACGGCGCGAAGGCCGTACCTCAGCTCTACGTGATGCCGGCGACCGGTGGCGAGCCGCGTGTGCTGACCGATCTTCCGCTTGGCGTCGGCGAACCGGTGTTCGCGCCGGACTCCCGGCGGATCGCCTTCACCGCGCGTATCCCGGAACCCGGCCGGTACGGCACCCCGGCCGAACCGGGTGCAACAGCGCCCACCGCCGCACAGGAGGCGCCGAGGCGGATCACCCGGCTGGACTACCGGCACGACGACATCGGTTTCGTCGGCGACCGGCACCGCAGGCTGTTCGTGGTGGACGTCGATGGCGGGCAACTCCACGAGCTGACCGACGGCCGCTGCGAGGTGCACCAGCCGCAGTGGACGCCGGATGGCACCCATCTCGTGGTGTACACGCCCCGCGAACTCGGTGTCCGAGAGACGCTGCACCACGACATCTACGCGGTCGCGGCCGACGGCGGCCAACCGGTGCGGCTGTGCGCGGGGCCGGGTGAGATCGCCGCGCTGACCGTGACCGGGGACGGCACCATCCTGTTCCTGGGCACCGCGTTCGCCCACCACACCGAGGAGCCGCTGAACACCGGACTGTGGGCCCTGCCGCTGGATCTTGCCGCGCCCGGCACCCCGCGTCGGCTCACCGACGCCGAAACCGTCGACGCCATCGTCTGCCAGCCGCTGGTGCACGACGGCGGGGTCCTGGTCACCGTGCGAAGTCGAGGTACGACGCAGCTGTGCGCCGTGCCGCGCGACGCCGAGGACGCCAAGCTCGACGAGCTGACCGTGGTGGCCGGAGCCAACGCACGGGTGCTCGACTTCACAAGGCACGGCAACAGGATCGCCGCCGTTGTGTCCACTGTGGATAACCCTGGTGAGCTGGTGGTCATCGACCCTGCCGGCAGCAGGGTACTGACCGATTTCGGCGCCGAGCTGCGGGCGGTGGGGCTGTGCCGGCAGGAGGAGCTGACCGCGACCGCGCCGGACGGCTACCCGGTGCACGGTTTCCTCGTCCTGCCGGAAGGACCGGGCCCGCATCCGGTACTGCTCAACGTGCACGGCGGCCCGTTCTCGCTGTTCCAGTCGAGCTTCTTCGACGAGGCGCAGGTGTACGCGGCAGCGGGTTACGCGGTCGTGCTGCCCAATCCTCGCGGATCGGCCGGCTATGGCCGGTCGCACGGCCGCGCGGTGGTCAACGCGATCGGCACCGTCGACGTCGACGATGTGCTCGCCCTGCTCGACACGGCGACCGCGCGGCCGGACTGCGACGGGAGCAGGGTCGGCGTGATGGGTGGCTCCTACGGCGGCTTCATGACCAGCTGGCTGGCCGCCCACCATGGCGAGCGGTTCACCGCGGCCTGGTCGGAACGGGCGGTGAACTCCTGGGAGTCGCTGGTCGGCAGCTCCGACATCGGCTGGTACTTCGTGGACATCTACCTCGGCTCCGACCCCGAGGTGCAGCGCGACCGCAGTCCGCTCCACCACGCGGAGAAGATCACCATCCCGTTCGCGGTCGTGCACTCCGAACAGGACTGGCGCTGCCCACTGGAACAGGCCGAGCGGATGTTCGTCGCGCTGCGCCGCAACGGCACCCCGGCCGAGATGCTGCTGTTTCCCTCGGAGGGTCACGAACTGAGCCGCTCCGGGCAGCCGCGACACCGAGTGCAGCGGCTTCAGGCGGTGCTGGACTGGTGGAGGCGCTGGCTGCCGGTGCGTTGATCACGTGGCCGCGTGTCGGTGCGCCAATTACGCGGCTGATGACATACCGGCCGCGTATTGCGCGGTCGGCTCGATTCAGCAGGGCACCGATGGACATCCGAAACTACCGACCGGTGAGCTGATGGCCGGGGCCCGCTTATGCCCGAGCGCTCACCACGGGCTGACCGCGACTATTCGTGTTCGGAATCCAATCACCTCCGTCGGCAATACCGGACAAGACGAAACCTGGACAAGGCGAACAGTAATCGCTGAATCCGTGACCTATCCGGTTTCCGTCCCGGTGGAATTGTTGATCTTTCTCTAACGGGTGAAACGCGCTTTTTGATCAAGCGGAACCCGTGGTACCGGTGCTTACCATCCCTGGGCCCGTTCCCATTGGTAGCTGTTCTCCGTTAATTGCTATGCGCAAGGAGGATTCATGTTCCGCAAATGGGCTTTCGCGCTTCCGCTGATGGCCGTCGCGACCGCAGCGGTAGTGGTGCCCTCGGTCATTGTCTCGACGGCATCCGCCGCACCCGCCGACACCCCGCCGGCCTGTTCGGCGAGCACGCCGTCGGTCAACGACCTGTCCACCGCGCTCACCAACGTCCAGTCCGCACTGGCGCCGACACCGGACCCCACCAAGCTCGCGCCGGCCGCCGGTGACCTGTTCAACGCGGTACTCGCCGTGCAGAAGGACGGCTGTCTGCCGGCGCTGCCCTCCAGTGCCTCGACGCCCGCGCCGCCCAGTGCGCCGCCCGCTCCGCCGAGCGCCCCCGCAGCGCGGGCACTGGCCGATCCCGTCCCGGCCAACTGCCTCGCCGACGGCGTGCAGCTGCTGTCCGCCGCGCTCGGCGCGGTGAGCGCCGGGATCGCGGCTCCGCCGAGCCCGACCGCGGTGACCAGCGCGCTGACCACGCTCGCCGCGGCGGTGACCGCGGTCAACACCGACAGTTGCCTGCCGGTCGCGTTGCCGGTGCCCTCGCTGCCGGTCACCCCACCGGCCCCGTAGGAGAGGCCGGAAACCACGAGTACCCGGCCGGGATCGGCGCAGCAGGTCGGTGCGTCGATCCCGGTCAGTACTTGTGGACCGGCGGTGTCACCGGGGGCGGGACCGGATCGTCCTCGGCCAGCCGCGCCGGTGGGTTCTCCGCGAGCAGCGTGTAGTTCAGCTCCTCGCAGATCCGGGCCAGCGGCAGGTCGAGACCGGGATGGTCGAGCTGCACGAGGACATCGGGGGCCAGCGGCATGGCGTCACCGGCCGGCGGGTCCCACAGGCAGACCGCCGGATTGCCGGAGTCCATCGAGGACCGGTACCACAGGCCGTCGAGGTCAGGGTGCGCCAATCGAATCGCCCGCGCCCATTCCTGGGTACGGTCGCGCGGCCCGCTGCTGATCTCCTGTGAGGCGCCGGCCCGCGTCGGCCACAGTCCGACCAGGTCGAGCAGTCGCAGGGTCCGCGTCGGCCGGAACACCACGAGAAACGGGCTGCGGGTTGTTCTGTCCACAATGGAGGTATCCTGGAATACCTCGGCGACGCTGGTGCGTACGGAAAGGCCGAAGTACAGCACGCCGTGACCCGGTGCGTCGGTTGGCCGGCCGCGTGGTCCAGGTGGATGCGGGTCGAAGCGGGCGTGCGGCAGTGGTCCGGCCCTGCGAAAGGTGTTCCACTGTTGGGGGTGTCGGCCGGCGACGGTGAACACGCGGACCAGCCGGGTGGCCGGATGAACGGCCACGGTGTCTTCGTCTGGGCGCAGCAGGGTCGCGAGTTCAGCGGGTTCCGGCGGCTGGGGAAGCCGTGCCATACGGGTCCAGTCGTCTCCAGGTCGTCGTGTCGGCTCAGGCCGGGGTACCCAGCATGGCAGCCAGTCTCGCCACCCGCTTCGGGTCCCCGCCCGCCATCAGCCATTCGCACGGCGTGACCGTCCTGGATCCGGCCAGCAGGTCTTCCTGTTCCTTGGTCATGAAAGCGGCCACCACCAGCGGCGGCTGGTCGCTGGGCAGCGCGGCGAGCACGACCTCAAGGCCGGGCAGCACGCCACGTTCGGTGAACTGCCAGGCCGGCAGTCGCCAGCCGCCCCGGTCCTTCCAGCCCATCAGCGCGCCCGCGCTCAAGCGGTGCCGGATACGGCTGGTGTCCACGCCGATGGTCGTCGCGGCCTCGCTCACGGTCAGCGCGGAGTCGTGCAGCACGGCTTGTTCGGCGACGGCACGCGCCCGGCCGTCCGCCTCGTTGTCCCGGCGTGGCCGCAGGTCGAGGCCGACATCCGCGAGCGCTTCCCGCTCGGCGGCGCTGAACTGGCCGGCTGGTTCGGGGTTCGGTGGGCTCAGTCGGCGTGCCGCGTCCTCGACATGCGTGAGGAATTCGGTCGGCGTGACCCGCAGGCCCGCCTTGGCCAAAACCTTCTCCAGCGCCACCGTCATACGGATAGCGTAACCCGTGCGTGCGGTTTCGTGCGGAGTTGTGGGGGATTTCACCGGAACCAGTACGGACCGCACACAATCCAACACGCTCGGTACCTGATTGGGTAAGGCTAACCGTTCCATCGCGGGGTGGCCAGTGTCTCTTTCGAAGGACCGGACTTCGCAGGACAGGACTCTGTCGAAGGGCAGGACAGGACCGGCCACGACCGACCGCCGGGGGTCAGACCGCGCGCGAGCGGTCGGCCCAGTACGGCTCGCGCAGAGTCCGCTTGAGAATCTTGCCGGTCGCGTTGCGCGGCAGTTCGCTGACGACCTCGATCGACTTCGGGCACTTGAACGCGGCCAGCTGCGAGCGGCACAGCGCGATCAGCTCGTCCGCGTCGACGGTGGCACCCGGTGCCGCGACCACGATCGCCTTGCCGACCTCGCCCCACTTCTCGTCCGGTACCCCGATCACCGCGACGTCGGCGACGCTGGGGTGTTCGCCGAGCACCCGCTCGACCTCGGCGGGGTAGACGTTCTCCCCACCGCTGATGATCATGTCCTTCACCCGGTCGGAGATGTAGAGGTAGCCGTCCTCGTCGAGGTAGCCGGCATCGCCGCTGTGCAGCCAGCCGTCGGCGGTCAGCGTCTGTTCGCTGGCTTGCGGGTTGCGCCAGTAGCCGGTCATCAGCTGCCGGGTGCGGACCATGATCTCGCCGACCTCGCCCGGCCCGAGCGGCTCTCCGGTGACCGGGTCGGCCGCGATGATCTCGACGCCCTCCAGCGGTAGCCCGGCCGAGACCAACCGGTGCTCGTTGGTCTTGTCCTTGTGCTGCTCCGGTCCCAGGATGGTCACCGCGCCGGAGGCCTCGGTCATCCCGTAGACCTGGTGGAAGTCGGCCGGGAAGGTGGCGAGGCTGCGGCGCAGCAGCGGCAGCGGCATCGGTGAGGCGCCGTAGACGAGACCGCGCAGCTTGGCGTAGTCGCGCTCGGCGACACCGGGAACCTGCAACAGGAAACCGAAGATCGCCGGCACCAGGAAGGTGTGCGTGACACCCTGGTCGATGAGTTCGTCCAACAGCGCGGGCGGATTGACCTCGCGCACCAGGACCTGCCGCGCGCCGTAGTAGAGCGTGCACAGCGCCCAACTGGAGCCGCCGACGTGGAACAACGGCATCGCGACCATGGACACGCTCTCGTCGTCGACGCCGATGCCCTCGGACATGGAGTTGGCGTGCGCGGTTATCCCCCGCTGGGTGATCATCGCGCCCTTGGGAAAGCCGGTGGTGCCGGAGGTGTAGAGCTGAAGGAAGCATTCTTCGGGGTCGACCGGTTCGTTGTCGCGCAGCGGCTCGTTGGCGGCCAGCCAGGCCTCGTACTCGTCGTCGTCGCCACCGACCACGATCACCTCGCGCACCATCGGCAGGTCCGCGCGGATCTCCGCGAGCACGGCCACGAACTCGGCGCCGACCAGGACGACGGTGGCCTGCGAGTCGTTGATGATGTAGGCGATCTCCGGCGGTGCCAGCCGGAAGTTGACCACCGCGTTGGTCGTACCGATCAAGGTGGCCGCGAGGCTGGTCTCCAGGCAGAACGGGTGGTTCTTGTCGAAGCTGACGATCCGATCGCCCCTGACCAGCCCGATCGCCAGCTGCGCCGCCGCGTTGCGCCGAATCCGCTCGTCGAGCTCCGACCAGGTCCAGGACAGCGCACCGCAGCGCATCGCCTCGGCATCGGGCTTGCGCGCCCGCCAGTACGTGACCGTGTCCGCGATGTCCTCGGGTGTCCCGTTCACGGTGTCCTCCAGGCCTGCTCGACGCGCCGTGCGGCTTGTGATCGCCATCCCAGCACGAAGCGTGGCCGGATAGCCAGACCTCGCGGACTCCGTGCCCGTACGGTCCTGATCTCGTGGGCGGAGAATCCGCAGGTGCTCAACCGCCGGCTATCTCCTCAAGTGCCCTGCCGGTCGTGTTCGGCCCGAGCACCGCGACATCGACGACCAGGATCACCATGGCGATCGCGACCACGGTGAACATCCCGCCGGCACCCCAGGCCGTCAGCGCGGCGACCAGGACGTAGGGCATGGCGGCGGTGGCCAGCCGCGACAGCGAGTACGCGGAGCCGGCCGCGGTCGCGCGCAGCAGGGTCGGGAACAGTTCGCCCTGGTAGGTATGGAAGGCGTTGGAGAACAGGTTGCTGATCGCGGTGTAGCAGAACCCGAAGGCGATGATGGTGGCCGGCGCGGTCGCGAAGCCGAACAGCAGCCCGAACCCGGCCATCCCGATCGCGCTGGCCACGATCAGCCACTTGCGCTGCATCCGTTCGATGATCGGGATGGACAGCGCGGAACCGATCGGATAGCCGAGGAAGCTCAGCGCGACGAAGGTCAGTGAGCTGGTCACGGAGAAACCCTTGGCGGCCAGCACGATCGGCACCAGCGTGCCGAACCCGTAGTAGCCGAAGGCCTGCAGGATCTGGAAGATGTAGAGCATCACGGTGCGCCGCAGCCAGGGCGCGCGCAGCAGTACACGCACGCTCGCGGCGCCCTCCGTGACCGGCACGCTGACATCCGGTTCCGGCAGGGGTTTGCCCTCGGCGCGGGCGGCGTCCTCGAACCGCCGCAGCACCGCGTCCGCCTCCTCGACCCGGCCGACCGCCGCCAGCCAGCGCGGTGATTCGGGCAGTCGGGAGCGCAGGACCCAGACGATGATCGCGCCGAGGGCGCCGATGATGAACAGCCACCGCCAGCCGGCGAGCCCGAGCGGGGTGCCCTGGGCGATGCCCCGCGCCAGGAAACCCGCGACCGGCACGCCGCAGAAGCCGACCGTGTAGGCCCAGGCGGTCGCCAGGCCACGGCGGGCGGCGGGCAGCAGGTCGGCGAGGTAGGCGTCGGCCAGCGGCAGTTCCCCGCCGATACCGATACCGGCGATGAACCGGCAGACCACCAACATCCAGACGTTCGTCGAGAACGCGCCGATCAGCGTGAACAGCGAGTACACCGACAGCGTGAACAGGAAGGCGTTGCGCCGGCCGAGCCGGTCCGCGAGCCTGCCCAGCGTGAGCGCGCCGATGAACGCTCCGACGAACGCCGAGGCCAACAACGGCTTGAGGTCCGCTGTGGACAACGCGAAGTCGTTGTGCAGCACCGTACTCAGCGTGCCGGCGAGGAACAGGTCGTAGAGGTCGAAGAAGGTGGCCAGGCCGACGACGACGATCAGGAACCGGTGCAAACCGGTGATCGGCAACCGGTTGAGTCTGGCCGCCACCAGCGTTCGCTCGGCCTGCGTCGCCGTTGCCGTCCCCGCGTGCTCGCTCATGGTCGCTGCCTCGCTCCCTGTCCACTATCTGGGATAATGTTCCCGTCAGGTGAGCAGCAGGTTAGCGCGCGAGGCGAGCGCTGCCAACCCTGATCGACTCGGGAGGTTTCCTCGCCGCGCGGTCGGCGAACCGGCGCGCCAGCGCGGCGCAGACCATCAGCTGGATCTGGTGGAAGAGCATCAGCGGCAACACGATCAGGCCGATGTCGTGTCCGGCGAACAGCACGCTGGCCATCGATATCCCGGTGGCGAGGCTCTTCTTCGAACCGCAGAACACGATGGTGATCCGGTCCGCGCGTGGGAACCTCAGCCGCTTGGCCAGCCCCGAGGTGATACCGAGGGCGAGGCCGAGCAGTGCCGCGTCGAGGCCGAGCAGTGCCACCAGCCGCAGCAGGCTCAGCTGATGCCAGCTGCCGGCGACCATGCCCTCGCTGAACGCGGTGTAGACCACCAGCAGGATCGAGCCTCGGTCGACGATGGTGAGCAGTGTCCTGTGCGCGGCCAGCCAGTCGGCGATCCACCGCCGAGCCAGTTGCCCGGCCAGGAACGGCACCAGCAGCTGCACCACGATCTCGCCGACCGAAGCCGCCGACAGCCCGCCGGTGCCGGCCGCGAGCAGGCCGACCAGTAGCGGCGTCAGCACGATGCCGATCAGGCTGGAGAACGAGGCGCTGCAGATCGCGGCGGCCACGTTGCCCTTGGCGATCGAGGTGAACGCGATCGAGGACTGCACGGTCGAGGGCGCCGCGCACAGCAGCACGACGCCCGTGTAGAGGGTCGGCGTGAGCACGGCAGGTACCAGGGCGCGCGCGGCCATGGCCAGCAACGGGAACAGCACGAACGTCGAGCAGAACACGGTCAGGTGCAGTCGCCAGTGCCGGGCGCCCGCCCACGCCTGCGCGGGAGACAGCCGCGCACCGTAGAGGAAGAACAGCAGGCCAATCGCGATCTTGGTCGCGTCGCCTGCCGCGAGCGCGCCCAGGCCGCGCACCGGCAGCAGGCAGGCGAAGGCGACGGTGCCGAGGATGCTCAGGATCAACGGGTCCAGGTGCAGCCTGGTCAGCAGCTTCGGCACCCGACAATACTCGCCTGACCAGCCCACATTCGGAACGACGATAGCCGCTGTAACTGTTATTGTGTATCGTGATGTTCGATCCGGTGCTGCTGCGGACCTTCCTCGTCGTCGCCGAGACGCACAGCTTCACCAGGGCCGCCGCACGTCTGGGCCTGCGCCAACCCACGGTCTCCCAGCACATCCGCCGACTGGAGGACGCGGCAGGCCGCAGGCTGTTCGCCCGCGACACCCACTCGGTCGAACTGACCGGCGACGGCGAGGCCATGATCGGTTTCGCCGACACCATCCTCGACGGCATGGAACGCGCCACCGCCTACTTCGCCGGTCCGCAACTGCGCGGCAGGCTGCGCTTCGGCGCCTCCGAGGACCTGGTACTCGGCCAGCTGCCGGGCATCCTGCGGCGGTTTCGGCGCAGCCATCCACTGGTCGAACTGGAGCTGCTGGTCGAGATGTCCGAGGCGCTGCACCAGAAGCTCCGCGCCGGTGAACTCGACCTCATCCTGGCCAAGGGCCGCCCCGGCGACGAACCGGGACTGTCGGTGCGACGCGAGGAACTCGTCTGGGCCGGGGTGCCCGGCCATCCGGTCGCGCCGGACGAGCCGGTGGCGCTGATCCTGCATCCGCCGCCCAGCATCACGAGGGAACACGTGCTGCACGTGTTGCAGCGGCATCGGCGCAGCTGGCGGATCGCCTGCACCAGCGCGAGCATCAACGGGCTGCGCGCCGCCGTCCTCGCAGGTCTCGGCGTCGCCGTCTTCGCCCGCAGCCTGATCCCACCCGACCTCGTCGAACTCGGTGCCGGCCTGCCGCCGCTCGGCGAGGTCGAGTTCGTGCTGACCGCACGCAGGCTGCCGATGCGCGGCCCGGTCGTCGCCCTCGCCGACGCGATCATGGCCGACGCGGATCCACTCTCGGTTGGTGCGAATCCGATTACCCACGAGTAACGTCTGGCCAATGGACCCTTCAGTCGCCCGCCGCTGCAACCGCGTGCTCGAACCACTGCACTCCGCGCTGTACTTCGCGCCGGAGCAGGACGAGTACCTGAGCGCGATCGGCATCCGCAAGGGCCGGATGCCCTATTTCGCCGGTCGGGCCGCGCCGATGGGCCCGGTCAGCCCGAACGTGGTCACCGCGACCTTCTACAACTTCAATCCCGAGCTGATCGCCAAGTACATCCCGAGGGCCTGGACCCTGGCCAGCACCGACGACATCATCGCCGCCCGGTTCGCCGCCGTCGACGCGATGTATCGCAGGCTGCTCGGCGCCGAGGTCGTCGAATCGACCGAACTCGCCGAACTGGCCGGGCTGGCCCGCGAAGCCACCGAGGGCGCCCGGCCGGAAGGCCGCCCGCTCTACGCCGGTCATGCCGACATCGCCTGGCCGACCGAACCGCACCTGGTGGCCTGGCACGCGATCACCCTGCTGCGCGAATACCGGGGCGACGGCCACATCGCCGCCCTCGTCGAAGCCGGGTTGGACGGATTTCCCGCGCTGATCACGCACACCATGACCGGTAAGGGCTTCACCGCGCAGGCGGCCCAACTGACCAGGGGCTGGAGCGAGGAGCAGTGGGTGGCGGGCGTTGCCGCGCTGCGCGAGGCGGGCCTCGCCGACGAAGCTGGTGGCCTGACCGAGCAGGGCACCGCGCTGCGCCAACGCATCGAGGCCACCACCGATCGGCTTTCCCTCCCGGCGTGGACGAAGCTCGGCGAGGAGAAGGCCGACCGGCTCACCGATCTCGGCCGCAAGCTCCGCGCCGCGATCCTCGCCGCGGGCGCCATCCCAGCCTCGACCTTCAGCAAGCCTTAGCTCGTCAACGGCCCGGCAGTACCGAAGGGACGTCAAGCGAGGTGCCCGGCCGTACAGGCGATCAGTGGAAGACGCGGATCAGGATCACCACGAGGATGAGCAGGCCGGTGGTCATGAGGCGCGCGGTGAGCGGGATCTGCGGAGCGGTCAACGTGGCGGTCAGGACGAAGGCCAGTGCGACGTAGCCGAGCACGGCCGGGCCCGACAGCAACATGGTGGCGCCCGTTGGCTGCAACAAGACGGCGATGGTCCACAGCATCGCCGGCCAGACCAGCGGCGCGGTGATCCCGAGTCGCACGCCGACCAGCCAGGCGCTCAGCCCGCTGAGCGCGACACCGACCACGAGTGCGGTCGCGGCGACCACCGCCAGCAAGAGCAGGACGCCGAGCAGGAAGCCCGTGATCGGCGCACCGATCGCACAGCCGAGTTCGCCCGCCGGTTTGCAGACCACCGCGATCGGCTTCGTCGGCATCAGGTGGCCGGCGAGGAGGGCGGCGCCGCCGGTGAGCGCACCGATGACCGTCGCGGCAACCAGTCGCGAGAGCAGCCAGGACCGCCAGTCCTTGCTCGGCTGCGCTGGTACGTACGCCATGGCGGTGGACAGTAGCCAAGCTCCCGATCCGCCGTGGTTGGATCGGAAAAAGTCGCTCGTCGGCGCCCTGAATGCCCAAGCCCGCCAGCGCGACGTGGCGCGAACCGGCCCCCCGCGATCCGTTCCGGCACCCGGCCAACTTCGCCGCCACCAGCGCTGGCCGCGAGGTGAATCAGATCTCGCCCCACACCTCGGTCGCGGTCCGCACGATTAGCTCCAGCTTGGCCACCTGCTCGTCGTAGCTGAGCACATTACCCTCCACAGTGGAGGAAAACCCGCACTGCGGGGACAGGCACAGCTGGTCGAGCGGGACGTAGCGGCTCGCCTCGTCGATCCGCCGTTTCAACTCGTCCTTGCTCTCCAGCGCGCCGCGCTTGGTGGTGACCAGCCCCAGCACCACCCGCTTGCCCGGTGGCACGAACCGCAGTGGTTCGAAGCCGCCCGAGCGGGCGTCGTCGAACTCCAGGAAGAAGCCGTCCACCGCGAGCCTGCCGAACAGTGCCTCGGCGACGAACTCGTAGCCACCCTCGGCTGCCCAGGAGGACCGGAAGTTGCCTCGGCACAGGTGCGTGGTCACGTGCAGTCCGGCCGGCCGGTCGGCCAGCGCCGCGTTGAGCTGGTCGATGTAGCGCTCGTGCTGGTGCTCGGCGTTGTCACCGCGTTCGGCGAGCATCGCGCGCTGCCGGGGGTCGTTGAGGTAGGCGAGGCTGGTGTCGTCCACTTGCAGGTACTCGCAGCCGAGTGCGGCGATCCGCTTGATCTGCTCGGCATAGGCGGCCGACAGGTCGTCCCAGAACGCCTCGGTGTCCGGGTAGACCGCGGGATCGATCGCGGCCCGGCCGCCTCGGTAGTGCACCATGCTCGGCGAGGGGATCGTCAGCTTCGCGGTCTGCCCCGGCCCGACCGTCTCGGCCAGGAACTGGAAGTCCGGGGCGAAAATGGTGTCCCTGAGATGGATCAGCCCGTTGACCCGCAGTGCGGGTGGCTGGAAGCTGATCTCGCCCTGCTCGTTGTGGAACTCCACCCGCATCGACTCGTCGGCTTTGCCGATGCCGCCGAGCTGGTAGATGAAGTCCATGTGCCAGGAGGCCCTGCGGAACTCGCCGTCGGTCGCGGTGCGCAACCCGGCCTCGCGCTGCATCGCCACGACATCCCGGATCGCGCCGTCCTCGATCTCGTGCAGCCGCGCGTCGCTCAGCTCGCCATCGGCATGTCGGGCCCGTGCGGCCAGCAGGTTCGCCGGACGCAGCAGGCTGCCGACGTGATCGGCTCGAAACGGTGCACCGCCGGGCATGTCGCACGCTCCTTCGGATCACTGTCGTCGATGACCAACCCACTCTAGATCTGGTGGGACCACGGCAAATAATTTAGTTACTAAGAATCTTGACTTATAATCTAAAAGGTTTAGCATAGAAACCATGTCACGGAACAAGCCTCTTCGAGTGATCATCGCCGGCGGCGGCATCGGGGGCCTCGCACTGGCCCAGAGCCTGCGCAAGACCGGCGTCGACGTCGCGGTCTACGAACGTGACCGGCACCGAACCGACCGGCTGCAAGGATTCCGGATCCACATCAGTCCACACGGCAGTGCCGCACTGCACGAATGCCTGCCCACGGACCTGTTCTCCGCCTTCGTCGCCAGCAGCGGCAAGGGCGGCGCCTTCCGCTTCGCCACCGAGCAACTCGACGAGCTGCTGCGGCTGGACGTGCACACCGGGGGCCCGCCGGAGCGCGGGCACTACGGCGTCAGCAGGATCACCCTGCGGCAGATCCTGTTGGCCGGCCTCGGCGATGCCGTGCACTTCGACAAACAACTGCTGCGCTACGAGCGCGAACCGGGCGGTCCGGTCACCGCGTATTTCGCCGACGGCAGCAGCGCGACCGGTGACGTGCTGGTCGGCGCGGACGGGGCCGGGTCGCGGGTGCGTGCCCAGTATCTCCCGCAGGCGCGGCGCATCGACACCGGCGTGCTGGCCATCGCGGGGAAGTATCTGCTCACCGAGGAAAGCCGGGCCAGGCTGGCGCCGATGCTGCTCGATGGCCCGGTCAGCGTCATCCCGCCCAAGGCCTGCGGCATGTTCTGCGCACCGCACGAGTTCGACGCCACCGCCCCGATGCCGGCCGGTGTCGGCGGCAACGACCAGCACGATCCGGGCCTGCACCTCGACAACACCAAGCCCTACGTGTTCTGGGCCTTCGCCGCCAAACGCGCCGGCTACCCGATCGAGCGCGAACCGGAAACCCTGGACAGGGCGCAACTCCACCAGCTCGCCAAGCTGATGATCGCCGACTGGTCACCCGACCTGCGCAGGCTGGTGGGCGAATCCGCCATCGAGACGACCACCACCCTGCCGATCCTCAGCTCGGAGCCGATCCAGCCGTGGGACAGCACCAACGTCACCCTCCTCGGCGACGCGATCCACAGTATGACGCCGTTTCGCGGCATCGGCGCCAACACCGCGCTGCGCGACGCACAACTGTTGGGCCGCAAGCTGATCGCCGCCGACCGGGACGAAACCCCGCTGGTGGCCGGTATCCACGCCTACGAGGCCGAGATGATCGACTACGGGTTCGCCGCGGTGCGCGCCTCGCTGCGGTCCGCGCGCCAGGCCGTGGCACCGAGCCGTACCGGCCGGGTGATCGCCAAGACGGTATTTCGAACATTCAATGCCGTCCCGCCGCTGAAACGGCTGGTCTTCGCCGACCACGGCGACGAGTAAACACCGGCAGTGGCGCCGCAGGTCAGGCGGTCGTGGCTGCGGCGATCACCGGGACGATGACCGGGGATCACCGGCCCTATCGCTGGCCCAACGAAGCGGCACGGAGTAGAACCAAGGCCCTGCGTAACCGCTTTGGAAAGGGGCCTCATGCGTAAACGCACCACAGTCCTCGCGGTGTTACCGGTGGTTGCCGCGCTGGGCGCGAGCCTGTTCGTGGCGAGCGAACCGGTCGCGGCGGCGCCGAACACCCTCACCTCGCAACCGGTCGCCGTCGGCACCGGCGGCGCGGTGGTCTCGGACACCGTGCAGTCCACCCAGGCCGGCCTCGACGTACTGAACAAGGGTGGTACCGCGGCCGACGCCGCGGTCGCGGTCGCCTCGACCCTCGGCGTCACCGACCCCTTCGTCGCCGGCATCGGTGGTGGCGGCTACCTGGTCTACTACGACGCCCGCACCCACCGGATCACCACCATCGACGGTAGGGAGACCACCCCGGCCAGCGCGAACTCCAACCTGTTCATCGACCCGAGCACCGGCAAACCGCTGACCTTCCCGACCGCGGTGACCAGCGGCCTGTCCGTCGGCATCCCCGGCACGCTGATGACCTGGCAGCGGGCGCTCGACCAATGGGGCAACTTCAGCCTCGCCCAGGATCTGAAACCGGCCGAACAGGTCGCGAGCAACGGATTCCCGGTCACCGCGGACTTCCGCGAACAGGACAGGGAGAACGCCGAGCGGTTCACCCAGTTCAGCTCAAGCAGCGCGCTGTTCCTGCCCGGCGGCCAACTGCCCACGGTCGGTTCCACCATGCGCGACCCCGACCTCGCCGCGACCTACCAGCAGATCGGCCGGCAGGGCGTTTCCGCGCTCTACGGCGGATCTCTCGGTCGCGACGTGGTGTCCGCGGTGCACAACCTGCCACTCGCACCCGGCGCGACCCTGGTGCCCCGCCCCGGCCTGATGCAACTGTCCGATCTGGCCCGTTACACCGCGCCGGACGAAGCCCCCACACACGTGAACTACCGGGGCTACGACGTGTACGGCATGGGCCCGTCCTCCTCCGGTGGTATCACCGTCGGCGAGTCGCTCAACATCCTGAGCAACTTCAACCTCGCGGGGGAGAGCCGCGTCGAGGCGCTCAACGACTACCTACAGGCCTCCCAGCTCGCTTTCGCCGACCGCAACCGCTACATCGGCGACTCGCGCTACGTGAACGTGCCGGAGCAGCAGCTGCTGTCCAAGCAGTTCGGCAAGCAGCGCGCCTGCCTTGTCGATCAGAGCCACATGCCGGCCTCGCCGGTCGCCCCCGGCAACCCCTACGCCGGTTCCGGTGGCTGCGTGCCGGCCGCGACGAGCACCGCGAGCAAACCCAACGACGGTGCGGCGACCAACCACTTCGTGATCACCGACAAATGGGGCGACGTCGTCTCCTACACCAACACCATCGAGGAGATCGCCGGCAGCGCGATCGTCGTGCCGCATCGCGGTTTCCTGCTCAACAACGAGCTGACCGACTTCGACTTCACCCCGCTGCAGGCCGGCGTCCCCGACCCGAACCTGCCGGCCGGTGGCAAGCGCCCCCGCTCCAGCATGTCGCCGACCATCGTGCTGCACAACGGGAAACCGTTCCTGGCCATCGGGTCACCGGGTGGGGCGACGATCATCACCACGGTACTGCAGATCCTGGTCAACCGGATCGACTTCGGCATGACCCTCCCGCAGGCCATCGCGGCGCCGCGCGCCTCCCAGCGCAACGCGACGCAGACCCAGGTCGAGCCCGATTTCCTGACCGAGCCGACAACGCCCGGCCTCGAAAAACTCGGCGACTCCTTCTACATCAGCGACACCTCGCCGCTCGACCCGAGCATCATCATCCCGCCGACCATCGGTGAAGCCGCCGGCCTGGAATTCCTCGGCAACGGCAAGGTCCTCGCCGCCGGCGAACCGGTCCGCGACGGCGGCAGCTCGGCCGGTGTCATCCACCCGAGCAGCTGATCGGGTGATCGTGGGGCGCGGTCGAGCCGACCGCGCCCCACCGCCCGCCCTTTCCGGTCAACTCACCGTGACCGGCCCTGTCGATATGGTGAGATGGGTTGTTGCGAGCTGAACTGCGCACAACGCAAGGCAGTAGGGGGGCGTGATGACCGTCGAATTCAGTGTGCTGGGCGCGGTCGAAGTTCGAGTGAACGGTCAGTTGATCGCCGTCAGGGGCGCCCGGCAGCAGGCCGTGCTCGCCGTCCTGCTGGTCGAGGCGAACCGTGCCGTGCCCGGCGAGGCGATACTCGACCGGGCCTGGGGGAGCGGGCGAATGCCCGACCGACCGGCCAATGCCGTCCAGACCCAGCTGACCCTGCTGCGCCGCGCACTGCGGCCGGCCGAGACCGCGACCATCGCCTGGCAGCCCGCCGGATACCGGTTCACCGTCGACGACCAGGCCATCGACCTGCATCGCTTCCACAGCCTGATCAGACAGGCTCGTGCGACCAGCGACGACGAGCGCGGGATCGCTCTGTTCGAGCGGGCTCTCGCGCTGTGGCGGGGCGAACCGTTCGCCTCGCTGGACCTGCCGTGGTTCGCCTCGCTGCGGGCCACCCTCACCAGGGAACGGCATGCCGCCCAGCTCGACCTGACCGACGCCCGGCTGCGCTGCGGGCAGCATGCCGACGTGCTGGCCGAACTCACCGACCTTGCCGGCCGGCACCCGATGGACGAACGCCTTGGCGCCCAACTGATCCTCGCGCTCTACCGCAGTGGACGCACCTCCGACGCCCTCGGCTACTACCAGCAGGTCCGCCAACAGCTCGCCGACGACCTCGGCATCGATCCCAGTCCGCAGCTGCAAGAGCTGCACCAGCAGATCCTCGCCGTCGATCCGAAACTCGCCAACCCGGCGCGCGCTACCGGCAACAGCACGGTCGCCCCGCCGAAACCACGCCAGCTGCCGGCACCGCCCCGAGTGTTCACCGGCCGCGCCGAGGAACTCGCCGTACTGGACGCGGCCGTCGCCGCCGCCATGGAGCAGGGCGAGACGATGATCGCCGCGATCGTCGGCGCCGGCGGCATCGGCAAGACCTGGCTGGCCCTCTACTGGGCACACCAGCGGCTCGACCGGTTCCCCGACGGACAGCTCTACGTCGACCTGCGTGGCTACAGCCCCGACGCGGCCCCGATGACCAGCGAGGCCGCGGTTCGCGGATTCCTCGGTTCGCTCGGCGCCGATCCGGCGTTCATCCCGGCCGACCTGCACGGCCAGGCAGCGCTGTTCCGCAGCATCGTCGCCGGCAAACGGATGCTGATCGTGCTCGACAACGCGGTCAACGCCACCCAGATCACGCCACTGCTGTCCGGCAGCCCGTCCTGCGCCGTCCTGGTCACCAGCCGCGATCACCTCACCGGCCTTGTCACCAGCACCGGTGCCCAGCACCTCGTCGTCGACGTCCTCACCGACGCCGAGGCCCGCGCACTGCTCGTCCAGCAGTTGGGCCCCGACCGGATCGCCGCCGAATCCGCAGCGGTGGCCGAGCTCCTGGCCCGCTGCGGCGGATACCCGCTGGCGTTGAACATCGTCGCCGGTCACGCGCTGACCCATCCCCAAGCCCAGCTGGCCGATGTCGCCGACGACCTCGCCTCCACCCGGCTCGGCACGCTGGACACCGGCGAACTGACCGCGAACCTGCCTGCCGTGTTCTCCTGGTCCTACGCCGCCCTGACCGATGAACAGGCGCGACTGTTCACCCTGCTCGGACTCGCGCCGGGGCCGGACATCAGCTCGGCGGCGGCAGCCAGCCTCGACGGCCTGTCCGCCACCGAGGCCCAGGCGCTGTTGCGCGGCCTCGAACGCGCCTCGCTGCTACAGCAGGACGTCACCGGCCGTTGGCAGATGCACGACCTGATCCGCCAATATGGCGCCGCAAAAGCACACAAGGACCGCACCCCCGACGACCGGGAGTCGGCGCTGCGCAGAGCCATCGACTTCTACCTGCACGTGTGCCACGAATGCTGAGAGGGGTTGATGTAGGTAGGCCTACTTGAGGCAATGTTGTGTAGTAGATGAAGGTTTTGTGGCCCTTCGGCGTCGTCCTGCGGGGGGAGGCGTCAAGCCGCCTCAATGTTGCCTTGG
>DATATE010000137.1:0-34557 GCA_036268955.1 Pseudonocardiaceae bacterium
AACGGCAGACGACCGGAAGCCGGGATGCCACACGGACACATCCGGGTGGTGGTCCCATCCGTGGCAAAACCCTGATCAAGGTGGTCCCATGCTCATGGCAAACGAGCACTCAGGTGGTCCCATGCCCGTGGCAGGCGACAAGCGAACTCCAGCGAACCTGAGCTGGTCCGGTGAACTCCAGCGAGCCCGGCCGAGGCTACGAAAAAGGAACTGGCCGCCATCCCGGTGCGAAACGGGGATGGCGGCCAGTCCGGGAAACAGCTTGAGCTACCGACTATGGACTACCGGTGCACGAGGGTGTGCTCAGTTGGTGCTGCTGCCGTGCGGGGAACCCTCGCCGACGCCGTCCGCGTCGACGGCCTTGATCCAGTAGCTGACGATGCCGGCCGGGGCCGAGGTGTCGGTGTAGCTCAGGGTCGGTTCGTTCCACGGGACCGATAAGGAGGATGTGGTGTATACCGGCGCCGAGGTGCCGTCCCGGTAGACGTAGTAGGTCAGGCCGGGGTTCTGCGCGTCCCAGGTGCTCTTCCAGGTGACCACCACCTGACCCTGCTTGTTGCGCACGACGCTCGGCGCCGCGAACGGGGTCTGCGGACCGCGGTTGACCGCACCGCTCACACCGCGCGCGGCGAACCGGGTGAGGCTCTGCTGCGGTTGGCCGTTGACGGTGAGGAACTCGCCACCGACGACGACGTAGGAACCGTTCGCGTCGATCGACCAGGGGCCGTTCTGCCAGTAGCTGCTGCTGGGGCCGCCGTCGGTGTTGGGCAGCCAGGGCAGCAGCACCGGGATCGGCGAGCCGACGCTGACGCCGTTGAAGTTGACCGTCGAGGTCGCGTCGGCCTGGTCGGTCTCGGCGATGAGCCGCTGGTACGTGCCGGGGATGTTGGCCGGGATACCGAGCGGGTCGCATTCGTGGGTGTGCGAGACGCTGTAGATCACGCCGTTGCTGACCACGACCGCCTGGGTGTCGCCGTAGCAGCCGTCGTACCAGTTGGTGTTGCCGCCGGCGATGTTGATCGAGGACCGGCCCTCGAATCGGGTCGCGCCGTCACCGTAGTTGTAGGCGCCGATGATCGCGTTGCCCGCGCCGTCCGGTTCGATGTCGGTGACCACGCTGACCGTGCCGGGCAGGCTGACCGTCCACGGGCTGGAGTTCGCGCCGGTGGTCGCGTCGACGGACATGATGCCGCGGTGGTGCACCCCGTTGACGTTGTTGAAGTTGCCGCCGACCAGCACCTTGTTGCCCTGGTTGGGGGCGGCCAGCACGGAGAAGACCTCACCGTCGGCGGTCGGCGCCCACGGCAGGGTCGCGCCGGTGGTCGGATCGATCGCGGCGAGCCTGGTACGGGCGACGCCGTTGACCGAACTGAAACCGCCGCCGATGTACACCGCGTTCGAGGTGACCGAGATACCCCGCACCCTGCTGTTCACGACCGGTGCGAAGGTCTGGTTGAGGTTGCCGGTCGCGGTGTCGAACTCCGCGATCCGGGAGCGGTACTGCCCGTTGATGTGATCGAAGTCGCCGCCGACGTAGATCTCGCTGCCGTCCGCGCTGGCCTTGATCCGGAACACCGAGTCGCACAGCCACTGGCTGCCGTCGGCCTGGCAGTACGGGCCGGGGTTGGTCGATGAGCTGTACGCCGTACCGGACACCACCGGCGCCCAGGGCAGCAGGGCGCCCGTGGTCAGGTTGAAGGCGAGCAGGTTGTTGCGCGGGACCTCGTTGGTGCCCGCGGGAGAACCCGCCGGTCTCGCCTCGGTGAATCTTCCTCCTGCGTACACGGTGTTGCCGACGATGGTGACCGCCCAGACGATCCCGTTCGTCTGCGGGGTCGGCAGCGCGCCGGCTGTCACCGTGGTGGGCAGGGTCGGGGCGGCACTTATCAGCGCGGGTAGCGCACCCATGGCGAGCAGCAGGCCCGCCAGCACGGTGACACCGCGACGGAGAGAACGGCGCATAGCAATTCCTTTGCTCAGCACGATGCGCGGACGGTGAAACGAGCGGACGAAGAAACGAACAGCGGAAATGATGACGAACCGATGAAGGTGTGCACTGGCGGGTCGAAAACGCGGGTCGAAAACAATGACAAACGGTCCGGAAGTAACGGTATCGGCGTAAAGGCGGACGATTTTCGGCTACGTGCTCAGGGTTGTGGGGTGATCGCCGCTTGTGCGGCGGTCGGATCGCCGGTCGGATCGTGGTCGCGACCTGACCGTTGTGCCGGCGCGACCAGGCCGTGCCGACGGGCCAGGACTCGTGCGGCGAGAGCACGATAGTCCCTGGCCACCGCGTCCCAGTCGTACCGGTCCAGCGTGTCCAACATGGCGTTTCCCCGACGCACGGTGGCCGCCTCGTCGGCCTCCGCATCTTCACACAGCGCGGCCAGTTCGGCCGGTTCGGTGAAGTACCGGCCATTGCTGCCAAGTACTTCCCGGTTGAAGTTGACATCGAATGCCGAGGTAGCGGTGCCGGCGCCCATGGCGCGCAGCAGGGAGGGATTGGTGCCGCCCACCGAATGACCGTGGATGTAGGTCAGCGCGTTGGCATACAACTGATCGAGCAGTTCCTGGTCCCACACCCCGCCGAGGAACCGGATGCGCTGATCGCCGCCGGCCAGAAAATGTACCCGATCGGTGTACTCCTGGGCATACGGCGCTGAGCCGACCACGATCAGTGGGTGACGGGCCGCGCTGCGCCGATAGCCGTCCACCGCGAGATGGACGTGGTTCTCCGGCTCCAGCCGGGCGACCACGAGATGGTAACGATTCGCTGTGAGATTGTGCTCCGCGAGGCGATCTGCACCGATATCGGCCAGTTTCGGCGCCCCATAAGGAATGTAGTCGGTGTCGACACCGAACCGTTGGCGGTAGTAGTCCGAGATGCCCCTGGCGTCCGCGATCAACGCATCCGACCAGCGCACCGCGAGTGCCTCCGCGCGCTGGTAGTAACGCTGACCGGCGCCGCTCCACTTGGCACGCTTCCATTCCAGACCGTCGACGTGCGTGACGACCGGAATCTTGGCCAGCCGCAGCAGTGGCAGCAGCGGGGCGTTGGCCGCGTTGAACACGAACGCGACGTCGCAGCGGTGCACGGTGGCGTGGCCGACGGACAACGCGGTATGGCTGAGGGTCTCCAGCGTCTTGCGGCGCATGGCCGGCAGGTGCACCAGCCGCATACCAAGGTATTCCGCTGGTCGAGACGTGGTTTCGCGAGACGGCGTGGTTTCCGGACCGCCGTCTTCGGTGCCCGCGCCCGCGGAGACGCCAGCGGGAACACGGCAGTACACCGTGACCTGATCGCCCATGGCGACCAACCGCCTGCCGACTTCTTCGACGCAGGTTTCGAACCCGCCATAACGCGCCGGCACTCCGCGAGTGCCGATCAACGAGATATGCATTCTGCCACCGCACGGGTCCGTACCGACAAAACGCCACCAAGCGAGGCTTCAGGCAGCTGATCGGCACCTTCGGCGACCCGCGACGCGGCTCCTAGCTAGATGTTCTGTTTCTAGCCGCCTCCCGTTACTGTGTCACTACCGACCCACCGTCGTCGGACCACCCCTTCGGGTCGTTCCGATCGCGGCCTCAGGTCCCGCCCACCCCGTTCAGAAGGAATCGTTCGTGTCAGCTGCTGGCCGCCTCCGCGCGTCGATGAGCGCGCTGACCCACCCGAGCCGGGCCTCGGCCCGCCGGGGCAAGCACGCCGGCCGGGCCGGGTTCACCGGCGACTCGCGGGCGGGCCGGGCGCAGCACCGCAACCGGGGCGGGTATCCGGGCCAGGGCGAGTACTGGCCGATCGTGTGCGTGCTGGCGTTCGTGGTGGCCAGCGACTACAAGTTCCGGCTGCGTGCCGACAACGACACCATTCAGGGCCAGGCGGACATCTTCGTCGTACTGGAGATCGTCACCTACGCGCTGGTGGCCTGTTGGCTGTTCTGGCGGTTCAAGCCGACCTTCCGGCTGCGCAGGGCCGATGCCTGCACCTATCTCGGCTACGCCTACATCGCGGTGTGCGTGGGGTCGGCGCTGTACTCGCCCTACCATGCGCTCGCCCTGGTGCGGGCCGGACAGATGGTCGTCGTGCTCGCCTTCGCCCGCTCGGTGGCCCGCCATGCCAGCGTCGCCGCCCCGCACCGCATCGCACACGGCTACGTGCTGCTGATCTCGGCGTCGGTGATCTTCGGTGTCGTGGATCGGTACCCGGAGCTGCCGAGCCAGCCCGGCCGCTTCACCTGGCTCTACATCCATCCGGTCGAAGCGGGCATGTTACTGGCGATCGCTGTGGTGATCCTCACCTCCTACGTGTTGTCCATCCGGGTGCCCCGTTCCGGTCCGGTCTGGCATCTGGGCGTGTACGTGGTGCTCTGGCTGATCTGTGTCGGCGCCCTGCTCGCCACCGGCACCCGTGGCGCCGCGCTCGGTGCCCTTGTCGGCATCCTCGTGGTGGTTGCCACCCGTTGGCGCGGTATCCGCAAACTGGAGATCGCGCTGGTCGGCTGCGTCGGCCTCGTCGCCGTCGCGCTCGTGGCCAGCCCGGAGATCGGCGCGTTCATCGCGCGCGGCGAGTCAACAGCCCAACTGGAGACGTTGAACTTCCGCACCGACCTGTGGAGCCAGGCACTGGCCGACTTCGCCCAGCATCCGCTCTACGGTTTCGGGTTCACCGCCGACCGGGGCCTGTTCCTGGACACCACCGGCCTCGGCGGCGGCCACAACGCGATCATCAACCTCCTCGTCGACACCGGCCTTGTCGGGACGGCCGTCTGGTTCGCGCTGTTGATCTCGATGGTCGGCACGGCCTACCGGCTGCGCCCGCGCGGTATGTCCACCGATCGCGGTTTGGTGCTGGGCATCCTGCTCGGGATGTTCGTCAACAGCATGTTCACCGACGAACTGGGCGCGCCCGCGAACGCGATGTGTACCTGGCTGTTCGTGCTGCTGGCCTGGATCTCGATCATGCGAAGGGAACGGACCCCGTTGGTTCGACGCGGCCTGAGCACGGAACTGGTCGAGGTGACGGGATGAGGCGGGTGCGTGGATGAGGCGGGTGACGGGATGAGCGCCCCCAGGGTGCTGTGCTGCCATCCCTCCGCCGAGCGCTACGGCTCCGACCGGGTCTTCCTGGAGTCCGTCGCGGCACTGGCCGGCGCCGGTTGGCAGGTGACGGTCACCGTCCCGGCCGACGGTGAACTCCTCGACGCGCTGCGTGCGGCGGGTGCGCGGGTGCTGCTGTGCCCGACGGCCGTGCTGCGCAAGGCCGCGCTGCGCCCGGCCGGTCTGCTGCGGTTGCTGCTCGACGTCGTGCGCGGCCTCGGCCCGATGCTGCGGGTGCTGCGCGAATGCCGTCCCGACCTCGTCTACGTGAACACGGTCATCGTGCCCGGTTGGCTGCTGTTGGCGAAACTGTTGCGGCACAAGACCGTCGCGCATGTGCACGAGGCCGAGGACGGGGTACCCGGCCCGATCCGCACAGCGCTTGCCCTGCCCCTGCTCGCCGCCGACACGATACTGGTCAACAGCAGGGCCAGCGCACGGACGATCACCTCGGGGCTGCCTCGGCTGCGGTCCCGGATCCGGTTGCTCTACAACGGAGTCGCCGGCCCGCCTCGGCAGCTCCCGCCGCGCGGGCAGCCGCATGATCCGGTGCGCCTGGTCCTTGTCGGCCGGTTGTCCCCGCGCAAGGGCACCGACATCGCCGTCGAGGCCCTCGGCAGGCTCACCGCGCGCCAGGCGGTCACCCTGGACGTCTACGGTTCGGTCTTCGCCGGCTACGAGTGGTACGAAACCCAGCTGCGGCAACGCATCGACGAACTCGGACTCGCCGAGTCCGTGCGACTGCACGGTTTCCGGTCCGAGGTCTGGGACGCCTATGCGGAGGCGGACATCGCGCTGGTGCCCTCCCGAGTGGAACCCTTTGGCAACACCTCGGTCGAGGCCCAGCTCGCCGGCGCCCCGGTGATCGTCACCGACGTCCAGGGACTGCCGGAAACCGTTGCCGGCGGCCGGTTCGGCACCATCGTCCCGGCTGCTGACCCGGTCGCGCTGGCCGACGCGATCGACGCCCTGCTCGCCGACTGGCCGGCCGCGCTCGCCACCGCGGCGGCGGCCCGCGCCAACGCCGTCGAGGAGTTCGCGCCGGAAACCTACCGGGCCAAGGTCGTCGCGACGCTCGGCGAACTGCTCGGCCGCACCGCGACCACGTCCTGAATCAGAAGGCGCCGAGGCCGGCCGGGGTACCGAGACCGGTCGGCCCGTCCCAACCAGGGCCTGCCTTGCACATCTGTGGCGCCTCGGACTCGCCCTGACAGAACGCGGGCGGGGAGTTCTGGCCGAGGGTCACATCGAGGAAGTCGCTGCTGGGCGCGGAATACAGCGTGTTCGGGCCGAGTACCCCGCTCAGTCCGCCGCCTCGGGCGTAGAGGCCGGCGACGAACGGTGCACCCGCGCTGGTCCCACCGGCCACGGTCCAGTCCGCCGGCACCCCGCTGGCCGGTGCGTAGGTGTCGTAGGTCGCCACTCCTGTGGACGGGTCGGCGACCGTAGAGATGTCGGCACTGGCCCGGTGGCCGCCGCAGTAGCCGGCTATCGCGGCAGGCTGGCCGTTGGCCGGGCCCAGGTTCGGCGTGCAGCCGCCGCCGGTGTCGCTCCAGGCCGTCTGGGTGAACTGCGTGCCAGTCGGATCGGTGGTGTACAGCGAGGTGCCGCCGACCGAGACGACGGTCGGCAGGTTCTGCGGCCAGCCACTGTATTTGCCCTCCGCCGCGTCGTCACCGGAGGAGGAGACGATCGCGACTCCCTTGTGGTTCAACGCGGTCGCCGCCGCCCCGGTCGTCATCGTGTCGTCGGTGTTGAACTGATAGCTGATGCCGATCGCGTTCGCGCCCATCCCGATCGCGGTGGTCACCGCGCTGGCGAAATCGGTGGTCGCCTGGTCGGCATCGGTCTGGGTGTCGGGGGAGCCGTCGGCGAGCGGCACCTGCAACTCGATCAGATGACAGCCGGGACAGGCTGCCGAGGCCATGTCGATGTCCAGGCTCGTCTCGAGGCCGAGCTGTTCCTCGCTCTGCTTGTCCTGCGCGGTCGAGGCCTGCGCCAGCGGCGGGCCGCCGAGATAGTTGGCGACCTTCAGACAGCCCGACGCGATCGTGCAGGCCGGCAGGCCGTACTGGGTGCGGTAGGTGGCCAGATCCGACTCCAGCGGCGGATAGGCGCCCGCGTCGATCACCGCGATCGTGCCGGCCGTGCCGACCGAGGCCGCCGGCAGCCGGTAGGCGCCGGCCAGATCCTGCGGCCCGTACCCGACCGGTGCGCCGGTGGACATCGGTGTGCTGGAACCGGGTGCCGTTGTGATGATCTGCGCGTCGCAGCCGCCGTCGACGCCGGAGCAGACCGCGTGCACGCCGTGCGACTGGCCGAGGGTGCCGCTGTGCACTTCACCGCGCAGGCTCGCCAGGTCGGGTGCGGCGGCGCCGGTTGTCGCGGCAGGCGCGAGGGGCGCGGTCACCATGGTGATCAACAGCGTTCCGAAACCGAGCGCGGCCAACCGAACACTGCCATGGAACCCGATCATCTGCTCTCCCGCCACCGTGTCGCCCCCGCCTGCGCGGCGGCCACGACTCATCCACAGTGGACACCGCATCAGTGCGGATGGTGGCACAGGAGCGCGATCTTCGCCGGTCGAGATGATCGTCAGCGGGGCCGGCTCGACTCAATCGTGGTGCGGCAGATCGTGCGCGAGATGGTCGGCGTGCGCGAGCGCCTCGTCGAGCAACCGGTGCAGGTGTCCGCCCTTGAGCCGATAGAGCCGGGCGCGGCCCTGGGCCCGCTGGTCGACGAGGCCGGCGAGGCGCAGTTTGGACAGGTGCTGGCTGGCCGCCGTCGGCCGGCAGCCCGCCCGTTCGGCCAGTTCGGTCACGCCGAGTTCGCCGTCGCGCAGCGCCCACAGCAGCCGCAGCCTGGTCGGCTCGGCCAACATCGACAGGCTCGACACCGCGGCCGAGACCTGTTCCTCCGCCAACTGTTCGGGATGGTGCGCGCCGGAGTCGACACCTGAGCCGACATCGACGACCGGTTCGGGCCGACGCGGCCCGGAGTCGAGGACCGAGGCCGGCTCGGCCGCCTGCTGATGACCACCCAACTGACCGACCGCCTTCCTCACCGGTCCGTGACCCGGTCCGAGATCCGATCCGGGACCGATCCGGTTTTGCCGCGAACGCCTGGCTGTTGCCGCAGTCTAGCAATACCATCTCATCTTCACGCATGTGCAGATGAGATGGTATTAATGGAGGCATGCTCGCCGTCCTCGCTCTGCTGCTTGCCGCCGCCGGTGTCGGCATCGGCCATGCCGTCCTGCCCGATCACTGGATTCCGCTGGCCGTCGCATCCCGGACGCAGCGCTACTCGCTGCGCCGCACGGCCCGGCTCTCGGCAGCGGCCGGCTTCGCGCACGTGGTGTTGTCGCTGGCCCTCGGCGCGGTGGTGATCGCGGTCGGCCTGCGGTTCCGCGCTACCATCGAGCGGCACGAGGCGCTGGTGGTCGGTGGCCTGCTCGCGGTGACCGGCCTGGTCTTCCTGATCGTCGAGTTCCTCGGCCTCGGTCACCGACACGGCCCGGCCGGCGGTCACAGCCACGGCCACAGTCATGATCACAGTCATGATCACGGCGCCGACCACGACCACAGCCGCAGTCATGATCACGGTGCCGACCATGATCGCGGTCGCGGTCATGGGCACGGCCACGGTCCGGCCGGGGGTGCCGAGGTCGCCGTGCCGACGAGGTCGCGCAGGCTACTGGCTGTCGTGCTGCCCTTCGGCGCCGCCGCCTCGCCGGACCTGACCATCCTGCCGGTGTTCCTGGCGGCCAGCGCGCTCGGCGCGGCGGCCGCGGTGGGGACCGTCGTCGTCTTCGCGGTGGCCACCTTGGCCACCATCGTCGGCCTGACCCTCCTCGCGGCCGGCAGCGCGCGCCGTCTGCGCAGCGCGCTGATCGATCGCTACGCCGGTCCGATCACCGCGGCCGTGCTGCTGGTCGTCGGTTCGCTGATCGCCTTCGAGGTGGTCTGAGCCGGTTCAGCCCGCCAGCACCGTGTCGCTGCCCTGGTCCTCGTGCGAGCGGCGCTGCCGGGGGAGCCGCACCTCGGGGTAGCGGACCCGGCGGAAGGTGAGTACCGCGCGCGTCAGTGCGACGAACAGCGCGAGGCCGACCAGTACCGCGGCGACCACGCCGTCCTTGGCTCCGGTGACCCCCAGCTGGCCGTGGCTGTGCACCACGAAACCCGAGTAGAACAGCCAGCTCATCGCGCCGATGCCCAGCGCCCCCGGCACGGTGGACAACCAGCTCAACGTCACGGTGACCGCGGCAAGGAGCACGATCCCGGTGCCCTGCGACGGCCCGAACACGGCGAACCCCGCCGCCAGCACGAGGCCGACGCCGAACGCCGAGGAAATGGCGATCGCCGCCGGCATCCGACCGTCACGGGCGCGTCGGCCCACCGTGGTTCGGTCGACAGTCAGGGAACTGGAAGAAGACAACACCGCCATCACGTCCTCAGCGCGCCGACCGGATTGGCTCTGTCGCCGACATTGGACCGCCGGTGGCGCTTGGCAACGGGGTTCCTTACGTTTTCTTGACGCCGGCCGGAGGAGTTTCAACGGACTGCTGATACGTTGCCGACCTGCGGCGTTCACCGGCGCTCCAAAACGGTGGATACCGCCCCGTACGACTGGGTATGAACCGACCGGGCTTGAGTGGCCGTGTACTCAGCAGTCGAGGAAGGGCAGGCACGGGCGAAGATGGTGGGGCGCGACGAGGCGACCTGGGACGTGATCGTCGTTGGTGGTGGACACAACGGGCTGGTCGCGGCCAACTATCTGGCCAGGGCGGGCCGGTCGGTGCTGATCATCGAACGCGGTGCCGCGCTGGGCGGTGCCGCAGTGTCGTTTCGCGCGTTTTCCGGGGTTGACGTCCGATTGTCCCGGTATTCCTATCTGGTCAGCCTGTTGCCGAAGAAGATCATCGACGACCTCGGTCTCGATGTCCGGCTGCGCCGCCGCCGGATCTCCTCCTACACCCCGGTGCCCGGTGACGCGAACGGCACCGGCCTGCTGGTGGACACGACCGAGCCGGCGAGGACCAGCCGGTCCTTCCGTGAGGTCACCGGCAACGATACCGATTTCCCGGCCTGGCAACGGTTCTACGCGCAGACCACGCGGGTGGCCGAGCGCGTTTTCCCCACCCTGACCGAACCCCTGCGCGCCAAGGCGCGACTGCGAGCCGAAGTCGGGGACGACGCGGCCTGGCAGGCGCTGTTCGAGGAGCCGATCGGCGTGACCCTCGACCAACGGTTCGCCGACGACACGGTGCGCGGAGTGGTCCTCACCGACGCGTTGATCGGCACGTTCAGCACTGCCGACGATCCGACGCTGCGGCAGAACCGTTGCCTGCTCTACCACGTGATCGGCAATATGACCGGCGACTGGGACGTGCCCGTCGGGGGCATGGGCGCGGTGACCGGCGCGTTGATCGACAAGGCCAGGGCCGCCGGCGTCGAGGCCCGCACGAATGCCACGGTGACCGCGATCGACCCGGACGGCGAGGTGCGCTACGTCGTCGACGGCAGCGAACACCTCGCCGCCGCCCGCCACGTGCTGGCCAACGTCGCGCCGAGCACGCTGGCCGCGCTGATCGGCGAGCGGCCGGACCAGTCGGCGCCGGAAGGCGCGCAGCTGAAGGTCAACATGGTGCTGCGCAGGCTGCCCCGCTTACGTGATTCCCGGATCGACCCGAAGGACGCCTTCGGCGGCACCTTCCACATCAACGAGGGCTACCAGCAGTTGGCGACCGCGCACGCGCAGGCCGATGCCGGTCTGCTGCCGACCCTGCCGCCCTGCGAGAGCTACTGTCACTCGCTGACCGATGCGTCGATTCTCGGCGCCGCCGAGACAGTGGCCGGGATGCAGACGCTGACCGTCTTCGGCCTGCACATGCCGGCCCGGCTGTTCACCGCCGACAACGACCGCGCGCGGACCGAGGCGCTCGCCGCGACACTGGCCTCCATCAACAGCGTGTTGGCCGAACCGATCGAGGACTGCCTGGCCACCGATGCCGACGGCCAACCGTGCGTCGAGGCCAAGACTCCGCTCGACCTGCAAGCCGAACTCGGCCTCCCGGCCGGGCACATTTTCCATACCGACCTCAGCTGGCCCTTTGCCGGCAGCGAGGATCAGATCGGTCGTTGGGGGGGGGAAACCGAGCACGAGCGGGTACTGCTCTGCGGCGCCGGTGCCGTTCGCGGTGGTGGCGTCAGCGGAATCCCAGGGCACAACGCGGCCATGGCAGTACTCGCCACCTGAGCGGAACTTTCAGAATTACCACACACCAGGGCCGACCACCCCGAGATCGACCACATCGAGGCCGGCCGACCCGGATCGCGGATTCCGCTGCCTGGACCGAATGGAGGAGGCAGCCAATCGCGAAGTCTGGTGAACTTCCTGGTTATTGGTAAATCCCTGCCCTCACTCGATCATGGAGATAACAAGTGCCTTAAGTTGGAGTCGTTTGAGTTTCGTCGCTTCCAATCAACGGCACATGAGGGCACCATGCTGGTACGCCAAAGCTGATCAACGAGCCGAGGTCCTGATGGATCCCAGCTCGGCCGGAAGGAACAACAGGTCATGACGCAGACCTCCCCTATCAAGAACAAGCCTGAGGGATCGGGACAGCTGCAGAGAAATGTCGGCGTTCTGGGCTTGACCTTCATCTCGCTCGGTTCGATCATCGGCTCTGGTTGGTTGCTCGGCGCCTTGACCGCGGCCGAGTCCGCGGGCGGAGCATCCATCCTCTCCTGGGCACTGGCCGGTGTGATCCTGGTGCTGCTGGCCCTTGTGCATGCCGAGCTGGGTTCGGCCTATCCGGTCGCGGGCGGCACCGCTCGCTATCCCCGGCTCGCCTTCGGTGCGGTCACCGGCTTCACCGCGGGCTGGGTCGCCTGGCTGCAGGCGGTCACGCTGGCCCCGATCGAGGTCGAGGCATCACTGGGCTACCTCGACCACAAGTGGCACGGTCTCGTCAATCCCACCAGCGGTGCGCTGACCGGTCTCGGCCTGGCCATCGCCGCCGTCCTGATGTTGTTGTTCACTGTCGTCAACATCATGGGTGTGCGCTGGCTCTCGGAGACCAACACGGTCACCGTGGTCTGGAAGATCGCGGTTCCGATCATCACCATCTTCACCCTGCTGATCGTGGCGCACCACTTCTCGAACTTCACCGCGGGCGGTGGGTTCGCGCCCTACGGAGCGCACGGAGTTTTCGCCGCACTGCCGGCCGGTGTCGTCTTTGCCCTACAGGGCTTCGAACAGGCCGCGCAGCTTGGCGGTGAGGCTCGAAATCCGCAACGCGACCTGCCTCGGGCGATCATCGGCGCGGTGCTGATCGGTACGGTGATCTACCTCGGGCTGGAGGTCGCGTTCGTCGGCTCGCTGAACCCGGCCAACATCGTGCACGGCTGGCTGCACCCGGTCGGCAAGGGCGACTTCGGCCCCTACGCGACCATTGCCACCTCCTTGGGCCTTGGCTGGCTTGCGGTGATCCTCTACATCGACGCGTTCATCTCGCCGGCCGGCACCGGCCTCGTCTACGTGGGCACCTCCGCTCGGCTGTCCTACGCACTCGGCCACTCCGGCTACGTGCCCAAGGGCATCAGCAAGCTGAGCAAGCGCGGCGTGCCCTACACGTCGATCATCCTGGCCTTCGTGATCGGCCTGATCTGCTTCCTGCCGTTCCCGAGCTGGCAGAGCCTGGTCAACTTCATCACCTCGGCCACGGTCATCATGTACGCGTTCGCGCCCATCACCTTGAGCGCGCTGCGAAAGACCGACGGCGGGCGACGGCGTCCCTACCGGCTGCCGGCCGCCGGCTTCTTCTCGCCGCTGAGCTTCGTCGCCGCGAACGAGATCATCTACTGGTCGAACTGGAGCACGGTGGCCAAGCTGCTGCTCGCCATCGTGCTCGGCTATGTGATCTTCGGTGTGTCCTACCTGTTCGGCAAGCGGATGGAGCGTCCGCCGCTGGACCCGAAGTCACTGCTGTGGATGGTGCCGTGGCTGGTCGGCCTCGGTGTCATCTCCTACCTCGGCCAGTACGACGGCCGCAACGTCATCCCCGAGTGGTATGACCTTGGCGTCGTCGCGGTATGGAGCCTGATCATCTTCTATGTCGCCGTGCGGATGGCGCTGCCCGCGCAGCGCGTGACGGAGGCATTGAAGCGGGAGGAAGACGAACTGGCCAGCACCCCGGAGATCACCACCGCCTGAGTTCTCGCTCATCGCGGATCATCGGCCGGCGCACCCCTGCGGTGCGTCGGCCGATGCCGTCGTGGGGCTCAGGGCATCGTCGCCGAGTTCAGTTCGCCGTCGGCGCCCAGGGTTCGATCCACGGCGACGGCGGCCAGTTCTCGACGGCGGCCAGCAGCGGCAGCGCGGTCGCGCCGTCGAGGGACTCCCGGACGATGTCGGCATGGCCGGCATGGCGAGCGGTCTCCTCGATCAGGTGCAGCAGAATCCAGCGCACCGACCAGCTGGTGACCTCGCCGGCCCAGGACGCATCGGGCGGCACCGGCACCGCCTGGCCGAGGTCGGCGACCCCGGCCACCGCGGCCTCGGTCTCCTTGGCCACCTTCGCGTAGAGGTCGAGTACCTCCTCGAGGGTCTCGTTCGGGCCGAGCCGAAAGTTGTCCTCGTAGGCGCGGATCGCCTCGTCCCTCGGCAGGGGACGCCGGTTGACGATTCGGCCGATCCAGACGCGCTCGGCGGTCGCCACGTGTTTGACGAGGCCGCCGATGGTGAGGCTGCTGGCGGTCGGTGCCAGCCTGGCCTGCTCGTCGGTGAGGCCGTGGGCGGCCACCCGCAGGACAAGGCGTTGCTGGGCGAGGAAGCCCAGCAGTCCGTCACGCTCGTCGGTGACCTGTGGCGCGTTTGCCGGCATCGTCTTCCTCGGTCCTCGTCCTTCGCTGGTGGACGCTGGTGCGCCCGGAGCGAGTTTACCCTCGGGGAGTCCGTTTTGATTGGCAATTACCTGGTTTGCTATGATCAAGTACGGCTGGGACCGGGGACGTGCGTTTCGCCGATAACGGAGTTTTCGCCGATAACAATTGATGGTACGTTGCCCGCCGTTAACATCGGATAATCTGCCGGCAATATTTTCTGGTGACACTTTCAGGGCTTCGATCGTGCACGGTGCATGATCCGAGGACGGCTGATGATCGACACCTCGACGAGCGGGAAAAATCGGGGGAGCCGCTTCTCCTTATGAGGAGGATGCCCTAGTCATGTTACCGTATCCCAATTGGCTCAATGCCGGCGACAATTCCTGGCAGCTGGTGGCGGCAACGCTGGTCGGCCTGATGAGCATCCCTGGTATCGCGGTGCTCTACGGCGGTATCGTCCAGCGAAAATGGGCGGTCAACACCATGTTGATGGCCTTCAGTGCGTTTTCCCTCGTTCTCGTGGTCTGGGTGCTGTGGGTGTTCAAGATGAGTTTCGGCAGTGCGCTGAAGCTCGGTCCCGGAATTCTCGGCAGCTTCGTCGGTGAACCCGGTGCGATTCTCGATCACAGCACGCAGGGGCAGGCCGATATTCCGTTGTTGAACGGGTTGATGCCGAAATTCCGATTCCCGCAGTCGACGTTGGCCTATTTCCAGTTCGTCTTCGCCGGGATCACCCCGCTGCTGTTTCTTGGCAGCGTCATCGGTCGGATCAATTTCAAGGTCTGGCTGATCTTCGTACCGCTGTGGTCGACGTTCGCCTATTCGGTCAACGCATTCCTGCTCTGGGGTGGCGGCTGGTGGGCGCAACGGGGCGCGTTGGACTACAGCGGTGGGTACGTCATCCATCTGGCCGCCGGCACCTCCGGTTTCGTCGCAGCGGCGGTGATCGGGCCGCGACTGGCCCGCGACCGGGCCAGGGCGGTACCCAACAACCTGCCGATGGCCGCGGCCGGCGCCGGCATCCTGTGGCTGGGCTGGAACGGCTTCAACGGCGGTGACCCGTACTTCGCGGGCGCCGACGCCTCGACCGCGGTGCTCAACACCAACCTCGCCACCGCGGTCGCGCTGCTGACCTGGCTGCTGCTGGACCTGTTCCTGTCCCCGCAGCGCAAGCCGACCTTCCTCGGCTCGATCAACGGCATGATCACCGGTCTCGTCGCGATCACCCCGGCAGCCGGTTTCGTCAACGGGTTCGGCGCACTGCTGATCGGCCTGATCGCCGCCATCCTGGTCTGGCTGTCCTGGAACAAACTGGGGCGGGCCAAGCTGTTCAAGAAGGTCGACGACACCCTTGGCGTCTTCCACACCCACGGTGTCGCGGGCCTGGCCGGTGGTCTGCTGGTCGGCGTGTTCGCCGATCCGAAGGTCGTGGAATACCTCGGCAGCGGCTCGAACGCCGGCTTCTCCGCGACCGGCGCGATCTACGGCAACCCCAAACAGATCCTGATCCAGGCCGGCGCCGCGCTGACCGTGATCGTCTGGGACGCGTTGATCACCTTCCTGATCCTGAAGTTCCTCAGCCTGTTCATGAAGCTGCGAATGCCGGACGAGGTGCTGGAGACCGGCGACGCCGCGGCCCACGACGAGGAGGCCTACCCCGACGACGCCTTCGTCGCGGTGGCCAGCAGGTCGGGGGAGAGCCCTCGATCGCCACGGCCGGCCGCCTCGGCCGGCAGGCACGCGGACGAACCGGTGCCGACCAGCACCGACCCACCAGCCGACTAACACGGTTGACACCGGCCCGGCCCTCGTCACCAACGATGGCCGGGCCGCTCGGCAGTTCCCGCTCGGCCCTCCGTTCGGCACCCCGAAGCGAGCAGCGACCGGGCGAGCAATGACCAGGCGAGCTTCGAGGGGCGGCTCGGCATGAAACTGATCACCGCGGTGCTGCGTCCCGCCACTTTCGACACGGTCAAGAACGCACTGGCCGTCTTCGGCGTCCGCGGCCTCACCGTCGGCTACGTCTACGGCGCGCCGTCCCGGACGCCGCAACGGATCCAGGTCTACCGGGGCCAACGCATCGAGATGGACCTCGACCCGCTGGTCCGCATCGATCTGCTCACCCCGGACGACGAGGCCGCCGATCTGGTCCACGTGATCATCACGGCGGCGGGGGACGGTGCGGACCTCGCCGGCCGGATCTGGCTGACCCCGGTCGATCTCCTGGTCCGAATCCGGACCGGTGAATACGGCACCGACGCGCTCTGAGCACCGGCGTGCGCGCGACTCAGGCGATCCGACAGCCGGAACAATCGGGGCACGCCCGCTGTTGCCGATCAATAGGCGGCCGACCGGCCGACGTCGATCGTGGAGAGGGAGACCACATGTCCAGTCCTGTCGCACCGCAGGACAGCCCGGTCAAGTGGGTCAACGACCACATCAAGGAGTACGTGTCCTCCGGTGGCGCCGAGGGATACAAGTGGCGGCGAGGCACCGAGATCCTGTTGCTGACCACGATCGGTCGCCGCAGCGGGACCCCGCGCAGGACCGCGCTGATCCATCGCGAGGTCGACGGCAACTACGCGGTCGTGGCGTCCAACGGCGGCGCGGTGAAGCACCCGATGTGGTACCTCAACCTGGTTGCCAACCCCGAGGTGAAGGTCCAGGTCAAGGACCAGGAGTTCGACGCGGTCGCGCGCACCGCCGAGGGCGAGGAGCGGGCCCGGCTCTGGGACCTGCTGGCCGAGGTCTGGCCGAACTACAACGACTACCAGACCAAGACCGACCGGGAGATCCCGATCATCGTGCTCGAACCCCGCTGACCCCGCCCGAAACCGGCCCCGCTGACCCGGCCCGAAACCAGCAGGCGCCGAAACCACTGGGACCAGCAGGAACCAGCGATCGGCAGCCCTCGAAACCAGCAGGGCCCGAAACCAGCAGGCCTCGAAACCAGTTGGGCCCGGAATCAGTTGGGCCCGGAACCAGCAGGCCCCGGAACCAGTAGGGCCCGGAATCAGTAGGGCCCGGAATCAGCAGGGCCCGGAATCACTGGAGTCAGCAGGGCCCGGAACCAGTAGGGCCCGGAACCAGTAGGGCCCGGAATCACTGGAATCAGCAGGGCCCAGGGGATCAGCGGGATCTTTCGCCGACCAGCCGGGCCCTCCTCGCGCTCTCGTCGTGCCTCGCCCGCCTACGAGTCCGTGACCAACCGGTTCAGCACCTGGTCACGCGCTTGTGCGTACCGCTGCCGAATCGCAGTCGTCCGGTCGGTCGGACCCGCGTGCTCCTGGTAGGGATTCCTCGACCAGTCCGGCGGCTCGGCAGCGCCGGAGAGTGCCCAGGCGGCCTGTCGCGCGGCACCGTCGGCCACGTACTCGCCCGGCGGTGGCAGCGTGACCGGGCGCCCGAAGATGGACGGCGCGATCCGCCACACCGCCTCACTCCGGGCCCCGCCGCCGACCAGCAGGATGCGGCCGACGGAAACCCCCTGGTCGATCAGGGCGTCCAGGCCGTCGGCCAGGGCGCAGAGCATGCCCTCCACCGCCGCCCGCGCCAGATGCTCGGCGCTCATCGTGCCCATGGTCAGGCCGTGCAGCGAACCCGCGGCCTCCGGCCGGTCCGGGGTGCGTTCACCTTCCAGGTAGGGCACCAGCACCAGTCCGTCGCAGCCGCTCGGCGCCCGCAACGCCAGATCGCTGAACTCCGTTGCGTCCACCCGCAGCAGTCGCGCGGTCGCGTCGAGCACCCGTGCCGCGTTCAACGTGCAGACCAGGGGCAGGAACCGGCCGGTGGCGTCGGCGAACCCGGCCACCGCGCCGCTGGCATCGGCGGTCGGCGCCTCGGCGACCGCGAACACCGTGCCCGAGGTGCCGATGGACACCAGCACGTCACCCGGCCGCAGCTCCACCCCGAGTGCGGCGGCAGCGTTGTCGCCGGCACCGACGCCCAGCACCAGCCCGTCCGGCGTCGCCCCGGCCCGCTGACCCGGTTGCAGGACCGTCGGCAGGACCGCGTCGTGGCCGAGCGCGGTCCGCAGCAGATCGGTGCGGTAGGAGTTGGTGGCGGGGGAGAAGTACCCGGTCCCGCTGGCGTCGCTGCGGTCGGTGCTGGTCGTCGTAAGGCTCTTCGCGCCGGCCAACTGCCAGGTCAGCCAGTCGTGCGGCAGGACGACACCGGCGGTGCGGGCGGCGGATCCCGGTTCGTGCTCGGCGAGCCAGCGCAGCTTGCTCACCGTGAACGAGGCCAGTGGCACGCTGCCGACCGCGCTCGCCCAGTGCGCCCGCCCGTCCGCCCCGGCCTCGGCGACCAGGTCGTCGGCGGCCTTCGCCGAGCGGGTGTCGTTCCACAGCAGCGCGGGCCGGATCACCTCGCCCTGCTCGTCGAGGCAGACCATGCCGTGCTGTTGCGCGGCGACCGACAGCGCGGCGACATCGGCGAGCCCGCCGGCCTCCCGCAGCGCGGTGTCCAGTGCCTCCGCCCAGGCACTCGGCGCGACCTCGCTGCCGGCCGGATGTGTCGCGCGGCCCTCGCGGACCAGCTCACCGGTCTCCGCGTCGCGGATGACGACCTTGCAGGATTGTGTCGATGAATCGATTCCGGCAACCAGGGTGCGGCTCATGGTCGGTGATTCTCACCAACACCGAGCAAGTGTTCAAGCGCGAGCTGGTTCAACCGGACGAAACCGTAACCGCGCGCCGCCACCGCGTCCGGGTCGAAGTCCTCGTAGGCGCTCCGGTCGGCCAGTAGGTCGGCCGGCGACTCACCGGGATTGAGCGTCGGCTCCGCCAGCTCCGCCACCCGCGAGGCGGCAAGGGCCTCCTGGACCCGAGGATCGGCGCGGAACGCCGCGGCGCGCTCGCGCAACAGCAGGTACATCCGCATGTTCGCCGCGGCGCTGACCCACACGCCCTCGGAGTCCTCGGTGCGCAGCGGTTTGTAGTCGAAGTGCCGGGGCCCTTCGTAGCCGCCCCGTTCCAGCAGGTCGACGAGGAAGAACGCGGACGCGAGGTCGCCGTGGCCGAAGACGAGGTCCTGGTCGAACTTGGGTCCGCGCTGACCGTTGAGGTCGATATGGAACAGCTTGTCCTGCCACAGCGCCTGCGCGATGCCGTGCACGAAGTTCAACCCGGCCATCTGCTCGTGTCCGACCTCCGGGTTCAGGCCGACCATGTCCTTGTGCCGCAGGGCGGAGATGAAGGCGAGCGCGTGCCCGACCGTGGGCAGCAGAATGTCGCCGCGCGGCTCGTTGGGCTTGGGTTCCAGCGCGAACCGCAGCCCGAAGCCCTGCTCGATCGAGTAGTCGGCGAGCGTGTCGATCGCTTCCGCGTAGCGGTCCAGCGCGGCACGGACATCCTTGCCGGCGTCGGTCTCCGAGCCTTCCCGGCCGCCCCAGAACACGTAGGTCGTCGCGCCGAGTTCGGCGGCGAGTTCGAGGTTGCGCATCACCTTGCGCAGCGCGAAGCGGCGCACCGCGCGGTCGTTGCTGGTGAACGCGCCGTCGCGAAACACCGGATGGGTGAACAGGTTCGTGGTCACCATCGGCACGACGAGGCCGGTCTCGGCAAGTGCCTTGCGGAAGCGCTGGATGTGCTGATCGCGGGCGGCGTTGTCGCTGCCGAACGGGATCAGGTCGTCGTCGTGGAAGGACACGCCCCAGGCGCCCAGTTCGGCCAACCGGTGCACGGACTCCACCGGATCCAGCGGCGCGCGGGTCGGCTCGCCGAACGGGTCGGCCGCCCGCCAGCCCACCGTCCATAGGCCGAAGCTGAACTTGTCCTCGGGAACGGGCTGCCCGGCCACGGGTCCTCCTTGGAAGCGGGGAGAGCTTTATTAGTTCGGGACCTAAACTTAAAAGCTGAACGGTCGAGCGTCAAGCATTTGATTCAGTCATTGAACTAGGATCGGCGGCATGCCGCAGTCCCAACCGGCACCGACCCAGCCGGCCGGCGCGCACACCGTGCGCCGCCACAACACCGGCCTCGTCCTCGGCGCGATCGCCGAGGCGGGTGCCGCGTCGCGGGCAGGCGTCGCCGCGCGCACCGGGCTGACCAAGGCGACCGTGTCCAGCCTTGTCGAGGCGATGATCGCGGCCGGCCTCGTCGCCGAAACCGGTCAGGAACAGCGTTCCGGGCGCGGCAGGCGCGGCACCGAACTGACCCTGTCCCCGCACGGCGTGCACGGTCTTGGCATCGAGATCGGCGTCGACTACCTGGCGACCTGCCTTGTCGACCTGACCGGCGAGGTCCGCAAGCGCCGGATTCGCGGCGGCGACAACCGCAGCCGCTCGGTCACCAGCGTGCTCGGCAGGCTCGCCGCCCTCACCCGCACCGCTCTTGCCGACGCGCAGGCGCTCGGTGTCGGTGTCGGCGGTCTGGGCCTCGCGGTGCCCGGCCTCGTCGAACCGGCCGCCGGTCTGCTGCGCACCGCACCCAACCTCGGCTGGCGGGAGGTCGACCTCGACGGTGAGCTGCGCGCCCGCCTCGACCTCGGCGCTCGCCCGCTGCTGCTGGGCAACGAGGCCAACTTCGCCGCGCTGGCCGAACTGTGGGCCGGCCACACCACCGAGGAGCCCGACTTCATCTGCGTGTCCGGCGAGATCGGCATCGGTGCCGGCATCGTGATCGGCGGCGGCCTTTTCGAGGGCGTTCGCGGGTTCAGCGGCGAGATCGGCCACCTCGCGCTCGACCCGACCGGTCCGCGCTGCTCCTGCGGCGCGCACGGCTGCCTCGAACAGCTGGCCAGCGTCGAATCCATTCTGCGCGCGGTCGGCCTCTGGTCGGCCGGTGCCGTCGACCACGATTCGGTCGAGGCCCTGCTGGAGCGTTTGCGCGCCGGGCAGCCCGACACCCTCGCCGCCATCGCCGCGGCGGGCCGTTGGCTGGGCATCGGCCTCGCCGGCATGGTCAACGTGCTCGACGTGCCGACCGTCGTCCTCGGCGGCCGGTACGCCAGCCTGCAACCCTGGCTCGCCGAACCCGTCGCCGCCGAACTCGCCCACCGCGTCCTTGGCGCCTCCTGGCATCCGGTCCGCGTCCTCGCCTCCACCGTCGGCCCCTACGCCGCCGTCCGGGGCGCGGCAACGGCCGTCGTGCGCGCCATCCGCGCCGACCCGGCCCAGTTCGTCGCCGCCCTCGCGGCAGGGGTCGCCTGAGCAGCCGCTTCGTCTGATGCTCGCCCCGTCTGATGTTCGTCGTGCCTGACGCTCGCCATGCCGGGCCGAGCCCATACTTCGCCTGACCGGCGGCAGCCGAATCCTCCGGGCCGTCACCGGTCCCAGTTTGCGGCGGGTCTCAGGTGTGAAGACACCGGACAAGATATTCCGGAGATGTTGTCGAATGTCGTATCGCTGGTTCGACGTGGTGACAGCAGGTGCGGCTGACGGGGCCGCACCGTCCACGAAAGGGTAGGCGTATGTCCACATCGGTGCTCTACATGTCGATGTCCCTCGACGGGTACATCGCGGGTCCGAACGACGAACCGGGCAACCCCGGCGGTGACGGCTTCGGCCGGCTGCACGACTGGCTGGCGTCCGAGGACGGAGAGTCCGACCGGCCGCCCGGGCCGGCCGGGGAGATGTTCGACGAGATGGTGACGACCGGTGCGGTGCTGGCGGGCCGACGTACCGTGGAGCAGGTCGATCACTACCAAGGCAACCATCACGGTGTCCCGATCTTCGTGCCAAGTCACCGGCCGCCCGGCCCGTCCGTCGCGGACTATCCGTTGGTGACCTACGTCAGTGACGGGATCGCCAGCGCGATGGCCAGGGCGAAGGCCGCCGCCGGCGATCGGAACGTGCTGGTGCACGGTGCGTACACGGCGACACGGGCGCTGGAGGCCGGTGTGCTCGACGAGCTGCAGATCCATCAGATCCCGGTGCTGCTCGGTGCTGGACGACGGCTGTTCGAGGTATTGCCAGCACAGGTCGAGTTGGAGATCGTTCGGGTGATCGACACACCGGAGGCGACCCATATCCGCTATCGGGTCCGTCGCGCAGCCGCCTGAGGGAGGATCGTGGCACACCGCCATGCGGTTTCTCGATGAGGGTCACGCCTGACGAGACCAGGCGTGACCTTCGAAGAAGGGCCGGCGCGGGAACGGCCGGCTCAGCGGGCGGCCGAGTCGCCGAGGAAGGCGAGTACGGCGAGGACCCGGCGGTTGTCGTCGTCGGTGGCGATCAGGCCGAGCTTGTCGAAGATGCCGGCGGTGTGTTTGCTGATCGCGCTCTCGGACAGGAACAGCTGCCGTCCGATCGCCGCGTTCGACCGGCCCTCGGCCATCAGCGCCAGCACCTCGCGTTCCCTCGGCGTCAGCCCGACCAGCGGGCCGTGCCTGGGGGTGCTGGTGAGCAGGGCGGCGATCACCTCCGGGTCCATCGCGGTGCCGCCCGCGCCGACCCTGCGCACCGCGTCGATGAACTCGCCGTCGTTGAACACCCGGTCCTTGAGCAGATAACCCACCCCGCCGCGACCATCGGCGAGCAGTTCGCGGGCGTAGAGCGCCTCGACGTGCTGTGACAGCACCAGGATCGGCAGGCCGGGGTTGGCGGCGCGCGCGTCGACGGCGGCGCGCAGGCCCTCGTCGGTGTAGGTCGGCGGCAGCCGGACGTCGACGATGGCCAGATCCGGCTCGTGCTCGGCGAGCGCGGCCAGCAGGTCGGCGCCGCTCTCGACCGCGGCCACCACGTCGATGTCGTAGGCGGCGAGCAGGCGGGCCAGCCCCGCCCTCAGGAGGTACTGGTCCTCGGCGATGACGATGCGCACGGGATCTCCAGGATCACGGTGGTCGGGCCGCCGGCTGGGCTGCTGATGGCCATGGTCGCGTCGAAGGTAGCCAGACGACGACGGATTCCGCGTAAGCCGCTGCCGCGTTCCGCGTCGGCGCCGCCCCGCCCGTCGTCACCAACGGTCACCATAATGCGATTCGCGTTCGGTCGCAGCGTAACCGTGGCGTGTTCGGCCTCGGCATGTTTCGCCGCGTTCGTCAGCAGCTCAGACACCGCAAAGTAGACCGCGGCCTCGACCGGCGGTTCCAACGGCTGCGCCAGGTCGATGTCGACGGCGACCGCGAGGGGTGACTGCAACGCGATCGCTCTGATGGCGTCCGGCAGGCCGCGCTCGGCCAGCACCGGCGGATGGATGCCGCGCACCAGATCGCGCAGGTCGCGTAGTGCCGCAGCCGAGGTCTCCCGCGCCTCGGCGACCAGTTCGGCCACGGCACTCGGATCGGTCCGCAACAGCCGCTCGACCGTGCGCAGGGTCATGCCGACCGCGACCATCCTGGCCTGCGCGCCGTCGTGCAGATCCCGTTCGATCCGCCGCAGCTCGGCTTCCTGCGCGCTGCTCGCGTTCGCCCGCGACTCGGTCAGCTCCTCGACCCGCTCGGCCAGCCGGGCATTCGCGGTCGGCGAGAGCAGTGCCTGGCTGAACATCAGTTGGCAGCGCAGGTTCCACGGCGCCAACGCGAGCACCACAGCCGCGACGGCCAGACCGATCGGCAGGCCGAGCCAGGCGTAGCCACCGAGGAACGCGGTCGGATCCAGCAGCCGCCAGGACCCGAACACCGGCCCGATCCTCGGATGCACCAGCCAGGAGAACCCGACCACCACTGGACCGTAGACGGCCAGCAGCGCCGGGAACAGCGCGTTCGTCACGCCGATCAGCGGGTTGACCAGCATCCAGATCAGGTCCTGCCAGGTCGCCGGATCTTCCAGCAGCCAGCGGACCTGCTGCAATCCCTCCGCCGACCACGGCTGTACGGCGCCGGCGTCCGCCTGCGCGGGTGAGGCCGCATAGGGCGCGGGAATCGGCGGCCCGAGCCGGTCGCGCAGAAAACCGCGGTAGCTGTTGGTCAGCTGCCGGCTGCTCAGCACCACCGCCGAGAACAGGGGAAACAGCGCGACCGCCAACCCGGCCAGCGCGATCACCGTCAGCACGAACGGCACCAGCATGACCACCGCGAACCCGCATTGCTGCACACCGGACCACAATGCCGCGAGGTGCGTCCTGACCCGCCCAACCATTGCCCGTCCCTTCGCCGGCTACCGGGTCCAGTGTGCGTGACCGGCCACGACGACCGCAGTACCGATGACTGCCCGGAAAGGGTGCGGTCAACTACACCCGGCCCGGCCGGCAACTGCATTCTCGACAGGCCGGCGCTTCGCCAGGCTTTTCGGCATGACTACTGACCATGGCACCGAACCCCAGGTCGCACCGGCCCCCACCGCCGATCCGCGGCGGGCCCTGTTCGTGATGATCGCGATCGACGTGCTCGCGCCGCTGGCGATGTACTACGGCCTGCGGTTGGCCGGGATCAGTGCCTGGTGGGCGCTGGTGGTCAGCGGCGTCGTACCCGCCGTGCGCACCGTTCATCTCGTGATCAGCGCTCGCAAGCTCGACCTGATGGCGGTGTTCAGCTTGCTGGCGATGACGGCCGGCACCACCGTCTCCCTGCTGACCGGCAGCCCCCGGCTGATCCTGGCCAGGGACAGCTGGATCACCGCCGGGCTGGGCGGCTGGCTGCTGGTCCTCGGGGTGCGCAGGCCACCGCTGCTGAGCATGACCCAGAAACTCATGCCACCGGCCTCCGCCGCGCAGTGGGAGCACGACTGGCAGCATTCGGCGCGGTTTCGGCGCGGCATGCGGGTGGCCAACGGCATGTGGGGCGTCGCGTTCCTGATCGACGCGGCGGCCAGGGTGGTGATGGCCTACACCCTGCCGGTGGACAGCGTGCAGGTCCTGAGCATCGGGTTGCTGGTCGTGCTGCTGGTGGCCGCCCGCCAGCTCAGCCTGCGTTACGGCCGCAGGCTCATGCCCCGAGAACCGGCCGCGTGACCGGCCCGGCCGGGCCCGTCAGCGGCTCGGCGCGAACCCGGTGGCGATGCGGTGCTCGCCACCGGGTTCGCGGCCGATCAGGGTAACCAACGCAGTTGATCAACTGGGCGTCAGTTGGTCGTCGGCAGCGTCCAGACCTGTGCGTTGCTGGCGTTGCAGGTGTAGATCTGTAGTTGGGTTCCGTTCGTCGTGCTGCTGTTCGGATCATCAAGACACTTGCCCGACTCCGGATTCAGCAGCTCGCCGTCGGACTGCGCCTGCCACTGTTGCGCCCCGGAGTTGTTGCAGGTGTAGTGCTGCACCAGGGTTCCGTTCGCGGTGCCGCTGTCGGACACGTCGAGGCAACCGCCCATGGCCTGCAACGTCCCGTCGGAGACCAGTGCCCATTGCTGCGCTCCGGTCTGGTCGCAGCCCCAGACCTGCACCTTCGTGCCGTTGCTGGTGCCGCTGTGATCGGTGTCGATGCACACACCGAGGCCGGTGTTGGTGATCGGTCCGGTCTTGTACGGCCTTCCACTGCCCGAATAGGACGGTGGCGCGGCGGCCGTCGCGGTGGCCCACGAGGTGTTCGCGGAGGTGCCCTCGGTGACGTTCAGCGTGCCGCCACTGGTCAGCGCGGCGGTCGGCACGTAGGCGTTGTTCCACGCGCTCCCGTTCCAGGTCTCGCTCTGCACGTACGGTGCGTTGTCCGCGGCCTGCGGTGCGTTGATGGTCAGCGTGTTGCCGCTGGGCAGGGTCACCACCGCCTGGGAGAACAGCGGACTGCCCTGCGCGAGGTCGGCGGTACCCGGCGTCTCCGGGTACATGCCGAGCGCGGAGAACACGTACCAGGAACTCATCTCGCCGAGGTCGTCGTTGCCGGCGAGGCCACCGGGCGCGTCGGTCCAGATCTGGTCCTGGACCTGGCGGACGATCTTCTGCGCCTGGTAGGGCTCACCGACGTAGTCGTACTCCCACGGCAGGTACAGGCTCGGCTCGTTGCCGAGGTCGGCCTGGCTGCCGCCGCTGCCGTGGAAGCCGGCCAGCACACTGTTGAGGTAGCTGAGCATCCCCGAGTTGCCGCCCTTGGCCGCGGCGAGGCCCGCGATGTTGAACGGCACCATGCCGGTGTACTGCCACGAGGTGCCCTCGACGAAGTCGGTCTGACTGGTCGGGTCGAAGCCGCTCGCCCAGGATCCGTCCGCGTTCTTGGGCTGCATGAAGCCGCTCGACGGGTCGAAGGTGTACTGCCAGTCCTGCGCCCTGTTGCGGAAGGTGGTCGCGTCGGTGGTGTCGCCGAGCGAACCGGCCAGCGCGGAGATGGCGAAGTCCGCGCTGTCGTACTCCAGTTGGGTGGAGACCGGACCGTAGTAGTTGCAGCACTCGTAGGTGCCGTCCGCGGCAAGGTAACCGGGGCTGTTGAGATAGTTGAGGCCGGGCCGGATGTTCGTGGTGGCGACCGCCTCGTGCACCATGTCGGCCAGCGCCGTCGAGGTGCTGAAGTTCTTCGCGCCGAATGCGTAGTAGTCGGCGATGATCTCGTCGGCCGGGTCGCCGACCATCACATACGACTCACCGTTGTTCTGCGCCCATTTCGGGAGCATTCCGCTTTGTGAGTAGTCGTCGATCATCGACTGCGCGATATCGCTGGCCTGGGTCGGTGCGATCAGTGCTGACAATTGCGCCTGGCTGCGATAGATGTCCCAGCCGGAGAAATTCGCGTATACCGCGGAATGGCCGCTGTCGACCGTGTGCACCTTGTTGTCGAAGCCGATGTACTGGCCGTTGGTGTCGGAGAAGACGTTGGGGTGCAACAGGGAATGGTAGAGCGCGGTGTAGAAGATCTGCTGCTGCGCGGTTGTCCCGCCGGCGACCTCGATCTTGCCGAGCATCGCGTTCCAGGCGTTGTGCGTCGCCGTCTGGGTGCTGGTGAAGTCCCAGTTCGGGTTCTCCGCCGTCCGGTTGGCCACCGCGTTGGCGGTTGACACGTAGGAGATGCCGACCTTCGCCTGCACCACCGGATTGCTGGTGGTGTTGAAGGTGACGTAGCCGCTGTTGGGCCCGGCCGCCGCCGCTTTCGGCTTTGCGGCAGGGGCGACGGTGCCGTGCACGGTGGTCTCGTTGTGCGGCGCGGCCGGTGCCTTCGCCACCGCGGTCCCGTTGGTGGTGAACGGCTGGTCGAAGACGACGTCGAAGTACACGGTGTAGCTGTTGCCGGCGCCGCAGAAGTTGCCTGAGGTCACCGAACCGGACACCTCGGTGTTGCTGACCACGTTCCAGCTGGTCGCGGAGTCGCCGTTCTGGCTGCCGTTCAGCTTGAAGATCAGGTTGGCCTGAGTGGTGGAGGGGAAGGTGAAGCGGGCCATCCCGGAGCGGGTGGTCGCGGTCAGCTCGGTCTTGATGCCGTTGTTGAGCGCCACCGAGTAGTAGCCTGCGTTCGCCGATTCGTTGGAGTGCGAGAAGGCATCGGTCGCGCCGGTGTCGATCCCGCCGGTGGTCGGCAGGATCGGCACGTCACCGTCGGCACCGCAACCGGGGCCGGACAGGTGGGTGAGGCTGAAACCGGTGATCGAGGAGTCGTTGTACTCGTAGCCGCCGCCGTCGGGCCTGCTTGGCGTGTCCGGGCTCCACTGCACCATGCCGAACGGTGCGTCCGCGCCAGGGAAGTCGTCGGCGCTGTTGGAGGTGCCGATGAACGGGTTGACGATCGAGGCGGGATCGGTGACCGGTGTTGCCGCGCTGGCGACCGATCCGGTCAGTGGCAGCATCGCGGCGACGACGATGCCGGATGCGGCGAGGATCCGTAAGGGTCGCCATGACGGCCGCGATGGTGATCTCAGGGGTAGGGCCATGTGTCTTTCATCCCTCGCGTCTGGTACCGGGCAGGGCGTGCAAGGTGCGCGAACAGGCGGACGAGGTTGTCGACGACAGGGTCGTGAAGCCCAGGAAGTGACAACGTTGTCACCTGATATGCCCTAGCAGGAAAGCCCGCAGGGACAACGGTGTCAAGGTCGCGTTCGATTTCCTGTCGGATTCGGGACAATCATGTGCGCGCCGATAACCCGTTCGTCGTAATGACGGGAATTGGCGCGCATTCACTATTAACACATTTGTCGGCCCAGCCCGCTGAATCTTTTCGCCGATCCGCTCGGTCAGTCGGTTGCGGTGCGCAGTGTGAGGAAGTCCTCGACGCCGACCAGGCCCAGGATCTGCCGCGCCCCGAACGGCATCCGCGAGCGCTGCGGGTCGTGCACGATCTCCGGCTCGGAAAGCCGCACCTGGTGGCCGCGAGTCGTCACCGTGCAGCCGCCCGCCGCCAGTATGTTGCGGACCCAGTCGGAATCGGGGCCATAGGTCAGCGCGACCAGGTAGCCGTCGTCGGTGCCGAAGACGTTCACCGGGGTCCGGTAGGTCTTGCCCGACTTCCTGCCGACATGCTCGATCACCCCGAAGCCAGGTGCGATCGGGGCGAGCACGCCGAAGACGCGATTGGTGACGTGGCGGTTGAACCTCGCCAGTCCGCGTGGTGCGACCATGCCAGAATTCTACGCGCGTTGAATATAATCGGCAACCGTTGGTCTCCGACGTTCGCGGTGCCTGGCCGGTTCAGCGCTGCCGAGGGGCGGTCGGCTGGTGGTGCATCTTGGTCAGCGCGTTGGCCGCGACCGAGTTGTGCACGGTGAAGGCGACCGCGTCGCCGACGTAGCGGTCCTCCGACCATTCCACCGGCATACCTGTCGGGTCGATGGTGTGCCGGCGTTCCCGGAGCAACGGCACCCGAGGGCTGATCCCGAGCAGCCGGGCGTCGGCGGCGGTGGCCGGCACCGCGTCGATGATGTGCTCGGCGTCGGCGAAGATCACGCCGAGTTCCTCCAGCCGATCGGTGATCGACGGCACGTCCTGCGCCATTCCGGCGACCAGCGCGCCGACCCGGTCGGGAAAGGCCGACCGCTCGATCATCACCGGGCGGTCGGACAGCAGGCGAACCCGAACCAGGTGGTAGACCTGCGCGCCGGCCGCGAGCGCGAGCCGGTCCCGCTCCTCCTCGGTGGCGACCCCGCGCTGCATGCTGACCATTCGGCCGGACGGGGTTTCACCGAGCGAACGCGCCCATCGGGAGAAACTCACCAGATCCGTGAAGTTCTGCAGTTTCCGGCCACCGAGCACCACGCGCCGGGCCCCGCGCCGGGAGGCGATCACGCCCTCCGCGCGCAGCGCCGCGAACGCCTGCCGCACCGTACCTCGGGAAACCCCGTACTCCCTGGCAAGATCACTCTCCGAAGGCAGTCGGGCACCGTCGCCGTAGACCCCGGCGGCGATGGCTTCCTTCAGGTCGCCGGCCAGCTGTTGATACAGCGAGGTAGCCGTTCGGTTTCGTTCGGTGTCCACGAGAACAGACCTTAGCCAGCGAGCGCCGATCCCCATCGCCGAATACGGTCGGTGGCCCCTGCTGTTCGCCAACATGTACAGCCATGTTCAGCCTTATCTGGCCAAGATGACAACTGCGCGCGCGAGTGTCCACACCGGTACGGACCCCTCCAGCCGCTCGGCTGGTTTGTTACGGAGGACACTCTTGTTGAACGGACGGCTACTCGGGATCGCGGCTGCGGTGGCCGCACTGGCGATCGGGGTCGCCGGCTGTGGTGGTTCGGCGCAGGGCGACCAATCCTCACCTGCTGCCAATGCGACGAGTGCGCAGGCAGCGGGCGGAATGGCCGCGTTGGTCAAAGCTGCCAAGGCCGAAGGCACACTGAATGTGATCACCCTCCCGCGCACCTGGGCCAACTACGGCGCGCTGATGGACACCTTCACCAAGATGTACGGCATCAAGATCACCGATGCCAACCCGGACGGCAGCAGCCAGGACGAGATCAACGCGGTCAAGCAGCTCAAGGGCCAGACCCGCGCCCCTGACGTGCTCGACCTCGGCTCCTCCTTCGCCCTCTCGGCCGCCTCCAGCGGACTGCTCGCGCCCTACAAGGTCGCGACCTGGAACGACATCCCCGCCGACCAGAAGGCCACGAACGGCGACTGGTACAACGACTACGGCGGATACATCTCCATCGGCTACGACGCCAACCGGGTGACCAACCCGCCGAAGTCCTTCGCCGACCTCACCAACCCGGCCTACAAGGGCGAGATCGCGCTCAACGGCGACCCGACCAAGGCAGGCGCCGCGTTCGCCGGCGTCTACGCCGCCGCGCTCGCCAAGGGTGGCAGCTTCGACAACATCCAGCCGGGCATCAACTACTTCGCCCAGCTCAAGCAGGATGGCAACTTCATCCCGGTCGGCGCGACCCAGGCGACCATCGAATCCGGCCAGACGCCGATCACCATCGACTGGGACTACCTCCAGGTCTCCGCCGCGCAGACCCTGGCCGGCAAGGTGAACTGGAAGGTCGTCGTGCCCACCGACGGCCTGTACGCGAACTACTACAACCAGGCCATCAGCGCGTCCGCGCCGCACCCGGCCGCCGCTCGGCTGTGGGAGGAGTTCCTCTACTCGACCCAGGGGCAGAACCTGTTCCTGCAGGGGGCCGCGCGACCGGTCGAACTGGCGGCGATGACCTCAGCCGGCACCGTCGACGCGAAGGCGTTGGCCGCGCTGCCGAAGGTGAGCGGCGCCGCGAAGTTCCCGACCCAGTCCCAGTTGGACACGGCGACCAAGACCATCGCCAGCAACTGGGCCAGCTCGGTCGGCTGAGTTCCATGACTCAGGCTCCCCTGGTGGCGGCGGACGCGACGTCCGCCGCCACCTCGCCCACTGCCGACGCAACGCCCAAGCAGGACAGGGCCCTCGGCCTCGACCTGCTCGGCCTGCTGCCCTTCGCCGCGTACCTGCTGATCTTCCTCGGCGCGCCCACCGTCGCCGTCGTCGTCGGCGCGTTCACCGACGACAACGGGCATCCCACCCTCGACAACATCACCGCCGCGCTCGGCAGTCCGTATCTTGGCGCGTTCGGCGAGAGCATCCTGATCTCCTCGGTGACCGCCGTCCTCGGTGGCGTCCTCGGCCTGGCCATCGCCTTCGCGGTGGCCGGCTCACCGGCCAACGGGTTCCTCCGCCAGGCGGTGTCGACGGCCTCCGGCGTGTTCGCCTACTTCGGCGGGGTGCCGCTGGCGTTCGCGTTCATCGCCACCCTCGGCGGCCAGGGTCTGCTCACCAAGTGGCTGGCCGACCTCGGTTTCAGCGTGAGCAACTCGTTCCTGTTCGGCGTCGGCGGCATCATCCTGGTGTACCTGTACTTCCAGATCCCGCTGATGGTGCTGGTCATCTTCCCGGCCATCGAGGGCCTGCGCCCGCAATGGCTGGAAGCCGCCCGCAACCTCGGCGCGAACCGCTGGCAGTACTGGCGCTACGTCGGCGGCCCGCTGCTCACCCCGCCGGTCCTCGGGGCGCTGATGTTGTTGTTCGCCAACGCCTTCGCCTCCTACGCGACCGCCGAAGCGCTGACCAACGGTGTCATCCCGCTGGTCCCGATCGAGATCGGCAACGTGATGTCCGGCAATGTCGCGGCGGGCGAGGAGAACCTCGGCAACGCGCTGGGGTTCGGCATGATCATCATCGTGGCGATCGCGATGGTCGGCTACACGCTGACCCAGCGCAAGGCGGCGAGGTGGATGCGATGACCGCGAGCACCGTGATCACCGGGAAGCCGGCTCGTTCCGCCGCCACGACCTCCCGGCACCCGATCGCGCGCTGGATCACCCTCCTGCTGGCCGCGATCTTCTTCCTGCTCCCGATCGCCGCGTCGATCGAGTTCAGCCTGCGTGGCCGCGACGGCACGCACACCCTCGCCACCTGGGCCAACCTCCTCGGCCAGGACGGTTTCACCGCCAACCTGCTGACCTCGCTGGAACTGGCCGGCGGCACCGTGGTGCTCACCCTGGTACTGATGGTGCCGACCATGGCCTGGGTCCACCTGCGGCTGCCGAAACTGCGCAGGGTGCTGGAGAGCATCTGCGTCCTGCCGATGGTCATCCCGGCCGTCGTACTGGCCAACGGCCTGCTGGTGGCCTTCCGCAACGGCCCGCAGTGGATCACCGGCACCCCGGTCGTCCTCGCCCTTGAGTACGTGATCCTCGCGCTGCCGTTCACCTTCCGCACCCTCGACGCCGGCATGTCCGCGATCCCGCTGGGCACCCTCGTCGAGGCGGCGCGCAATCTCGGCGCGAACTGGTTCACGGTGCTCTGGCGCGTCGTGGTGCCCAACCTGCGCACCGCGATCCTCGGCTCGGCGATCCTCGCCGCTGCCATGGTGCTCGGCGAGTTCACCATCGCCAATCTGTTGTTGATGAACACCTTCCCGGTCTGGACGGTGCAGGCCGGGCAACAGGACCCGGAGGTCGCCATGGCCGCGTCCATGCTGATCCTGCTGGTGTCCTGGATCCTGTTGATGGTGATGTCGCTGTTCGCGCAGCGCGGCACCGCTCGCCCCTCCCGGAGGTCGACATGACAGCGTCCACTCCGACCCCCAGCATGGGGCCCGCCCCCACCGGGGCTCTGCCGCCCGAGGTGTCCACCCTGCGACGGCCGGCGGCCGAGCCGGTGGTGCGGACCCAGGGGACTGGCACCGGTTCCGCCTTGCGGCTGCGCGGTCTGCGCCGGTCCTTCGGCGGCGTGCTCGCCCTCGACGGCCTCGATCTGGAAGCCGGTCCCGGTGAGCTGCTCAGCCTGCTCGGACCGTCCGGCTGCGGCAAGACCACCGCACTGCGGATCGTCGCCGGTCTGCAGGCCGCCGACGAGGGTTGCGTCTTCGTCGACGGCAAGGACATCGCCTCGGTGCCCGCGCACAAACGGGACATGGGCATGGTGTTCCAGTCCTACAGCCTGTTCCCGAACCTGCCGGCCATCGACAACGTCGCCTTCGGCCTGCGGCTGCGCGGTATCGGCGCGCGCGGCAGGCGCGTGCGGGCGACCGAACTGCTGGACCTGATGGACCTCGCCCCGCACGCCGCCAAGTACCCGCACGAACTCTCCGGCGGACAGCAGCAGCGGGTGGCGCTGGCCCGCGCCCTCGCCGTCGCGCCCAAGGTCCTGCTGCTCGACGAGCCACTGTCCGCTTTGGACGCCGTGGTGCGGGTGCAGCTGCGGGAGGAGATCCGTGGCCTGCAGACCAGGCTCGGCATCACCACCCTGTTCGTCACCCACGACCAGGAGGAGGCGCTGAGCATCTCCGACCGGGTGGCCGTGCTCAACGCGGGCAAACTCGAACAGTGCGCGACCCCGGCCGAGATCTACACCCGCCCGGCGACCCCGTTCGTCGCGGCGTTCGTCGGTTCGATGAACCGCGTTCCCGGTGAACTCCGGCACGGCGTCATCGAGGTCGTCGGCGGTCGACTGGCCGTCGTACCCGGTGCGGACAACCCGGTCACCGGCTCCGCGATCGCCCTGGTCCGCCCGGAAACCGTGCACCTTGCCGTCGACGAGGCCGGCCCGGCGACGGTCGTGCGCAGCAGTTTCCGTGGCCCGGTGACCAGGGTGACCGCCCTGCTCACCGACGGCACCGAACTGCACGCCGACCTGCCGAGCGGCCTCGCCGAGCAATTTCAGCCCGGCCGTCGGGTCCAGCCGCTCTACGGACCCGACCCGGTGATGGTGTTGCCCAGCCCCTGATGGGCCGCGCTGCCGGCTTTCAGTCCGTCATCGCCGATGTCTCGGCGGACTCGGGCGCGAGGTCGTGCTCCTCGTCGAGATCGGAGATCAGGCCGGGCCGGGTCGGCGTCCAGCCGAGCAGGTCGCGGGTGAGCCGGCTTGAGCTGGGGTTGTCAAGGCCGATGACACCGCTCAGGTAACCGAAGTGCCGCTCGGCGTCCTCGGCGGCGATGGAGGCGACCGGGACGCCGAGGCGGCGGCCGATTGCCATGGCGACCTCGCGCAGCGCGACGCCGTCCTCGGCGACGGCGTGCAGGCGGGATCCGGCAGGTGCGGACTCCAGCGCCAGGCGGTAGAGGCGGCCGACGTCGCGGGTGTCAGCGGACGGCCAGCGGTTGTTCCCGTCGCCGAGATAACCGGCGACTCCGCTCGCGCGGGCGAGCGCGATCAGGCCGGAGGCGAAGCTGAAACGGCCGAGGCTGTGCACCGTCGGCGGCAGGCGGACGACCGAGGACCGCACTCCCTGCTCGGCGAGCGCGATCACGGTGTTCTCGGCGTCGATCCGAGGACCGCCGGGCCACGTGTCGTGCTCGGTGGCCCGCCCCGGAAAACCGGCCAGGATCAGCGCGAGGGTCGCGCTCGTCCCGACAAGAGGTTTGCCCGACCCCTTGAGAGCAGCGCCGATCGTCTCGATCGCGCGCAGGTCAGCGGCGGTCGCGGCGGCCAGGTCGCCCGAGCGCATCTCCTCGTGCTTGAACGCGAGATGGATGACGCCGTCGGCCTCGCGGACCGCCGCGCTCAGGCCGTCGAGGTCGTCCAGATCGCCGCGCCGCACCTCGGCGCCGAGCGAGGACACGGCGGCTGCCGAGCGGTCCGAGCGGGCAAGGCCGGTGACGGCGTGGCCGGCGGACACCAGCTCGGGAATGACGGCGGAGGCGATGTGCCCAGAGGCACCGGTGACGAACACGCGCATAGCTGAATCTCCCTACGGCAGCGTCAGGACGACGAGCCTACGAATTGTGATTGCACGTGTGCCACGAATGCTGAGAGGGGTTGATGTAGGTAGGCCTACTTGAGGCAATGTTGTGTAGTAGATGAAGGTTTTGTGGCCCTTCGGCGTCGTCCTGCGGGGGGAGGCGTCAAGCCGCCTCAATGTTGCCTTGGCTGA
>DATATE010000138.1:0-3359 GCA_036268955.1 Pseudonocardiaceae bacterium
CGAACAAGGAGTCACCTTCCTGCTCGTGGAGCACAACATGGAGTTCGTCATGGATATCTGCGACACCGTCGCGGTGCTGGAGCACGGCTCGGTGATCGCCATGGGAGAGCCCGAAGTCATCCGCAACGACCCGCGGGTGCTCGACGCCTATCTGGGCGGTGCGGTCGACGATGAGGCCGAGGACGACATCACCGCCACCGACACCACGACCGAGACGACGGAATAGGAATGGACGCCCTGCTCGAACTGAACAACGTCTGGGCCGGTTACGGCGGCAGCGACGTACTGCGCGACCTGACCCTGTCGGTGCCGCGCGGCGGCATTACCTGCGTGGTCGGTCCGAACGGTGCTGGGAAGTCCACGGTGCTCCGTGTCATCAGCGGGCAACTGTCCCCCAGACTGGGCACCGTCGCCTTCGACGGCCAGCAGATCGGCGGCCGCTCAGCCCGCCAGGTCCTGAAACTCGGGATCGTACAGGTCGCACAGAACCACACCCTGTTCCCGGACATGACGGTGCGCGAGAACGTCGAGATGGGCGGCTTCCTCATCCGTGACAAGGCTGACGTGAGGCAACGGCTCAAGCAGGTCGAGGAGCTGTTCCCCATTGTGACCGATCGCGCACGCGACAAAGCCGGGGCGCTGTCCGGCGGCCAACAACGACTCGTCGAGTTCGCACGGTGCCTGATGGTGGATCCCAAACTTGTGGTGCTCGACGAACCGTCGATGGGTCTGGACCCGAAGACACTGCGTACCGTGCTGCAACAGGTCAAGGCGATGTGGCAGGCCGGCCGGACAATTCTGCTCGTCGAGCAGAACGTGCGTGCGGGGCTTTCCCTGGCAACACACGCGGTCGTGGTCGAGAGCGGACAGGTCCGCCTTCAGGGAACCGGCCCGGAGGTAATCGACAATCCTGAGATCGCGCAGCTCTACCTCGGCGGTGGGGGCGTGCCCGTGGCCCGGTCCTGAGTCACCTCACGATGAAATCGTCCAGCTCGGGTACAACATCGATGCGGGCACGATCCGTCGCATTCTTGCGACCCGCTCACATCGGTCCCGCGCCTCGGGCGTACCGACACCGGTTGGCGCACTGTTCCGATCGTGCTGTGCATCGGCCTGGCCGCGTCGCTGTTCCTCGGCCTGCGCAACTCGATCGTCATCACCGCAGCCTGCTGCCTTGCCGGCGCCTGGCTCATGCGTTCTACTACGCCTCCCAGATGTACCAACAGCAAGCGGTACAGCTCTACCCGCGCTCCAGTGCCGAGATCCTGTACTGCCTGCTCCTACCCTTCGCCGCGCTATTGGGCTGGGAACGGCTCAGACAGTCCTCGGCCGCCATCCTGCGCGTCGGCCTGTCCGGCAGAAGCCTGCCGGCCGGTGTGATCGGGGCGTTCTGCGCGCTGCTGCTGGTGCTCGGTTCGCCTGGCTCGGCGACCGTGGACAGCTACCTGCCGCGCGACGACAACTCCCAAGGCCGGTTGGCCTGGGTCGGGCAGACTTCGCGCATGCGCGATGGTCACTGCTCGGTCTATCTGGCGGCGAACTGCAAGACCGTGATCGATGTCCTACCAACGCACCCAAATAGTCCTGGTGCGATGCCGTCGGCATCCGCGACGTCACAGTGTTCCGGCGGCCCACCGAGGACCTGAACAATCGCGATGCGGCGGAGATCGCTTTCCTGATGCGGGTTATCGAGCAACTCGCCGACGATCGACCCCTGCTCTGGCCAGTGCCGGCGATCACACCGACCGGCTGACGGTTGCTACCGTTGTCCGCGGTGAAGTAGACGTTCGCACCCCTCGTGCCGTCCAGGATCGCGGCACGGCCGTTGTTGCCGGGCTGAACGTTGTTCCACACCTCGTCTGACCAGCAAGTTCCCGGGCTCAAGGACTATGCCGCGTCGGGGTTCGCCGTAGCAGGTCCGGGCGTGGGTTGCGCCCAGGTGAACACCAAGCCACAAGAGCGTGCGGCCTCATCTGCGCCATCACCTTTCCACTGTGGACATATGTGATATGCCAACGGGGTATGCGCTGCGGGCGCCGCTCCGTTCATCGAGCAGTTGGGCGATGTTCACCGCATGGATGCGGCCAGGTCCCACCACCATGCTTCCATCTACAGCACTGTAGATGTCGATTGGTTCGGAAGCGAATGCCCGATGCCTCGTCGAGGTGCACTCACCATCGGCCTGCTCGCCGCCCGTGACGGTCGTCGCTAGCGGCGCCGGCGTCAACGCCGCGGCCGCGAGCCCGTCGCGACCCGCCACCCGGCACGTGCTCGTGCTGTCGATCGACGGGCTGCATCAGTCGGACCTGGCCTTCTACGTCAAGGCGCACCCCGCTTCCGGGCTGGCGTCGCTGGTGCATCAAGGCGTGGACTACCGCAACGCGCAGACCACGTTCCCGTCCGACTCCTTCCCCGGCATGGTCGCCCAGTTCACCGGCGCGGGCGCGGGCACCTCAGGGATCTACTACGACGACACCTACAACCACGCGTCGCTGGCGCCGGGCACCCGGGACTGCGCGACGGCCCAGCAGGGCACCGAGGTCGCCTGGACCGAAGCCGCCGACCGCTCGCAGCACCCGATCACCCTCGACGCCGGACAGGGCATCACCGCCATCCAGGCCGATGCCAACTTCGGTGTCACGGCGCCGATCTTCCCCTCACCGACACCATCCCCGAAGCGCCGCGTTCTCCGCAGCAAGCTCCTCGTAGGACGGACGCCGATCCCCAGATACCACACCATGATCCACGAACCAGTGGAACGATCAACCCGCCACGCCGACAGACCCTGACCAGTTACAGCTCGACGAACTATCGTTGATCACCACTATGCGCGGCATTGGCTACCGTTCGACATGACCAGGGCGTGGCCGAGGTACGCGCTCGGGCAGTGTGGCTCGTTCCGGTTCTCCGCTGGTCGAGCGGGCCGAGCGCCTGCGACAAGGATACGACTAGACTGTGTCCTCAATAGCCCGCTACCCGGGAGATCGCCTCGTGACACCGCCCAGCCAGACCGACCTGTCCGCGTTCGCCGGCTCGTGGACGCTTGATCCCGCGCGGACCTCAATCGAGTTCCACACCAAGGCGATGTGGGTGCTCCCCGCCAAGGGCACCGCACGGGCCATCGAGGGCGGCGGAACGGTGCGGACGGACGGTGGCTTCGACGGGACGCTGGTCATCGACGCGGCATCCATCGACACCGGGAACAAGAAGCGCGACGAACACCTCCGCACGGCCGACTTCTTCGAGGTCGAGAAGTACCCGACGATCACCTTCACCGCGACAGGCGGGAGCCTCGGGTCCGCCGGCACGGTCGAAGTGACTGGCAACCTGACGATTCACGGTGAGACGAAGCCACTCAC
>DATATE010000139.1:0-36127 GCA_036268955.1 Pseudonocardiaceae bacterium
CAGCACCTCCGCCTGCGCGGTCTCCAACCGATGCATCTCGGCGATGATCCGCTCATCCCGCGTGTCCGCAGGCCCCTCCAACACCGAAAGATCCACCTCACCAATCCCATAATGATGGTGATACAGGCCGTCCACGTCACCCAGACGCAGATTGACCGGGTCCTTCTCCTTGTTCCAGTACGAGGCCACTGAACGCTGATAGGCAGTGCGTAGGACGTTGGTGGAGGGGGAACTGGTCGTGGTCACGGAGTGATCCCTTCGGTTCGCTGTACTGCTGTGGTGCTTGGTTGGTGCTGGTTGTCGGCGATCAGGCGTGGGTCGCCCCTCGTCGGACACAGATCAGGGATCTGGACGTGGGTCAATTGCTCGGGAATACCGGTGAATGGGAAAAGTAAACTCCCGACAGGGCTTCGTCGTGATCTCCTTCGAATACCACCGCTCGGCCGGAACCGAAGTTAGCACCGATCGGGTCACGTCAACCAGTCGCCCAAGAGAATGTACTGTCGCTACTCCGCAGGTGGGTGAGACCCTCGACGAGGTAGCCTTCGGACAGCCGATGACCGTGGTCGATAGCCCGATGTGGGTGTCTCGTTACTCTGTCCGGGTGGAGATTGCGGCCGGGCATTGAGATATTCGGTGTTCGAGCACTTACTCCGACCGTGATCAGGATCGAGATCTGGATCGGCGGTCGGCGGTCGGCGGTCGGCGAGGTCAATTCACGAATTCGGATCGCGGTACCTTCACCGGCCGAGCACATCCATCAAGATCGTCCGAGCGCCCGATCCGGTTACCTTCCGTTCCGTCATCGATCGTCGGGACGACTACGGTCGGCGGCGAGGTTTTCCCCGGCGTGCCCCACCGGTGGCGCCGGAACCCTTCCGCTGGTTCCGCTCGCTCGACCTACCGGTCGCCTTGGCGCTCGATTTGCCGGTTTCCTTGCCGGCAGCGGGTTTACCGGCAGCAGACTTGCGCGACTCGGCGGAACCGCCCTGCTGCGAGGCCTGCTGGCGTCCTCGCGTGCTGTTGACGGTCCGTCCCCTGACGATCCCGATGAAGTGTTCCATCAGATCCGTGGTCTCGTCCTCAAGCCAGGACAGCGCGACGCGCGACTGCGGCGCGTCGGTGACCGGCCGATAGGTGAGGTCCTTGCGGTGGTGGAACCGGGCGAGTGACTCCGGCACGATCAGCAGTCCCGCGCCCGCCGCCACCTGTTCGATGGCCTCGGCGGTCGCGGCGGGGCGCTCGGTCGCGGGCAGTCCGGGCAGCCGCTCCCAGTCGAGCGTGTCGTCGACGGCGTGCAACACGACGTCATCGGCGAGGTCGGCGGCGACCACCTCGTCGGCAGCGGCGACCAGATGGTCCTTGCGGACCACGACAACGGTCGTCTCGGTATACAGCGGTATCGCGCTCAGGCCCGTTCGGTCGGTCGGCAGCCGCAGCAGCACCGCGTCGGCCTCGCGGCCCCGCACCAGGTCGGCGGCCTCGGCGGCGGAGACCTCGATGAGGGTGAGTTCGACCTCGGGCAGCCGCTCGCGCCAGGTCCGCACCCACTTACCGGGCGTCACTCCCGGCACGTAGGCGAGCCGGAACGACGGGGGGGCCTCCGAGCCTGTCACCGGCTCAGATTACCGGGCGTGTTCGGCGGTGGGCCGCGCGCTCGTTACCCTTGACCGCATGACGTCGCACAAGACACCCCAGACGATGAAGCCCGCGACCGCGGCGAAGAAGCTGGGCGTGTACCTCGAAGCCACCCCCGAGGAGTTCCAGGCGGGTGTCGTCTCGCGCGACGAGCTGAACGCCCTACAGGCCGACCCGCCGGAGTGGCTGCGGGACCTGCGCCGTAACGGCCCGCATCCGCGCGGAGTCATCGCGCTGAAGCTGGGCATCTCCATCAGCGGTCTCGCACGTGGCGGCATCACCGAGGCCCTGACCACCGCGCAGATCGAGACCTTGAAGGCGGAGAGTCCCGAGTGGCTGCAACTGGAGCGCGCCACCCAGGCCGAGGTCCGGCAGGAAGCGATCCGCGTCAAGGAGAAGCAGCTCAAGGAGCAGGAGAAGACTGCGGTGAAGGAGCGGACCGGCCAGCCCCACCGCCGACGTTCCTGACCGCACCACCGCCATCGCCACCGCGCGATCTCCACTGTCCACATCAGACTATCAAGGCGATCGGGCCTTCCGGAATCGCCCGACCAGCCACCTCGCGCACGTCGAAGCGCTACATTCCACTCTTGACAGGTCTCATGCTGACATTCTAGTTTTCACAGGTCGAGAGTGGAACCGTTAGCGAGACGAGGCGAGAAGAGGCAGCGTGACCGCACCGGCCGAAGAGACAGCCGACGAACGCGCGACCGGACGACTGTTCGGCCTTTCCGACGCGGTGTTCGCCATCGCCATGACGCTGCTCGCGCTGGACCTGCGCGTCCCGGACCTCGGCCCGCATCCTGGCGACGCCGCGCTCGTCCGCGCCCTGCTCGACCAGGGGCCGCACTACCTGGCCTTCCTCATCAGCTTCTACGTGATCGCCGTCTACTGGATGCGCCACAACGCCGAGATGCGCACCGTGCATGCCAGCCATCCCGCCTTGTTGCGCCGTACCATCACCCTGCTACTGATGGTCTGCACGCTGCCGTTCGCCGCCGATCTGCTGGGCACCTACGGCGGACAGGACGGGATAGCGATCGCGGTCTATGCCGGGATCAACCTCCTCGCGGTGGGCTCGCTGCTGATGATCCGGTACGAGGCAAGGCATCACCGGCTCACCACCGACACCGCCCCCGCCAGCGGCAACCTGGAACTCTGGTTCGACCTGGTCGGGCTCGCGTTGGCCATTCCATCGGGTTACCTGTTCCCCAGCCGCGGACTGTTGGTGATGGTCGGGTTGATGGTCCTCAGCGGTGCCCTCGGATCGATCGTGACCCGCCGCCGCGACCAGCGGACGCGCGCATCCTCAGCCGCCGATGCCGGCGTGGAACAGGACTGACCAACGGCTTGTGCTTGAGTTTCACATTCCGATCGAACGTGTGTACGCAGGCGGCGGGCTGCCCTCTGGGGGCTCCCAATCGACACGTCTGACGTGGCGTTCGCGCTGGCCGCGACCGGGTTTGCCGCGTGGCGATCGACGTTCACCCGGCCGATCCTGATCACGGTGACCCGCATCGTCGCCTGGACCAGGGAAGCGTCAGGGGTCGCCTATCGAGTCGTGCCGCAAGCGTCCGACTGACCGGTAGCCGGCTGCTCCTCGGTCCACTTGAAGCGCTTTTCTGGCAACGGAGCAGCCGAGTCCTCGACCGCTCGCTCAGTCGCCTTGTCGCCGGTCCTCCACGGTGTGAAGTCCTGCCAAGCGTTCTGGTCAACCGGCTCGATCAACTCATACCCGCCGCTGTCGCTGCCCTCCGGGCCGTCCACTCACAGTTACCGCCCTCTCAACGAGGGTGTGCATTACGGAACTACCAGTTCAGCACGAGTTAGGGCGTGTCGTCTACAAGAAACGAACAAATTACGGAGCGCCGTTGGCGCTGATCAAACCTGTCGGCCACCCTTACGGATAACCGCAATCGTGGCTTCTCGACATGCGGCAGATCGGCACGAGGCCAATCCTGAAATCGATCAGTCCCACCGGTCAATTCTTGGCTCAACCCTCAAACTGTCCGGACTTCACCGCCTCGATCAGGCACCGAACATCAATGACGAGGACTGCGGCGTCTGGCCGCTTGCTGTCGCGCACTGCGGTGAAAGCACGTGATACCTCGACGCATGCGTTGTTCTCGCCGCCTGAGTATGTACTCTTTCGCCACATGTTTTCGCCAGTCATCACTACTCCAGTCATCACTACTCCAGTCATCACTACTCCAGTGCTTCTATCTGTTGGCGGATCAACTCGGCTGTGTCATCCGGCGAGAGTGCCAACTCGGATACGTCCGTAAACGTCGCGACGAACTTCTGCACGTCAGCTTCGTTTTCCAACCACGCTCCGCCTGCCGGGTATTCGAGGTAGACGTTCGGCGAGTCGTCAGGATCGGGATAGTCCACGATCGTGTAAGCGCCGTTCATCGTGCCGTAGGAACCCCCGCTGAACGGGATGATTTGCAGCGTGATGCTGGCGCGGGTGCTCATATCGAGAAGGTAGGTCAACTGCTCGCGCATGACGTCCGAGCCGCCGACCTGCCGGACGATCGCTACTTGGTCAAGGAGGACAGTCAGTTGTAGCGGGTCGCGACCAACCAACCGCTTCTGCCTGTTCAGCCGCACATTGACAGCGCTATCCGTTTGCGCTTCGGACGTGCGGAAGTGGCGGCCAGAGGTCATCAACGCGCGGGCGTACTGCTTGGTTTGCAGGAGACCTTCGACCACAGTGGGTGCAACGATTCGTTCGCTCCGGGCTTCCGCTTCGCTGGTGATCAGCTTACGGTACGGCTTCGGCGTGCCGGCTGGCAGCCGCACGGGCGCCGGCTCATCGTGAGCTTGTTCCCAAAGCACCTTGGCCTTGGCGATGTCGTCACCGCCGGTGTCGTAGAAACGCAACAGCATCGCGACGCTTGCCCAGACTGGCATGACCCCGCCGGACTCGTACCGAGTGACGGTAGGACGCGAAGTGATCAGTTCCTTCGCAGCCTCCTCCGCCGAGAAGCCGGCTCGATTGCGCAAGTCGGCCAGGAACGCGCCGAGCTTGCGCTTCGCCCTTGTCGGTACTGCCACGGTGCGTAGCTTAGCGGTACTTTTATCCATGTACGTGCACACTAATGGACCAGATACCTTGCACGTACACTGGTATATCGTGCAAAGTGTCACTCGGGAAGATCGTACGTTCACACTCAGTGTCGACCTAAGGATGCCCGCACACCAAGGACAGCAACGACCAGCACCAGAAGGCCCGGTGATCACCATGGCATTAGCGCAGGTCATCCAGCTGATGAACCAGCTGCCGCTGGCTGTCAAGCCGCGAACGCCGCAACGATCCTGTTCGGCGACGGGTGGTCGTAGATGACCGGGCAACATGCGTTTCGCCCTGGCCGGCCATTAGTGGTCGGGGACACGACGAAACCATCCGCCGGATCGGCCGCTGTTCGCCAGCGTCCTGAATCTTGTCCGGCGGACACACAGTGCTGGGGATGCGCGGGCCGGCTTCGGCGTGGTTGGCCTGTTCGAAGTGAGAATGGGCAGGAGCGCGGGCCGTGGATGCATCTGCATTGCTGGTGGGAGCGGGAACTGTCGGCACTGTCTCGGCGAGTTGCGCAGTGACCGCCGAACGATCGTATGCCGCACTGCTGCTCACCTCGTTGGTCGAGCCGTCGGCGCAGGTGGCCAGGTGGTTGGAGACGCCGGACGGTCCGCCACCGGTTGATCTCGGCCTGATGGCCTCGATGCTCGAACGGGCCGCCGCTCGACTAACCGAACTCGGTGGCGCGGACGGTGCGCGGTGATCAAGGACCGTCGTCAGGTTGCGCGGCGGATCATCCAGCTTGCCCGGCGTCTGGATGATCTGACGGTCTGGACACGCGACCCGGACAGCCCGTTTCCCGTCGATGACGTTGAACTCGGTGAGTTCCTGGGGGAGGTCGCCGTACTGCTGATCGCGGGCGGACGCGCTCCCGGTGACGGTCCCTCTGCGGATGGTGGGGGTACGGCGTGCCGATGTTGATGCATGACCCGGTCGGTCTGGCCGAGTCGTCGGTCATCGTGTTGTGCCTGGTCTTCTATGCCTGGTGGTTCTCGCCTCGTCAACGGCGGAAACGGTTGCGGTTGCAGGCCCGCGACCGGGTGGACGTGCGCCGCGCGCTCACTGGACCCACGGAGGGGACTGGTGTCTGCGCCCCGGTTCCCTCCGTGTCTGACGAGGGGGACCGGTCGTGAAGGCCGTGGACGCCAGGTTGTTGCGGCGGTTGGCCACGGTCAACGACGCCATGGCGCCGGTCCTGCTGCTGTTGCTGGACCGGTGGGACAACGACCTGGACGGCGGCCTGCCGCCCTCGGCGGAGTTGCGCAGTCTCGGTGAGGACTTCACCGCGCTGGGCCGGGACCTGATCACTCGCGCCGACGAGGTCGACGCCATCACCCAGCACACACAGCCCGAGATCAATCAGCCATGAGGAGTTACGAGGTGACCGAGGAACGGTCGACGGTGCGGAGTCGACAGTTGGGCGCTGCCCTGCGGTCGGCGATGGCACAGGCTGGCCTCAACGGGAAACGCACCGCCCAGATCCTCGATTGGTCGGAGAGTCGGCTCTCCCGGTTCATGACCGGCAAGCTCCCCGCCACGGAGCTGGAGATCTCGGCGATGGCTGCGGTGTTCGGCGTGACCGGTGCCGAGCGTGACCGGCTGCTGCGCCTGAGCCGTGAGCCGGCGACGGCCTGCTGGGAGCTGTCTGAGCACTGGCGGACGCTGATCGATCACCAGGACACGGCGGTCCGGGTTACCGCGTTCGATGCCTTGACCGTTCCGGTGCTGGTGCAGACGGCGGACTATGCGCGGTCGGTGCTCGCCAGGACGGTCACGGTTCAGCCGGACACGGTTGAGGTGCACGTGTCCGGCCGGATGACCTGTTCTCAGCGTGTGCTGGGTGCGAGCCATCCGCCGCAGTGCATGCTGTTCGTCCACCAGCTTGCCCTACGCCTGCCGGTCGGCAGCTCGGAGATCATGTGGGAGCAACTCCATCACCTTTTGCGGATGGGTGCCCGCTCGCATGTTTCTGTGCGGGTGATCCCGGCTGCCGCTGGCGCTCACGCCGGCTTGACCGGCTCCTTCTGTCTGATGGAGTTCGCCGACTTCGGCCCGGTCGTCTCGGTCGAGCAGGAAACCGCCGGCTACTTCCTCGACGAGCCAGCAGAAACGTCGGCATATGAGAAGATCTGCACCTCGCTGGCCGCTATCGCGTTGGGCCAGAACGAATCCAATCAGCTGATCAGCCAGCTGGCTGATGACCTGTATGGACCCAGCATGCGGAGCGAGCCAGCGCTGCCCGCGAATCGGCTTTCTGCTCAGAATGCCTGACCCACACCGTTGACGTTGGTTGTAGCGCGGGGGTACTGCCCCTATGACGGAGGCTAAGACCGTAGACGTGTTCACGACTTGGCTGGAGAACGAAGGCTGGTTGGTCAGCCCAGGTCCGGACGCGACCAACAGATGTGGCACGGGGCTCAGTGAGGGCTCAGTTCACGTTGGTTCACGCCGGCATCTTGACGTTCCTTGAGGTTCACCCACGTCTCTGCCAGCCAAGAACGAGGTTTTGGTGTCCTCGGTGGGCCGATCCCGCGACCTGACCGGTAGCCGATCGCCTCGCGCACCCGGACGCCTCGCCGCAGCCCGGCCGCGAAAACGGACGGCTTGTGAGTCATGGCGCGGCGTCGAGCATCTCGACCAGCTGCCAGTCGATGACCGGCGCCGGCGCACCGGATCGCCGGGTGGGTAGGCCGATCGGGGCCAACTCGTCGAGCGGCAGGAGCTGGCCAGGCGCGCAGTCCGGTGTCGAGGAGGCGATCACCCGGCCGGCCGCGTTGACCAGCGCGAGCGGTCGACCGAGTCTGCGCAGCGCGGGCAGGACTCGGCGTTCGAGCCGGGAGACCAGCACATCGGCGGCGACGATGCCGAGGAACCGCTCGCCGGCACACACCGGAAGGGCGACGGTGGTCGCGTACTCGGTGGTGCAGGCGTAGTCAACGTACGGGCCGGCGACGTGGCCGGTGAGGGTGCGTTCGGGGGTGCGGTACCAGTCGGCGGTGGGGTACTCGAAGAAGTCCGGTGCGGTCGGATCGAGGTTGACCCGCAGGGCTTCCGGGGTGCCGGACGGGCGGGTCCACCACCATTCCAGCCAGTAGTCGGCGTCCACCAGCAGGCCGGGCGCGGTGATGACGCCCGCTCCCGCGACGAGATCGCGGTGTCCGGCCAGCAGCTGGAAGATCGGTTCGCGCAGCGCGGCGAGGTGTTCGCGGGCCGGTTCCTCGGTCGCCGTCGCGGCCGAGGCGAAACCGTCGGCGATCGGTCGCAGCGCGGCGAAGATCCGCTCGAACTCGGCCGCCACCGCGCCGAGCAGGTCGCGGCCGGCGCGCACCGACCAGGTGGCCGCCTTCATCGGGCCACCTCCTGCTCGCCTTGGCTGTCGTAGAGGGCCAGCCGCAGCTGGAGCAGGCGCCGGGTGTCGGCGGCGACCTGCTGCTGGGCCGCGTCACGGGCGCGGGCCCGCTGCCGCCGACCGATCGCGGTGACCAGCCGCGACCGCACCCGCACCGCCTCGTCGTGGTCGGCGGGTGCGAGGCGCAGCCACAGCAGGTCGCCGATCTCGGCGAGCAGCCGCAGCGCCTCGGTGGTCAGCCGGGAGGACTGCGCCGCGGAGGCGAGCTGGATGGTGAACTGGGTGTCGGCCCTGCGTCGCTCGCTCGGTGTTCGCGCGGACCGCAGCCGCTCCACCTGGCGATGCAGGTCGTCGACCTCCTCGGGCAGGGCGCGTTGCGCGGCGAGGTCGGCGACCATGGTGGAGATCGCGGCGCGGTGATCGGCCAGTTCGCGGATGTCCTGGGTGCTCAGCGCGGCCAACCGGTCGGGCAGCGCATCGGGGTCGGCGTCCAGCGGTGCGCGCACGAAGGTGCCACCGGCCCTGCCGCGCCGGGTCAGGACGAGGCCCTGTTCGCGCAGGGTGGCCAGTGCCTCCCGCAAGGTCACGTTGGCGATGCCGAGTTGTTCGGACAGTTGGATCTCCGGCGGCAGCCGCTCGCCGTCGAGGATGAGCCCGAGCCGAATGGCCCGCCCGAGCCGCTGCGCGATCTGGTCGGCCCGGCCGGCCGGTTCGGTGCCCGCTCCCATGATGACTCGCGCGGTGGCCGTGGTCAGGCCGACGCCGAGCCCTTCACCCGCAGTCATATCGCCTCCCTTGACATCTAATCATATGGTTTTAAAGTATAAGCCAATCCGAGGCGGCCAGGTCTTTCTTGGGAGACGACGATGAGCCAACGAGGCCAGCAGGGCGAATCGGCCGCCGAGGCGGACGCCGCGCACCTGGAACGGTTGGGCTACAAGCAGGAACTGCATCGCGTGCTGGGGTTGTTCGACAACTTCAGCATCGCGTTCTCCTACCTCTCGCCGATGGTCGGCGTGTACTCGCTGTTCGTGCTCGGCGTCGGCGCGGCCGGCCCGCGCTACATCTGGCTGATGCTGCCGGTGGTCGGCTTCATGCTGCTGGTCGCGCTGGTGTTCGGCGAACTGGCCAGCCACTATCCGGTCGCCGGCGCGCTCTACCAGTACGGCAAGCGCAGCGTCGGCGCGGGCTACGGCTGGTGGGTCGGCTGGATCTACGGCCTCGCGCTGCTGGTCACGGTGGCCAGCGTGGACACCGGCATCGTCAGCTATCTGACCACCCTGATCAACAACCTCTTCGGCACCAGCCTCGATCCCAGCAGCCACGGCACCATCCTGATCATCACGGTCGCGCTGATCGTCATCCAGACCCTGCTCAACACCGTTGGCGCGAAGGTGATGGGCCGGGTGTCGAAAATGGGCGTCTACGTGGAGACCATCGGCACCTTCGGCGTGGCGATCGCCCTGGGCATCGTCGGTTTCCACCACGGTTTCGGCTTCCTGTTCAGCTCGCAGGGCGCGGAGCACGCGAGCAGCAACCCGCTCGGCGTCGACTTCGGCGGCAACTGGCTGACCGGTGCGGCGCTGGTGGCCGTGCTCGCGCATGTCTACATCTTCTACGGGTTCGAATCGGCAGGCGATGTCGCCGAGGAGACCAAGCAGGCGTCCAGGATGGTACCGAGGGCGATGCGGTCCTCGCTGCTCTACGGCGGCATCGCCTCCTTCGTGCTGGTGGCCGCGCTGCTGCTGGCCACGCCGAGTTCACCGAAGGGCTACAGCGCGGCGGTCTCGCTGACCGGCGGGGTGCCGACGATCCTGGCGCAGTTGCCGTCCTGGGCGCAGGACCTGTTCCTGGTGGTGGTGTGCATCGCCTTCTTCTCCTGCGGTACCGCGGTGCAGGGCGCCGGTTCCCGGTTGACCTACTCCTACGCGCGGGACAACGCGGTGCCCTTCAGCGCGCGGGTTCGCAAGGTGTCGCCGCGCTTCCACACCCCGGTCAACGCGCTGCTGGTGGCCGCGGTGATCCCGGCGCTGTTCACCCTGCTGGTCAATGTGAACCCCTCGCACGACGTGCACATCCTGTGGTTCGTGTTCCCGGCCGGTATCAACGCGCTGACCGCGTTGGTGTCCTTCGGCGTCTCCGGTATCTACCTGTCGTTCCTGCTCACCGTGATCGGTTCGATGATCGCGCGGGCCAGGGGTTGGCGGCCTGCCGGATCGTTCACCCTCGGCCGGTTCGGTTGGCCGGTCAGCATTCTCGCCGCGCTCTACCTCGCCGCGATGCTGGTCAACATCGTGGCACCGTCGGGCCTGACGAGCCCGAGGGCCGCGCTGTTCAACTACGACTGGATCACCCTGGTCGTCATGCTGGCCCTGCTGATCATCGGCGGCGTCTACTTCCTGCTGGTCCGACCGCACCGCAGAGGGCCAACGCCTTCGGCCCCAGCGACTTCCGACACCACGACTTCTCTTGCCAGGAAAGGAAGCTGACGATGCGTAGGTCAGTACTGATCGGCGCGCTCGCCGCGGCCGTGCTCGCCATCGGCGGGGCCGGGGTCGCGGTGGCCACCCAGAGCGCTGCCGCACCCGCCCCGGCTCAGCGCGGCGAGAACTTCACCGTTGTCGAGCACGCGATCACCGACACCACGGTGGACATCGGCCCGCACGGTGACAGCCTCGGCGACCTGCTGGCCTTCGGCAATCCGATCTACGACGCCGGCAACCACACCAAGATCGGCAACGACCAGGGCTCCTGCGTGCGCACCAAGGTCGGCGTCGCCTGGGAATGCTCCTGGACGACCATCCTGCCCGGCGGCTCGCTGACCGTCGAAGGCCCGTTCTACGACAGTGCCGACTCGGTGCTCGCCATCACCGGTGGCACCGGGAAGTGGGCGCAGGCGCGCGGCCAGATGACCTTGCACGCCCGCGACGCGGCCGGCAGCTCCTACGACTTCCGTTTCAGCGTCAGCAACTGACCGATCGATCGGTCCTTGAGGGGAGATCCCGAATTGGCACGGACCCAGTTGGCTCGGATGATCGGCACCATGTTCGCCCATCGCGACGGCGGTGCGCCTGCCGAGCGGCGAGATCGGTTCGGCCGGCGTGAGTTCCTCACTCGCGGGGCCGCGCTCGGCGTCGGGGTCGGCGCGGTGGCCCTCGGTGCCGGCGCGGCATTGCCGGCGGCTGCCGGCCAACCGGAGCGGATCGCGATCGTCGGCGCCGGCATCAGCGGTCTTGCCGCAGCACTTCAGTTGCGGGACAAGGGAATCACCGCGAACGTGTACGAGGCCAACCGGCGGGTCGGTGGCCGGATGTTCTCCACCGTGCCGGGTTCGTACTGGGCTGCCGGCCAGGTCTCGGAATGGGGCGGTGAGCTGATCGACACCGACCATACGTTGATCCAGGACCTCGCCCACCGCTTCGGGCTGGCCCTCGACGACCTGCGGGCGGCGATGCCGGCCGGCGCGACCGACACCTACTATTTCGACGGCCGCTATTACAGCTATGCGCGGGCGAGCGCCGATTTCGAACCGGTGTACGCGGCCCTGCAACGCGACCTCGACTCCTTCGACTATCCGGTCACCTACGATTCGGACGCCTCACCGGCGGGCATCGCACTGTCGAACATGACGGTGTACGAATGGATCGAGAGCCGGGTACCGGGCGGGCACCGCAGTCATTTCGGCAGGCTGCTCGACGTCGCCTACACCATCGAGTTCGGCGCGCAGACCACCGAGCAGACCGCCCTCGGCCTGCTCGGACTGCTCGGCTACCAGGCGGCGCCCGGCGACTTCGACATGTTCGGCACCAGCGACGAGCGCTACCACATTCGCGGCGGGAACCAGCAGCTGCCGCGCGCCATCGCGGCCACTCTGCCGGCCGACACGGTCCGGTTCGGCTGGCGGTTGGTCGCCATCGCCGTCAACGCGGACGACACCCAGACGCTGACCTTCGCCGGCGAGGGCGGGAGCAGGACGGTCACCGCCGATCACACGATCCTCGCGGTGCCGCTTGGGGTGATGAAGCGGATCGACTTCTCCCGAGCCCGGTTCGACGCGCGCAAACGGGCCACGTACGAGGCAATGCCGATGGGCGTCAACGGGAAGCTGCAACTGCAGTTCGACTCCCGGTCGTGGAACGGGACCGGCGCCTGGCCGGGCCGCTCGACCGGCGAGAGCTACGCCGACACCGGCTACCAGAACACCTGGGACGTCAGCCGGGCGCAACCCGGCGCCCAGGGCATCCTGGTGGACTTCCTCGGTGGCGACGTGGCGCGCTCGTTCGCCCCCGCGCATGCGTTCGGCTCCTCGGACAACCCGAAGATCCGCGCGTACGCGCGCCGGTTCCTCGACCAGATCGAGCCGGTGTATCCGGGGTTGACCGCGCGGTGGAACGGCAAGGCACTGCTGTCGACCTGGTACCTCAACCCGTACTCCTTCGGCTCCTACTCGTACTGGCCGACCGGATACTGCCAGTACTACGCCGGTTACGAGGGAGTCCGCCAGGGCAATGTGCACTTCGCCGGTGAGCACTGTTCGGTGAACTACCAGGGCTACATGGAAGGCGGCGCCGAGGAGGGCCTGCGCGCCGCCAAGGAGATCATCACCGACCTCGGCAGGTAGCCGGGATCGGGCATCGCCGGATGCATGCCCGATCCCAGCGGTTCACGCGTCCCGTTCACACGTCCTGTTCACTCCCCGGCGAACACCCCAGCGGTATCGGGAGAAACCGGCTGGGCCGGCACGCGCCGCCGCAGGTAGCCGAGCGCGCCGATCACCAGAACCGCGGCGAGTACCAGCAGCGCGAAATAGCGCAGGTACCAATGGGTTCCTGCCGGGTCGTACACCGATGCCCTCGGCCAGGCGATGTTCACCGCCATCCCGATCCCCCACAACACGGCGACCACATTCACCGGCACCGCCCACCTGCCGAGCGAGAAGTGCTCGGCCCGCGCGGCCGGCAGCCGCCCGCGCAGCCGGGCCACCAGTACCGGCCCGGTGACCAACAGGTAGGCGAGGTAGACGAGGACGACGGCGACGCTGGTCACCGCGGTGAAGATCTGCGTCTGGCCGAGATTGATCAGCAGTACCAGCATGGCCAGCACACCCACCACAATGGACGGCAGGACCGGTGTGCCGGTGCGCGGTGAGATCCGCCCGAGTACCCGGCTGCCCGGCAGGACCCGGTCCCGTGACATGGAGAACACCATCCGGCTCGCCGCCGTCTGGATCGCCAGCGTGCACACGATGATCGCGATAGCGACGTCCACCAGCAGCGCGGTGCCGAGGCCGCTGCCGAGACTGCTGGTCAGCACATAGGGCAGGCCGCCGGTGGCCAGGTTGCCGTCGGTCACGCTCGGTGCGGCGAGGAGCGCGGCCACCAACAGCAGCGCCCCGCCCAGCCCGGACGCGTACAGCGCGCGCAGGATCGCCCTCGGCGCGGTGCGGCGTGGCGCCTTCGTCTCCTCGGACAGTTCGCCGGCGCTGTCGAAGCCGTACATCACGTACGCGGCCATCAGCGCGGAGACCAGGAACGGCCACAGGTACGAGCCGTGCGTCGCGGTGGTGCCGGTGTCGAAGACCACGGCTGGACCGCGCTTCGCGTGGAACAGCAGCAGCACCACCAGCAGGGCGACGCCGGCCAGCTCGCAGGTCACGCCGATGGAGTTGATCAGTGACATCAGCCGGACGCCGAGCACGTTGACCACGGTGGTGCCGGTGATCAGGATGCCGGCCAGCAGGATCGCGTTCGTGCTGCCGGTGATGGTGGTCAGATCGGGGCTTCCGCCGACGAGCTGGAACCCCGACCAGATCGAGGGCAGCACCACCTGCAACGCGATGGCCGCCGCCGCGACGCTGACGATCTGGCCGAGCAGCATCAGCCAGCCGGCGAACCAGCCGACCAGCTCGGTGGACACCCGCCGGGACCACTGGTAGATGCAGCCGGCGATCGGATAGCGCGCGGACATCTCGGCGAAGGTGAGCGCGACCGCGATCTGGCCGAGGAAGACCATCGGCCAGGTCCAGAAGAAGGCCGGGCCACCGAAGGAGAACCCGAAGCCGAACAGTTGGAAGACGGTGGTCAGAATGGACACGAAGGAGAACCCGGCGGCGAAGGAGGCATAGCTGCCGAGCTTGCGGTGTAACTGTTGCTGGTAGCCGAACGAGGCCAGATCACCGCTGTCGGTATCGGTGCCGGTGTCGGCCGCCGAGGTGGCCGACGTGGTCGTCAGCTCAGCCATCGTGACCGCCTCGGCGGGGCAGGTGGCCGGCGCGGACCAGGCAGCCGAGGGTGTCGCAGATGACCCTGGTGGCGATCAGCGCGGTGATCTCGGCATTGTCATAGGGCGGGGAACACTCCACGACCTCGATGCCCGCCAACGGTTTCGCGGCGATGAGCTGGATGAACTTCAACACCTCGCGGGGCAGGAATCCGCCCGGCTCCGGCCATCCGGTGCCCGGCACGAACGCCGCGTCGAGGCAGTCGACGTCGAAGGACAGCCAGACCGCGTCCGTCCCGTTCCAGGCGACCTCAAGCGCCCGCTCCGCGGCGGCCTCGATGCCCATCTCCACGCAGTCGGTCACGGTCATCACCGTGGTGCCGCGCTCCCGGCCGACCTGTACCCCCGGCCGGGGCGCCTGCCAGCCGCCGATGCCGATCTGCACCAGGTTCTCCGCCGGCACATTGGGAATGTCGGTGGCGTGGAACCAGGGCGTGGTGTGCATCCGCTCGTCGAGATCGGTCTCCTGGGTGTCCACATGCCGGTCGAAGTGAATGATGCCCAGCTTGCCGCCGTCGAGGTGTTCGGCGACCGCCCGCGTCGTCGGGTAGCCGATGGAATGGTCGCCGCCGAGGACGACCGGGAAGGCGCCGGAGGCGTACACGTGTCCGACGGCCTTGGAGATCTGGTCGAAGGTCTTCTCGATATTGCCCGGAATGGTGAAGATGTCGCCGAGGTCGGCGATGGTGATCGACTCACGAAGGTCAACGCCCAACTCGAAACTGTAGGGCCCGTACAGCGCCGAGATCTTCCGTATTCCCTGCGGCCCGAACCGGGTACCCGACCGGTAGGTGGTCCCGCCGTCGAACGGCGCGCCGAGCACAGCGACGTCATACTGCCCGCAGGTGCGGACGTCCTCGACGTACGGCGCTTTCAGGAACGTGTTGATACCGGCGAAATGCGGCAGCTCGCCACGGGAAAACGTGGGAATCCGCTTGTCCACGATGGAATCGGCGCCGGGAAGACCCAATTCGAGTCCCCTGGCGACCTCCTCTTCCCATTTGGTGGTCGGCAGGGTGGCCTCGGCCTCCACCGCGTACCGGGCTTCCGGGCCGTACCGGTCGTGTACTCCACTCATCGCAACCGTCTCCACTCCACGGGCGCCGGGCAGCAGGCAGCCAGGCGCTGGCGTGCCTCCCGGGTTTTTATCCCGCCGTGGAGCGAGCGGTCCCCAACCGGGGCCGCGCGCTTTCACCTCTCGGTCCAGACCCGACCCCGACTGGTCGGCGGTGTCGACGGAACCCTAGGTGCGCCTCACTGGAGTGAGTCGGGCACCAGTACACCCAGGCCTCGTCACAGGCCGGGCGCGCGCGGGTTTCCGCCTGGTAAGCGATCCGGGCAAACCACCCGGCATCCGGTCATCCGCCGTTAACCCGAGCGGCCGCGTCGTCCGTGTTGTCAAGGCCCGAAAGTCGGTAGCTCAGCCGGTGGTGGCCGCTCCACTCTCGGCGGCGGGTATTTCCGGTAGCGTATTTCGGCTGTTTTCGCGACTATTCTCGGGCGCCGGAATTCAGTACGGGAACCGGTTCGAGCAGAAAAACAAAGCGTGAATTCAACTCGCGAGCGCGTACACTCTCGCTGGTCGACCACTCATTGAACCAGTGACGGAAGCAGGTTTGTGGTGGGTATTCGCGTTGGTGTCGGTGGGGTCACCTCGATCGGTGCCGCCGCGTTGTTGGCAATGCTCAGCCTGACGGGTCCGGCAACCGCCACCACGCCGTCCGGTTTCGCAGCGCCGGACGCCGGGGCGAGTGGCGGCGGTGCGGTGATCGTCGTACTGCGCAACCAGGACACCGCTGGCCGGTTCAGCGCGTTGACCACGGCGCGAGCCGGCGCGATGGCCTCGGCGCAGGCCTCGGTGGTCGGCAGCCTGCGGGCGGCCGGTGGGACCGATGTCGTGCAGCTGGTGAGCGTGAACGCGGTCGCCGCGCAGCTGTCGAAGGACGCGGTAGCCGCGCTGCGCACCGATCCCTCGGTGGCCGAGATCGTGCCCGATGTGCAGGTTCCGCTGCTGACCAGCCCTGACCCGAAGGCAGGCCCGGTCGCGGTGCGTCCGGCGATCTGTCCGACCGATCCGGCGAAACCGTTCCTCGAACCCGAAGCGCTGTCGGTGACGCATACCGAGACCGACAACCCGAACGACCCGGACCAGGCCGCGAACATCGCGACCGGCAAGGGCGTGATCGTCTCGATCGACGGCATGAACGACCTGGCCGGCAACCCGAACTTCATCCGCCAGGACGGCTCGCACGTCGTACTGGACTCGCCGACCCCGAACGCGGACAACGGTGACGACGAGACCTACGGCGACGCGTCCTCGGTGGCAGCCCAGGGCACCGTGACCTACGACTACTCCAAGGAGCTGCCGTTCTCCGGCCTCCCATCGGGCTGCACGTTCCGGATCAAGGGCATCGCGCCGGGCGCCTCGCTGGTCGACCCGGACAACACCGATACGCCCGGCACCGAGAACGCGCGGACCGAGGCCGAGTCGCGGATCATCGCCGGCATCGACAACGCCGTGGTCAAACTGCACGCGAACGTGATCTCGCAATCCTTCGGCTTCAACGCGATCGGCGGCCCGAACCTGCTGTTCCAGGCCGATGACGCGGCGGTCGCGGCCGGGGTGACCGTTGTCGCGTCCTCCGGGGACAGCGGCGTGTCCGGGACCGAGGCCCTGCCGGCCGCCGACCCGAACGTGATCGGCGTCGGCGCGACGGACACCCTGCGGTTACGGGCCCAGGCCGATGGCTACGCCGACTGGACGAGCAACAACATCGCGGCGCTGTCCTCGGGTGGGGCGGCGGCCAACGACAAGGACGTCGATCTGGTCGCACCGGGCGATTCCGGTGAGTCCGCGTGCAACCCGGCGGCCACCGACAGCGGCTGCCCGGCCAACACGCTGACCGAGACCTTCCGTGGCACGAGTGAGGCCGCGCCGATCGTGGCGGGCGCGGCGGCCGACGTGATCCAGGCGTACTCCGACACCCACGGCGGCGCTCGGCCCTCCCCCGCGCTGGTCAAGCAGATCCTCACCGGTACCGCGACCGACCTCGGCGCCCCGGCCGACCAGCAGGGCGCCGGCCTCGTCGACGTCTATGCCGCGGTGCGGGCCGCGCAGCAGGAACCCGGTGCGACCAGCGCCGTCCCGGCCTCGGACGCCAACAGCCTGATCCCGAACCCCTCGCAGCTGGACGTCTCCGGTGCGGGCGGCATGACGAGCACGCAGCAGGTGAGCCTCTACAACACCGGCAGCACACCGGCGAAGGTGACCGGCCGGTTCCGGGAACTGAGCGCACCCCAGCAGATCGGTTCGACGGTCACCGAGCAGGTCACCGCGCCGGCCCCCTCGACCAAGCTCGGCCCGGAGGGCTCGCCCGCCGGGAAGTCGGTCACCTTCGCGGTGCCGAGAGGCCTTGCCCAGTTCAACGCCGACCTGATCATCCCGGACCCGACCAACTCCACCGATGTCGGTATCACCCTGGTCGACCCGAAGGGCAGGCTCAGCCAGATCTCCTACTCCTACAACGCCGACTTCCCCGGCGCGGCGCCAGCGCCGAACATGCAGCACGTCGAGATCCAGTCGCCGGTCGCGGGAACCTGGACGGCGAAGTTCTTCTGGAACGCGGGCGACGTCGACCTCCAGGCGCCGCCGGCAGCGCCGGGCAGCTACCGGGGAACCATGTCCTTCCGCGTCACCGGGCAGCGTGACCTGGTCTCGAAGGTGACCTCGGCGGTGACGATCGCGGCCCATGCCAGCGCGAGCATCCCGGTGCCGGTGACCTTCCCGACCGCGCCCGGCGACCACCCGGAGTCCGTGCAGTTCACCGGTAGCAACGGGGCGCACACCTCGCTGCCGGTGGCCCTGCGGACCCTGCTCCCCTCGGCGGGCGGCAGGTTCAGCACGCTGATCACCAGTACCGTCGGGCGTGACCTCGGGCAGCTGTCCACGTACGACATCGAGGTGCCGGCCGGGAAGAAGGATCTCGACGTCTCCTTCCACACCGAGGACGCCAGCGCGAACAACACCTACACCTACTACCTGATCGACCCGTCCGGGAACCTCGTCTCGGTCGATTCGACACCGACGAACACCGTGCGGGGCATCGGCGCCGGCACGCCCCTCGCCGACGCCTTCGTCACCGCCGTCGATCCGGTCGCCGGACGCTGGGAGGTCGACGTCCAGCTCGACCTGACGGTCAGCGGGAAGGAGTTCACCCAGACCGTGTCCGGCGCGGTCACCTACGACACCGCGCGGGTCGAGGACTACGGCACGCTGCCGACCTCGACGAGCACCAGGATCAAGGCGGGTAGCGGCTCGACGGTCGATGTGCGGGTCACCAACACCACCGGGATCGGCCGCACCTTCAGCCTGTCCTCGACGGCAAAGGACATCACCGGCGGCGCGGTCAGCACCGGGGTCTACCTCCCGGCCGGCGTCAGCGGCCTGCTCACCGCGACGCTGACCCCGGTCGACAAGGCGGGCACGGTGGCCAGTGGAGTGCTGTCGGTCGACAGCAACTCCAGCAACCCGGCGACCTTCGGCGACGGCACGTCCGACCCGTACTACCTGCAACCGATCGCGACACTCCCCTACACCTACACGGTCGGCTGAGCAGGACCGGCCGGGCCGGTGACCATCGCGGCGGCGGCTGACGGGCTGGTGCTGGCGGCGGCCGAACCCACCTGGTAGCCGAGGAAGAGCCCGAGCAACATGCTGAGGACCGACAGCCAGATGAGGAGTTGGACGGCCTTGGACAGGGAGCACATGAAACGCATGACGAGGACTCCGATCCGGTGAGGTCAGTTTTGGTGAGTTTCGGGGAATCCTTTGGCCCCAGGACAATTCTCACCGATCCGGACGGCGACGGAACGGTTTCGCTGTTTCCCCCGTAAAGAGGAATCAGCGGACGGCCACCGGATCCACCGGCCGAAAACGCCCGCCGAGTAGGCGCGGCAGCTCCGCTATGCCTTGGCGGCGATGGTGTGGTGGGTGCGCGCCTCGCCCATGACGGTCGCGTTCAGGTCCGGATACCGTTGCAGGGCGCGTTCCCAGTAGCGCTCCGCCTCGGCGCGCCGGTCCTGGGCGGCGGCGACGTTGCCGAGGCCGGTCTCGGCCCTGGCGATCTCGTACTGGCTGCCGGCCCGCTCTCCCCTGGTGACCGCCTGACGGTAGGCCTTCGCGGCTTCGGAGTGCCGGCCCGCGCGGAAGTGGGTCCAGCCGAGGCAGTTGTAGGCCATCACGGCGTCGAGGTCGAGACCGAGCCGGTCGAAGACCCGCAGGGCCTCGGTGATGTTGTCCTCCGCGTCGGTGTACTCGCCGAGTTCGGTCTCGGCAAGGGACAGGCCGCGCAGGGTGATCGCGGCGTTGCGGTCGTTGCCGGCACGCCGGTAGGCCGCCAGTGCGGCGCGCAGATCGTGGCGGGCGAGGTCGTGCTCGGCCCGGTAGTGGTGGGCCCAGCCGAGGTTCGCCAGGGCGTTGACCCGACCGGGTTCGTCGTCGAGTTCGTCGAAAATGGCCAGTGCCTGCTGGTAGTAGGCGCAGGCCGTGTCGATCTCGCCGCGGTCGATGTGGGCGACACCGAGATTGTTCAGGGTCACCCCCTGCGCCCACAGATCGCCTGCCGCGCGGGCCGCGCGCAACGCGAGCTGGTGGGTCTCGATCCACGGGTCCCAGAGTTTGGCGAGGAAGAAGTAGCCGCGCAGCAGGAATGCGAGCTGCCAGCAGCGGGCGTACTCACCGTTGTCCGCGCAGGCCGCACACAGCGCGACCAGGGTGCGCCATTCGGCCTGGATCCAGTTCATGGCGGCGGTGGCGTCGGTGAAGGTGCGCGGGGCGCGCGGTGGCTGGCCATGGTCGATGGGCGGACGGAAACGGTGTGGGGTCAACAGAATGTCGGCGGACTCGGCGCCACGCAGGCCGTACTCGACGAGCCGGTCGAGCGCCGCGCGACGCTGCGGCGCCGGGAGGTCCTGCTCGGCCATGGCGCGGGCGAAGATGCGCAGCAGGTCGTGGAACTCGTAGCGACCGCCGGCCTGTTGGCCGAGCAGGTAAGCCTCCTGTAGCCGGTCCAACAGTCCGCTCGCCGCCACGAGTTCGAGGTCGCCGAGGGCGGCCGCCGAGTAGGTGTCGATGTCCGGTCCGGGATGCAGCGCCAGCAGGGCGAGCAGGCGGCGCTGGTCGGCGGGTAGGTCGCGATAGGACAGTTGGAAGGCGGCGACGACGCTGCGTTCGCCGTCGTCCAGCTCACGCAGCAGGGCGGTGGCGTCGGCGAGGCGGGCATCGAGGTCGGCCAGTGACCAGCCGGGGTTGCCGCGATAGCGGGCCGCGGCGATCCGGACGGCGAGCGGCAACCGGCCGCAGTGGGCGACGATGTTGCCGATCATCGGCTCGGCCCTCGGTGGCGCGCAGGAGCGTTCGGTGCCGGCGACCGCGGTGAACAGGGTGGTCGCCTCGTCCTCGGTGAGCGCGTCGAGCGAGATGTGCCGGGCGTCGTCGAGGGCCGGCAGCCTGCCTCGGCTGGTCACGATGACCCGGCAGGACCGTTCGCCGGGCAGCAGTTGGCGGATCTGCTGCGCGCTGCTGGCGTTGTCCAGCACCAGCAGCAACCGCATGGTGCGCAGCCGGCCTCGGTAGTAGGCGGCCCGATCGTCGGTGTCCGCCGGGATCTGTTCACCGGGTATGCCGAGCAGGCGCAGCAACCGGTCGAGCGCTTCGGCGCTGCTGACACCGGGGCCGCCGGGTGTGTAGCCGCGCAGGTCGAGGAAGAGGCTGCCGTCGGGGAAGTGGTCCTCGATCTGGTGGGCGACGTGCACGGCCAGCGCGGTTTTGCCGACGCCGGCCATCCCGGCCACCACGCAGACCGTCGGCACACCCGGCCCCTCGTCGAGCAGGGCGGCACGCAGTTCGGCCAGTCGGCCGGTCCGGCCGGTGAAATGGGCCGCGTCCGGCGGAAGGCCGGTCAGCCGCGCAACCGGACCACGCGGCCGGCCCCTCGGCTTCCTGCGACTGGGCACCATGGCCACCAGCGTTCCTTCCGTGTCCAGCACCCCGTCGCACAGTGCGGCGAGGGTGCCGTTCGCCTGTGCCAGCCCGGTCTCCACCTTGCTGAGGTAGCCCTTGCTGTAATGGACCTTGTTCGCGAGGTCGGTCAGCGACAACCCGGCGGCGCCGCGCAGTCGGCGTAGCTCGGCACCGAAACTCGCATCGGTCATGGCCGTCCTCTCGCCGGGTGGCTGCCAGGGAGCAATTGTGGCCGGGCCGACCGACGGGGATCAACAGCGTCGATCCGGTGTGGTCGCGGCCACCCCCCGCGAGGACCGCGACCACACCGGCACCGCCCCTTTAGTAGAACAGCTGCCGGAACAGGTCGAGCAACTGGCCGATCGCATGGATTTCCATTGTCGCCTCCGAATTGATCTGGCGGATTCCAACCCTTGATGAACCGGCACCGTCGATTCGAATTTCGATTTCGAATCGCCATTTTCCGTGCCGGCAATCAGTGTTGATCGACCAGACATGCGCGCACAATGAGTTTCCCGTTTCCCTATTTTTCAGGAAACGAGGAAACGCGGGACGATCAACGAAACACGCCCCGATATCGGCCTCGGCGCCGGTGAGGACGGATGTCGCGTGGCGCTACCATCTACCGGATTGTTTTTCAGCTCGCGAAGCGGAGAACGTAGATGGACGCCAACGACTTGGTGAATCAACTCGCCAGCGAACTGAGAGTGCTGCGCAAGAGCAGGGGGATCGATGTCCAGCAGATCGGCGAACGGACCGGCAGCACGCTTCGGCTGGCCTGCGGCATCGAGGACAACGACGGGCCCGCGGCTGTTCGGCGCAAGCTGCGCACCCGGCTCAGCGAGTTGGCCGACGCCCTGCCCGACGACCTCAAGATTCTCGCGCAGGCGGCGTTCGCGCTCGTCCCCGAGGCGAACCAGCCGTTCTACGGTGATCGGCTCCAGTGGGCCGCCAGGAAGGTCAACCGGCTGGAGCGCACCCTTCGTCGGCGCGCCGACATCGCGGTCGACCAGCTCGCCCAACTCGCGGCGGCCGACCTTTCCCTGACACCGGAACAGCCGTCCCCTGCGACGAGCGGGGACGGCTGGCACACCGACCTACTGCGCGCGATGCTGAACCTGACCGCGCCGCAGCCGGAGGCGTTCGAGTTCCGCACGATCGTCGCCGATCGGGATGAACTGCACGAAATCGACCTCGCGGTGACCCTGACCGCTGCTCCGAATGGCTCATCTTCGCCGGCAGGCGGGTTGACCATGGACGTGCTGTACGGCGGCAGGCTGCGCAGGCGGTCGATGGACACCAACCGCCGGTTCGTCATGACGCTCACTTTTCCGCACCCGCTGAACAACGGTGATCGGCACGAATTCGGCCTGCGGTTCCGGGTACCGGAGAACGAGCCGGTTCGACCGCATTTCGTGTCGATCACCAAACAGCCGTGTCGCAAGGTCGAGCTTCGGGTCAAATTCGACGAGAAGAACGTGCCGAAGAATGTGTGGTTGTTGACAAGAGTATTCCAGAACGATGTCGGCAGTCCCGGCCGGCGAGGCGAACCGGTCGCGGTCGACCCGAGCGCGGAACTACAGGTGCGGTTCGTCGCACCCGACCCCGGTTTCGCCTACGGCGTGCAATGGGATGCCGGCCAGGACGACGACGCCCTCGTCGGCTGATCGGGCCACCCCCGGTCGGCCGGGGTGACCCGATCAGGGAATGGGTCAGTTCGTCGGGGTGGCGCTGGTACTCGCGCTGGGCACCTCGCCGGGAAGGCCGAGCAGCGCGGCCGAACCGAGGACCAGGTCGTCGTTGTCGCCGCAGTCGCCGTTGCTGCCGGCGATGGTCTGCCATTCGATCCGCAGCCGCAGGATGCCGCTGAGGTCGATCTTGATCGGATAGACCGAGCCGAACGCGACGGTGGTCGTCCAGGCGAGGCGGCCGTCGGTGAAGATCTGTAGCGTGGCGGTTGTCGAGGGATCGGCGGAGTTGTCGTCGATGCCGGCGGTCGCGGTGAACTGGCGGTAGCCCTTTTCGACGTTGTAGTCGACATAGTCCGGGCTGTCGCAGTTGCCGAGATTCGCGCGCAGCGCGTTCGTGTAGGTCTTGCCGCTGAGCTGGCCGGACTGCTGGTTCTCCCAGTTGTACGCGTTCGCGGCCGGGGTCAACGAGTCCAGGTAGACGGTGACGGGTTGCCGAGCCACGGTCAGCTGCATGGTGCCGTTGAGCGGCGCTCCGGCGGCCGGGTCCTGGGTCAGCACGGTGCCGTCGGCCGCCGAGGCGTCGATGGTGTCCACTGTGGTCACATTGACCGAGGAGGGCAGCGAGTCCTGTGCGTTGGCAAGGCTCAGGCCGACCAGGTTGGGCGCCACCGTCATCGGCGGCACCGTGCTGCTGGTCGGCTGCTGCGCCGTTGCGCTGGATTGGTTGGTTTCGCCGGGGTTGGCAGGTGCCGCCGCATTGCCGGAGCTGTTGCCGGAGCCGGCAAAGGCCACGCCGGCCAGGATGCCGATCGCGACGAGCAGGGCGGCACCGACACCGACCAGAACGGCACGACGCCGACGTTTTGGCACGGGTCCTCCAACGGGAATGGGTCCGACAAAGTCACCGGTCGGGCCGAAGAAGCCGGCGGATTCGGTAGCCGCGCCCGAGGTGGGCGCGCCGGAGGTCGGCGGGGTCGGCGCGATGGGGGTCGATTCCGGTGGGCTGGTCAGCCGCACCGCGCACGGGTGGTTGACCAGTTCGCCGACCATCGCCTCCAGCAGTTCAGACACCCGCTGCGCCGGACCGATCCGGTCGGCCGGGTCCTTGGCGAGCAACCGGTCGATCAAGGCCCAGAGCTGGTCGGGGATACCCTCAGGGCGTTTGGGCGCGCTCCGCACCTGATGCCGCATGACCGCGTAGTCGGTGCCACCGCCGAACGGCACGACGCCGCAGCACAGTTCGTAGAGCACGATCCCCAACGAGTACTGGTCGCTGGCGGCGGTGGCCGGCGCTTCGGTGAGCAGTTCGGGCGCGGCGTATCGCGGGGAGCGGTTGATCGGCACCGATCGGCCACCCGCGCTCGCCGACAGCAGGGCGAAGGTGCCGAAATCGGCCAGTCGGGGCGTTCGCGGTGCCGTGCTGTCGTCCAGCAGGATGTTGTTCGGCGTCAGGTTCAGGTGCAGCAGGCCGACCTTGTGAATGGCGGCCAGCGCGGCCGCGATGCCGGCGCCGATCCTGGCGACCTCGGCGGGCAGCAGGGTGCCGGCCTCGTGCTGGTGCGCACGCAGGCTGCCGCCGCCGACCTTGTCCAGCACGATCGCGACGACGGCGCCGTCGACGAGGCATTCGTGCACGCCGACCAGGTTCGGGTGGCGCACCCTGGCCAGCACGACGCATTCCCGCATGAGCTGGGTGACCAGATCATGGTCGCCGGCGAGTTCGGCGCGCAGGATCTTGAGAGCCAGCTCCCGCCCTTCGGCATCCATGCCGGCATACACCTCGCCGGTCACGCCACGTCCGAGGAGGTCACCGAGCCGATAACCGCCGTCCAACGGACCTTCCATCTTTTCCGGCCTCCCGCCGCTTCGTGTCCCCGCCACCGATAAATCGAATTGTTCGAATGTTTGTTACGTCGAAAAATATCCGGTGTTTTTTGCGCACGACCGTGCGGCTCGGGCCTATTGTCGTCGACCAGAGCGCGAAACGGTAACGAAATGGGGTGCGGGGGGGTGCTCCTTTCTTCGCACCATGGCCGGGACGGTCAACCCGTTGGTGCACCGCAACTCTGCCAGCGTCGACTCATCCCGGCTGGACAGTCGTTGGCCAGAACGAGGTCAGCATTGGACCTGTCACTACCGGCGAAGAACGAACGGCGCCGCGTAACACGAGGGGACACCGAAAGCGAAAGAGATACTGTCGGCGGCGGCAGGAGGGGTAAACTGCGGCAGCCGGGCACTCACCAGCACGCCGCCGCACGCGGTGCCATTCCAGCGTTGTCCCTCCCCAGTGAAAAGAACCGGTCGAAGCAGAGGATCTGTTGGATGAGCGCGAATTCCGCACAGCCAGGGCTGAAACCGCCCCGCGTCTTTATCTCCTACTCGCACGACACGCCCGAGCACAAGAAGTTGGTCGGCGAGTTCGCGACGGTGCTGCGCACCCAGTTCGGCATCGACGTCCGGATGGACCAGTGGTACGAGGACCGGCAGCAGGACTGGGCGAAGTGGGCGATCCACCAGTTGGACGAGGCGGACTTCGTGCTCGCGGTCGTGTCGCCGAACTTCCGGGACCGGATCGACGGACGGGCCCCCTGGGACGAGGGCCGGGGCGCGCAGTTCGAGGGCGCGCTGCTGCGCAGCAGGCTGACCAAGGACCAGCAGACCTGGGTGCGCCGGATTCTGCCGATCGTGCTTCCCGGCTGTTCCACCGAGGACATTCCCGATCTGCTGTTCCCCTACACCGTCACCCACTACATCGTCGAGAGCTTCACCCCGGAGGGGCTGATGGACGTGCGGCGGGCACTGGCCGGGAACTTCGAACCGACCCTGCCCAACCTCGGCCCGTGTCTCGTGCCCGAGCCGCAGTCCTTCGCGAACGGGGACCGATCGTCGGCGACGGGTTCCGGTGGCCTCGGTGGCGCGGTGTTGTTGACCTCGTTGAGCCCTGCCTCGCGCGGCGGGGACATCCGGTTCCGCTCCGCCGAGATCAACGGCCGGCATTTCGGCGACAGCATCATCTACCGCTGCGACCTGTTCTGCCAGCAGCCGCGCGGAGTTGTCGAGTTCTCGCTCGGCAGGAAGTACCGGCGTTTCGAGGCGATCGCCGGTGTGCTCGACGATGCCGCCGACAGCGGTCAGACCGGCCAGTTCCAGGTCTTCACCGACGGCACGGTGCGGGCAAGGGGCGAGGCGCACCTTGGCAGGGCGGTCCGGTTCCAGGTCGACGTGACCGGGGTGCTGCGGCTGCGACTGGTCGCCTATCGGCCGGACACGATCGCCAGCCCGCTGATGATCGGCGCGCTGGCGACCAGCGGCAAGTCCGGGAACATGCCGGAACTTGCCTGGGGCGACCCGATTCTGCGGCCCTGAGCCCAGCGGCGCGGAGTGGGTCCCCGAGTCGGCAGGCCGACTCGGGGACCTCGGCGGTTCGGTCATCCCTGGTAGATCTGGTCGATGGTGTCGCTGGACGGGTGCAGCGCGCAGAAGAGCTTCACCGAACCGAGCGTGGTGAGGTAGGTCGTCTCGCTGTTGGCGTTCTGGCCCTTGTCCTGAAGCATGTTCTGCACGGCGGTGTGCTGGTCGCCGGAATCCATGTTCAGCCAGTCTCCGCAGGTGGTCGAACCGTCCTTGGTACCGCAGGCGGCCAGGAGCGCGACGGCGGAAATGAGCACGACGAACAGAACCGATCTCATCGGAGGGCCTTTCTGGTTGGTTTACCCGAGTTGATCTACCTCGGGCGGGTCAGGACCGGCGGGCCATGACCCGGTTGTTCGCGGCCGGCAACGCGCAGCCGCGGTTGTCTGCCAGCAGCAGCGCAGCGCGTGGCCAGGCGGTGAGTAGCGCGTCGTGCGCGATCTCCACGGCGTCGGGGCCGACGGTGAGCAGGTTGGCCGCCGCGAAGCGCCCGAGGATCTGTTCGGTCTCGCCGCGCCGGGCATCCCCGTGGCCGCAGCCGAGTTCCTCCCGGCTGACCGCGCTCGCCATCCGCACCGGATGGGCATCGACGCGGACCAGTCGGGAGAACAGCGTCGCGGCAAGTATCTGTTGGTCGGCGGTGAGCGAGTTGAAGGCCAGTTCGGCGCTGCGCCGAACCGCGTTGCGTACGCCACCGACCGCCTGGTAGTCGGCGATCGTCAGCGTGCTGCCTCGGCGTCGCCAGGTCATCAGCAGCGCGTGCGAGAGCAGCGGCAGCGGATCGACGAGTGGGCCGGGTAGCGGATCGAACCGCAACTGCATGGTGTCGCGGACGACGCGGGACACGAAACCGGGTTCGAGGCCGACCCTGGCGCGCCGCGCCGGTCCCTCGATCGCCTCGGCGAGTTCGGTCTCGGTCATCGGCGCGACGGTGAGCGGCTCGGCCAGCGCGGATCGCAGCAGCGGATGGCCGGCCATGACGGCGCGTCCTTCTGCGCGCACGGCGAGTACGACGGCGACACCGGCCGCGCTCAGCGCGGTCAACGCCGACAGGAAGGTGTTGCGGCCGGTGAGGTCGGCGCCGGGGCCGAAAAGTTCCTCGACCTGGTCCACCAGCAGCGTCAGCCGGGGCGCACCCGGTTGCCGGGTCCGACGCAGCAGCGCGCCGAGTTCGGTGGGCCGCACGTGCAGGGCGCGGTCCACGACGTCGGCGGGCGCGCCGAGCACGCGGCAGAGTTGGTCGGCCAGCTGCCGGCAGGGATTGCGCGCGGCGACGATCACCAGCGCCCGCTGGGGAAAGGTCTTGGCCGGTGTCTCGCCGCCGAGAACCGCGACCTCACCCCGGAGAGCCGGGATCAGGCCGGCAAGCAGGACGGAGGTCTTGCCGGCGCCCGATTCACCGACCACCGCGAGCGGTACACGACCGCGGCGGGCGATGACGCAGCGGGCGAGCAGCGTGGTCACCAGCCCTGCCCTGCCGAACAACCACTGCGCGTGTTCCGGCCGGTAGGAGACCAAACCGCGATAGGGGGTCGGGGCGTATTCCGGGTGCCGGCCACCGACAACGCGAATCCTGATCAGCGCGCTCTGCCAACTCGCCACCAGATCCGGGCTGACCACCCCACACACCCGCAGGATTTCCGGCAGCACGGCGGCCATTTTGACCGGTGGCAGCGATCGGCCGGCGAAATAGTCACCCGCAGTCGCCACCGGAATACCAACTGCTTTCGCGACGTCCCGAACGGTCAATCCGGCTCGTTCCCGAACAATGGTGAGTGCCCGGCCGAAGTACGACCGGTCTTCGATGTCATCAGGATTTGGTTCATTACCGTGCACTGCGCAGCCCACCATCGTGTCGTTCCTTTCTCCGCCGGGGAACATCGGCGGCACCGCGATCTCGTTACCGGCCCAGCTGTCGACCGAATGTCCAACTGATATTCGGCTGAGCTGCGCGAACGGTCGAGCAGGCGGACCACAGTGGCCGGCGCCGGTACGATGTTGGCCAGTTTCTGGCCAGAAATAGGATACTTTTCCGCCAAGGCCGATATGGATTCGTGGTCGCGTCGTGACCGGCTGGATATGGGTCCTGATTTGTTCCGTATCCGACGTTGTCCGAACCACGCCGCATCCGCTATCTACGGCCACTATTTTCCCGATTTACTTCATGGATCCCATCCGATCGAACGGCGAAACCACCATGAAGACTCCACGGCTGCTAGTGACGGTGACCGTCCTGGTCACGGCGCTCGGACTCGTTGGTTGCGCAAAGCAGCCGACCAATCGCACCGAGGTATGTCAGGAATTCGACCAACTCGGCCAGATGGCGTTATCCGCTAACGGTTTCTTCGACAATCCGACCTTCGACGAGGCCAGTGCTCTCGCCGGCACGGCCTCCCGCTATCCGGGTAGCCCCAGCCTCAGCACCGACGCGGTGGCGTTGCGGACGATCGCCGACTCCGACCAGACCAGCGTCGGCGCGCTGGCGCAGGCAACGCCCGACATCGCGAGCCTGTGTGGTCACCCGTTCGGCTTCGGCACCACCGACTTCGACACCGGCGGTTCCGGTTCGGACGAGCAGGCAGGCGGCGCGCCGGACAACGGTGGCTCCGACGGTTCCGGTTCCGATTCCGATTCCGGGAGCGGGAGTGACGGCGGGTCGGCCGATGGTTCCGACGGCAGCTCCGGTGACGGCTCCGGTGACGGCTCTGGTAACGGCGGCCAGCAGGGCGATGCCGGTGGTTCCGGGGTGACCAGCGGCCAGCCTGCGACGACCGAAGCGCCCGCCGGGGTCGGCGACGAAGCCTCCGCGCAGGCCGCGCTGCAACAGGAGGTGGACAACGACAGGCCCGCGGTCGAGGCGCTGGTCGGCTCCTGGGTCGCGCAACTGTCCTCGAAGACCTACGGGATGACCGTCGACGGCACCACCTACGACTACCTACAGATCTGGAACGACTTCGAGTCCATCAGCGAGCAGAATCCGGCTGCGCTGCTGTTGTGGTCGGGCGACTACAGCAGTTTCCTACTGCCGAACTACTGGGTCACCATCATGCCCACCGCCTATTCCACCGGCGAGCAGGCCAATTCCTGGTGTTCGAGCGACGGACTCACCGCGCAGACCTGCTACGCGAAGTTGATCTCGCATACCGCCGGGCCCACCGGCAGCACGCTGATTCCCTGACCCGCAAGCACAAACCTCACCACGCAGCAGTTCGCCTCGATGGGAGAGTGATCCGCAGTGTCCATCATGGGACCAGGGCAGGCCCAGCCCGGGAACAACAACACCGCACGGTATCGGTCGAAGTACCCGCACATCGGCTGGGCCGTTCCGGCCGTGGCCATCCTGATCATCGGCATCGTGCTGAAGGCCAACTACGACACGGTGGCCGCGTTCTGCGGCACCGGTCTCGGCATGCTCGGCCAGGACCTCGGCGCGGCACCCGACTGCGGTGGAGCGATATTCGCCAGCGGTCTGGGCACCGCGATGCTGTGGATCGGCATTCCGGTGACGCTGGCGGCGCTCATCGGCGGCGGCATCCGGCTCAGCGAGGAACGAGAGCGCCAGCGGCAGGACGACGCAGCGCTCGGGGCGAAGCTGAGCAGGCTCGCCGAGCCGCTCGATTCGGCGACCGGTGTCCTGCCAACGGAATCCGGGACCGAGCCGCCGACCGGATCCGAAGCGGCGGACTGGTAACGCGGACCGGCAGACGGGAAGGGGTTGGGCGAGATGGGATTCCAGGACAAGAAGACCACCAGGCTGCTGGTGAGCCCGAGCGAGCCGATCACACCGACCGCGCCCGCCGCGCTGCATCGGTCCGCGCCCTTTCTCGACGCGTCCGAACAGCTGCTGTTCACCATGTTCGGCGCCGCGCTCGGCAGCCAGGGTGAGCCGACCCGATCGGCCTGGCACATCGGCAAGGAGAAACTCCAGGAGTCGGTCATCAACCAGCGGTCGACCGATTCCACGCTACAGGTCCAGGGGTATCCGTCCTCGGTGGAGATCGGCCTCGGTGCGCCCGCCCCGAACTGCCGGTTCTCGGCCGACTGGGTGATCCGCGCGGTGCGCGAGGACAACGGCGTCCGGTTCACGGTGCCGAGGTACGGCATGCTCAACGACCGCGTTCCCAACGACGACGCGCTCCGCGAGATCCGGGCGGCCTGCCAGGACGCGCTGGCCACGCGGCCACCGCGAATCGAGGTGGTGGCCGGTCCACCGGCGCCGGAGTCCTTTCTCAGCACCGAACCGATCGCCGCGCCTGCCAAGGACAAAGGTCTGCTCGCGGACTTCCTGTGGCCGGCGCCCGCGGAGTTCACCGATGGGTATTCGATCCCCTTGCCGGACGCGGATGCCACCGTGCTGCACAAGGCGATGACGCAAACCCTGTGCCCGGTGTCGACCGATCTCGGCACCGGGACGGTGGTGCTGGCCCTCGACGGCGGTCGCCCGGCGAGCGGCGCGGCGATCCTGGCCGAGGAACGGGACGGCGGTCAGGTCCTGCGCTTCCGGCTGGACCGGGGCGAGGGAAGGTTGAACCGGATGCGGAGCTTCCGCGCCGGCATCGTCGCACTGGACAACATCAGTGCGGCGCTGCGCTCGTCGGCCCCGGAGAGCGCGGCGCGGATCATCTCGGCGGTGGCCTCGCTGTGCGGCGATCGGTCCGCGCCGACCTGGGCCGGGGACCTGCGCAACGGATTCCGGCAACCGGAGTACTTCCACACCAACTACGACACGGCGAAGGCCGTCCCGCTGGGACACGGCTCGGCGTTACCGGTGGCGCTGGTCGTCGACGGCCTCGATCAGAGCCTCGCGCCGACGCTGCGCAAGGCAGCGGCCTGGCTGCTGGTCAGAGGCCGGGTGCTGGCCCGAGGCTTCCGCGCCGAGACCCGGTTCGAGAAGTCCGTGATCACCGCGCGCCGGCCGGCGTTCGTACGGTTCGGCGACAGGCTGATGCCCAGCATCCGCTATGTGCACACCGGCTCCCTGCCGCTGGTGCCCGAGGTGGCCGTGACCGAGGCGGTCGAGCTGACCTGGTTCTGGGAGTCGACGCTGCGCTCGACGTCCTCGGCCGGGCGGCGGGAGACGGTGCTCGCGCTGACCGGGGTGTCCCGCCGCACCGAGGAGATGACCTACGGCGCGGAGTACCTGCGACTGCTCGGCACGTTCGCCCACCTGGTCAAGACCGCCGATCCGACCGCGACGTTCCGGACGGTCCTGCTGCATCTCTAGCCCTGCCCGGCGCCCAACACTCCTGGTAGACGTTCGGTAACCAGGCAGTGAGATATCGGCCCCAAGCGGCCCATCACCTCTTGACGTGTGAGGTGGCTGTGTGCTCACTATTGTTTTGTTCTGTTGAGCCGTGTGGATGGCTGATCGATGCTGTTGTAGACGCTGAGGTGTTTACGGCGGGCCGGTCGGGGCTGTTGCCTGCTCGATTCACAGCCGTGGATTCGCTGCGATCGTCAAGGAGGACGCGTGAAGCGAAGGTTGCGTGGGTTCGTTGCCGCCATTGCGTTGTTACCCGTGCTCGGGGTCGCCGTCGTGTCGAGTACCGGGACGGCGGATGCCGAGAACAACGGGATCGGGGCGACGCCGGCCCTCGGATGGAGCAGTTGGAGCTTCGTGCGGAAGGACCCGACCGCCGCGACCATCGACGCGCAGGCCGACGCGATGGTCGCCAACGGCCTCGCGAAGGTCGGCTACCAGTACGTGAACCTCGACGACTTCTGGTACCAGTGCCCCGGCAGCCAGGGCCCGAACGTCGACGCCTACGGCCGCTGGGTCATCGATCCAACGGAATTCCCCAGCTCCGGCGCGGAGAACGGCATCGAGGCCGTTGCCGATCATGTGCACGCCGACGGCCTGAAGTTCGGCATCTACGTGACGCCCGGTATCTCCGCGCAGGCGGTCGCGCGGAACACGCCGATCGAGGGCACGCCGTATCACGCCGACGACATCGCCGAACCCGCTGTCAGCGAGAACAACTACAACTGCGGCGGCATGGTCGGCATCGACTACTCAAAGCCCGGCGCGCAGGCGTTCATCAACTCCTGGGCGAAGCAGTTCGCCTCCTGGGGCGTGGACTACCTCAAGATCGACGGCGTCGGCTCCCCCGACATCCCGGACGTGCAGGCCTGGTCGAACGCGCTGCGCGCCACCGGCCGCCCGATCCACCTCGAACTGTCCAACAGCCTGAACATCGCCGACGCCTCGACCTGGGCGCAGTACTCCAACGGCTGGCGCACCGGCGGCGACATCGAGTGCTACTGCGGGACGAACAACGCGAGCTTCCCGCTCACCGACTACGGCAATGTGGCCAGCCGGTTCGACCAGGTCGCGGCCTGGCAACCGGACGGCGGCCCCGGCGCGTTCAACGACTACGACTCGCTGGAGGTCGGCAACGGCGCCAACGACGGTCTGACCCTCGACGAGCGGAAGACGCAGTTCAGCCTGTGGGCCCTCGCGTCGTCGCCGCTGATCCTCGGCACCGACCTCACCCATCTCGACCCGACCGACCTGAGCATGCTGCGCAACACCGACGTGCTCGGCGTCGACCAGGATGCGATCGACGCGAAGCGGTTGTCGCAGACGCCGACGACGCAGGTGTTCGCGAAGACCGAGCGGGGCGGCGACGCGGTGGTCGGGCTGTTCAACACCGGCGATGCGCCGACCGCCGTGTCGACGACGGCCGCGGCGCTCGGCCTGCCGGCCGGGCGCAACTACCGGTTGGAAGACCTGTGGACGCACAAGTCCGTCCAGTCGCAGGGCGGGATCGGCGCGACCGTGCCGCCACACGGCGTCGTGCTGTATCGCGTCACCGCGCAGCGCGGGCCGGTGCTCGCACCGCCGGCCAACTCGTTCGGGCTGAGCGGATTCGCCGACGGTGCCGTCGCCGACAAGCCGTTCGTGGCGACCGAGACCTTCACCGACTACGGCTCGACGCCGATCCCGGACGTGCAGCTGGGCCTCACCGCGCCCTCGGGTTACTCGGCGACCGCGACCTCGCCGACGCGCTTCGCGCTGGTCCGAGGTGGCCAGACGGTGCGGGCCACCTTCACGGTGGACTCCCCGCCGACCACGCTGTTCTCCTCGGCGACCTTCACCGCGACCGACAGCTACGCAACGTGGGGCGGCGGCATCGTCCGGTCGACCGGCAGTTATCCGCTCAGCACGCACACCCAGCTCCAGCCGCCGTACTCGACCTACAGCTCGGTCGTCGGCAGCTACGCGCAGTCCGGCAGCCAGCTGGGCATCGAGGGCCAGGGCGCGGACATCTGGGGCGCCACCAACGAGTACAGCAGCATCTACCTGCCGGGCGCCGAGCAGGACGGCACGGTGGCGACGGTCGAGGTCACCGCGCAGCAGAACACCGCGCCGTGGGCGAAGGCAGGCATCATCGTGCGCAACGACGTGACCGGCGCGAACACCTCACCCGGCTACGTGCTGCTCGCCGAGACCCCCGGCAACGGCTACATCCTGGACTCGGATGCCAACGGCGACGGCCAGCTGGACACGCAGTCCGGTGGCACCCAGACCTCGGTCTATCCGAGCTGGCTGAAGCTGGTCCGATCCGGCACCACCTACACCGGGTACTACTCGACCGACGACGTGAACTGGACGCTGATCGGCACCGCGTCGGTGCCGAGCGCGGCGGCGACCCAGGATGTCGGGCTGGCGATGACCTCGCACAGCGCCGATGTCACCGGTGAGGCCGACTTCGACCACTTCACGGTCGGTTCGTCGGCAGGCTGACCCGCGAGCAAGGGCCCTCCGGTTCCGCCGTACGGCAGCGGAACCGGAGGGCCCGGCTCGGGTGAGACGGGCCTCGGTTTAGGTGGCGGCCTCGGTTTAGGTGGCGACCGGTTCCTCCGTGACCGACCAGTCGATCTCGATCGGTTCGAGCTTCGCGAACTCCACGGCGGTCATCTCCCGCGCCGCCTTGAACACCGACTCCTGCAGGGTCTTCATCCGCGTGTCGACAAGGGTGCTCAGTTCCAGCGCCAGCCGGCCGGTCTGCCGGATGGTCGTCTCGTCGACCTGCGGCCGGGTGACCGAGGTGATCACCACCCCCTCGACCGACTCGTTCGAGCTGCCTTCGGCCGACTGCGAAACGCCGACGAAGAACTCCTCACGCGGGTTGGCCGCGCCGTCGAGGAGGAAGGTGCGCAACCGGCCGAGCAGTTGGTGCCACTGCACGACATCGCCCGTGAGCCCGGTCTCGCCGAGGTCGGTCACGGACAGGCTCGTGCCGTGCTCGCGGGAGCGGAAGCAGCGGGCGTAGCTGTTCAGCGCGGCCACCCACAGCGATTCGAGCACCAGGTTGTCCTGCTGCTCGCCGCGCGCCAACTCACCGAGCAGCCGCTCACAGCAGCCGAGCACGAACTGCAGGTCGTCGAAGATCGCCGCGAGATCGGCGAGTGCACGCGCGTCCTTGCCGCGCAGCTGCCGCGCGGTCGGCGTCGATGCGGCCGGGTTGGGCTGGGGGCTGCCGGGCTGGTCGGACATGCGGGCACACTCCTCCGGTTGCCGAATGGCTGGGCTCCCAGCACACCCCACCGCAGGCCGCGAACGGGTCTTACTTTGAGACAGCTCCCCCGACCGCCGACCGCAAACTGTCGACAGCTGACCGCTGACCACTGACCGCCGTCGCGCCGGCAAAACCGGTGGCGCGGACCGGCCCATCGGCGATAGGCATGTGCCGTGCTCATCACATCGAGGTCCGCGGCCGAATACCACGCCATGTTCGACCTGACCTCGGCCGACCTCGCCTCGGCCACGGTGCTGGACTGCTCAGCGGGCGGGTCGAGTTTCGTGGCCGAGGGCGGGGCGGCCCGTGCGGTCGCGGTCGATCCCGGCTACGCGCTGCCGCCGGACGAGCTGGCCGAGAGCGTCTGGGCGGGGCTCGACTCCGGGAACCGGATGATCGCCGAGCATGCCGAACACTTCGACTGGAGCTGGTACGGGGACCCGGCGCGCCGGGTGGCGCTGCGGTCGGCGGCTGCGGAGAGTTTTCTGCGCGATGTCGCCGAACATCCCGGCTCCTACCTCGCCGGTGTGCTGCCGCACCTGCCGCTGGCCGACGACAGCGTCGACCTCGCGCTGTGTTCGCATCTGCTGTTCACCTGGTCGGACCTGCTGGACGCGGACTGGCATCGTGCCGCGCTGACCGAACTGGTCCGGGTCGCGCGGCGGGAGGTTCGGCTGTTCCCGCTGGTCGTGCAGAAGAGCGGGCAACCGGTCGAGTTCCTCGACGAGCTGAGGGCGCGGCTCGACTCGGCAGGCTGCCGTTCACACGTCCGGGAAGTGCCGTATCGGTTCCAGCGCGGCGGCGACCGCATGCTCGTCGTCGAGGCAGCCACCGCCAAGGCCGGAATCCGCTGATCAGACAGCGCTTCCCGGCCAAATCGCGGTGATCTTGCCCACGTCCGACCGCCAAAGCGGCCATCACCTCACCCGCCAACACAGTGATCACCCGTTCGAGTGGTCGAGGTCGGGACAACGCCCCGGTGACCGGTTTCGGCGACAGTGAGCCGTTTTCAACCTGGTCGGGAAGTGTTGGTGGACAAGGGATGTGGATCACGAGTTGATGTTTGTCGGAGTGTCGGCGTGACAACGAGATGAAGCCTCCGGTAGGAGGGCTGTCGACCAAGATCAGTCCACGCCA
>DATATE010000140.1:0-10191 GCA_036268955.1 Pseudonocardiaceae bacterium
CAGCACCTCCGCCTGCGCGGTCTCCAACCGATGCATCTCGGCGATGATCCGCTCATCCCGCGTGTCCGCAGGCCCCTCCAACACCGAAAGATCCACCTCACCAATCCCATAATGATGGTGATACAGGCCGTCCACGTCACCAAGACGCAGATTGACCGGGTCCTTCTCCTTGTTCCAGTACGAGGCCACCGAGCGCTGATAGTCGCTGCGCAACACATTGGCCGAACTCGAACTGATCATGGTCACCGGGGTGCTTTCCTTTCAGTTGGTCGAACCTCTGTCGGTCCGGGACAGCGAGGAGAAGCGGTCAGTTCTCCCGTGCCGGGGCGTGTCCGTTGCTGGCGGGATCGCCGACCGCGCCGGCACTGATCCTGGCGACCTCGACGTTCTCCAGTACGCCCAGCGCATCGGGCACCAGTACGGCCGCGGAGTAGTAGGTGCTGACCAGGTAGGAGATGATCGCCTTCTCGCTGATGCCCATGAACCGCACGTTGAGCCCTGGCTCGTACTCGTCCGGGATGCCGATCTGACGCAGCCCGACGACACCCTGATCGTCGGAACCGGTGCGCAGGGCGAGGATCGAGGTGCTGCCGGTCTCGGTGACCGGGATCTTGTCGCACGGCAGGATCGGCACTCCGCGCCAACCAGCCACCTGCTGTCCGTTGGCGTCGACACTGTCCGGGCAGATGCCCCTGCTGTTGCACTCCCGGCCGAACGCCGCGATCGCCCTGGGATGCGCGAGGAACATCTTGGTCCCCCTGCGCATGCACAGCAGCTCGTCGAGATCGTCGGGGGCCGGCGCGCCGGCTCTGGTGTTGATCCGCTGTTCGTTGGCGGCGTTGTGCAGCAGGCCGAACTCGCGGTTGTTCACCAGTTCGTACTCCTGGCGCTCGCGCAGCGCCTCGATGGTCAGCCGCAACTGCTGTTCGACCTGGTCCATCGGCTCGCTGTAGAGGTCGGCGACCCTGGTGTGCACCCGAAGCACCGTCTGCGCGACGCTCAGCGAGTACTCCCGTGGGCTCGCCTCGTAGTCGACATAGGTCCCGGCCAGTTCCGCCTCGCCCGCATGGCCGGCGGACAGGTCGATGTCCGCCTCGCCCTTGCGGTTCATCGAACGTCGAGCATTGGCCACGAACCGGTCGATCTGTTCCCGCAACGCCGGTGAGCGGTCCAGCAACTGCTGGAAGGCCGGCCAGTTCAGCGCGAGCACGGTGCCGGCGGTGCTCGCGCGTACCGTGCAGTCCCAGATCGGGTCCGGCCGCAACAAGGCCTGGTCACCGAGGTGGTCGCCTTCCGACAGCAGGCCGAGGTTGGTCGCCTCGCCGTATTTTCCGGTACCGGCCTTGGCGAGTTTGCCGTGCGCGATCAGGAAGACCTCCTGGATCGGCTGGCCGGCCTCCACCAGCACCTCGCCCCGCTGGAAGTCCCGCTGGGTGAAGCGGTCGGCGAGTTCGACCAGCAGCGCGTCGTCGGCGAAGCCGCGCAGTACCGGCAGTTCACGCAGGCTCGGCGGGATCACTCTGACCTCGGCGCCGGTCCGCAGGAAACTCGCCCGGCCGCGCCCCACCGCGTAGGTCAGCCGTCGGTTCACCCGATAGGTACCGCCGGAAACCTGTACCCAGGGCAGGGTCCGCAGCAGCCAGCGCGAGCTGATGCCCTGCATCTGCGGTTCGGACTTGGTGGTGGTCGCCAGCTTGCGTGCGGCGCCGGTCCCCAGACTGAGCTGTCCGGATTCCTCGGTTGGTGCCGCCGTCGCGTCGACCGACATTGTGTCGCCTTCCGATCGAGGGATTCTCTACAAATGTGTCCGACAACGAATACCGCTGAATTGGCGATAACGAGAACCGCGACGTTTCATATACGTCGGCCCGGTATTCCGGGGATTTCGGATGGCTTGTTCGGGTTCCCATTCGGACAGCTCGACGCTAGCAGCGGTGGCGCCGCACCAACCAGTCACCCAAGAGAAGGTATTGTGCTGCCACGGCAAACCGGTGACGGCCGACCGGCAATGCCGCTACCCGATATGGTGATGTCAGCACGGTCCGTGGCCGATCAGCGGCACAGATCGGCCGTTATGGCGCAGTCCTCGGCCCTGACCGAGTGGAATTCCCGGAGTTCGGCGCGTCAACCCTTGCGGTTGGGCCCTGCTCCGAACGAGTGCATATCCGCCGCGCCGGGTACTACCGGACTAACGCAGGCCGGGAATCCGGTCGCACAGCGCGATGACTTCGGTGGCGACCAGATCCGGGGCCTCGTAGACCGGGGTGTGGCCGGTGTCGAGATAACGCAGCCGCGCGCCCGGAATGGCGGCGGCGAGGTCGCGGGCCTGTTCGAGGGTCCTGGTCGGATCGAGGACGCCGTGCAGCACGGTGACGGGGCAGCGCAACTCGGCCAGTCTCGGGGTCAGGTCGAGTTCGCGTTGGCTGCGCAGCGCGTCCAGCGCCGCCTGCCGAGGAACCATGGCCGCGTAGTCGAGCAGTTCGGCGCGATCGGCGGCACCTGGCGGGGTGGCGAAGGACCGGTCCAGCACGGCCTTGTGCAGCTTCGGCCCCCAGCCGGTCTCGACGGTGGCCAGGATGCGGTCGACGTCGCCGTGGCCGTGCATGTGCGCACCGCTGTCCACCACCAGCAGACCCGCGACGAGCCGAGGATGGCTGACCGCCAACTGCAGGGCGATCGCACCGCCGGTGGAATGGCCGAGCACCAGCACCGGCTCGCTGTGCCGCAGCGCGATCCGGTCGGCGATGGTCGCGATGTCCCAGGGACCGGGCTCGGTCATCCAGGACACCGCATCGAGCCGCACCACATCGCCCGACCGACCAGCGGACTCACCGGACAGACCAGCGGGCTCACCGGGCCGATCAGCCGGCTCACCGGGCCGGCCGGTGCGCTCGGTCAGCCGCTCGGCCAGCCGGCGAAACACGCTCGGCGCACACATCGTGCCGGGAACGGCGACGAGAACCGGCATGTCATCGCCCCTTCAGTGGTGCGTCCGCTGCGTCAAGGCCTCCTTCGGCGGATCGACGATACCGGTTGTCGCGTCGGGAAGGATCACAGCCAGCCGAGCCGCGCGGCCTGCACGCCGGCCTGGAAACGATTTCCCGCGCCGAGGCGCAGCAGCAGCGCCGAGGTCCTGCGCACCACGGTCCTGCGGGAGATGTGCAGCTTGCGGGCGATCGCCTCGTCGGTCGCGCCCGCGGACATCAGCATCAGGATCGACCGGTCACGCTCCTCAAGCACGTCCTCCTGGACCGGTTCGGCGACGGCCACCTGGGTCGGCCGGTCGGGCTGCGCGGCGCCGTCGACCGGCATCGCGAGCCGCCAGAGCAGGTCGAAGGTGGCGACCAGCGCGGTGAGCAGGCCGGACGGGTGCAGAACAAGGGCAGGCCCGTCGACGCCGTTGGTCGGGGCCAGCGAGAGCACGGCCGCCGACTCGTCGCTGACCGCGAGCTTCATCGGCAGGTTCGGCAGGCTCCTGGCCAGTTCGCCCCGGTCGATGATCGGCGAGACCGGACCGAACCGGGGGTGCCGCAGCGTGCTGTCGGTGTAGATCGTGCGGTATTCCACGCCGGCGGCCATCCGCTCGGCCTGTAGCGCGAGCTGTTGGCGGACCAGCGCGGCGTCGGCGTTGCCGTAGTAGGGTGGCGAGTCCAACAGCCGCAGCCGCTGCCGCGCGGTGCGCTGAATCCATTGGTAGCGCTGGAAAAGCCGATCCCGGTCGCGGATCACGGTGATACCCGGATAGCGCTGCTCGTCGTTGCGCGCCAACTGGTACAGCTCGGTCAGCGCCCTGCTGTGCTCGCGCACCGCGGCATCCCTGGCATCCCTGACTTCCCTGGCGGCGGTCAACTGCCGCTGCGCCGAGCCGTCAGGCGTGTTCTCCAGCAACCGTGGCGCAGGCATCCGCCGGCTGTCGCGGTCCTCGACAGTCATCACATCCAGCAAAACGGGGCCTCCTGCTCAGCGAAGACGAAGCGCAGTCGCGGCACCTGAGCCGGAGTGGTTCGAACCATCCGTGTGCGCGGCCTGCATTCTCAATACGCTTGAGAGGGTGGTCTGGTTGCGTCCCACTACCTTACGAGCAGACGTGTTCCGCATCACAGTCATCCTCGATCAGTGCTCTGAACATGCCGTTTACCGACGGAAGGAGGCAGCGGAGATCTTCCGGCCATGCCACGCTGGGCAGGGACAAAAACCGAAATGACCCGGCGTGAGGGAGCACCGATGACGGCGGAGCGAGGCCAGTCACACCTGGCGGCAGACACCGCGAGCACGGCAGGCGGCGATCTGACCGAGTTCGGCTACAAACAGGAACTCAACCGCTCGCTGCGTCTGCGTGACCTGGTCATCTACGGCCTCATCTTCATGGCACCGATCGCGCCGTTCGCGATCTTCGGCCCGGTGTTCAACGCCTCCAACGGCATGGTGCCGCTCACCTACGTCATCGGCCTCGTCGCGATGCTGTTCACCGCGCTGAGCTACCGGGAGATGAGCCGCGCCTTCCCCGTCGCCGGCTCCGTGTACGCCTACGCAGGCCGGGGTATCACCAGCTGGGTCGGGTTCCTGGCCGGCTGGGCGATCCTGCTGGACTACCTACTGGTGCCGACGCTGCTCTACGTCACCGGCGCTGCCGCGCTGGACACGGTGGTGCCCAGCGTGCCGGGCTGGCTGTGGGTGGTCATCTTCCTGGTGATCAACACGGTGGTGAACCTGTCCGGGGTGGAGACCACGGCGCGGGTCAACCAACTGTTCCTGATCGGCCAGCTGATCGTGCTGACGATCTTCGTCGTGTTCGCGGTGATCGCCATCAACAAGGGGGTCGGCGGCGCGCACTGGTCGACGGTGCCGTTCTTCAACCGGTCCCAGTTCTCCCCCGGCTTCGTCTTCAGCGCGCTGTCCATCGCGGTGCTGTCCTTCCTCGGTTTCGATGCGATCTCCACCCAGTCCGAGGAGGTCAAGGGCGGTCCCAAGGTCGTCGGCCGGGCCACCCTGCTGTCGCTGTGCCTTGTCGCGGTGCTGTTCATCGTGCAGACCTACCTGGCCGCGCTCCTGGTGCCCGGCAAGACCTCCTTCAACGGCCAGGACGCCACCAACGGCGCGTTCTACCAGATCGCCGGGCTCGCCGCCGGGCACTGGCTGACCGTGCTCATCGCGGTCTCCACCGCGCTGGGCGCCGCCATCGCCAACAGCCTCGTCGCCCAGAACGCGACCTCGCGGCTGCTGTTCTCGATGGCGCGGGACCGGACCCTGCCGAAGTTCCTCGCGCACATCAGCCCGAAGCGCAAGGTGCCGGAGCGGGCGATCCTGCTGGTCGCGGTCATCAGCCTCATTCTCGGCGTCGGATTCGTCGGCCAGGTCGAGTTCCTGTCCACGCTGGTCAATTTCGGCGCGCTGTTCTCCTTCCTGCTGCTGCACATCTCGGTGGCCGCGTACTACCTGATCAAGAAGCGGCAGAAGACCTTCGGCATGCACCTGGTGGTGCCGCTGATCGGTTTCCTGATCATCGGCTACGTGCTCTACAACGCCGATATCCACGCCAAGATCGGCGGCGGCATCTGGCTGCTCATCGGAATCATCGTCGTCGTGGTGCGCAAGCTGACCGGGCGCAGCACCGAGATCAACCTCGACGAGAGCAAACCCGCCTGATCCCTTCCCGGCTCGGACCTACTGCTCGGCTCGGATCTGCTGCTCGGCTCGGATCTGCTGCTCGGCTCGGATCTGCTGCTCGGCTCGGATCTATTGCTCGGCGCGGGCACGCAACCGGCGCAACATCCTGGCGTCCTCGAACCCCACCGTCCTGGCCGCCGATTCCACGGTCATGCCCTGGCCGATGAGATGTTCGGCCCGTTCGACCCGCAGCAGTTCCTGGTAGCGCAGCGGCGTCATCCCGGTCGCGCCGGCGAAGCGTCGTGTCACCGTTCGCTCACTGCACCCGGCCGTGCGGGCCAGGTCGGCGAGCGGCAACCGTTCGGCAAGGCGACCCTCGATCAGGTCCTGCACCCGGTGCACGGTGTCGCTGAGGTGCCAACGGTGCCGCAGCATCGCGCTGGCCTGCTGTTCGTCGCCGTTGCGCCGGGCATAGACCACCATCGTCCGTGCGATCTTCGCCGCGACAGCGGGCCCGTGCCGGGTCGCCATCAGGTACAGCGCGAGATCGATGCCGCTGGCGATCCCGGCCGAGGTGATCAGCCTGCCGTCGACCACGTACAGCACGTCGCGCACCACCCCGGCCTTCGGGTAGCGGCGGGCCAGTTCGTCCTGGAGGTCGTGGTGGGTCGTGCAACGCCGACCGTCCAGCAGCCCGGCCCTACCCAACGCATCGGCGCCCGGCACACACTGGCCACCGTGCCGCCGGCCGCGAAATGCGCCCGCAGCCAGCTCAGTGTCGAGGCGGCCAGCGGACCGGTGCCGGCAAGGCGACTCGCCCGCCAGCCCGGTACCACGATCAGGTCCGCGCTGGTCAGCTCCGGCCAGTCGGTGTCGGCGCAGACCGGCAAGCCCTGCGCGGTCGGCACCGTCGGCGCCTCGGCGAGGTAGCTGAGCCGGTAGTCGAAGCCGAGGTCGAGCGCGCTGGCGAACACCTGCGCCGGCCCGGCAAGGTCGAGCAGGTGCAGTCCGGGGACCAGTAGGAAGGCGACTCGGCTCACGATCTGGTCAGGATAGCCCGAGCGATCCGGTCAGGATGACCCGAGCAACGCGTCCACCGTGGTGACGGTGGCGAACCGGCCGGCCAGCACGTACTCGGTGCGCGCCATGATGTCGGCGACACCGAGCACCTCGCCGGTGGCGTGCTGCGTGATCGGCTGGGTCGCGGTCGCGTCGATGACGAAGGTGACCTGGTAACCGAGGTCCGAACCGACCCGAGCCGTTGTCTCACAGCACTGTTCGGTGCGGATACCGCAGATGACCAGCTCGCCGATGCCGGCACGGGTGAGGATCTGTTGCAGGTTCGTCGTGGTGAACGCGTTGTGCGCCGTCTTGCGCAGCACCGGCTCGCCGTCCTGCGGCTTGAGCCCGTCGATCAGCCGAACGTGCCCGTTGACCGGGTCGAACACGGTGTCCGAGCCCGGTTCGGTGTGCAGCACCCAGATCACCGCGTCCCCGCCGGCCCGCGCGGCATCCACCAGCCTGCCGACCCGCTCCGCGATGTCCGGATCGGACACCTCGGCCCAGTCGGGCCGCTGCCGGAAGGACTCCTGGACGTCGATGACGATCAGCGCTGTGCTCATACCCCGAGTCTGGTCGGCCGAGGTCCACCTTCGCCAGGCACCATCAGGCCCGGTACCGGAACGATCCGGTCAACTGATCGAGCCGTCCTCGACAGGCTGATCGGCCCGCGATCAATCGGACTCATCGACCCTGCGACTACTCGACCAGCCGCAAGGTCGCCTGGGCGCGGCCGATGGTCAGCCTTCCGCCGATCCGGCTTCCGCGGCCTCCGCAATGCGCTTGATGGCCGTCAGCCGTCGATCCCAGGTCGCCGCGAGGTCGGCCAGCCAGCGTGCCGAGGCATCCAACCGGCTCGGCCGCACCTGGTACAGCACCTCGCGCCCGGCACGTCCGCCGATGACCAGCCCGGCATCCTCAAGCACGTTGAGATGCTTGACAACCGCCTGCCGCGATACCGGCAGGCGGGCGGCCAGCGTCGTGGCACTGGCGTTTCCCTCGGCGACAAGGACGTCGAGCAGTTGGCGCCGAGTCGGATCGGCCAGCGCGACCAGCACCGCACTGATCCCGCCCGCCTCGTCCGTCTCGTCCTCGACGGCCCCACCCTTGTCCGTCATGCCGAGGCTGGTACCGCACGCGACTTGACCAGGTCCAACTGCTGCCGCCAGCCGTCGGTGTTGCCCTCGAACTCGCGCTGCCGGTCCTCCTGCGAGGTGGCGAGCGCGGCAAAACCGCTCTCCACGACGCGCAGCAGAACGCCGCCGTCCTGCTCGGTCAGCCAGAACTCGACCAAAGTGGACTTGTCACCGACCGGCTCGGCACCACGAAACGCGCTCGCCCAGCGGTAGGCCAGATACCGTTGCGGCTCAACGGCTTCCACTTTGACCGGGAACCGGCCGAACCGGGGATGGTCGATGATCTCCAGCCCGCCTTCGGTGCTGCGCCGCAGGCCGACGTCCTCACCGTCGCCGATCCACCAACCGGGCTCGCTGACCAGTTCCCAGACCCGGCCCAGCCCGGCATTGATCAGAATCTCGCGCTCGATCTTGTCCGGCACACTCATGACTGCCTCCCATTTCGCCGCACCTCACGCCGAGGTGCTACCCACAGGTTGCACCACATTCGATCGAGGCGCAACCCCTCGGTTGCACGATCAGTGGCTAGGCGGTGGGACCCGAACTGATCCGGGTGCCGATCTCCGCGCCCTCGCACAGCGCGCGCATCGCACCGGTCGCCGCGACGTCGAACAGGTGCATGAGCAGATTCTGTTCATTGGCAAGGACGAACGCGCTCGCATCCATCACCCGAATGTTCTTCGCCAGCGCCTCGGCGTAGGTCAGTTCGGTATAACGATGCGCGTTCGGCGTGGTGTTCGGATCGGCGTCGTAGACCCCGTCGACACCGCGCTTGGCGACGAGCAGGGTGTCCGCGCCGAGTTCGAGTGCCCGCTGCACGGCCGGATAGTCGGTGGTCACGTACGGCTGTCCGATCCCGCCCGCCAACAGCACCAGCGAACCGCGCTCCAGATGCCGGATCGCCCGCAACCGGATGAACGGCTCGGCAACACTGTTCATCGCGACGGCCGTCATCACCCGGACATCGACCGAACTGGAACCGGTCAGCACGCCGCGCATCATCAGCGCGTTCATCACCGTGCCCAGCATGCCGATGTTGTCGGCCTCCGCCCGACCGATCCCCCAACCTTCCGACATCCGCCCGCGAAAGTAGTTCCCGCCGCCGATCACGACCGCGACCTGCACGCCGAGTTCGTGCACAGCCAGAATCTCGCGCGCCACGTGCGCAAGACTCGCCGGATCGCTTCCCCACCCCCGATCGCCTGCCAAGGCCTCACCGCTGATCTTGAGTACCACCCGCGAATACCGCGACCCGGCCACTGCGCGCTCCCCTCACCCTTCGACGAACGCCACCGTACTGGGTGCCGCCGGTCGCCGCGCGGCCATCCGCTTGCGCCTGGTGAGACCGAGATGTTCGACGAGATTCGTGATTGTCGTTTCCGGGCAAGAATACAAACATTGTTGCGTACGGTGGTGGTCCGGTTGGCATAACGACAGGGTGGTGTGGCCGGGTGTCGAGCCGTTCCCGGCTTGGTCCAAGACCTGACCTACTTCCCTTACACCACAAGGATGGCTGCCCGGCTGTGGTCGCGTTTAGATCACCGAGTGTGCGGGTTGTCATCACCCGATCATGTACAAGGAATAGGTAGCACGATGATCGAGTAGTGATTAGTGTGGAGGTATGGAGAAATCAGCCGAAGAACTACTCGACACCGAATGGTGGCGAGCGGACCCGGCTGAATTCATCACCGACCTCCAAGAGATCGAGACGCTGGTCCGCCGACTGTCCGCACAGAGCCTGCGGGCGATCACCGTCGCCGAATCACGCGGCATCGCACCGAGCGCCGGATACCTCAGCCTCGGCCTACTCCTGCGGGACGCGCTACGGATCACCGCCGCCGACGCCCAACGCCGGATGGTGCACGCCGAGGCCCTCGACCGGCACCCGGTACTCGCGCAAGCCGCCTCCGACGGCACGTTGGGAACCGACCACATCGCGGTGATCACCTCGACCCTGGCCGACCTGCCGGACAGCCTGCCACCCGAGGAAGCAGACCGAGCCGAACACCGCATCGTCGCCACAGCGAAACTTCTGGACTCCCGGACACTGCGAGCCGAAGGCCGCAGACTCGTCTACGACTACGACCAGGACGGCCGCGAACCCGTCGACGAACCACTACGGCACTCCGACAACGAACTGAACTACCACGTCGGCCGCAGCGGGAAGGTCAGCTTCCGAGGCATGCTGGAACCGGAGGTCGGCGCGGCGTTCACCGCGCTGCTCTCACCACTGGCCAAACCCCGCCCAAGTGAGGACCAGCCCGATCTGCGCAGCGCCGAGGAACGGCGGGGCGACGCGTTCGCCGAGATCGTCGTGCTCGCCGCGAATGCCGCGAAGGCCCCGGTCGAAGGCGGCGAACGGCCACACATCACCGTCACCATGCCGCTG
>DATATE010000141.1:0-2790 GCA_036268955.1 Pseudonocardiaceae bacterium
GCGCTTGTGGCGTTCTCACCGCAGATCACCCACTCTACCACGGTCCGTGGGAGCTTGGTTCGTGACCCCTGCCCGCGCCCGTTCCCTGGAGCCTTTCGGCTTTCCGAGCCCGTTCCGCGCTGACAAGAAGAAAGTTACACGGCCCGAAACGCGGGGTCAAATCGGCCCCCCACATACCGGTTCACCTCGGAAAACAGGATCAGGCCGCCGGAACGGCGAATATATTCGGCACCGAGAATAAAGGTCCCCATTACAGCATCCTCGCTGATGGCCCGCTCCACCGGGGTGGATCATCGAGGTCGGGCCCGATCGGCGCACCGATCTTGACAACGAACCTGGTCTAGTCCAATTCTACTGATAGTGATCGAGCCGGTGCCGACCGCGAGCAGGGCAGTGCCGGCCTCGTTCGGGTCCGACTTCGTCGAGTAGGTAGGAGCGGGTTCATGCGGCAGGCACGCGGGTTATCAGTCCTGACATCGGCACTGCTGGCGACGGTTACCGCGGTCGGCCTGGTGTCTTCCGGAGCCGGGGTGGCCGGCGCGAGTCCGACGCGGTGGCGGCCGGAGCCGCTGCCCAACCACGTGTTCGCGCCCTACTTCGAGTCCTACAACACCGGCGACAACCCGGCGACCCTCGCCGCCGAGTCGGGCTCGAAGTACCTGACCATGGCATTCATCCAGACTCCGACCGCGGGCTCCTGCGACATCGACTGGAACGGCTCGCCGAGCACCCCGATCGCGCTGTCCCAGTACGGCGCCGACATCGCCACCATCCGCGCACACGGCGGCGACGTGATCCCGTCCTTCGGCGGCGGCGCGGCCGACGGCGACGGCACGGACATCGCGGACAGCTGCACCGACGTCGGCCGGATCGCCACCGCCTACGAGAGCGTGATCACCACCTACGGGGTCACCAGGCTCGATCTGGACGTCGAGGGCAACTCACTGCTCGACCCGGCCGGCATCGACCGGCGGAACAGGGCGATCGCGCTGGTCGAGAGCTGGGCGGCGCGGACCGGCCGACTCGTGCAGTTCTCCTACACACTGCCCACCTTCACCACCGGTCTGACCGCCGAGGGCCTCTCCGTGCTGCGGAGCGCGGTCGAGGACCGCGCGCGAGTCACTGTCGTGAACGTGATGACCTTCGACTACTACGACGGTCTTCCCCACGAGATGGCCACCGACAGCGAGACCGCGGCCGCCTCGGTCGTCGGCCAACTCGCCACCCTCTACCCGTACCGGACGATCCGCCAGCTGTACTCGGCGATCGGTGTCACCGAGATGATCGGTATCGACGACTACGGTCCCTCGGAAACCTTCACCACCGAGGACGCGGTGACCGTGCGCAAGTGGGCCACTGCCGCCGGTATCGGCCTGCTGTCGTTCTGGGCCGTCGAACGAGACAGCGGCGCGTGCGTCGGAACCGCGGGCGCGGACGACTGTTCGGGCGTGGCGCAGAGCGACTGGTATTTCAGCCACACCTTCGAGCCGTTCACCAGGTCCTGGTAAGCGCGGTCACCGGCCGCCGCGCTCAGGGTTGTCCGTGGATGATCCGGTCCTCGGTCACGATCGTGGTGACCAGGTCGGCCGGCGTCACGTCGAAGGCGTAGTTCAGGGCATTGGTGGCCCCGTTGCCGAGGATTTCGGCTGGGTCCCGAACCTCGATCTCCACGTGCGCGCCGTCCGGCGTGGCAAGGTCGATGGTCGCCTCGGGTGCGGCGACCACGAACGGGATGCCGGCCCTGGCCGCGGCGAGCGCCAGCGGATAGGTGCCGATCTTGTTGACCACGTCGCCGTTGGCGGCGATCCGGTCCGCGCCGACTACCACCGCGTCGGCGAGACCGTTGGCGATCACGCTCGGGCCCGCCGAGTCGACCACGACCGTGTGCGCGATGCCCAACTGCGCGAGTTCCCACGCGGTCAGTCGGGCTCCCTGCAACAGCGGCCGGGTCTCGTCGACGTAGACGTGCCCGAGCCCGTCGGTCTCCGACAACGCCCTGACCACCCCGAGCGCGGTCCCCCATTCGACGCAGGCCAGTCCGCCCGCATTGCAGTGCGTCTGCACGTTGACCGGCCGGCGGAACCGCGCGGTCAGCCACCGCGCGCCGCGAAACGCCAGCTCACGGTTGCGCCGGACGTCCTCTTCGAGGATGAGCAGGGCCTCGGCGGTCACCGCGGCCAGGCCCTCGTCGAGCTTGGCGAGGACCCGGTCGACGCCCCAGGCCAGGTTCACCGCCGTCGGCCGCGCCGCGCGCAGGGCGGCGGCCGCACCGCGCACATCGCCACCCTCGCCGGCGGCCAGCGCCACGCCCAGCGCACCGGCGACGCCGAGCGCGGGCGCGCCACGGATCGCCAGCCGCTTGATCGCGTCGACCAGTTGCGCGACGGTGTCGATCCGCATCGTGGTCAGGGTCTCCGGCAGCAGAGTCTGCTCGATCGCGATGATCTCGCCGTCGACCCAGTCGATGGTTCGCATGACCCCAGTCTGGCGAATGCCGACCTCGACGCCAACGCCGCCACGACCGGCGGCCAGCATCGCCAGCAAGATGAACACCGCCGATGCGCGGCACCACAGGAATGCGCGCGTTGAACGATGTCGCCTCGATCCGAATCTGGCTCCGCGACCGAGTTACATGGTCCGCAGGACACTCCTAGATGATTGATGCGGTGAAGATCATGTGAAGGGATGCCGCTGTCCGGGCATGGGAGGAGGGCGTCCATGATCAGTCTGTGACGAACGATCTGAACACCCTCCTCACGGCACTCTACGTGCTCGTGGACGACCACGTGG
>DATATE010000142.1:0-47419 GCA_036268955.1 Pseudonocardiaceae bacterium
GCGCCGAGGGTGGAGTCGTCGCCGTGGCCGGGGTAGAACCAGGTGTTGTCCGGCAGGTAGTCGAAGACTCGGTCGGTGACGTCGTCCAGGAGTGATGTGAAGTCCTCCGGTGACGCGGTCTTGCCGATGCCGCCGGGGAACAGGCTGTCGCCGGTGAACAGGTGCGGCACGCCTGCCGGGTCGCGGTAGAGCAGGGCGATGGAGCCGGGGGTGTGGCCGCGCAGGTGGATGATCTCCAGTTGGCACTGGCCGAAGGACAGTGTGTCGCCGTGTTCGAGGAGGAAGTCCGGGGGGATCGGCAGCACCGAGGCGTCCTTCGGGTGCGCGGCGGTGTTCGCGCCGAAGGCGCCGGCGACCGCGCCGAGGGCCTGCCAGTGGTCGCCGTGCTGATGGGTGGTCACGATGGTGCGCAGCGCGGGCCGGGAGTCGTCGGGACCGACGAGGTCGGACAGGCGCTCCGGGTCGTTCGCGGCGTCGATCAGCAGTGCCTCGTTGGTGGCCGAGCAGACCAGCAGGTAGGCATTGTTGTCCATCGGCCCGACCGAGATCTTGGTGATGCTCAGTGCGGGCAGGCTGCGCCGGGCGGCCGCTCCGCCCGGTTCGACATGACCGGTGTACTCATCTTGGACGTCCACCCGTTCGACACTAGCGGCTCCGGCGGCCCGTCCGAGTGCTGGCTACCTCACCAATCGTTACAGCCACGCCGGCAGCGCGGGGACCTCGCCGGACAGGCCGGAACCGTTGTCCCGACCGGTGAGCCAGCCCAGCGCCGCGGCTGCTGAACCGGTGAGGTGAGCGGTGGCGTCGTCCGGGTTGCCGAGGGTGATGGTGAGGGACGGGCCGGTCGGCATGGTGATCTCAAGGGTGACCGAGGGCACGTCCGCGCGGCCGGCGTACTTGTCGGCGACGGAGGTGAGGACGGTGCCGATCGTCTCGCCTGCCAGGGTGACCGTCTCGTCCAAGGTGACGCCGAGGTCGAGGTCGACGGTGTGTACGAGCAGTTCGGTCAGACGCAGCCAGGGGATCACCGCCGCGGGCAGCGCATTGGCCGTCCGGTGGCTGACGGTGTTGCTCCACGCGGTGGCCGGCAGCTTGTCGGCGGCGGTGAAGAAACGGGTGCTCGCGGCGCCGAGGTCTTCCTGGATGATCTGCAGCAGGCGCCGGGAGCCTTCTTCGATGTCGGCGTCGCGGTCGGCGGCGCTCGGATACATCGGGTGCTCGATGCCGGTCCGTGCCCAGATCAGCAGGTTGACCAGGCCATCCGCATTGCGCGCGAGATGGCTGATGACGTGCCGACGGGTCCAGCCGGGCAGCAGGCTCGGCCCGTGCGCGGTGCCCTCGTCCAGCGCGGACACGATCTCGTCGACTCTGGCCTGGGCCCTGCGAACAGCGGTGAGGCCGGCCAGGGCGTGCTGAAGCGCCTGCTGGTCGGGCTGGCTGGTGCCGTTGTCATGGATCTCGGACTGGCGGATCTCGGACTGTTCGGCACGGGGTGCGGGCACTGCTGTTGACGAACGCGTTGCGTTCGGCGAGGGCACGGGCGTGGTCATCTGGGTATGACCCTCCTCGGCGTTGAGTGGTTGAACCCTGGACCGTCGCAGGCTGCGGCGACGAACTCAAGCGACTGTGCGACACCCCTTACCCGCTAGGTGTCAACGCCAAACACGGCGAAAATTGGTTGGCGGTGACCACAGACTAGGGCGATTCACTACCATCCGGTAGGGGTTCGGCGGGGTGAGATCTCTCCTCGTGGGTCGCCCGCACCGATTTTTGTCGGTGCCGAGTCTTAGCATGGTTGGTGGCTGACATAGGCCGTCCATGTGGTGCCCGCGTGACGCTCTCGAATCTTGTCGAGGCGTCACTGTGTGTGATAATGGACCGGTCGCGGCCCGCCCGACTACCGACAGTCTTGCCGAAAGGACCCTCGTGGCCGACCGCCTTGTCGTGCACGGCGCACGCGAGCACAACCTGCGCAGCGTCAACATTGACCTGCCAAGGGAAAGTTTGATCGTGTTCACCGGGCTGTCCGGGTCCGGTAAGTCGAGCTTGGCGTTCGACACTATTTTCGCCGAAGGACAGCGACGTTACGTGGAGTCACTGTCGGCCTATGCTCGCCAGTTCCTCGGCCAGATGGACAAGCCGGACGTCGACTTCATCGAGGGCCTCTCGCCAGCGGTGTCGATCGACCAGAAGTCCACCAACCGCAACCCGCGTTCGACCGTCGGCACGATCACCGAGGTGTACGACTACCTGCGGCTGCTCTACGCCCGCGCCGGCACGCCACACTGTCCGACCTGCGGTGAGGTCATCAGCAGGCAGACCCCGCAGCAGATCGTCGACCAGATGCTGACCATGAAGGAGAGCACCCGCTTCCAGGTGCTCGCGCCGGTCATCCGTGGCCGAAAGGGCGAGTATCTCGACCTGTTCTCCCAGCTCCAGGCGCAGGGATACTCCCGTGTCAGGGTCGACGGCTCGGTATCCGCGTTGACCGAGGTGCCGAAGCTCAAGAAGCAGGAAAAGCACCACATCGACGTCGTCATCGATCGGTTGACGGTGAAGAGGAGCGCAAAGCAGCGGCTCACCGACTCGGTGGAGACCGCGCTGCGGCTGGCCGACGGCCTTGTCACCATGGAGTTCGTCGACGAGGACGCGAAGTCACCCGAACGTGAGCGCACGTTCTCCGAACACCTCGCCTGTCCCAACGGCCACCAGCTGACCGTGACCGATCTGGAACCCCGGTCGTTCTCGTTCAACTCGCCCTACGGGGCCTGCCCGGTCTGCACCGGTATCGGCGTCCGCAAGGAGGTCGACCCGGAGCTGGTCGTCCCGGACGACGAGCTGTCCCTCGCCGACGGTGCGATCGCGCCCTGGGCAGGCGGCCAGACCGCCGACTACTTCCTGCGTCTGCTGGAGTCACTCGCCGAAACCCTCGGTTTCCGCACCGACACGCCGTGGCGGCGGCTGCCGGCCAAGGTGCAGAAGGCCGTGCTGCACGGCGTCAACGAGCAGGTGCACGTCCGCTACCGCAACCGCTACGGCCGGGAACGCTCGTACTACGCCAACTTCGAGGGTGTCATCCCGTTCCTGGAACGCCGCCAGGATCAGACCGAATCGGAGTACATGCGGGAGAAGTACGAGGGCTACATGCGGGAGGTGCCCTGCCCGGCCTGCCAGGGCACCAGGCTGAAGCCGGAAATCCTCGCGGTCACCCTGCAACACGGCAAGTACGGTGAGCGGTCCATCGCCGATGTGTCCGCGATGAGCGTCGCCGAATGCGCCGATTTCCTCGGTGGGCTCAAACTCGGCAAGCGCGAGACCATGATCGCCGGTCGGGTGGTCAAGGAAATCCAGGCCCGGCTCGGGTTCCTGCTCGACGTCGGCCTCAACTACCTGTCGCTCGACCGCGCCGCCGGCACTCTTTCGGGTGGCGAAGCGCAGCGGATTCGGCTCGCGACGCAGATCGGTTCCGGTCTGGTCGGCGTGCTCTACGTGCTCGACGAGCCGTCGATCGGCCTGCACCAGCGGGACAACCACCGGCTGATCGAGACGCTGACCCGGCTGCGTGACCTCGGCAACACGCTGATCGTGGTCGAGCACGACGAGGACACCATCCGTGCCGCCGACTGGATCGTCGACATCGGTCCCGGCGCGGGGGAGCACGGCGGACATGTCGTACACAGCGGCACCTACAAGGAACTGCTGACCAACGACAAGTCGCTCACCGGCGCATACCTGTCGGGCCGCAAGGAGATCCCGGTCCCGATGATGCGCAGGCCCGTGGACAAGAAGCGGCAGCTGACGGTCGTCGGCGCCCGCGAACACAACCTGCACGACATCGATGTGTCCTTCCCACTCGGCTGCCTGGTCTCGGTCACCGGCGTTTCCGGTTCGGGAAAGTCCACTCTGGTCAACGACATCCTGGCGACCGTGCTGGCCAACAAGCTCAACGGCGCCCGCCAGGTCCCCGGCCGGCACACCAGGGTCAAGGGCGTCGACCTCGTCGACAAGCTCGTCCAGGTCGACCAGTCGCCGATCGGCCGCACCCCGCGATCGAACCCGGCGACCTACACCGGCGTCTGGGATCACGTGCGCAAGCTGTTCGCGGCGACGACCGAGGCGAAGGTGCGTGGCTACCAGCCCGGCCGATTCTCCTTCAACGTCAAGGGCGGTCGCTGCGAGGCCTGCGCTGGCGATGGCACGATCAAGATCGAGATGAACTTCCTGCCGGACGTGTACGTGCCCTGCGAGGTGTGCAAGGGCGCCCGGTACAACCGGGAAACCCTTGAGGTGCACTACAAGGGGAAGACGGTCGCCGACGTCCTCGACATGCCGATCGAGGAGGCGGCGGAGTTCTTCGAGCCGATCAACGCGATCTACCGGCACCTGAAGACCCTGGTCGATGTCGGGCTTGGCTACGTGCGGCTCGGCCAGCCCGCGCCGACCCTCTCCGGTGGTGAGGCGCAGCGCGTGAAGCTGGCCAGCGAACTGCAGAAGCGCTCCACCGGCAAGACCGTGTACATCCTCGACGAGCCGACCACCGGTCTGCACTTCCAGGACATCGCCAAACTGCTCGGCGTGATCAACGGTCTCGTCGAGAAGGGCAACTCGGTGATCGTCATCGAGCACAACCTCGACGTCATCAAGACCTCCGACTGGATCGTCGACATGGGCCCGGAAGGCGGCAATGCCGGCGGCACGATCCTCGCCGAGGGCACACCGGAGGAGATCGCCACGGTGCGCAAGAGCTACACCGGCAAGTTCCTCGCGCCGTTGCTCACTGGTGGTCGCCGATAGACCTGCTCTTGCTACGCCCTGGCACCTGGTACTCGGGTCAGCCGACGCCGTCCTCGTCACATTCGATGAGGGCGGCGTCGCGCAGTTCGGCGTGTGCTTTCTCGGCCAGTTTGGCTACCTGGCCGAGGGTGTTCCTGCCGAGGCAGAGCACGTAGTCGTTGGTCGCGCCGAAGAACAGCGTCGCCTGGTCGTTGAGCCCGGTCGACTTCGTAGCGGGCACTGACGTCGTGAGCCAATTCCACCCAGGATTCAACGGACACGCCGGTCGCACGGTAGAGGGACATTGTCGGGTTCCTTCCAGTTCAACGTTAGAGTGGACGTTGCTAAGTCCGACTGTCATCATAAGCAGATTAGATCCGACAGTCGGACTTTTACATCGCCCCGAACGGGTGATGTCGACGGGAGGACGACCACCATGGGTCAGGCACGGCAGACATTCGAGCGGCGGCAACTCGGCCTGGCGCTGCGGCGATTCCGCGAGGACGCGCACAAATCGCAACTGGTCTCGGCCGAGGTGCTCGGCAAGGTGCGCTCGGTGATCGTCGCGTTGGAGGACGGCTCGGCGACCGCGACCCCCGAGGAACTGGAGCTGCTGCTCGATTTCTACGGAGTCACCGGCAAGGACCGCAAAACCACGCTGATCCTCGGCGACGTCGCCCGCAAACGCCAGAAGCGCCGCACCCACATCGACGCGCTACCCGATGCGTATCAGCGCTTCGCGGATTTGGAGAGGAACGCATCCGAGATCAACTGTCACGAGGCCGGCATCATTCCGGGCCTGCTCCAGTGTGAGGACTACGTCCGGTCATTGATGGCGGAGGGCGAGGGCGTTTGGTGGGAGCCGGATGATCCGGAAGGCGAGGAACGGCTGCGATTCAGGCTGACGCGACTGGCTAAACTGTTCGATCCCGGTCGGCCGAAGATCCTGCGCTTCGTGATGACTGAAGACGCCCTGCATGCCAGGATGGACAAGCTGCAGACCATGCGCGGCCAGCTCGAACATATCTTGATGCTGATCGGTCAGCACAAGGACCTGACAGTCCGGGTGCTTCCCAATGACGTCTATGGCAATCCACTGCGCGGCAGGAACCTTGTGATGTTCGGCTTTGGACACCGCGGTACGCCCATCGGATTTTCGGAGACAGCCTTCGGCCCGTCCACCTACTACGACAACGAAGCAGACACCTCGGATATGCTGCGCGCGTTCTACCGGGCGTGGGAGCTGTCTCTTACGAAGACCGCGTCTCACCAACTGATCGAGCGGCTATACAGGGAGATGTGAGTCATGTCGAGCGCAGCGCGGGACACTGGCTGGTTCAAGAGTTCACGCAGTGCCAGCAACGGCGAGAACTGCGTCGAGGTCCGTATCGCGGAAGCCGACTGGTTCAAGAGTTCCTACAGCGGCGGCAATGACGAGAACTGCGTTGAGGTGCGGATCGACCGGCTGGCTGTGGGCGTCCGGGATTCGAAGAGTCGGGATGCTGGTCAGTTCGTCTTCGACGCGCCTGCCTGGCAGGCCTTTCTCGCCAACGCCAAGGCCGGCCGGTTCGACGCCTAGTCGATCACGGTGATGGGCAGCAGCGGGGTGTGCAGACGCCGTACGCGCCCGTCGCCTCCTACCTTGAGCACGGCTCGTGCTGCCCACTCGCCTGCCGGAACGGCGTAGCCGAGTTCGGGGGAGTGGCTGGCGGTTCCGATGATGAGCGGAATTCGTTGGGTTTTCCCTGGTGGCAGCATCATGTGCACCATCGCCAAGGTTTGGGCCCCTGCGAACCCGGCCACCACGTTCCCGCTGGCAGGATCGACCACGCTCGCGGTGAGGTGCCCGTTCGTGGACAAGCCGAACCGTACCTGCGACAGGTTGGTGATCAGCAGATGTTGATGCGCGTTGTGACCCGATCGAACGACCACCGATTCGGCCAGTTCGACGTGGAATTCCTCCGGGGACAACTCCTCGGTCGGCTCGACGGGCCTTGATTCCGTTGGCGTGTGCCGCGGGTAGCCGAGAACGCCCACGGTGAGCCGCACATCGTCGGCGAAGCGCTCGTGCAGATCTCGTGCGAGGTCCTCGGCCCAGGCCGCCAACCTGATCGCGAACGGTGGGTGCCGGTCGCGGTCGACGCGCGGATCGGGAAAACTGAGCAGCGGATGCGGCTCCAGATCACGAAGTCGCAGCAGGATGACCTTGAGTTCGTCCCACGTCGTCATCACAACCCCCTTGGCCGCCAAGCTAGTGGTGTGAATGCGCCCACCGGCCGTCGGTTCGGAGATTACGCTCCTGCGATGGCTGAAGATGACGGCACCTTCGCTGGTCGCCTGGCACGCGAACTGGAGGGCGAGACGGACGAGGGTGCGATCAGGATCGCGGTCGTCCGCCTGCTGGCCGAGGTGCGGCAGATCAAGCTGATCCTGTTCTGGGTCCTTGTCGTTGTACCGGCAACCGCCGGTCTGATCGCCCTTGCCGTGTGGGTAGCGCGCTGGTAGTTGCTTTGTCAGGCCATGTCCTCGGATGTCTCCCGCTCAGCCTCGCTCAACTCGGCAATGCCGACCAGGGACCACGATCTTCTCGATCAAAAGCCTGCTGACCTGGTCGTATACCAAGGTCAGCAGGCTTTTGACGGTGGAATCCTCGGTCAGGGTTTGCGTCCGACGGCGCCGGCGATGCAGTACTGGACCTGGTTGAGTGGTTTGAGGCGGGGGCCGTCCGGCCACCAGTCGGCGCACAGTACGAGTCCGGGCTCGACGAGTTCGAGCCCGGCGATCAGCTCCTCCACCTCGGCGCGGGTGCGGAACGTGCCGGAGCCCATCGGGCTGTGCAGGAACATGTGCTCCATCTTGCGAGCCACCTCGGTGTGCTCGTCCTCGGGATCGAGGAAGTGGCTGGTCGCGACGAAGGAGCCGGAGGGTAGCGCTTCGAGGTACTCGTGCATGATCTCCGCCGGCCGTTCCCGAGGGCCGTCGTAGTGGTGCAACGTGCCGAGCTGCAGGAAGGCAAGCGGCTGGGAGAAGTCGATGTGCCTGCGGACGACCTCGTTCTCCAGGATCTCCTTCGGTTGGAAGATGTCGGCCGAGACGAAGTGCGTCTGGTCGTTCTCCTCAAGCAGGGCCCGTCCGTGCGCGAGCACCACCGGGTCGTTGTCCACGTAGACCACACGGGCGTCCGGGTTGATCCGCTGCACGACCTGATGGGTGTTCTCCGCGGTCGGCAGCCCGGACCCGCAGTCGAGGAACTGGTTGATGCCCGTCTGGCTGGCCAGGAACCGGCAGGCGCGGATCAGGAAGCCCCGATTCTCGGTAGCCAGCTCCTGTGCTTCGGGGGCGGCCTTCTGCACCCCGCGCAGGACCTCGCGGTCGATCTCGTAGTTGTCCTTGCCGTTGAGGAAGGCGTCGTAAACCCGAGCGATGCTGGCCCTTGTCGGGTCGACGCCAACAGGCACGTTGCGATCGGATCGGGCACCGACGATGTCGGGCATTGTGATCTCCCAGAGTGCTGGTAGACGGAGGTTGGATCGCACAGAGAGTAGGGAGCCATGCTACTGCCGTGAGTCCGGGACCCCCATGACTGTGCACCGACTGGAGTAATGGGCATCGGCGACACGGTGTTCTCCGGTACTATCTGTGGGCTTGGGTGGGTTGGGTGACGTATGGAAGGCTCCGCCATGACCGCGGTCGGCGTGACAGCCAGTGAACGGGGTGGTGGCCCCACCGTTCGGCGCATGATTCTGGGCACCCAACTGCGCAGGTTGCGCGAGCGAGCCGACCTCAGCCGCGCGGAAGCCGGGTACAGCATCCGCGGCTCCGAGTCGAAGATCAGCCGGCTGGAACTCGGCCGCGTCGGCTTCAAGGAACGCGACGTCGCCGACCTGCTCACTCTCTACGGTGTCACCGATCCGACCGAGCGTGAGCAGTTTCTCGCGTTGGTCCAGCAGTCCAACCAGCCGGGCTGGTGGCACCGCTACAACGATCTGATGCCGAGGTGGTTCGAGGATTTCGTCGGCCTTGAAGAGGCCGCGAACCGCATCCAGGCCTATGAGCTGCAGTTCGTGCCCGGTTTGTTGCAGACCGAGGACTACGCGCGGATGGTCGCCAGCCACGGACGCCCCGAGGCCGCGAACGACGATGTCGAACGCCGGGTCGCCCTGCGCATGCGGAGGCAGCGGATGCTGTCCGGCCCGCAGGCCCCGAAGCTGTGGGCGGTCATCGACGAGTCGGTCCTGTATCGGCCGCTCGGCGGCAGCAAGGTGATGCGGGCCCAGCTCGACCGGATGCTGGAGCTGACCGCACTGCCGCACATCGCGGTACAGGTCGTGCCGTACCACAAGAGTGGCTACGCGGCCGAAGGCGCGTTCACGCTGCTGCGATTCGCGGAACCGGAACTGCCGAACATCGCCTACGTCGAGCACCTTGCCGGCGCGCTGTATCTCGAGAAGCCCGATGAGATCGAGGCGTACAGCCGCGCCCTGGACCGGCTCGCGGTGGACGCCGAAACACCGGAGCGCAGCAGGCAGCTGTTGTCGAAGCGACGCGCCGAGCTCTGACCGGTGAACCCGGGATCTGACCGGTAAATCCACTCCCGTCCGAATCTGCTGACGACACGCGCTCGTGGCATGTGCACGTGCATTTACGACTGCATCGACACGTGCTAGCTTTGGTCAACTTGCAGATGCACGTGCAGATGCGAAGCGCTGGTCCGATCGGGAAAGGTGGGACTCGTGGCGGGCGAAACAGGGAACGCCAGGTCAGCTTGGTTACTCAGCGGCGCCACCTGGCGCAAGAGCAGCCACAGCGGCGCGGTCGGCAACTGTGTCGAACTCGCCCTCGTAGCAGGCGACCAGATGGCCATCCGCAACTCCCGCAACCCACGCGGTCCGGCGCTGATCCACAACCGCACCGAACTGACCGCTCTCCTCGCCGGTATCAAGGACGGCCAAATTCGATGACGTCACCTATTGACGAGGTCGGCACCGCCACGCGCCAGCTGCGCGAACTTGTCGACCGCGGCTTCCGGTTCCTGCACCCGACGGACAGCAAGGGCGCGGTCATCGCGGTCGTTGGTGTCCGGCAACACGACAACGTCATCGACGTCGTCGTATTGCGCACCGAAACGGAAGCCAAAGCCGCCAGAATGCCCAGTGACGAGAAGGACATCCTGGCTCCGACAAGGACACTGTGGCAGGCGACCGGCCGGTCCTGTGTCGTGCTGCGCAAGCTCAGTGAGCTTCCCGACGAGTACACCCCGGACTGTTCCACGCAGGTCGACGCCAAGGCGCCCGAACCGGCCGCCGGCTGCTGGGTGCCGGTGCGCCCCGGCAACACCAAATGGTTGGCCTACACCTGCTGATCCTGCCTGCCGTCAGGGACGCGGTCGAGCCAGCCGGTGGGGAAGCGGCCAGCCAGGCGACGTCCGCCGAGGGTCAGTCGATCACGGTGATGGGCAGTGCTGGTGTGCGCAACGCGCGTCCCTCGCGTCCGTCGGACACCGGTAGCACGGTGTCGACCGTCCACTGTCCCGGCGGAACGGCGTAGCCGAGTTCTGGCAGATAGCTGTCGGTGCCGGTGACCAGTCGGATCGCTCGGGTTTCGCCTGCTGCCAATCTGGTGGTCACCAGGTTGAGACGGTGCATTCCGGTGTAGCCGCCGACAACGCGTCCGGTCGCCGGATCCAGGACGCGCGCGGTGAGTTCGCCGTTGCTGCTCATGGTGTATTCGGTCCCGGTCAGATTGGTGATCAGCAGTTGAAGCTGTGCGGTGTGGCCTGATCGCACCGTCAACGGCCCTTCCAACTCGACCCGGAATTCCTGTTCGGACAGATCTTCGGTCGGCTGGACGTACCGAGGCTCGGCCCTGCTGCGTTCCGGGTAGTCGAGCGCGCCAACCCGCAACCGCACATCCGCGCCGAAGCGCTCATGCAGATCTCGCGCGATGTCCTCGGCCCAGGCCGCCAGCCGGAGGCCGAACGGAGGGTGCCGGTCATGGTCGATTTCCGGGCCGGGATAGAGCATCAGCGGATTCGGGTCCTGCGCACGCAGCCGCGCCAGGATGACTTTCAGTTCGTCCCAGGTCGTCATCGCCGCACCCCCGGATTTCAGCGTAGCGCGACGATTCGGGGCCGAGGGCGGTGTTCGCTCTCGGCCCCGAAAAACCCGGCGTCAGACTGTTGCCGGGTTCCAGTAGTCGCCGGCCATCACGATGTAGACGAGCATCTTGATGGTCTCGCCGTAGTAGCCGTCGCCGAACGGGTTCTTGGCCAGTTCGGCCCAGATGGCGTCGGTCCAGGCCTGGTTGCCGGAGGCCATCGCGGCCGGGCCGACCGCGTCACCGGCCTCTTCGGCCTCGGTGTCGCTGTTGCCGTCCCCGTCGGTCGATCGCCCGGTGCAGTTGAGTTTCATATGCGGCCAGACGTTCGCCGGTACGCCCTTGGAGAAGGTGTCCAGGCAGGCGGACTCCTTCTTGGCGATGTTGTACTCGGTCGCTGCGACTGTCGTGCCGTTCTCCAGCGCGTCGGTGCCCATGTGCCACGGCACGCGGATGGAGTTGTAGCCGACGATGTTGTCCGGCTGGTCCTCCTGGTAGTTCGCGGGAGCAGGCTGCGGGCTGGTGGTGTTGGCCTTGACGACGAAGTCCGGCAGCAGGTCGGCGCTGGAGGAGTAGTTCGAGGTCATCTCGTTGAACAGCGCCTCCTGCTTGGCGATGACCTTCGCCCAGTCGTGCGACGGATCGTAGGCGGCGAAGGCGCGCAGGTGGTCGATCATGCTGTCGGAGGGACGGGTGTCGGTGGTGTCGTCGCTGTCGTCCTCGCACTTCAGGTGACCGTCGGAGGCGACGTCGTGCGCGTAGAACGCGGCCAGCCAGGTCTTCGCGGCGGAGGTGTAGCCGCCCCACTGCTTGTCGGCCAGGATCAGGCCGTAGCCGATGTCGAGATCACCGTCGGTCGCGCCGTCGGGCGTGCCACCGCTGTAGTACTTGCAGGTCTTGCCGTCCAGTTGCCATTCCATCAGGCCGTAGGAGTCCTCGTGGTCCTTCACCAGCTGCCACAGTCCGTTGAACTCGGTCTGCGCGTCGGCGTCGTAACCGGCCATCAATGGCACGATGTTCATACCATAACCCTGGCCTTCGGAGACCGGGCCGTTGTTCGTGGCGTCGTCGTCGCCCTTGGTCGAGACGTAGTACTCGTTCGACGCGCAGCCGTGCACGAGGTAGGTCGACTTCCACGAGTTGTATTCCTTCTCCACCGCCGCGTCCCGTGCGGCCGGCGTCGCCGACGGCATGACACCGGTCTTGTACGTGACGTGGGTGGGGAAGGGATGCGCTGTCGTCGCGGCGGTCGCGTTGTCGTGCGCCGGTTGGGCCTGTGCGGAACCGATCGTCAGGGATAACGAGAGCAGGGACGCTGTCGTAGCGGCGACCGCGAGGAACATCATTGTTCTGCGAGTACGCATGCACGCTCCTGGGACGGGGACAGCAAGCGGCTGGCAGGAACCGCAGACTGTCCGTTCGACAATAGTTAGGAAAACTCCCTTTCTAACTACCGCATAGGGTGACCTGGGACACGCGCTCTGTCAAGACTTGAAGCGGCTTGTATCGGTCCGGTCCGTCCCCTTTTCCGCGACCGGCGTCCGCTCGGCGTAGCGGTCGCCGACGAGGTCAGGGCAGCAGCAGGCTCTTGCCGACGAAGCGGCGGGCCTTGATGTCCGCGTGCGCGGTGGCCGCGTCGGCAAGGGGATAGGTCTGACCGATGAGCGGCACCAGGTGGCCTGCCGATGCCGCGAGCAGGACTTCCCGGACCCGGCGCGGACCCTCGGCCCAGAACTCCGGCAGCTGTGCCATGTCCACCACGGTCAACCGCTGCCGGTCCGCCGCGCTGATCTCGGTTTCCGTGCCGCTGCTCATGCCGTAACCGGAGAACCGGCCACCATCCGCGAGCAGAGTCGATGCCGCCGCCCCCACCGAGCCGCCGAGGCCGTCGAACACCACGTCCAGCCCTCGGCCGTCGGTGATCGCGCGCACCCGCGCCGGCCAGTCCGGGGCCGCGTAGTCCACCGTTTCGACGCCCAGATTCCGCGCGACGGCCACCTTGTCCGCACCGCGAACGGCGGCGATCACCTCCGCGCCTGCCGAACGCAGCAGCTGTACCAGCAGGTTGCCGAGGCCGCCGAGCCCCGGCGCGACCAGCACTCGATCCGCTCGGTGCACCGGGGTTTTCTCCAGCAGGGCCAGGGCCGTGCTGCCGTCGTCGAGGACGGCCATGGCGCTGCGCAGGTCGAGATCGGCGGGCACCGGGAAGGTGGCATCGGCCGTGGCGATCACCGTGTCGGCGTAGCCGCCGCCGTAGCCGTTGCCGGCCGCTCGGGTGATCACCTTGGTGCCCAACCAGTCGGTTGTCACGTCGTCGCCGACTGCGGTCACCGTGCCAGCAACGCCGCCACCGGGGATGTAGGGCGGTTCGATCGCGAACACCGAGGGGCCATGGCCGCGCCGGATCAGCGTGTCCAGCCAGCCGACGCCGACCACGGTCACCGCGACCCGTAGTTCGCCGGCTCCCGGCTCGGGAGTGGGCAGGTCGTGAAGTTCAAGGACATCGGGGGCGCCGAACCGGGTCGCCATGATCGCTCGCATGATGACCCAGTCTGCAAGCTGCAGTTAACTGGAGGTCAAGGGCGGCCGGTCGCGGCACTGGTGGTAACCGGGGGACCGGCCGGGGCGGATTGCGCGGCGAACTGGCCGATCGCGGTGGTGATCCCACTGGCGATCGCCTGCTGGCCGGTCGGACTCGCGGCGAGGCTGCCCTCGGCGCCGTTGGTGATGAACAGCGGTTCCACCAACGCGCCAGGCATCGTGCTCGGGTTGTCGAGGTAGCCGGCCTTCGCCGGACCGAGCAGCAGTATCCTGCCGTAGGAACGGTCCTGTTCGGACGTTGAGTTCCCCGCGCCGATCGAACTCTGGATTCCCCTGTCGTGCACTGAGGCACCGGTCGCATCCAGGGCGTTGACGATATCGGACTGCAGGAGAGTGGCGAGGCTGTCGTTGGCGGCGGAAAAACTCCGACCGGGATCGTAGAAAGTCATCGCGCCGGTCGCATTCGACGAGGTGTATGCGTCGAAATGCACGGAAACCAGCACGAATGCCTTTGCCAGATTGGCGCAGGTTATTCGTGCCACGGTGTCGTCGTGTTTCGCGGCCGAGGTTTCCCCACTGGAATCGAGATCTGCCGCGGTCATCGGGATGATCGAGGTGTCCGTCGTCCGCGAGACGACGACCCGATAACCCTTGGCCTGCAACAGGTGCGCGGCATCGAGGACGACCGGTAGGGTCAATTGCTTCTCTTCGAGCTGTTGCCCGGTCGAGGTATGGCCCAATGCGCCGGGATCGGGAACACCGTGTCCGGCATCGAGAAAAACGGTCCTGTGTTGATCTCCATGTGTTGGCGCAAATGCGACGCAGGCACCGGGTGCGAATTGACTCGGATCGAGTGGCCCAATAGGGCCATCGGCGAAAGCGGACGACGGATTGGTATGCGTTGCCGTAGCCGCGTCGCGCATCGGCTGATGCGCGATGTGCGCGGGCGCGGCGGGCTGAACTGCGAGAACCAGCGCGACGACGGCCGCTGCGCCGACCGCCACCACGATGCCGCCGATGACGAGACGCTTGGTGCTCGCCTTCCGAGCCGGCTCGGAGTCGTCCATGCCTCAAGCGTAAGCAGCGTGGGCCGGTTCGCGCCGAGCCGAACTCCCCGATAGGTCGACAGCTACGCCCCGAAAGGCCGACTCCGGCTGCGCCGAGGCCGCGAACGCGAGAGGATTACAGGCCCTGCGGCCAGCTGAACGTCGCGGGCACCGGGGCAGGACTGTCGTGACCGCCGTAGACGAGGACGATCTCCTCGTGTGCGGCGAAGGTGATCGCGGCCGGATCGCCGCCGACCTTCCTGCCGTTCACATAGGCGACCAGGTTGTTCCCGTCGCCGGTGGCCAGACCGCCGATATGGGTCGCGTCCAGCGCGACCTGCCATTCGGTGAAGAACTGGCCGAGGCTGAAGGTGCTGCGTACCGGCGATGCGATGTAGACGATGCCGCTGCTGTCATGGGTGCTGACCGGGCTGACCTGACCGGAGCGCTGATCGACCCCGACCAGCGGGGCGACCGCGACCCGCTGCCCGTCGACGACGATGTCGAGGTGCACGTCGAAGCGCTGCGCGGTACCGGCCGAGGGCAGCATCGGCAGGTCCGCGTCGTGCACGGAATCGGCGACGTCGACGGGGACCGGCCACGGCGGCGAAATGCCCCGGCCGTTGGCGGTGGTGATCGGATGATCGGGCACCGTGGTCGGGGCGCTGGCCTGCTTGGCCCGCACCATCGCCAATCCGAGTACGACCACGGCGAGCACGATGACGATGCCGGCGCCGATCCGCAGGCGCCGGCCGGGCTTTCGCAACGTGCTGGCGCTGGCCTTCATCGCGACGAGAAGCTAGCGCCTGCGCCGGTCGCGGGTCCGCAGGCTGGCCGCCTCTATCGGGTGACACGACCAGCCCTCTGCGCGAAGCCTCGCCTATGCGAGGTCTCGTGGCCTGCCGAGCACGCCGGGCCGCTGCTGCCAGGGCAGTGGGCCGGCCTCCGGTCGGTACTCGACGCCGATGGCGTCCAACCGGGGCAGGTGGCCGTCGGTGAGCCTGCGCCGGAAATCGGCCGGATCGCGCACGGCCGCCGGGCTCCAGACCACCTCGGCGAACGCGGACAACCGGGGGAAGGTCGCGTAGTCGACGCCGCGCACCGAATCCAGATGCTCGGTCCACACCTGGGCCTGCGCGCCGAGCACGTGCCGTGTCTCCTCCGCCGACAGCGCGGCCGGCACCGGTTGGTAGGCGTAGACATCGGCGACGGTGCGCGGATAGCCGACCGGGATCGGCTCATCGGGCCGGTCGGAGGCGCGGTGGTCGAGGTAGATGTACTGCTCAGGGCACATCACCACATCGTGACCGGCCTTCGCGGCGTCGATGCCGGCCTGTTCGCCGCGCCAGGAGGCGATGATCGCGCCCTCGGGTAGCGGGCCGGCCTCGGCGATCTCGTCCCAGCCCAGCGCGCGGCGGCCGTGTGCGGCGAGGTGTTCGGCGATCTGCCTGATGAACCAGCCGTGCAGGCCGGTGGCATCGGCAAGACCGAGCTTCGCCGCCTTGGCCCTCGCCGCCTCGCTGCGTTCCCACTGCACGGTCGGCACCTCGTCGCCGCCGACCCCGATCACCGGGGAGTCGAACACGTCGAGAACCTGGTCGAACACCGCACGGAAGAACTCCACCGTCTCATCGGCGCCGTTGAGCACGTTCTCGTTGATGCCCCAGGAGGTCCACACCTCCAACTGCTCATCGGTGTTGCCCAGCTCCGGGTAGGCCGCGATCGCGGCCTGCGCGTGGCCCGGCACGTCCACCTCGGGGACTACGGTGATGGCCCGATCGGCGGCGTAGCGGACGATCTCGCGCAGGTCGGCGGTGGTGTAGTAGCCGCCGTGCGGCCGGTTGTCCCGCAGGTTCCCCTCCGGCACCCCGACCGTCGAGGACCGCCGCCAGGCGCCGACCTCGGTCAGCCGTGGATATTTCGGCACTTCCAGGCGCCAGCCCTGGTCGTCGGTCAGATGCAGGTGCAGCACGTTGAGCTTGTGCGCGGCCAGTAGATCGATGAACCGCAGCACCTGCGCCTTGGGCAGGAAATGCCGGGCCACGTCCAGCAGACAGCCGCGCCAGCGCAGCGCCGGATGGTCGACGATCGTGCCGCACTCGACCGACCACTGTCCGTCATGGACATTCGAGCCGCGGAACGCGGCAGGCCCGAGTAGTTGCCGCAGGGTCTGGCCCGCGTACTCGGCGCCGGCCGGATCGGCGACGAGAACCTCGATCCCGGTCGGCGTGACGGTCAGCCGGTAGCCCTCGGCCTCGGGTACCGCCGCGGCATCACGCCGGAAGCTGACGGTCGCCTGGTCGTTGATCGGCAGCGGCAGCCCGGTCGCGGCGCGCAGTTGCGCGGCGAACCGGGAGACGACCGGGGCGCTGACCGCGTCGCAGGAGATGGCCGTCGTCTCATCGAGAACGAACGAACCCGGCGCGGACTCCACCGAAACCGGTTGCGGGAGCAGCAGATCGCGCATCAGAACAACACCATCGCAACGGCAGGGACGGCCACGCTGCCGGCCACCGGCCCCGGCAGTCCGGTACTCCGATCGCGGGGGAGCCAGGTCACCGTGCCGGAGTTCTGGTTGGCGACCACGAACCAGCTCTCCGTCGGGTCGAGGGCGAAATGGCGTGGCCAGTCGCCGCCGATCGAGATGGTCGACAGCAGGGTCAGGCTCGCGCCGCCGTCACCGACGGCGAAGGTGGCCAGGCTGTTGTCGCCCCGGTTGGTGACGTAGACGAACCTGCCGTCCGAGGAGGCCGCGCCCTCGGCCGGGTAGTTCGGCGTTGTCGGATCGGGGCCGAGCGTGCCGACGATCTGACCGGGCGTCAGCTTGCCGGCGGTGGCATCCCAGCTGAACACGATGACCTCGGAGGCGTCCTCGGCGACCAGGTAGCCGTGCGTCGCGGTCGGATGGAAGATCAGATGCCGGGGGCCGGTGCCCTTCGCGACCACGATCTGGTCGTGCAGGCTGAGCTTTCCGGTCGTCAGGTCCAACTGGTAGACGTAGACCGAGTCGGTACCGAGGTCGACCGCGAGAATCCAGTTGCCGCTCGGATCGGTGACGATCTGGTGCGCGTGCGGCGCCCCGCCGGTACCGCCGGTGTGCGTGACGACATCGGTCAGCGTGCCGATGCTGCCATCGGAGTTCAGCGGCAGCACCGCGACACTGCCGGAGCCGTAGTTCGCGACCAGCAGGTACTTCCCGGTCGGATGCACATTGAGAAACGTCGGGCTGTCGCCCTCGGTGGACTGCTCGTCGACCACCACCGGATTGCTCGGATCGGTCACCAACAGCGCGGTCACCGTGCCGTCGGTGTCCTCGTTGGTCGTGTACAGGTGGCTGCGGTCCAGCGAATAGGCCAGCCAGGACGCGTCCGGCACCCCGCTCACCTTGGCGTCGACGGTCACCGTGCCGTTCGTGGTGTCCGTCGCGGCCCGGTCGAGGCCGTCGCCGCCACTGTTGGAGTAGCTGCCGAGGAAGGTCAACTCGGTCATCTGCTTCCTGGTCTCCTTGGCGTCTGATTCATGCGCTACCGAGGTGGTCGACGACGCGGTTGCGTTGCCGGGCAAGGCTAACGCGGCAAGGCCGGCCACACCGGCCGCCCCGGCCGCGGCACCGATGAACTGACGGCGGCCGAAACCACCGGGCCGCGCTGGTTGCTCGGTCATCCATGACCCCCTTGTCACATGATCGAACTGTCACATGATCGAACTGTCAGATGGTCTAGCTGTCAGATGGTCCAACTGAATAGTGAGGCGACGATGGGACCGCTGACCGGCCAGGGACGGCAGCTCAGTGCCCGGTACCGCGGATGGCCCGTCCGGGCAGGGCGCCGGTCGGTCTGCCGTCGTCGATGACGGGCACCCCGTTGACCAGCACGTAGGGGATGCCGGCCGCGGGCTGTCTCGGCTCGGCGAAAGTGGCCAGGTCGGTGACGGTGTCGGGGTCGAAGACGACGAGGTCGGCGGCGTGGCCGAGGCGGACGCGGCCCCGGTCGGTCAGCTTCAGCCGGTCGGCGGCGCGGCCGGTCAGGTGCGCGACGCATTCCTCAAGACCGAGCACGCCGAGTTCGCGGACGTAGCGGGCCAGGTAGCGCGGGAAGGTGCCCCAGGCGCGCGGGTGGGGGCGGTCGCCGCAGAGCAGGCCGTCGCTGCCGGCGGTGTGCGTGGCATGCCGCATGATCGTCCGCACGTTGTGCTCGTCGCCGATGTGCATCAGGCAGGAGGTGCCCAGGTTCTCCGCGATCAGCGTGTCGAAGTACAGCTCGATCGGCTGGATTCCCACGTGGCGTGCGGAATCGCCAACGGTGTGGCCGACCAGGTGGGCGTTGCGTTCGTTGCGGACACCGTTGATCTCGATCCAGTTCCAGTCGATCGGCACGCCGTGGCAGCCGTCCGAACCGGTTTCCTCGATCTCCCGCCGAATCCGCTCCCGAGTGTCCTGATCAGACAGTCGAGCCAGGGTGGCCGACAGGCCGCCTTCCGTCGCCCAGCTGGGTAGCAGCGCGGAGAGGTAGGTCGCGCCGGGCAGGTAGGGGTAGGTGTCCAGGGTGATGTCGGCGCCCTCGGCGATCGCGGTGTCCAGCAGGGCGAGCAGTTCCTCGGCGCGGCCGGCGTTCTCCGGGAAGTTCATGGTCGCGTGGGCGAGATGCAGCGGGCAGCCCGATCGGCGCGACACCTCGATCATCTCGGCGAACGCGGCCAGCGCGCCTGCGCCGTAGCTGCGGTGGTGCGGGCTGTAGTAGCCGCCGTGCTCGCCGATGACCCGGCAGAGCGCGACGAGTTCCTCGTCGTCGGCGTACATGCCGGGGGTGTAGGTGAGGCCCGAGGACAGCCCGACCGCGCCCTCGCGCATCGACTCGGCCAGTGTCGCGCACATCGCGGACAGTTCCGCGTCGGTCGGCGGCCGGTTGTCCCAGCCGACGTGCAGCATGCGCACGGTCCCTTGCGGCACAAGGTAGGCCGCATTGACGGCGATGCCCTGATCGAGCCGGTCCAGGTACTCGCCGACCGACCGCCAGTTCCAGTCGAAACCGGCCGGATCGCCGTTCCAGCCTGCCAACTGTTCGCGCAGCGCCGCGAGCACCGTGTCGTTCACCGGCGCGTAGGACAGCCCGTCCTGGCCGAGCACCTCCAGCGTGACACCCTGGCTCACCTTGGCAAGATGATCCGGTTCGGCGAGCAGCCGCAGATCGGAATGCGAGTGCATGTCGATGAAACCGGGCGCCAGCACCAGACCCTCGGCGTCGATGACGCGGGTCGCGGACAGGGTGCCGGGCGCGTCGATCATACTGATCCGGCCCGCGTCGATGCCGACATCGGCCGGATAGCGCGGGGTCGCGTCACCATCGACGACGGTTGCTCCCCGAAAGACGATGTCCAGCACGCCGGCTCCGATCTGCTGCGGGCTTAGAGGCTGCGGGGTTAGAGGCTGCGGGTCCACGAAGGCCGCGGGGTCTAGAAGGCGGGGTCTAGAAGAAGGTACGGATCAGGTCGACGACAACGCCGTCCTCGACGACCGGGATCAGCGGCCATTTGTCGAACACCGTGCAGGGATGGGAGAGCCCCAGCCGGATCCAGTCGCCGACCCGGACCGGTGAGTCCGTCGGCAGGACGAGGAAGGCGTGCTGGTCGCTGAGCTTGCGGACCCGGTGCTCGGTCAACTCGGTGACGGTGCCGTCCGGCTTCCTGAGCCGCTGCGGCTCCGGCATGCCCTCGTCGAAGGAGGCGTCCCGCTTGCCCATGGTCAGGATGGCCAGATCCGGCTGCGGCAGCGAGGTGACCTGCGCCCAGATGTGCAGGGCGGCCTGGAACGCCTTCGCGCCTGCCGAACGCAGCGGCGAGATCGCCCGGTAGAAGCCGTCGTCGTGGGTCACGTACGCGCCACTGCGCAGCACCGGCCGCACCGGTAGCTCGGCGGGCCACGGCTCGCCGAGCACGTCGGCGACCGTGTCGAAGTAGGCACTGCCGCCTGCCGTCACGATCACCTCGTCGAGGCCGGTGAAGTGTCCCCTGCCGCCGAGTTCGACCGCCAGCTCGCGCAGCCTCCGCACGAATGATTCCACAGTGGACAATGCGGCTCCGTCGCCGCCGTGGGTGATCGCGCCCTCGTAGCCGCCGACACCGACCAGTCGCAGCCACCGGCTCTTCCCGACCGCGTCGGCGATCGCCAGCGCGACATCGACCTCGCGCACCCCGGCCCTGCCGTCCTGGCCGCCGACCTCGATCAGTACGTCGACCGGCCGAGCAGGCTCTCGGGCGGCCAGCGCGGCGTCCATCAGTTCGACACCGCCGACCGAGTCGACCCAGCAGGAGAACTCGAAACCGGCGTCGGTGGCGAGTTGGTCGGCGATCCACCGCAGCCCGACCGGGTCAAGCAGCTCGTTGGCCATCATGATCCGGCTGACCCCGAACGCCCGGTACACCCGGACCTGGCTGATGTTCGCCGCCGTCATCGCCCACGCGCCGAGCGCGAGCTGCGCGGCGAAGATCTGCGGCGCCATCGTCGTCTTGCCGTGCGGCGCCAGCGTCATGCCGCGCTCGGCGCACCAGGCGGCCATCGTCGACAGGTTGTGCCGCAGCGCCGCGTTGTCGATGACCAGCATCGGGCCGACGAACTCGTCGTCGAAAAGGTCAAGGCGGGCGCGCAGCAGTGCCGCCACCGGCCGAGGCGCGGCACTCGCCGGGAGGCTCTTGAACCGCCAGTCGACCAGTTCCTTGCGCAGCGCGGCGACCGCACTGCCGTCGATCGTGGCCGGTGTGCTGTTGGCCGCGCTCATCGCATCACCCTCAGATTGCATATTACGCAACGGGCATTGCGTATTTTGCTCTCCGGATGTGTAGCATCAAGCCTCGCGCTCCGTCAACGGCGTCCCCCGAGGAGGTTTCATGAGTCAAAGTCTGGATCGGGCGTTGGCCATCCTCAGCGAGCTTGCGGACGGGCCGCGCACCCTCGACCAGTTGGCCGAGACGATCGAGGTGCACAAATCCACCGTGCTGCGGCTGCTGCGCACCCTTGAGGCGCGGCAGTTCGTGCAGCGCAGTGACCAACGGCACTACCGGCTCGGCGTCACCCTGTTCGACCTGGCCAGCCGAGCCCTGGAGGACCGGGATGTGCGCAGGCTCGTGGAGCCCGCGCTGCGCGAGCTGAACACCTCGACCGGACACACCGTGCACCTGGCCAGCTACGAGGCGGGCGAGGTCGTCTACATCGACAAGTTCGACGGCCAGCACTCGGTGCGGATGTACTCCCGGATCGGTCGGCGCGCCCCGCTGCACTGCACCGCGGTGGCCAAGGTGCTGCTCGCCGCGTTACCCGCGGCCGACCGCCGCGCCGTCGCCGACCGGATCGAGTATCCGAAACGGACCCCGAACACCATCACCGAGCCCGCTGCCTTCCTCGCCGAACTGGAGCGGGTCCACGCGGCAGGCTATGCCGTCGACAACGCGGAGCACGAAGAATTCATCCACTGTATCGCCGCGCCGGTTCGCGGCGCCGACGGCGCGGTCGTGGCGGCGATCTCGGTGTCCGTGCCGAGGATGATGCTCGACTACGACGGGCTGCTCGCGCTCGTCCCGAAACTACTGCACGCCAGCACAACCGCCTCCCTGGACTGCGGCGCGAGCCAGATCCCAGCAGCCACTCCCATCGCGGAAATACCGGAAACTGTGTTATCCACCAACGGAAAGGACGAGCACTGATGGTTAAGAAGGCGATCCGCACCGACACGGCGCCGCCGCCGGCCGCGAACTACTCGCAGGCCGTACGCAAGGGAAACATTCTCCAGGTCGCCGGTCAGGTGTCGATCGATCCGGCCACCGGCAAGATCGCGGGCGAGTCCGTCGCCGAGCAGACCAAGCAGGTCTTCGCCAACCTCAACGCGGTACTCGCGGCGGCAGGCTCCAGTCTCGACGACGTGGTCATGCTGCGCGTCTACCTCACAGATTCCGGCCATTTCGCCGAGTTCAACGAGGTTTTCAACGCGATCGTCGGCGAGCCCTACGCCGCGCGGACCACGGTGTATGTCGGTCTCGCTCCCGGCCTGCTCGTCGAGATCGACGCACTGGCCGTCCTCGACGACTGATCGAGCGCCACTGGTTCAGCAGCATTTCCCAACCCGGCCACCCGATTTCCCGGGTGGCCGGGAATTTTTTGTGGTATAGCCGGAGCCCGAGATCATCTCGCTGTTCCCGGCGACGCGCTGTCCCGGTACGCTGAAGTCAGGCCGTGATTGTCTCGGCCCAAAGCCGCCCGAGACCCAGGTGCGCCTTTGAAGCGTGTCTAGGAGGACTCGGATGGTTCCGGCTGGTACGTCCACGCGTGCGGAAGATCGAACGCGCGGCAGTGATTACGCCGAGCTGTCCCGCTCGATCCAGCAAGCGGGACTGCTGAAACGACGATACGGCTACTACATCGTGAAGGGTGCACTGCAGATCGCGGCCTTCGCGGCGGCCTGGGTCGCCTTTGTGTTCATCGGTGACTCCTGGTGGAACCTGGTCACCGCGGCCGCCCTGGCCCTGCTGTACACCCACCTGGCGTTCATCGGCCACGATGCCGGCCACAAGCAGATTTTCCGTGGCCGCAGGGCCAACGACATCGTCGGACATGTGCACGGTGGCTTGACCGGGTTGAGCTACGGCTGGTGGATCAACAAGCACAATCGCCACCACGCCAACCCCAACGACGAAGAAGACGACCCCGATGTGGACATCCCGGCACTGGCGTTCACCATCGACCAGGGTGGCGCCAAGCGTGGTTTCCTTCGCTGGATGGCGAAATATCAGGCGTTCCTGTTCTTCCCGCTGCTGCTGCTGGAAGGCCTGAACCTGCACTGGTCGAGCATTCACGAGGTTTGGTGGGGCCAGGTCAAGGCGCGGCGGTTGGAGCGCATCCTGATCAGCGTGCACATCGTCGCCTACCTCGCCGCGGTGTTCCTGGTGCTCCCGCCCTTGATGGCTCTTGCCTTCATCGGGGTGCACCAGTGCCTGTGGGGCGTGTACATGGGCTGCTCGTTCGCGCCCAACCACAAGGGCATGCCCAACCCGAGCAAGGATCATCCGTGGGACTTCCTGCGCAAGCAGGTACTCACCTCACGCAACGTGATCGGCGGCCGGGTGGTGGACTTCACGTTCGGTGGCCTCAACTACCAGATCGAACATCACCTGTTCCCCAGCATGCCCCGGCCCAACCTGCGTCGCGCCCAGTCGATCGTGCACGGATTCTGCGTCGACAACGACGTCAGCTACGCGCAGTGCGGCCTGTGGCGCTCCTACGGCTACGTGTTGGCGCACCTGCACGCCGTCGGGGCACCGCTGCGGGCCGCCAAGAACCGCGCCGCGCTGTCCAGCTGAGTGCTGCCTCCGTCGGTGCTGCGCGAATGCCGCTGACCGTCTTCAGCGGCGTTCGGCCTCGGTAGCCGGCGACGCCGGTTTCCCCTGCTGGCGCAACAGAATCGCGTCCAGATCGGCGGTGCCCTCCGCGACGGCGCCAGCCAGATTCGACAGCCTGGTCTGGTGCGTGCGCGCGTAGCTGCGCAGCGCGGTGAACGCCGTCTGCATGTCAACGCCGGCACGCGCCGACAGCACGCCCTTGGCCTGTTCGATGACGACGCGGGAGTTCAGCGCGGTCTGCAGCTGTTCGGCGAGGATCGTGCGGTCGTGGATGGCCCGCTGCTGCAGCATGCCGATGGTGGCGACGTCCGCGAGGGCCTGGCCGAGTCGCACGCCGTCCTCGCCCACCGCGTTGGACTCGGTGTTGAGCAGGTTCAAGGCTCCGATCACGGTCTTGCGCAGCCGCATCGGTACCGCATGCGCCGCGGCGAATCCCGCCGCGCGCGCGGCCGGTGCGAAGCTCGGCCAGCGCTCGTTGTCGGCGGCCAGGTTCGAACTGGAGACCGGTTGACCGGTACGCACGCAGTCGAGACAGGGCCCGTCATTGGCCTGCACGGCCATCAGTTCGACCAGGTGGGCCTGTTCGGAGGAGGCGGCGGCCATCGCCAGCCCGCCCTTCTGATCCGAGAGCACAACGCCCGCCGCGGCGACGTCGAGCAGCGCGACGCATCGTTCGACGAACATGCTCAGGAACTCCAGCATGTCGAAGTCATCGACAAGGGTGTCAGCCAGTTCGACGAAGACCCTGGCCAGTCGCTGTTCGCGTTGGTCGTTCACGACTGCTCACTTCCCGCGGTTCGGTAGGTCCGTTCGCGATTCATTCTTCTCTTTCCAACGACAGTTCGCGGGTCACGATGCTCCTGGCCACCGCGGCGACCGAGAGTTCGTTGGCGTATGCGTAGCCGCGGATGCGCAGCAGCGCCGTCGCGATGGTGACGCCAAGGTTGTAGCTGACCATCCCAGAGGCTTGATGCACCTCGCCATGGGTGTCGCCGATCCAGCCGAGGTCGTCGCGATCGTGACCGGCGACCTCGGCCATGATCGCCTCGAACGCCAGTTCGGCCAGCACGAGCGCGTCGGCATGCTGGACCGGGCCAAGGGTGCCGGTGGTGGTGCGGTAGCAGTCCAGCGATCCCAGGCGCACCGCGCCCAGCGTCAACGGGAAGGCGAACACCGCGCACGCGCCGACGGCCAACGCCTCCGGTGCGAAGGCTGGCCACCGCCCGTGGGCCTGCGTCAGGTCCGGTATCAGTACCGATGTCCCCGAGGTGACCGCGGTCAGCCCAGGACCTTCGCCAACGGTCAATTGCAGATCTTCCAGCCGGGTGGCCACCGCATCGCTGGCCTTGACGAGGCGCTGCTGGACATCGACACCGCCGCCCCGGTCGATCAGGGTCACTCCGGCCCCGGTCACACCCAACTCCGACACCGCGAGCGCGCAGATACGACCCAGCACCGAGGACACGCCGTCCCCGTTCGCGGCCAGCAGTGCCAGCAGTCGTCGGCGTCGGTCCTCGGTCACGACCTACCCATCTCCAGCCGGCACAACCACACCGACACCGACCCTGCACGCGGCAGTCACCCTAGTCACACTTCGCGGCAAGCACCGGTCACCTCGCCGGGCACGGCCGGCAGCGGAATTCCCGCGCCGGGGAATTCCGCGCCGAAGCCGCGTATGCGGTGCTTACTCGGGCGATCTCGACGAGCTGACCGCTGACCTGCCCCGCAACGCGTGGCAGCGCGAGGAGATATTAGCTCGTGCGACAGATACAGCCACGGGTGAGCGAGGACGCCTTCGTTGCCGCGCAATAGCGAGCGCCGAGGATGTCGTGGGCCTCCCACGGGTGGGCGCAGACGGAACAGGATTCGTCCCCGGCCCTGGCTTGATCGTCTATTTCGGATACTTCGGCGGCCAACGGCTGGGCCGCTACCGTGGAGGGTGTCATCTCACCATTTCCCAGCATCACAAGCATGGACCGCAGCGGCTCGTGGGCCTGGAGCGGACTCGCGGTCTTGACGCTTACGCTACGCCACCCGCGCAACGGTGCTGCTCACCGTGACCCGATTCAGGGCCAATCACCCGTTCGGCGAGGCAAGCGGGTAAGATCGGTGGCACCGGAGTGCTTCAAACGTCGGCGGTCGCGTCGGCGTCGCCTCGGTGAGATCCACGCCGGCCCTGACCCGCCGGGGACAGGAGCGTTGGTGTGGCGTTCGGCCCACCACGGCAATCGTCACGCTTCACCGTTGGTCGCGGTCGCCGGCACGCTGACCCCGTTTGAGCGCAAACACACTGCTCGCCCGGTCCCGCGAGCAAGCCGCACGGACTTTCCCGCGAGCGGCACCCCCTTCGACACCTGACCGGCGCCCCGTCGTCAGTACCACCGGACGCGTCCACGTCGTGGCACGTCCACCGCAGGAGAATGGAGAAGCTATGAGCCAGGGCTACGAACACCGGCTGAGCATGGTCGAGGCCGCGCTCGCCGAGGAGAAGGTCAATCCTGGCAAGGGAAAGACGCTGGCCGGGGTGGCGGCCAAGGTGCTCTCCGCACTCGACCACATCAAGGAGAACGTGCGCTAGTCACCACGCGGACGCGGCGACCCGGTGGCCTTCTCGGCCGCCGGTACGCCGCGCGCGTAGGGGAGCGGCACACCTCATACATGACAAGGAACAACATCATCAGCGCTAGGGAAACGACTTCTGCCGAACACTCCGATGCGCCCGTGCGGCCCGTTGTGTTCAGCCACCCCGACCACGACGACCCGGTCGGGGAAGACCAGTTCGCGCCGGCGCCGGACGCCGATGCCGAGGGCTACCGGGACGCGGTCTTCCTCGCACCTGCCGGCCTGTCCACCGTCGAGGAGGCCGACCTCCCGCCGACGACCTCGGCGCGTCGCCCGGCCCGCCGTACCGGCAGCGGCCAGGCCGGTGGTCAGGCCGGCGGCAGGCGCTACGTGCGCCGGACCCACTGACCGCTCGCCCCTGAGCCCGACGCTCGCCTTGAGCGGGGCCGCCTCTCAGTAGACCGGGCCGGTGTACTTCTCGCCGGGACCGGCGCCCGGCGCGTCCGGCACCACCGAGGCCTCCCGGAAGGCGCGCTGCAGCGCCTGCAAGCCGTCCTTGGTCGGCGCGGCGTGCGGCCCGAGGTACTCCGAGACCGAGGTGACGAGGCCGGCGAGGCCGGTGATCAGCCGACGCGCCTCGTCGAGGTCGCGGTGCGGGGCCTGGTCCGGGTCCTCGGCCGAGAGACCGAGCCGTTCGGCGGCGGCGGACATCAGCATCACCGCGGCGCGGCTGATCACCTCCGCACTGGGTACGTCGGCGAGATCGCGGACCTCGAAGTCCTCGGAAGGCACATCCTCGGAAGGCTCTTTCGGAGCGTTCGAGGGTGTTGACAGCGGGGTTGGCGACGAGTAGTCGGACACTCTGTTACCCTTACACGTGCGACCAGCCTCCGCCTGCGCGGGGGCGGCAAGTGGAGTCCTGCTCCCACCCGATCCATCTCGGTTCGTTCCGAGCATGGCCGGGTCCGGTCCCGGAGCCGCTACCAGTGGTTTCCGGAGTGTTCGCGGTGTTTGCGCACCGTGGATGATCGGTCGGAAGCCGGCCCCGTATGCCTGAAAAGGCGGCGGGGCTTGTTGCCGTTGCAGGGCCTCCTCGCGCCATCGGTCGCGCAGGACGAAACCTCTAATGGAGGAGGCCCCATCAGCCCCGACCCGCGCAGCGACCCGCGTAACAACAACAGCGCTGAGCCACGTATCAACGACCGCATCCGCGTTCCCGAGGTCCGACTTGTCGGCCCGGACGGGGAGCAGGTCGGCATCGTCCGTATCGACGATGCGCTTCGGCTTGCCCAGGAATCCGATCTTGACCTCGTTGAGGTCGCTCCGTTGGCGCGACCGCCCGTGGCCAGGCTCATGGATTACGGCAAGTTCAAGTACGAGAGCGCGCAGAAGGCACGCGAGTCGCGCAAGAACCAGCAGTTCACGGTCATCAAGGAACAGAAGCTCCGGCCGAAGATCGACTCACACGACTACGAGACGAAGAAGGGACATGTGTCCCGCTTCCTCAATCACGGCAACAAGGTCAAGGTGACCATCATGTTCCGTGGTCGTGAGCAGTCCCGGCCCGAGCTCGGCTCCCGCCTGTTGGCGCGGCTGGCCGAGGATGTCGCCGAACTGGGTTTTGTCGAGGCCGCGCCCAAGCTGGACGGCCGGAACATGATCATGGTGCTTGCACCGCACAAGAACCTCAAGCCGCAGTCGCGCGCCAAGACTGACGCGGCAACGGCCGACGACGCCGCGCAGGCACCTGCCGAGCAGACGTCGGCCGATACCGGCGAGGAGTGATCTCGTGGTGCTGGTGCACACCCCACCAGCACCACGAACAGCACCCGACCGCGGAGAACGCGGTCGGGCAATGATGAGGACGGACATGCCCAAGAACAAGACCCACAGCGGGATTTCCAAGCGCGTGAAGGTCACCGGCACCGGCAAGCTGGTGCGTCAGAAGGCCGGCCTTCGTCACAAGCTGGAGAAGAAGCCCAGCACGAAGACCCGCCGCCTGAGTGGCACGACCGATGTCGCCAAGGCCGACGTCAACCGGGTCAACAGGCTGCTCGGTCGCTGACTCTTCTCGCCGGGTCGACCAGCGACCCACCCCGCACCCGTGAACACCGGGGCCAGTATCTCAAGCCCCTCGAGATCGACAGGACGGAACCGTGGCACGCGTCAAGCGGGCAGTGAATGCCCACAAGAAGCGCCGCTCGACCCTTGAACAGGCCAGCGGCTACCGCGGCCAGCGTTCGCGGCTGTACCGCAAGGCCAAGGAGCAGATGCTCCACTCGCTCACCTACGCCTACCGGGACCGCCGGGCGCGTAAGGGCGACTTCCGGCAGCTGTGGATCACCCGTATCAACGCGGCCGCTCGTGAGAACGGCCTCACCTACAACCGCTTCATCCAGGGCCTCAAGGTCGCTGGCGTCGAGGTTGACCGCAAGATCCTCGCCGAGCTCGCGGTGAGTGACCCGACCGCGTTCGCCGCGTTGGTCCAGCTGGCCGCCAAGAGCGTGCCGGAGGTCAACAGCAACGGCAAGCCGCTGGCCGGTCAGAAAGAGTCTGCTTGAGTCGCAGCGGTTTCCCAGAGCCCGAGGTTGTGCCCTTCACCGAACGGACGCCTCGGGTTTCTGCTGCCCGCCGTCTGATGCGGCGGGCCGAACGGGACAAGACCGGCCGGTTCCTCGCCGAAGGTGCCAACGCGCTGGAATGCGCGGTGGCTCTCGCGGAGAGCCGGTCGGGGCTGCTGCACGAGGTGTTCGTCACCGACCGCGCCGCCCAACGGCTCGCGCGGCTGTTGGCGCGGGCCGAGGAACTCGGCGCCCGGATCTCCCCGGTCACCGAGTCCGCGGCCGCCGCGCTCTCGGAGACGGTGACCCCGCAGGGCGTCGTAGCACTGTGTGAGCTGCTCGACCGCAGTCTCGCGCAGGCACTGGCCGGTACGCCGAAACTGGTCGCGGTGCTCGTCGGCATCGCCGACCCCGGCAATGCCGGCACCGTGCTGCGGGTGGCCGATGCGGCGGGCGCCGACGCCGTGCTGTTCGCGGGCGACTCCGTCGACCCCTACAACGGCAAGTCGGTCCGTGCCTCCGCCGGCAGCCTGTTCCATCTGCCGATCGCCCGCTCACACGTGAGCGCCGACGTGCTCGCGGCCTGCACCGCCGCCGGCCTGCGCCTGGTCGCCGCCGACGCGCACGCGCAGCGGGATCTCGATGACGCCACCGACACCGGTTTGCTCGCCGAGCCGACCGCGTGGCTGTTCGGCAGCGAGGCACACGGGCTCGATCCGGCCACCGCCGACGCCGCCGAACTGGCCCTTCGGGTGCCGATCTACGGTGCGGCGGAAAGCCTGAACCTCGGCACGGCCGCCGCCGTCTGCCTGTATGCGAGCGCCCGAGCCCAGCGCGCGGGAATGCGAGCGCGGCGAGAAGAGCCGATCGCCTAGGATCACCCCTGTTCGCCTCGGGCCGGTATCCGGTCGGACGTGAACCCCCTCTTGTACTCAAGGTACCTGTCGGCAAGTCCAGGAGTTGTTCAAGCACATGTCCGCAGCCAACGACCCGTACGACCCCAAAGAGGTCGCGGGACTCTCGTCGGAGACCTTGCAGGCGGCGGTGAAGCAGGCCGAAGCCGCCTTTGCCGAGGCTACTGACCTTGACCAGCTCGCTGGGCTGCGCTCGGCGCACCTCGGTGACAAGGCCCCCGTCGCACTGGCCCGCCGGGAGATCGGTGCCCTGCCGCCCGCCGCGAAGGCCGATGCCGGTCGCCGGGTGAACGAGGCACAGACCGCCGTCAAGGACGCCTTCGAACAGCGCAAGGCCACTCTGCAGGCCGAGCGGGACCAGCGCGTGCTGTCCGAGGAGGCCGTCGACGTCACGCTGCCGTGGAACCGCATCGGCCGAGGCGCTCGGCATCCGCTCACCACGATCTCCGAGCGCATCGCCGACGTGTTCGTCGGCATGGGCTGGGAGATCGCGGAGGGGCCCGAGGTCGAGACCGAGTGGTTCAACTTCGACGCGCTGAACTTCGGCAAGGACCACCCGGCGCGCAGCATGCAGGACACCATGTTCCTCGGGCCGGAGGATTCCGGGCTGGTGCTGCGCACCCACACCTCACCGGTGCAGATCCGCTCGCTGCTCTCCCGTGATCTGCCGCTCTACGTCGTCTGTCCCGGTCGGACATTCCGCACCGACGACCTCGATGCCACCCATACCCCGGTTTTCCACCAGGTCGAGGGCATCGCGATCGACAAGGGACTGACCATGGCGCACCTCAAGGGCACCCTGGATGCCTTTGCCCGCGCCATGTTCGGGCCGAGCGCGAAGATCCGGCTGCGGCCCTCGTTCTTCCCGTTCACCGAGCCCTCCGCCGAACCGGACGTCTGGTTCGAGGCCAAGAAGGGCGGCGCGGGCTGGGTCGAATGGGGCGGCTGCGGCATGGTCAACCCGAACGTGTTGCGCGCCTGCGGCGTCGATCCCGAGGTCTACTCCGGGTTCGCCTTCGGGATGGGCATCGAGCGCACCCTGCAGTTCCGCAACGGACTGCCCGACATGCGCGACATGGTCGAGGGCGATGTCCGCTTCACCACCGCGTTCGGAACGGAGGCCTGAGCCGTGCGAGTTCCCGTCAGTTGGCTGGCCGACCGGCTTGAGTTGCCGGTCTACGACGACGATCTGTCCCTCGCCCAGCGGTTCGCGGACGCGTTCATCAAGGTCGGGCTCGAGGTCGAGGAGGTCATCGAGCTGGGCAGGGTGACCGGCCCCATCGTGGTCGGCCGGGTGCGCGAGATCGAGGAACTGACCGAGTTCAAGAAGCCGATCCGGTACTGCCAGGTCCAGGTCGTCAGCGATGACGACGCCGACGACGAGGCACCCGACGCGGTGCGCGGCATCGTCTGCGGCGCGCGGAACTTCGTCGAGGGCGACCTTGTCGTCGTCGCACTGCCCGGCGCCGTGCTGCCCGGTGATTTCGCCATCACCGCGCGCAAGACCTACGGCAGGGTCAGCGACGGCATGATCTGCTCGGTACGCGAACTCGGTCTCGGTGACGAGCACGACGGCATCCTCGTGCTGCCCAGCGGTACCGCGGCGCCCGGCACCGACGCGGTCGAACTGCTGGAACTCGTGGACACCGTGATCGACCTCGCGATCACCCCGGACCGCGGCTACTGCTTCTCCGTACGTGGCCTCGCGCGGGAACTGTCCTGCGCGCTGAACGTCGGCTTCCGCGACCCGGCCGGGTTCGAGATCCCGGCGAGCGAGGGCGAGTCCTGGCCGGTCAGCATCTCCGACCAGCAGGGCTGTTCGCGGTTCGTCGCCCGCAGGGTGACCGGCGTCGACCCGACCGCGCCGACGCCGCTGCAGATCAGCCGCAGGCTGATGATGGCCGGCATCCGGTCGATCTCGCTCGCGGTGGACATCACCAACTACGTGATGCTGGAGTCCGGCCAGCCGCTGCACGCCTACGACGCCTCGAAGCTGCAGGGCGACATCGTGGTGCGCAGGGCGAAGCCCGGCGAGAAACTGACCACTTTGGACGATGTCGAGCGCACCCTCGACCCTGACGACATGGTCGTCTGCGACGAGCGGGGGCCGATCGGCCTCGCCGGGGTGATGGGCGGCGCGAGCACCGAGGTCGGGCCGAACACCAGCGACATCCTGATCGAGGCGGCGACCTGGGAGCCGGCGTCGATCGCGCGTACCGCGCGCCGGCACAAGCTGCCCAGCGAGGCGGCCCGCCGTTTCGAGCGCTACGTCGACCCCGGTGTCGCACCGGCGGCGGCCGAACGCGCCGCCCGGCTGTTGGACAGCCACGGCGACGGCCGGATCGAGCCGGGTCGTACCGATGTCGGCCGGCCGCAACTGCCCGCCGCGGTGACGATGTCGATCAACCTGCCCGACCGGGTGGCCGGGGTGCGCTACGAGCGCGGGGTGACAACGCGGCGGTTGCAGCAGATCGGCTGCATCATCGAGGTGACCACCGGCGAGGACGGCACCCCGATGGTCACCGCGATCCCGCCGAGTTGGCGCGCCGACCTCAACCAGCCTGCCGACCTCGTCGAGGAAGTGCTGCGGCTGGAGGGTTACCAGACCATTCCCTCGGTGCTGCCCGCCGCGCCGGCCGGTCGCGGCCTCACCGCGACCCAGCGTCGCGACCGGACCGTGGCCCGTGCGCTGGCCGAAGCCGGTTATGTCGAGGTGCTGCCGTTCCCCTTCGTCTCGGCCGAGGTCTGGGACAGGTTCGGGTTGGACGATGACGATCCGCGACGCGGCTCGATGACCATCCTCAACCCGATCGAGGCCAAAGCCGACCAGCTGGCGACGACCCTGTTGCCCGGTCTGCTGGAAACCTTGCAGCGCAACGTGTCCCGAGGGTTCCGCGATGTCGCGGTCTACACGATCGGGCAGGTGGTGATCGCCGACGGCGAACACCCGCCGGTACCCGAGGTCGGTGTGGCCAGGCGGCCGTCGGAAGCGGAGCTGGCGGCGTTGCTCGCCGCGCTGCCGCGCCAGCCCCGGCATGTCGGGGTCGCCCTCGCCGGCAACCGGCAGCGGCCCGGCTGGTGGGGCAAGGCCGAGCAGGCCTCCTGGGCCGACGCGGTACAGGCCGCGCGCACGGTCGCCGAGGTGGCCGGTGTCGAGCTGACCGTCACCGCGGGCAGCTACGCCCCGTGGCATCCGGGCCGGTGCACCCAGCTGTGGGTCGCCGGGCAGCTCGTCGGGCACGCCGGCGAACTGCATCCGAAGGTCGTCGAGGCGCTGGACCTGCCGAAGCGGACCTGCGCGATGGAACTGGACCTCGACGCGGTCCCGGTGACCGACAACCGGCCGGCGCCAACGATCTCCGCCTATCCGCCGGTCCCGTTGGACGTGGCGCTCGTGGTCGACGACGCGGTGCCGGCCGCCGAGGTGGCCGCCGCGCTGCGGACCGGCAGCGGACCGCTGCTGGAACACCTCGAACTGTTCGACGTCTACACCGGCGAGCAGGTCGGCGAGGGCAAACGCTCGCTGGCCTACGCGCTGCGCTTCCGTGCCCCGGACCGCACCCTCACCACCGAGGACGCGACCAAGGCCAGGGACGCCGGGGTGGAAATGGCTGCTCAGCGCTGCAAGGCCGTGCTGCGGAGCTGACGTCCGCAAAAACCGGACATACGACGCCTTCCTCGTGGCATAATGCGCCAGACGTGAACGAGTGTTCACGTCTGGCGAGGGGGAATCGTGTCGACTTTGGGGTATGCCAGACGCTGGAGCGCGGTCGGGATCGCGGCTGGTCTGTTACTGGCCGCGGCAGGCTGTAGCTCCACACCTTCGGCCGACGCCAGCAACGGCCCGCCGCCCGACGCGACAACGGTCGCCAGCAGTTTCCTCAACGCCGTCGCCGCGGGCGACCTGTCCACGGCGGCCGGCGCGACCAACAGTCCCGACGACGCGCTCGCCGCGTTGAACAAGGTGCACGGCGCGCTCAAACCGGTGTCGCTCGGCGCCACGATGGGCAAGGTCACCGTCACCGGTCGCACCGCGACCGCCAACTACACGCTGTCCTGGGACTTCGGCCAGGCCAGGGTGTGGTCCGACCCGAGCAGCCTCGCGCTCACCGAGGACGGCGGCGGCAACTGGCGGGTCACCTGGAGCCCGTCGATCCTCAGCCCGAGCCTCGGCGCGGGCCAGTCGCTGATGCTCGGCACCGGTTCCACCCAGCAGTTGTCGAACGTCCGCAGCTCGGACGGCACGCCCTTGCCAGGCACCTCGGGTGCGTCCGGCTCGACCACCGACTCGGCGCTGCTGTCGATCATTCACGCCGTCGGCAACCAGCAGGCCACTTCCGGCGATGGGCTGAGCGTGGATGTCCAGCAGGCCGACGGTACCGCCGGCAGCCAGCTCTTCAGCTCCTCGTCGACCACCCAGAGCGCGGCAGCGCCGGTCACCACCACCCTCGACCTCAAGATCCAGGCCGCCGCCGAGACCGCGCTGGCCTCCGTGCCACAGCAGGCGATGGCCGTGGTGATCCGACCGTCCACCGGCGGCATTCTCGCGGTCGCCGAGAACAGCGCGGCCAGCACCAGCGGCGACCAGCCGCTGGTCGGCCTCTACCCGCCGGGGTCCACTTTCAAGATCGTCACCGCCTCGGCCGCCTTCGACAAGGGCGTCCTCACCCCGCAGCAGCCGGTCGCCTGCCCCGGTACGACGAGCATCGAGGGCCGGGTCATCTCCAACGAGGGCAAGTTCGACCTGGGCACCACCTCGGTGACCAACGCCTTCGCCCAGTCCTGCAACACGACGTTCTCGCAGGTCGCGGCCGGCCTCTCGGCGACCGATCTGCCGACAACGGCCAAGCAGTTCGGCCTCGGCGTCGACTACACCATCCCGGACGTCACCACCAACACCGGTGACATCCGCAGCGACTCAGACCAGCTCGCCCGCGCCGAGGACGGCTTCGGCCAGGGCACCGACCAGGTCAGCGTGTTCGGCATGGCGCTGGTGGCGGCCACCGCGGAACGCGGCAGGACCCCGACCCCGTCGCTGGTCGCCGGGCAGACCACCCAGTCCGACACCGCGCCGACCCAGATCCCGGCCGGCACCCTCGCCTCGCTGAAGGTGCTGATGCGTGCGGTGGTCACCAGCGGCACCGGCAAGGCGGTCGCGAACGTCAGCCCGCCCGTCTACGGCAAGACCGGCACCGCCCAGTTCGGCGACGGCACCCAGTCACACGGCTGGTTCGTCGGCTACCAGGGCGATCTGGCCTTCGCCTTCCTGCTCCTGGACGCCGGCTCATCGGCCCCGGCCGTCACCGTCGCCGACTCGTTCTTCAAGGCCATGGGGTAGCCGCCGACTCCTTCGGCGGTCGGCCGGTCCGACCTGGTTGTGGTTGACTGCGGCGTGCCGTTCAGGTTTGTCGCCAGAACCGTCGGGATGGACGAGGTTGCCGAGTACGGCTGCGTTTCCGCGAGCATCGCCGAACATGCCGACGGCAGTGGCTTCGCGCTCATCTTCCAGTGCGGAATCGACGAACCCGACGAGCAGGATGTCGCGCTGGGCATGGACAGCTACTGCCTGATCACCGCCGACCAGGGCACCGACTACGGCGGGGTGATCGAGGCGACGCTGCGCGAGCGGGTCCTGCGCCTTGTGCTCGCTCCGGACGCGCTCGCCCCGCTGGAGGTGTCCGACACCGAGATCGAGGCGACCCTGGAGGCCGGGGACGAGGTGATCGAGGAGTTCCGTGCCGGACTGCGCCGGATCCTGACCTACGGCAGGCCCGGTGCACGGCCGCAGATCCTGCGACTGTGAGTCTCAGGAGCTGAAGTGCACCAGAATCCGGCCGTCGTTGTCCGGGTCCACCTCGTAGCGCTTGTAGAGCTTCTTCAGATGCGGTGCGCCGAGCATCGCCAGTACCCGACCGCGCAGCTTGCCGGAGCCCTTCCCGGTGATGATCTCCACCGTCGGCCTGCGCTCCCTGACGGCCCGGAAGATCACCTCCCGCACCTTGCGGTCGATATCGCGGTCGTTGCGGAAGTTCGGGTGCAGGTCCAGCGTCAGCCCAGTCGTCACGCCTGTCACTGTAGGGCGGCACCTTCCCATGTTGTCGGATGTCCCTTCGGCGCCTCAACCGCCGATGTGCTTGAGCGCCTCACGCCTCGACAGCGGCGAAAGCGCCGGATGGTCGGCGCGGCCCGGTCGGCGAGCGGGTATGCGGCGAACAGGCGCGCGGTCAGCTTCTTGCGCTCCGGTGAGGCGACCCCTCGGTAGGGCATGGTCGAGCGCATGTACTGCCGCATCCGTGGTGCCTTCACCGGATCGGCCACCTCGGCGAGGCCGTCCCGGACGGCGGCCACCAACGAACTCACGGTCACCCGCGCAACATACGTCCGCCCACCGACACCAACACCTCCTCCGCCCTCCGGCTACTCGGCGGCAGCCTGCTGTTGCCGGGCGGCGATGCAGAACGGGTGGCCGGCGGGATCGAGCAGCACCAGCAGCCCATCGGCCCGACCGGGCTGGTATTCGGCCACGGTGGCGCCGTACTCGCACAGTCGAGCCTGGGCCGCCGTGAGGTCGTCGACGAAGAAGTCGAAGTGCAGCTGCACCGGTACGTCCTCGGCGGGCCAGGTCGGCGGCCGGTATCCGGCGACCTGGCGGAAGATCACGGTCATCGCGCCAACCGTGACCCAGGCGGAGTCGGCGTCGCGGTGAATGATCTCCCCGCCGCAGGCCAGTTGGTAGAAGGCCGCGATCGGTTCGGGGTCCGCGCAGTCGATGACCAAGGCCGCGAGTTCGGCGGTTGCTGCCATGAGTGTGCCTTTCACCAGTTCGGCAGGGATCGTCGAAGAACATCTTGGTCGTCCGCCGCCTGACCGACCCGGTGATCTGGCTAACCGGCGACCTGTTTCGGATTGATTGAGTTTGCATGACCGTGCATAATCATCCATATGGTTCGGGTCGCGGTAGCGGGTGCGAGTGGGTACGCCGGGGGAGAACTCCTCCGGCTGCTGCTCGGGCACCCCGAGGTGCAGATCGGCGCGTTGACGGCGGGCGGCAACGCCGGCACGCCACTGGGTGCCCACCATCCGCACCTCGTGCCGCTGGCCGACCGGATACTCACCGACACCACCGCCGAGCAGCTCGCCGGCCACGACGTGGTGTTCCTCGCGCTGCCGCACGGCGCCTCCGCCGAGATCGCGGCCACGCTCGGACCGGAGGTCCTCGTTGTCGACTGCGGCGCCGACCACCGGCTGGTCGACCCGGCCGACTGGGACCGCTGGTACGGCGGGACCCATGCCGGCACCTGGCCCTACGGCCTGCCGGAACTGCCCGGCGCGCGGGAGGCGCTGAAGGAGACCCGGCGGATCGCGGTGCCCGGCTGCTACCCGACCGCGGCCAGTCTCGCCCTCGGCCCCGCGCTGGCCGCCCAGCTGATCGAACCGGATGTCGTCGTCGTCGCGGTCAGCGGCACCTCGGGCGCCGGCCGCGCGCCGAAGGCGAACCTGCTCGGCTCCGAGGTGATGGGCTCGGCCAGCGCGTACGGCGTCGGTGGCGGGCACCGGCACACGCCGGAGATGATCCAGAACCTCGCCGCGATCCACGGCGGCCCGGTCACCGTGTCCTTCACCCCGGTGCTCGCCCCGATGCCGCGCGGCATCCTGGCCACCTGCTCGGCCCCGGTCCGGCCGGGCGTCGACACCACGACCGCGCGCGAGCACTACGCCGCCGCCTACGCCAACGAGCCGTTCCTGCACCTGCTACCCGAGGGCAGTTGGCCGGCGACCTCGGCGACGCTCGGCTCGAACTCGGTACACGTCCAGGTGACCGTGGACGCCGACGCCGGCAGGCTGATCGTGGTGGCCGCCATCGACAACCTGACCAAGGGCACCGCTGGTGGTGCCATTCAGTCGATGAACATCGCGCTCGGATGGCCGGAAACCACCGGCCTGTCAACGGTTGGAGTCGCTCCGTGAGCATCGAGTCTACTGTGGACAAACAGGCCGGGGTCACCGCGCCTGCCGGTTTTCGGGCCGCCGGGGTAGCGGCCGGGATCAAGGCCTCCGGCAACCTTGACCTGACCCTCGTCGTCAACGACGGACCGCTGACCAGCGCCGCCGCCGTGTTCACCACCAACAAGGTCAAGGCGGCCCCGGTCCTGTGGTCGCAGCAGGTCATCGCGCAACGCAGCCTCAAGGCCGTCGTGCTCAACTCCGGCGGCGCCAACGCCTGCACCGGCCCCGAGGGCTTCCAGGACACCCACGCGACCGCCGAGAAGGTCGCCGAGGTACTCGGTGTCGGCGCCATCGACGTCGCGGTCTGCTCGACCGGCCTGATCGGCGCCCGGTTGCCGATGGCCGCCGTTCTGTCCGGTGTGGACACAGCAGCCGCCGCGCTCGCCGACGGCCAGGAAGCCGGTCTCGCCGCCGCCACCGCCGTGATGACCACCGACACCCACGCCAAGCAGGCCGCCGCGACGCACCCGGACGGCTGGTCGGTGGGTGGTTTCGCCAAGGGCGCCGGCATGCTCGCGCCGAACCTGGCCACCATGCTCAGCATCATCACCACCGACGCCGTGCTGACCGGCGACCAACTCGACACCGCCCTGCGCGCGGCCACCTCGGCCACCTTCGATCGGCTCGACGTCGACGGCGGCACCTCGACCAACGACACCGTCCTGATCATGGCCTCCGGCGCTTCCGGCGTCACCCCGACCGACGCCGAGTTCACCGCGCTGCTCATCTCGATCGCCGCCGAACTCGTGCGCCAGCTCCAGGCCGACGCCGAGGGCGTCACCAAGGAGATCTCCATCGTGGTGCGCGGCGCGGAGAGTGAGGCCGACGCGGTGCTCGTCGCGCGTACGGTCGCCGAGGACAACCTGGTGAAGACCGCGCTGTTCGGCAGCGACCCGAACTGGGGCCGGATCGCGATGGCCGCCGGCCGGGCCGACGCCGCACTCGATCCGGACCGGCTCGGCATCACCGTCAACGAGGTGCAGCTGCTGGACGAGGGCCTGCCCGCCGCCGACCGCTCCCTCGCCGACCTCAGCGGCCGAGAGGTCACCGTCGTCATCGACCTGCACCTCGGCGAGGGCACCGCCACCGTGCTCACCACCGACCTCTCGCATGCCTACGTCGAAGAGAACAGCGCGTACTCGTCATGACCGTCACCGGAATCACCGCGGCGGCCATCGACGCCAGCCGGGCCGACGCCGCCGCCAAGGCCGAGGTGCTCGTCGAGGCGCTGCCCTGGCTGGAACGCTTCCACGGCAGCCTCGTCGTGGTGAAGTACGGCGGCAACGCCATGCTCGACGACGCGCTCAAGACCGCGTTCGCCCAGGACATGGTGTTCCTGCGGATGGCGGGCCTGCACCCGGTCGTCGTGCACGGCGGCGGACCGCAGATCAGCGCGATGCTCGACCGGCTCGGCATTCCCGGCGAGTTCCGTGGCGGCCTTCGGGTGACCACCCCGGAAACCATGGACATCGTGCGGATGGTTCTCGTCGGTCAGGTCGGCCGAGAACTCGTCGGACTGATCAACCAGCACGGCCCGCACGCGGTCGGTATCTCCGGCGAGGACGCGCAGCTGTTCACCGCGCAGCGGCGTGGTGCCCTCGTCGACGGCGAGGTCGTCGACATCGGACTCGTCGGCGACGTGGTCGCGGTCAACCCGGACGCGGTGCTCGACATCGTCCGCGCCGGCCGGATTCCGGTGGTCTCCACGGTCGCCCCGGACGCCGACGGCGTCGTGCACAACGTCAACGCGGACACCGCGGCAGGCGCGCTAGCCATCGCGCTGGAAGCCGAGAAGCTCGTCGTCCTCACCGATGTCGAGGGCCTCTACGCGAACTGGCCGGACCGCGGCTCGCTGCTCAACCAGCTCACCGCCGCGCAGCTGGAGGCAATACTGCCCACCCTCACCTCGGGCATGGTGCCGAAGATGGAGGCCTGCCTTCGTGCGGTGCGCGGCGGCGTGTCCCGCGCGCACATCATCGACGGCCGGTTGGCGCATTCGGTACTGCTGGAAGTGTTCACCACTCAGGGGGTCGGCACCATGGTGCTGCCGGGAGAGGAACAGTCATGATCGGCTCCAACGTGGACGGCCGGCGGCAGTGGCAGTCCGCACTGATGAACAACTACGGCACCCCCGCGCTGACCCTGGTTCGCGGCGAGGGCTGCTACGTCTGGGACGCCGACGACAACAGATATCTCGATCTCCTCGGCGGAATCGCGGTCAACGCGCTCGGCCACGGTCACCCGGCCGTCGTCGCCGCGGTGACCGAGCAGATCGGCATCCTCGGCCACACCTCGAACCTCTACGTCAACCAGCCCACCGTCGAACTGGCGGGCGCACTGCTGGATGTTGCCGGTCTCACCGGCACCGGCAAGGTCTTCTTCTGCAACTCCGGCGCGGAGGCCAACGAGGCGGCGTTCAAGCTCACTCGGCTCACCGGTCGCGGCAAGATCATCGCCTGCGACGGTGCCTTCCACGGCCGCACCATGGGTGCGCTCGCGCTGACCGGCCAGCCGGCGAAACGCGAACCGTTCCTCCCACTGGCCCCCGGTGTCAGGCACATCCCGTTCGGCGACGTCGCCGCGCTCCGCTCCGCAGTGGACAGTGAGACCGCCGCCGTCGTCCTCGAACCGGTCATCGGCGAGGGCGGCGTCGTCCCCGCCCCCGACGGCTACCTCCAGGCCGCGCGGGAGATCACCAGCGCGGCAGGCGCCCTGCTGGTCCTCGACGAGGTGCAGACCGGTATCGGCAGGCTCGGCAGCTGGTTCGCCTTCCAACAGGCCGGCATCACCCCCGATGTGATCACCCTGGCCAAGGGCCTCGGCGGCGGCCTCCCGCTCGGCGCCGTCATCGCCGTCGGCGCGACCGCGGAACTCTTCCAACCCGGTCACCACGGCACCACCTTCGGCGGCAACCCGGTCTGCTGCGCGGCCGGTCTCGCCGTGCTGCGCACGATCGCCGCCGAGAAGCTCTGTGAACACGCCGCCGCCGTCGGCAAGGACATCGCCGCCGGCGTCGAAGCGCTGGAGCACCCGCTGGTCTCCGGCGTCCGCGGCACGGGACTGCTGCTCGGCATCACCTTGCGCCAACCGGTAGCCAAGGCCGTCGCGGCAGCCGCCGAAGCGGCCGGTTACCTGATCAACCCGGTCGCGGCCGATGTGATCCGACTGGCCCCGCCGCTGGTCATCGAGCACGATCAGGCCACCGGATTCGTCGCAGCGTTGCCCGCCGCCCTCGACGCAGCTGGAAAGCAGGACTGACCATGCCTCGGCACTTCCTCCGCGACGACGACCTGTCCCCGGCCGAACAGGCCGAGGTGCTCGACCTCGCCGCCGCCATGAAAACCGACCCGCTCGGCCACACTCCCTTGACGGGCAAGTCGGTCGCCGCGATCTTCGAGAAGAACTCCACCCGCACCAGGCTGTCCTTCGATGTCGGCATCGCCCAACTCGGCGGTCACCCGGTCATCGTCGACGGCCGCACCATGCAACTGGGCCGCGAGGAGACCATCGAGGACACCGCGCGGATGCTCTCCCGCTACGTCGACGCGGTGATCTGGCGGACCTTCGCGCACACCCGCGTCGAAGCCATGGCCTCGGTGGCCACCATCCCGGTGGTCAACGCGCTCACCGACGAGTTCCACCCCTGCCAGGTCCTCGCCGACCTGCAGACCGTCCGGGAACGGCACGGCACACTCGCCGGCGAGACGCTGACCTTCCTCGGCGACGGCGCGAACAACATGGCCCACTCGCTGCTGCTCGGCGGCGCCACCGCCGGCATGCACGTCCGGGTCGCCGCGCCTGCCGGCTTCCAACCAGACGCCGAGGTGCTGCGCGATGCCAAGGCGCGTGCCGAGGAGACCGGCGGCAGTGTCGAGGTACTCACCGACCCGCACGCCGCCGTCGACGGCGCCGACGTACTCGTCACCGACACCTGGACCTCGATGGGCCAGGAGAACGACGGCCTCGACCGGATAGGCCCGTTCCGCCCGCTACAGATCAACGCCGAACTCCTCGCCCGCGCGGCGGCCGACGCGATCGTGCTGCACTGCCTGCCGGCGCACCGCGGCGTCGAGATCACCGACGAGGTCATCGACGGCCCGGCCAGTGCGGTCTGGGACGAGGCGGAGAACCGGTTGCACGCGCAGAAAGCCCTGCTCGCCTGGCTGGTGACCAGATGACCGCCGCCGGAGCCGCGACCCGCGCCGCCCGCCAGGCCAGGATCGTCGAACTGGTCTCCTCGGTACCGGTGCGCAGCCAGACCGACCTGGCCAAGATGCTCGCCGCGGAAGGTGTCGACGTCACGCAGGCGACGCTGTCCCGCGACCTCGACGAACTCGGCGCGGTGAAGCTGCGCGGCGCGGACGGCGGCGCACCGCTGTATGTCATCCCCGATGCCGGCAGCCCGATTCGCGGCATCCAGGGCGGCACCTCCCGGCTGGCCAAACTGCTCGCCGAACTGCTCGTCTCGGCGGACGGCTCGGCCAACCTGATGGTGCTGCGAACGCCGCCCGGTGCCGCGCAGTTCCTGGCAAGCGCGATCGACCGGGCCGCACTGCACGAGGTCGTCGGCACCATCGCCGGCGACGACACGGTCATGGTGATCGCCCGCGAACCGGTCACCGGACTGGAACTGGCCACGAAGTTCACCGCGATGGCCGAAGGCAGAACCGTCGAGAACTTGCTGGGCGAGAACTCGCTGAGTGAAAAGGAGAAGGACAATGACTGAGCGGGTTGTGCTCGCTTACTCCGGTGGTCTGGACACGTCCGTCGCGATCGGCTGGATCGCCGAGGAGACCGGCGCCGAGGTCGTCGCGGTCGCCGTCGACCTCGGCCAGGGCGGCGAGGACCTCGACACCATCCGCAAGCGGGCCCTGGAATGCGGCGCGGTCGAGGCCGTCGTCGCCGACGCGCGCGACGAGTTCGCCGAGCAGTACTGCCTGCCCGCGCTACAGGCCAACGCGCTGTACATGGAGCGGTATCCGCTGGTCTCCGCGCTGTCGCGGCCGGTGATCGTCAAGCACCTCGCCGAGGCCGCCAAGTACCACGGCGCCAGCACCGTCGCGCACGGCTGCACCGGCAAGGGCAACGACCAGGTCCGCTTCGAGGTCGGCATCGGCGCGCTGGCCCCCGACCTCAAGGTCATCGCCCCGGTCCGCGACTACGCCTGGACCCGCGAGAAGGCCATCGCCTGGGCCGAGGAACGCAACCTGCCCATCGACGTCAACAAGCGCTCCCCGTACTCCATCGACCAGAACGTCTGGGGTCGCGCCGTCGAAACCGGCTTCCTGGAAGACATCTGGAACGCGCCGATCGAGGACGTCTACTCCTACACCGCCAACCCGGCCGAACCGCGCGACGCCGACGAACTGGTCATCACCTTCGACCACGGCGTCCCGGTCGCCATCGACGGCGAGACCGTCACCGTCCTACAGGCCATCACCGAGCTGAACCGGCGCGCGGGAGCACAGGGCGTCGGCAGGCTCGACATCGTCGAGGACCGGCTGGTCGGCATCAAGAGCCGGGAGATCTACGAGGCGCCCGGTGCGCTCGCGCTGATCACCGCGCACCAGGAACTGGAGAACGTCACCGTCGAGCGCGACCTGGCCCGGTTCAAGCGGCAGGTCGAGCAGCGCTGGGGCGAACTGGTCTACGACGGCCTGTGGTTCTCCCCGCTCAAGGACGCGCTGGACACCTTCATCGCCAAGACCCAGGAGCGGGTCTCCGGCGAGATCCGGCTCGCCCTGCACGGCGGTCGTGCCGTGGTCAACGGCCGGCGCAGCGAACAGTCGCTCTACGACTTCAACCTCGCCACCTACGACGCGGGCGACACCTTCGACCAGTCGCTGGCCAAGGGCTTCATCAACCTGTGGGGCCTGCCAAGCAAGATCGCCGCCAAGCGGGAACTGCACGGCGCCTGATCATGACCGACCAGAATGGAACCGGACCGGTCGCCCTCTGGGGCGGCCGGTTCGCGTCCGGCCCCGCCGAGGCGATGGCGGCCCTGTCCGCCTCGACCCACTTCGACTGGCGGCTGGCCCGCTACGACATCGCAGGCTCCCGCGCGCACGCCAAGGTGCTGAACAACGCCGGCCTGCTCACCGACGACGAGCTGGAACGGATGCTCGCCGCGCTCACCGTCCTGGAGAACGACGTGGTCTCCGGTGCGTTCACCCCGACCATCGCCGACGAGGACGTGCACACCGCGCTGGAACGCGGTCTGCTGGAACGAGCCGGCACCGAACTCGGCGGCAAGATCCGCGCCGGGCGCTCCCGCAACGACCAGGTCGCCACCCTGTTCCGGATGTGGCTGCGCGACGCGGCCCGCCGGGTCGCCAGCGGCACCCTCGACGTCGTCGACGCCCTCATCGGCCAGGCCGGCGCGCACGCGAGCGCGGTCATGCCCGGCCGTACCCACCTGCAACACGCGCAACCGGTGCTGCTCGGCCACCACCTGCTCGCCCACGCCCAAGCCCTGGTCAGGGATGTCGACCGGCTCACCGACTGGGACACCCGTACCGCCGTCTCGCCCTACGGTGCCGGCGCGCTGGCCGGTTCCTCCCTCGGTCTCGACCCGGACGCGGTCGCCAAGGAACTCGGCTTCGACGCGGCCGTCGAGAACTCCATCGACGGCGTCGCCGCCCGCGATTTCGCCGCCGAGGCCGCGTTCATCCTCGCCATGATCGGCGTCAACCTGTCCAGGATCGCCGAAGAGGTCATCATCTGGACCACCGCCGAATTCGGCTACGCGAAACTGGACGACGCCTGGTCGACCGGCAGTTCGATCATGCCGCAGAAGAAGAACCCGGACGTCGCCGAACTGACCAGGGGCAAGTCCGGCCGGCTGATCGGCAACCTGACCGGCCTGCTGGCCAGCCTCAAGGCCCAGCCGCTCGCCTACAACCGGGACCTGCAGGAGGACAAGGAACCGCTGTTCGATTCGGTCGACCAACTCGAACTGCTGCTGCCCGCCCTCGCCGGCATGCTCAGCACCCTGGTCTTCGACACCGAGCGGATGGCCGCGCTCGCCCCGGCCGGCTTCACCCTGGCCACCGACATCGCCGAATGGCTGGTCATCCACGGCGTCCCGTTCCGCGTCGCACACGAGGCGGCGGGGGAGTGCGTCCGGGTCGCCGAGACTCGCGGCGTCGGCCTCGAAGACCTCACCGACGAGGAATTCGCGCGGGTGCATCCGACGCTGACCCCGGCGGTGCGTAGCGTGCTCACCGTGCACGGATCGATCTCCTCCCGCGACGCCTACGGCGGCACCGCCCCGGCCCGCGTCGCCGAACAGACGCAACGGTTGGTCACCTCGGTCGCCGGTTACCGCGACTGGGCGCGCAACGCACCCCGTCGCGGATGACCCTTCCTCCTCAGATCACCCGAGAACAGCTGGCCGGCGACTCCTTGGACGTCGCCCGCCTGCTCCTCGGCACGGTGCTGCGCTCGGTCGGCCCGGACGGGCCGGTCGGCGTGCGCCTCGTCGAGGTCGAGGCCTACCGAGGCACCGACGACCCCGCATCGCACTGCTACCGGGGGAAGACGAAACGCAACGAGGTCATGTTCGGCCCGGCCGGCCACCTCTACGTCTACTTCGTCTACGGCATGCACTTCTGCGCCAACGTGGTCTGCGCGACCGACGGCGTGCCCTCCGCGGTCCTGCTGCGAGCCGGTGAGGTCGTCGAGGGCATCGAGATCGCCCGGCGCCGTCGCCCCAGCTCACGCAGCGACGCCGAACTCGCCAAGGGCCCGGCCCGGCTGACCGCCGTCCTCGGCCTCGACCGGGACGACAACGGCATCGACCTCACCGACCCGTCCTCGCCCATCGGCCTCTTCGCCGGCGACACCATCCCGCCCGAGGAGATCCGCACCGGCCCACGGGTCGGCGTGGCAACGGCGATGGACGTGCCGTGGCGGTTCTGGATCAACGGGTCCAAGGCAGTCAGCGTCTACCGTCGAGGCGGCAAACACCGGCCTGCCGAGATAGGGCGATAACCGCTGTGAGGTTCGCGCGGCCGTAGGCGACAATGCGGTCGTGAGTGAGCACATCCTCGACGAACTGACCTGGCGTGGCCTGATCGCGCAATCCACCGACCCGGACGCGCTGCGCCGCGCCCTGGACGCGGAGCCGATCACCCTCTACTGCGGCTTCGACCCGACCGCGCCGAGCCTGCACCTCGGCAACCTCGTGCAGATCCTGACCGTGCGCCGCTTCCAGCAGGCCGGTCACTACCCGCTCGGCCTCGTCGGCGGCGCGACCGGCCTCATCGGCGACCCGAAGCCGACCGCCGAACGCACCCTCAACGACCTCGACGTCGTCGCGAACTGGGTGCAGCGCATCCGCGAGCAGATCGAGCCCTACCTCGACTTCGACGGACCGCGGCCGGCCAGGATGGTCAACAACCTGGACTGGACCTCGCAGCTGTCCGCGATCGACTTCCTGCGCGATGTCGGCAAACACTTCCGGGTGAATCGGCTGCTGGCCAAGGAGGCGATCAGCGCCCGGCTCAACTCTGACGCCGGGATCAGCTTCACCGAGTTCAGCTACCAGCTCCTCCAGGCCAACGACTTCCTTGAGCTGCACAAGCGCTACGACTGCGTGCTGCAGACCGGCGGCAGCGACCAGTGGGGCAACCTCACCTCCGGCGTCGACCTGATCCACCGCGCCACCGGCCACTCGGTCCATGCGCTGGCCACCCCGCTGATCACCAAGACGGACGGCACCAAGTTCGGCAAGACCGAGAGCGGCACCATCTGGCTCGATCCGGCCCTGACCAGTCCGTACGCGTTCTTCCAGTTCTGGATCAACGCCGACGACCGGGACGTCGACGGCTACCTCAAGGTGTTCACCGAGCTGCCCCGCGAGGAAATCGACGACCTGGCCAAACAGACCGCGGACCGGCCTGCCGCCCGAGCCGCCCAGCGCGTCCTCGCCGAACGGGTGACCGCCCTCGTGCACGGCGAGAGCGAGATGCGCAAGGCCGTCGCGGCCAGCCAGGCCCTGTTCGGCCGAGGCGACCTCGCCGACCTCGACGAGGCGACGCTCACCGCCGCCATGGCCGAGGCCCCCAGCGGCAGTGCCGTGCTCGGCGACGGTTCGACCATCGTTGACCTGCTGGTTTCCTGCGGACTCGCGGAGAGCAAGAGCGCCGCGCGCCGCGCGGTCAAGGAAGGCGGCGCCTACGCCAATAACACAAAGGTGACTGACGAGTCCTGGCGGCCAACAGCCTCTGACCTGCTCAAAGGCGATTGGATCGTCCTTCGACGTGGTAAGCGTCACACTGCGGGCGTCCGTCTGGTGCGCTAGCGTCGGGACCAGCCCGGTACAGGGTCGCTGACCTGCGACTTTCGGACGTCTCGGGCCTGCTGGGGTGCGATTTGACCTGCTGTTCCCGAGCGTGTAACTTTCTTCTTGTCAGCGCGGAACGGGCTCGGAAAGCCGAAAGGCTCCAGGGAACGGGCGCGGGCAGGGGTCACGAACCAAGCTCCCACGGACCGTGGTAGAGTGGGTGATCTGCGGTGAGAACGCCACAAGCGC
>DATATE010000143.1:0-16684 GCA_036268955.1 Pseudonocardiaceae bacterium
CCCGCCAGCCTTCCCCCGACCACCCGTCTTCACCTGCGCCTTGACCACCACCGCGCCACCAATACCCTCAGCAGCAACCCCCGCCTCCTCGGCATCGGTCACCACCCGGCCCGGCAACACCGGCACACCATGCGCAGCGAAAAGCGCGCTGGCCTGAAATTCATACAAATCCATGGGGCGCTGTCCTTTCTTTCTCGGAGCGGCCGGCGGGGGAGAGGGCTAACCCACTTGGGCCGTCGCATCGCCGAGGGTGCTGGCGAAACCGCCGAGCCCCTCGTCGTCGTGGCGCCACAGCGTCCGGTCGTAGTCCTGGTCCGGGATCGGCGACCGCCGGCTCGCGGTCGCGGTGAGAACGGGCAGGCTCCGTGCGAGTAGGGCACTGTCGGCGCGCAACCGCGACACGTCCTCGGCGAAGCGGCAGACGTCAAGGGTGTTGCCGAACCGGTGCCGCAGGTCGTGTGCCGCGCGGGAGAGTTCGTCGACAGCGCGGTGGATCGCGGTCAGTTCTGGATGCTGGAGCATGTCATCGCCTCCGTGGAACCACATCGTCCCGAGTCCGGCGCGGACGCCGCGGCGTCGCGGTCGGCCAATGAATGCATACTGTAGACGATTTTGTGGACGCGCGTCCAGGGACGGCGCGCTATTCGTTGTGGGACAACCAAGAAGGTCGTGACAGGGCGGTGGTCGCGCTTGGTCGACGGTGGCCGATGTCGCGCGCTGGGCGCCGTGCACGTTCGATCCGGTAACGGTATCGGCGTGGCTGGATCGAGGCAGCGGTCGCGTTCGGTCACGCTTGGTCAAGTTCGGAAACAAACACTTTACAGACGTGCGAACGAGAGCCATCATGGCTACTCCAGACAGTATGCAATATTGCGCGACGGTGATCTCGACACGGTCGCACTCGCACGTTCGCCACCGACGTCCGGTGTGGCCGTCGATGTGTGTGGGTCGCGGAGTCCGTGCACCGCCGGTGGAGTTCGTACTTCGGACAGGTGGAAAGGACGCACACCGAGATGATCCGACGAGCTGAGCAACCCGGTAGGACACCAAACCGAACACCAGCAGGGTCGGTGCCCACCGTGCTACCAGCGAATCCCCATTTCCCAGTAGACAGTCCAGTAGACCGGTGTCGGGACGTGGCCGGCAACGAGAAATCGATCTGCGGGGTGCTCCGATGACGACCGCCGCTGACGGACGTCAGATGCCGCAATTGTCGGGCCTGTTACACAACAGGTGGTTTCAGGCCGTCGTCGCCTTGCTGGTCATGCTGATGATCAGTCCGTACGAGTACACGTTCACGCTCTTCGAAGAGCCCTATGCCAAGGCAAACCATGTCGGGCTGACGGCGGTCGCGTTCACCTTCACCGTCTACATCGTGGTGGCCGCGCTGTTCATGATCCCCAGTGGCCGCTGGTCGGACCGTTGGCAGCCGCGCTGGTTCACCACGGCGGCCGGGGTGCTGACCGGCGCTGGCTGGTTGGCCAGTGCTCATATGCACACCGCGGTCGGCCTGTGGATCGCCTATGGACTCGGCGCCCTCGGACCGGGCTACATCTACTGCAACTGTGTGAACAACGCGCTGAAGTGGTTCCCCGAGGCGCGTAAGCGCGGTCTCGCGGTCGGCCTCATCGATATGGGCTTCGGCGCAGGTTCGGCGATCTTCATCCCGTTCCTCCAGCAGTACATCAGCGCCGGCACGTTCGGCTACGAGACCGCGTTCACCCTGATGGGCGTTGCCATGCTGGTGGTCATCGTGATCGCCGCGCAGTTCCTGCGGTTTCCGCCCAAGGGTTACCTGCCGCCCGGATTCGACCCGGTCGCCGATCGCACGGTCACCAACCGGACTCGAACGGCGAGCCGGGACTACACGCCACGGGAAATGCTGCGCACCTGGCAGTCCTATGCGGCCTGGATCGGACTGACCCTGATCACCGGGGCCGGGCTGATGGTCACCGCGCACGTCGCGGCCATCGCCGGTGCCGATCTCGCCCTGGGCGCCGGGGTCGGCCTCGCCGCCGCCACCTACAGCCGGATTCCCAACGGGGTGATGCGCTGGATCGGCGGTGGCATCTCCGACCACATCGGCCGTGAGCTGTCGATGTTCATCTCCTTCTGCATCATGGGCCTGATGCTGCTGGCCATGACGGTCACCAACAACGGACCGCTGTTCGTGGTGGAGACCTGCGTGGCCTTCGGTACCTGGGGGCCGCTGTTCAGCATCTACCCCGCGCTCGTCGGCGACTACTGGGGTAGGGGCAACTCCGGTGTCAACTACGGCATCATCTACACCGGCAAGGCGGCCGGTGGCGTCTACGCCGGTTATCTGGCCGCCTACCTGTTCGGTGTGACCGGCTCCTGGAAACTGGATTTCTACATCGCCGCGGCCATGGCGATCGTGTCCGGCGTGATCGCGCTGACACTGCGCAATCCCTCGCCGGCCCCGGCGACCGACGAACCACCGCCGGTCGCGGTACCCGAGGACAGCGCGGTGGGCTCCGGTCGGGAAGCCGGTCGCTGACCAACCGGCCACCAGCGCACTGTTCTCGTCGGTGACCGAGGAAGCCGGTCGGCGACCAACGAAGCCGGGTGTCGCGGACGTTCGCCTCGTCCGCGACACCCACCCATCTCAGCGGCGGGTTCGTCCGGTGCTTCGGTTCGGCTCCTCGGTGTCCGCCGAGGCGGAGTGCTTGTGCGAGGCGGCCCTTGTCTCCTCGGTGTGCAGCCGCATCGCCTCGGCGGCGCGCTCCTGGTCGCCGCGGCCGATCGCCTCGATGATCTCGGCGTGTTCCTTCCAGGACGCGATACCGCGCTGCTTGGCAAGGGGCGTGTAGTACCAGCGGACCCGCCGGTCGACGAGGCCGATCAGTTCACCGAGTACCGCGTTACCCGACATGGTGGTGATCAGACCGTGCAGTTCGGAGTTGGCCGACACCGCCGTCTCGATGTCGCCCGCGGTCGCCGCGGCCCTGCCCTCCTTGAGGATCCGACGCAGCTGTTTGACCAGCTGCGGAGTGCTGGCCACAGCGGCAAGCCGCGCCGACTCCGTCTCCAGCAGGCAGCGCACCGCGAGCAGCTGCTCGACCTCGTCCTCGGTCGGCTCGTGCACGAAAGCACCCTGGGCAGGGCGCAGATCCACCCAGCCCTCGGTCTGTAGTCGTTGCAATGCTTCGCGCACCGGCTGCCGGCTGACGCCCAGCTGCTCGGCGAGTTCGTTCTCCACCAGGTGCTGGCCGGGCCGCAGGACACGGGAGATGATCAGCTCGATGAGCGAGTCGTACACGGCCTGGCGCAACGGAGCCGGCCTTTCGACCCGGCGGGGAGCGGTGTCGGCGAACGCGGCGCGCATCTCGGCCCGCCGCCGGCTGGTGTCACCGCCAGGGACCATCGCGTTACCGTCCACCGGTTTCCCCGTTCCCGAATCCGTCGAGCCGACCATGCCGCCGAAGCGCTCAATCGAGATTACCATACGGGCTTTTGTATTCAATCAACCAGTGGACGGTGTGTTCGACCACTTTTCCGGACGCTCACGCTGTGGGACACCGCGACTCGGGACGCTCTCGTTCGGGACGTCGCGGTTCGGGATGTTGTGCTTCGGGACGTTGTCGGGGAGGTTGCGGTCGTGCGATCCGCTTATCGGGGGGAGCGTTCCCGGACCGGTGGCACGGCGTGCGGATCGAGCACGGCGAAGGTTGCCGCGAAGACGATCCCGCCGACCAGTAGGCAGGCGGCGACCAGCGCCATCACGCCGGCGGCTGACGGGACGATCAGCCACAGTCCGAGCAGGAGCAGGATCGCCGCACTCGCCAGAGCCATGCCGCTGGCCAGTATCGGGCCGCGCCTGCCGGCGAAGTGCTGCCGCGCCACCATGATCGACCGCAGTCGACGCAGGCTGGCATGCCAGCCGGGATCGTCGGCGAATGTTCTTTCCAGATCGCCGAGTTGTGGCTCGGTCTGTTCTGCCCAGTTCATACCTTCCCTCTCATTGTCGATCAAGAATTCGGCGGCCTGTCCCAGCCTTCGTCCACCGTCGATTCGGCCGTCGTCCATCCGTCTTCGTGCCAACCATGATGACGGTTTTCGGGGTGATCGCGACATCTGGTGTGCGGAAGCCCTCATTGTGAGGCTGCCGGTTGGCGCCTCGACCGGTGATGTCTACGAAATCCTGGACACCATCAGACTGTATACAGTATGCTATCGTTCCACGGACGAGAGGAGTCTGTCGTGAAGGTCGCAGTCCTCGGAGCTGGTGCGATCGGCGCATATGTCGGCGCCGCGCTGCATCGGGGTGGTGCCGAGGTGCATCTTGTCGCCCGAGGGCCCCATCTGCGGGCCTTGCGCAAGGACGGGGTCCGGGTGCTCAGTCCACGAGGTGACTTCCTCGCGCATCCACCGGCAACGGATGATCCCAACGAGATCGGACCGGTGGACTACGTGTTCCTCGGCCTGAAGGCACACAGCTACGCATCGTCGGGCGCGCTGATCCGACCGCTGCTCGGCGAGCACACCGCGGTGATCGCCGGCCAGAACGGCATTCCCTGGTGGTACTTCCACAAGTTGCCCGGTCCCTACGAGGGGCGTCGGATCGAGGCCGTCGACCCGGACGGCGCGACCTCGGCGGTGCTGTCGATGGACCGCGCGATCGGCTGCGTGGTGTATCCGGCCGCGGTCATCGAGGCGCCGGGGGTGATCCGGCACCTGGAGGGTACCCGCTTCTCCATCGGCGAGCCCGATCGCAGTATTTCGCGGCGCTGTCAGGCATTCAGCGCCGCGATGGTCGCCGGCGGCCTCAAGTCCCCGGTCGAGTCGGAGCTGCGCGAGGACATCTGGATCAAGCTGATGGGCAATGTCGCCTTCAACCCGATCAGCGCGCTGACCAGGAGCACGATGGTGGAGATCTGCCAGCATCGCGGTACCCGGTGGGCGGTGGAGCGGATGATGCGGGAGGTGCTGGACATCGCGGCGGCGGTGGGCGCGCATCCGCCCATCTCCGTCGAGAAGCGGCTCGACGGTGCCGAACGCGTCGGCCACCACAAGACGTCCATGCTGCAGGACTTCGAGAGCGGTAAGCGGATGGAACTGGACGCGATCGTCGCCGCGGTGGTGGAGATCGCCGACCTGACCGGGGTGGAGGCCCCGCTGCTGCGCACCGTGCACGCCGCGATCGACCTGTTGTCCCGTACCAGCGGTCCGGTGCCGGAACGGGCGGCCTGACCGGCTGATCGATCCGCCCTCATCGACGGGGCCGGTGTGGCGTTCTCCAGCGCCGCACCGGCCCCGTCGTTTTCGCGGCTGCGCCCCCTGATCGGCCGTAGACAACTATCGTTGAACTTGCTATACAGGCTATCACATACTGTATACAAAGGCGGTGGTCCCGATGGTAGAACCGCAGCTGTATCCGGTTGCCCGTGAGGTTCGCGATGTCTATCGCCGGTCATATCGGATCGGCGAGAGCGACCGGGACCTGCTCGGCCGATCCCGCCGCTGGATACTGGCCGCCGCCTGGCTGGCCATGTTCGCGGTCAGCGCGGGCCAGTACGGATTCGGCGTCATCCTGCCCGCGCTCGGCGTCGGGCACGGCTGGCCGGTGGCGCATGCCGTCTGGCTGCTGCCGAGCTGGGTGGCCTGCCAGGCCCTCGCGGTCGCGGTGTCGAGGACCGGCCCGGACCGGGTCGCAACCGCCGGGATGGCGCGGCGGGTCGTGCGGACGCCGACGGTGAGCGTGTTGCTCGGTGCGGTGCTCGCAGCCGGGGGACTGGTCGCGCTGGCCTACTCGCGGAGCTTCTGGCAGCTCGCACTCGGCTACGGCGTCGCTTCGGGTGTCGGTTCCGGGCTGGTCTACGGCAGTTGCCTGCGTGCGGTCGCCCGCTGGTATCCGGAGCGCGCCACCGTGCTGAGCGCGGTCACCGGTGCGTTCGGCTACGGCGCCATCCCGGTACTGGTCGGAATCGGCGTGTTCGCCGCGCCGCCCGATGTCGTCGTGCTGCTCGATGTGACCGCGGTCGTGGTACTCGTCCTGGTCGGTCTCGCCGCGGTCGTGTTGCGGAATCCGCCGCCGGACTGGTGGCCGACCGCGCTGGACCCGCAGGTGTGGGCGGTGGACAAGTCGGTCAACCGGGGGCTGCGCGACAACTGGCCGGCCATCCGCCGCTACACGCCGAGCGAGCTGCTGCGCTGCCCGGCCGCCTGGCTGATGTATGCGGTGGTGATCTGCGTGTCCGCGGGCTGCCTTTTCGACATCGGCTACCTCGCGGTGTTCGCCGACCGCAGCGGTTGGGGCTGGCCGTTCGCGATCCTCGTCGCGGTGCTGTTCGCGGCGGGCAGCGGCATGGTCCGTGGACCGGCCGGCCTCGCCTGCGACCGGTTCGGCCGGCGACGGGTGCTGTTCGGCGCGGTCGCCATCGGCGCACTGGGTCAGCTGCTGTTGCTGGTCGCCGCGCGGTACGGCCTGCCGGGCGCGTTCGTCGCGGGCGCCTGCCTTGCCGGGCTCGGGCTCGGCACCGGATATGCCTTGCTGCCCAGAGTGGTCGCCGGCTTCTTCGGCGACAAGGCCGCGCTGTCCAATTTCGGCGTGCTGTACTCCGCGAAGGGCATCGGCGGGGTGCTCGGGGTCGGTGTCGTCGCCATCGCCGACGGGTCGCGGGCCTATCTGGTCGGGTTCGTGGTCGCCGCCGCGCTGGCCGTGTTGTGCACGGCGCTGTTGCCGCTACTGCGCCAACCCGGCCGGACCGTCCTCGGCGGGCCGGTAGCCGGTGTTGTGCGGTCATGATCCTCGATCGCGGCCGGCATCGGGATCCCGGCGACGGGCAGTGCCTGCTGGAACTGGTGTCGGTGCTGGCCGGTGAACCGTGGAGCGACCGTCCCCGGTGTGTCCATCCGGTACTGGCCGCCGTTGCCCGCCGGGTGAACGATGAATGCGGCGATATCGGGCGCGCGCGTCTCGTCGGCCTTGCCCTGCCGCTGATCGGCACCTCGGCCGCTGCCGACCCGCTTGCCGCGACCCTGGTCGGGATCTGTTGCCGCGCCGCGTTGCGGCCCAGCGGGCGACGGTTACCCGCGGCCATCCGACGCCGACTCATGGCCGCGCAACGCCGTGCCGTCACCGTGCCGACGGGTCGGTTCTATCGGCGGGTAGTGGCACCCGCCGCCGTCGCCGACGCGGTCACCGTGCTCGCAAAGCGGGCGGTGTGCGCTGATCAGTCGCTCGTCGACGTGCTGACCTGTTGTGTGGCCGCCGGTCGGGACGTGACCAAGGGAACTTTCTCCTTGGCGCCTCTGGACATCGTCGCGGCCGAGGATCACCATGTGTGTACCCCATATGGTATGCAGTCTACAGAGATGGGTCTTGCTGAGCCGGCCCAGCTCGTGCGCAGGGGAAGTGGCGCCCAATCCGAGTGCGCCAGCATGAACGTGAGGAGTTGACCAGCAATGGCGCGGACAGCGACCGAGACGGCCGCGGCGAACGGTGTGGTACCCGGCGCGACCACAGCGGACGCCACGGGAACGCAGCAGATATCGGGCGGGCACTTGGTGGCGAAGGCGCTCAGGGCCGAGGGCATCGACACCATCTTCACGTTGTGTGGCGGGCACATCATCGACATCTACGACGGCTGCGTCGACGAGGGCATCGAGGTGATCGACGTCCGGCACGAACAGGTCGCCGCGCACGCCGCCGACGGCTACGCCCGGCTGACCGGCCGCCCCGGCTGCGCGGTGGTGACCGCCGGTCCCGGCACCACCGACGCGGTGACCGGGGTGGCCAACGCGCTTCGCGCGGAGAGCCCGATGCTGCTGATCGGCGGCCAGGGCGCGTTGAGCCAGCACAAGATGGGCTCGCTACAGGACCTGCCGCATGTGGACATGATGACCCCGATCACCAAGTTCGCGGCGACGGTGCCCTCCACCGCGCGGGTGGCCGACCTGGTGTCGATGGCCTTCCGCGAGTGCTTCCACGGCGCGCCCGGCCCGGCCTTCCTCGAGATCCCCCGTGACGTGCTGGACGCCACGGTTCCGTTGGAGCAGGCCAGGATTCCCGAATCCGGCCACTACCGTGCCTCCACCCGCGACCTCGGCGACCCGAAGGACATCCAGACGCTGGCCGATCTGCTCAGCAACGCGGAGAAACCGGCGATCCTGCTCGGCAGCCAGGTATGGACGACGCGGGGGAGTGAGGCCGCGATCGAACTGGTGCGCACGCTGGACATCCCGGCCTACATGAACGGCGCGGGCCGGGGCACCCTGCCACCCGGCGACCCGCACCACTTCCAGCTCTCCCGGCGCTACGCCTTCGACAACGCCGATGTGATCGTCATCGTCGGCACCCCGTTCGACTTCCGGATGGGCTACGGCCGCAGGCTCTCGCCGAGGGCGACCGTCGTGCAGATCGACCTCGACTACCGGACCGTCGGCCGCAACCGGGACATCAGCCTCGGCATCGTCGGCGACGCGGGAGTCGTACTCGCCGCCGTCACCGAGGCCTCCAGCAGGATCGCCGGCCGGCAGCAGGTCCGGCAGGCCTGGCTGGCGGAACTGCGTGCGGTCGAGGAGAAGGCGCGGGCCAAGCGACTGCCGCAGCTGATGTCCGACGCCAGCCCGATCCACCCCTACCGGCTCGTGCACGAGATCAACGAGTTCCTCACCGAGGACTCCATCTACGTCGGCGACGGCGGCGACATCGTCACCTTCTCCGGCCAGGTCGTGGCACCCAAATCACCCGGCCACTGGATGGACCCCGGTCCGCTGGGCACCCTCGGCGTCGGCATCCCGTTCGTGCTGGCCGCCAAGCACGCCCGCCCGGACAAGGAGGTCGTCGCGCTGTTCGGCGACGGTGCGTTCAGCCTCACCGGTTGGGACTTCGAAACCCTGGTCCGCTACAACCTGCCGTTCGTCGGCATCGTCGGCAACAACTCCTCGATGAACCAGATCCGCTACGGCCAGGCGCAGAAGTACGGCCTCGAACGCGAGCGCGTCGGCAACACGCTCGGCGACGTCCGCTACGACGAGTTCGCCAGGATGCTCGGCGGCTACGGCGAGGAAGTGCGCGACCCGAGGGACATCGTCCCGGCCCTGTGGCGGGCACGGGAATCCGGCAAGCCCTCGCTGATCAACGTCTGGGTCGACCCGGACGCGTACGCCCCCGGCACGATGAACCAGACCATGTACAAGTGATCGTCCCGCTCAGATTCCGCTGACGTATTCCCTCGGCGTGGGAGGAAAAAATGGGAAAGGCCCTCGACGGCATTCGGATCGTCGACATGACGCACGTCCAGTCCGGCCCCTCGGCAACGCAGCTGCTGGCCTGGCTCGGCGCGGAGGTCATCAAGATCGAGGTCCCCGGCCGCGGCGACGTCACCCGTGGCCAGCTGCGGGATCTGCCCGATGTGGACAGTCTGTATTTCACCATGCTCAACTGCAACAAGCGCAGCCTCACCCTGAACATGAAGGACGAGCAGGGCCGTGAGATCTTCGGCAAGCTCGTCGCCGGTGCCGACGTCGTCGTGGAGAACTTCGGGCCCGGCGTGATGGACCGCTTCGGGTTCACCTGGGAGCGGCTGCACGAGATCAACGAGCGGCTGGTCTACGCCTCCATCAAGGGCTTCGGCCCCGGCCGCTACGCCGACTTCAAGGCCTACGAGGTCATCGCGCAGGCCATGGGCGGCGCGATGAGCACCACCGGTTTCGAGGAGGGGCCGCCGACCGCGACCGGCGCGCAGATCGGCGACTCCGGCACCGGTATCCACCTCGTCGCCGCGATCCTGGCCGCGCTGTTGCAGCGCACCAGGACCGGACAGGGGCAGCGGGTCCAGGTCGCCATGCAGGACGCGGTGCTCAACCTGTGCCGGGTGAAGCTGCGCGACCAGCAGCGCCTCGCGCACGGTGGCCTTTCCGAGTACCCGAACGAGCACTTCGGCACCGAGGTGCCGCGCTCGGGCAATGCCTCCGGTGGTGGTCAGCCCGGCTGGGCGGTGCGCTGCGCACCGGGTGGGCCCAACGACTACATCTACGTCATCGTGCAACCGGTCGGCTGGACGCCGATCGCGACGCTCATCGGCCGCCCGGAACTGGCCGACGACCCGCTGTGGAGCACTCCGGAAGCTCGACTGTCCAAACTGGACAAGATGTTCGCGATGATCGAGGAGTGGACCGAGAAGCACACCAAGTTCGAGGTGATGGACCAGCTCAACACCTACGGGATTCCGTGCGGACCGATCATGTCCACCCGTGAGCTGATCGAGGACGCGACCCTCGCCGAGTTGGAGACCGTCGTCGAGGTCGACCATCCGCGGCGCGGCGCCTTCCGCACCGTCGGCTGCCCGCTGAAGCTGTCGGACTCCCCGGTGACCATCGAATCATCGCCGCTGCTCGGCGAGCACACCGAGGAAGTACTCGCCGAACTCGGCTACCAGCCAACGCGGATCGCCGAACTGCGCGCCGCGAAAGTCATCTGATCGCCGGTGGCCACGGGACCGAAAGAGAGCAAGAGGATGCCACAGAACGGATCGGGCTACGACCGGGACACGGTCAAGGAGATCATCGACGCCGCGATCGCGGCGGGGCGACCGTCGCTGACCGCACCGGAAGGCAAACGGGTGGCCGATGCCTACGGCATCCCCACTCCCGGTGAGGGCCTTGGCACCACCGCCGAGGAGACGGCGAAACTCGCTCAGGACATCGGGTTCCCCGTCGTACTGAAGATTGTCTCGCCGGACATCCTGCACAAGACCGAGGCGGGCGGCGTGCTGGTCGGGGTGTCCTCGGCGCCCGAGGTCGCCGCCGGGTTCGACACGATCGTTGCCAACGCCCTGAAGTACAAGGCGGACGCGAAGATCGTCGGCGTCCAGGTGCAACAGCAGCTCGGCGGTGGACACGAGGTGATCGTCGGCGCGGTCACCGACCCGACTTTCGGCAAGGTGGTCGCCTTCGGTCTCGGCGGCGTACTGGTCGAGGTGCTCAAAGACGTCACCTTCGGCCTCGCCCCGACCTCCGCGCCGGACGCGCTGGCCATGGTCGAGGGCATCAAGGCCGCCGAGATCCTGCGCGGTGCGCGGGGAAGCCAACCGGCCGACCGCGACGCCCTGGCCGATCTGATCCGGCGGGTGTCGGACCTGGTCACCGACTTCCCGCAGTTGGTGGAGGTCGACCTGAACCCGGTGCTGGCCACCGCGTCCGGCGCGACCGCCGTCGACGTGCGGATGCTGATCGACCCGGCCGAGCATCCCGGACCGGAGACGTTCACCGACGAGGAGATCCTCGCCTCGATGAACCGGATCATGCGGCCGACCGCGATCGCGGTGATCGGCGCCTCCGCCGAGACCGGCAAGATCGGCAACTCGGTGATGCGCAACCTGGTCAACGGCGGCTACCAGGGCGAGATCTACCCGATCAACCCGAAGGCCGACGAGATCCTCGACCGCAAGGTGTTCCGCGGCATCACCGAGGTACCCGGCCCTGTCGATGTCGCGGTGTTCGCGGTGCCGGCCAGGTTCGTGCCGCAGGCGCTGGAGGAAGCGGGCGCGAAGGGGGTCGCGGGCGCGATCCTGATCCCGTCCGGGTTCGGTGAGACCGGCAACCAGGAACTGCAGGACGAGGTGCTGGCCATCGCGCGCAAACACGGCGTGCGCATCCTCGGCCCGAACATCTACGGCTACTACTACACCCCGGAACACCTCTCCGCGACCTTCTGCACCCCTTACGACGTGGCGGGTGGTGTCGCGCTGTCCTCGCAGAGCGGTGGGATCGGCATGGCCATCCTCGGCTTCAGCCGGTCGAGGAAGATGGGCGTCTCCGCGATCGTCGGCGTCGGCAACAAGGCCGACATCGACGAGGACGACCTGCTCACCTTCTTCGAACACGACGACAACACCAACCTCATCGCCATGCACCTTGAAGACCTCAAGGACGGTCGGGCATTCGTCGCCGCCGCCAAACGGGTCTCCAAACACAAGCCCGTGATCGTGCTCAAGGCCGGCCGCACCGAACAGGGCGCCAAGGCGGCGAGTTCGCACACCGGCGCGCTGGCCGGCAACGACCGGATCTACGACGACATTCTCCGCGGCAGTGGCGTGATCCGCGCGCCAGGGCTCAACGACATGCTGGAGTACGCACACGGCCTGCCGCTGCTGCCGACCCCGGCCGGGGAGAACGTCGTCATCATCACCGGTGCGGGCGGTTCCGGGGTGCTGCTGTCCGATGCGTGTGTCGACAACGGACTGTCGCTGATGAGCATCCCGCCCGATCTCGACGAGGCGTTCCGCGCGTTCATCCCGCCCTTCGGCGCGGCCGGCAACCCGGTGGACATCACCGGCGGCGAGCCACCGTCGACCTACCGAAACACCATCGCACTCGGCCTTTCCGACGAGCGGATCCACGCGCTGATCCTCGGTTACTGGCACACCATCGTCACCCCGCCGATGGTCTTCGCGAAGCTGGTCGTCGACGTCGTGCGGGAGTTCCGCGACAAGGGCATCCACAAGCCGGTGGTGGCCTCGCTGTCCGGTGACGTCGAGGTGGAGGAGGCCAGCGACTACCTCTACCAGCACGGCGTGATCGCCTACCCGTACACCACCGAGAAGCCGGTGGCCGTACTCGGAGCCAAGTACCGCTGGGCGCGGGCCGCCGGACTCGTGAGCTGAGCGCCGGTACCTCGGGAGTGTCCCGCCGCGCTCGGCCGCGCGGACCTCCCACCGGGCGGGATTCGGCGGATACCGGGACGTTCCGCCGAGTCCCGCTCACTCCCGCTGGGTCGCGTGCCGGAGCGTCGCGGTCGGCAGCCCGTCAACGAGCCGCGCCACCATCGGTGACCTGGACCGGCGAGCGATGCGCAGCAGGTCCCGCACCTCGCTGTCAAGATCGACGCCGGTGGCGAAGGCGGTCTCGGCCAATGCCCCGTTCGGTGGCCGGCCGGCCAGTTTCGCCCTGCGTCCGATCTCCAGCAGGCAGGCCTCGGTCACCGTGGGGACCAGGTCGTCGGCAAGACCCAGGGCCGTGACGGCCTGTCGAAGATCAGCGCGCGCCCTGGCGGACACGTGGTCGCGCAGGATCCATTGCGCGTCCCTGATCTCGATCGTTCGGCGGTAGAGCCGCAACCGAAGGCCGCGGACGGCGAGCAGGTCCCTGGTCCGGGTGGGCGTCGGCCCGAGCACGACCTCGGGCGCGGCCTGCACAAGGGTGTGCCAGAGCGGGTACATCCGGTGCAGCGACAGATAACGGCCCAGTTGATGACCGCCCGCGCGGAAGACGTATGCCACGCTGCCCACCCCGATCAGCAGCAGCGCGCTCGCGAACAGCGTCGTGGACACCGCGACATAGCCGGGTCCCTGGATCAGCCGCGATCCGAGAAGGTGGGAGAGCAGGAAGACCAGGCGGTTGAGCACATAGAGCACGCCGACGGCAAGACCGAGGCTGAACAGCAACAGCGTGGTGCGCAGCGCGCCGGACCGGGTGTTGCCCCAGTACCGCCAGTAGCCACGGGAAACCCAGACCAGGGTCGCGCCGAGACACAGTTGGAAGATCACGCCGTAGGCGCCGGCCGCGGGGTTCGCGGCCTGCGCGTCGACGAAGTCGGGACCGCCCTGCTGTCGCGGAATGATCGTGAACAGCGCGATCATGGCGATCATGGCAGCGGCCATGGCGACGTAGCCGCCGATACGGCGGCGGCGCTCGCCGGGCTCCTCGTCCACCGCGATCGCGTCGGCGAATCGCAGCGCGGCCATGGCGGCGAGCAGGCCCAGCAGGTTCTTCAGCAGAACGGACACATCGGCCACGCCGGTGATCCGGTCGATGACGGTGGTGACCGGGTGCTCGTTGATGGTCGCCGAGGCGGTCACGGCCAGCAGCATCAGCGTGAAAGCGCCCTGCTGCGGGGAGCGGAGCATGTACGGCAGCCGGTAGACACAGATCGCCCATAGCAGGACGATCGCGCAGAATTCCAGGTCAGTCGCCATGTCGCCGGCCCCGCCGTCGGGGTTCGAAGACCTCTTGCAGGCGGGCGAGCACGCCGCTGGGTCGGGCACCGGCCGATGGCCACCCCGCTCGTTCCAGGATGACCGCGGCCATCATCTCCGCCTCCTGCTCCTGCGGTGCGGAATAGGAGGTCCGCAGCAGCGTGCGGGTGACCACGTTCGGATCGAGATCGGGCAGGAGTCCGGCGAGCAGGTCGGATCGGACGTCAAGAGCGTGATCCCAGAGCATATGTCCGATTTCGTGCAGGATGATGTTCTGCTGATGCAGCGCGCTGCTGCCGGAGACGTAGAAGACATGGTCCGCGCCGGCCGTCGCCAGCCACATACCGCAGGGCGTACCCGAGGCGGGCCGCGGCGCGACCGAGTGCAGATGCAACGGCCTGCCACGGGATTCGGCGACCTGGGCCCGGAACCGTTGCAGACTGAACGGTTCCGGAATCACCACGTCCGCCAGCCGTCGCCGGCAACGCTTGCGCAGCTGATCGAGATCCACAGCAGCCCCCCACGCATCCTCCTGCGCACGCCAGAGCGGCTGGTGCGGTCAGCTGATGCCTGTTCGGCGGAATGGTATCCCGAACTGGTCAGGAGCCGGCGCCACCGTTATCGGACCGCGGCGGCTCGTCGGGAAGCCCCTCGATCTGGCGAGCGTGTTCGACCATGCCACGGATCGCGTCAAGGCTGCGCTGGGACAGTCCCACGGCCCGCAGCGCCATGGAGCGGACACCACCGTCGCGCAGTGCGGACAGCAGTTCCAGCTGGGCGTCGATGTGCTCGACGTCGCCGTCGAGGAAATAGGTGGCCGGTACGCCGAAGAATTCGGCAAGGGCTTCCAGATGCCGCTTGGTCGGGTTTTCCCGTAGCCCCTTGCGCAACTGCCAGACGTAGGTGTGCGAGATCATGACCCCGCGGTCGCGAATGGCCGTGGCCACCTCTTCGTGGGTGTATTCGGCGCCTCCCGGCTGCCGCACCGTCCTGAACAGGTGGTCGAGCCGGTCAGCAAGGCTGGCTCCGGCTGCCGAGTCGGACATGATCGCACCTCCTGGGTTCATCTTAGTTGATGATCAGGGCGGGGTCTCATCAACTCTTGACATGCGTGCCGGCCCGGCATACGGTCAGCTCGCTTAAACCTCAGTTGCTGAGCTGCTTGACTTCGATAAACCAGGGGGGCGGGCGCCGGTTGAGCCGAGTCGTACCGACTCGGTTGTGGCCGGCTCGCCATGACGATCCGTCCGTAAGGCCTCGCGCGATCCATCCCGCCACCTCCGTGGCGGTGCTGGCGCCTGCCGCGACCGCGGATCGTCGGTCCACGAAGGGGGGATGACCGACCGGCGACCTTTCCGTTGCCAGGTAAGGCGTTGACACGCCACGAGCGGCCACCGCGCTGGCACAAGGCGCCGCGCGATGCCCTTTGCCGGCAGGGTGCGATCTCTGATTGATCAACGCACTTGTTTTCGGTATTCAGCGTCCAATCGTATTTCTGGAAAACACAAAATTAGGGGGAGATTCCTATGTCGAGTAGCGGCAGAAGAAACCCGTTCGGTCAGCGCTTCACAGTGGTCGGCGCGGTCGTGGCCGCGTCGGCCTGCGTATTCGGTACCACCGCCTTCACCGTGGCGCCCGAGGCGAGTGCGGCTCCCGCGACCACCTGCGGAGTGCTTGCCGGCGGTGCGAGCCCGGTGGCGCAGGCAGCGGTCGGTTATGCCTGCGACGAGGTCGCCAAGGCAGTTCCCTATGTCTGGGGCGGCGGCCATGGCGCGGTTCCCGGTCCGAGCGGCGGTGGCCTGGACTGTTCCGGTCTCGTGCGCTACGCGTATGCCGAGGCGACCGGCGCCGATCCCATCGGCTCGGGAAGCACGATCACCGAATGGGACACGCTGGGCGGCACGCGCTTCTCCGGAGCGCAGGGGACGGGGCCCCTGCTGCCGGGAGACCTGCTCTACTGGAGCAGCAACGGCGCGGCCAGCGGTATCCATCACGTCGCCATCTATCTCGGTGCCAACGAGATCGCCCAGGAGCCGGAGACCGGCGAGACCGCACAGGTGGTCCCGTTCTTCAGCAGCGGTTACTACGGCGCGATCCGCCCCTTCCCCGGTGGCAGCCTTTCGATGGGGACCGGGAACTCCGTCAATGGTGGTATTGATGATGTTTCGGGTGACGGGCATGCGGATTTGTTGTGGTCTGATGGTTCTGCGGTGAATTATCTGCCGGACAGTTCGAGTACGAATCCTGGTGGGGTGCCGTTCTCCGGGAACAGCGCGCCGGTGGTGACGGGTCTTCCCGCTGGCGCCCTGGTGGCCGCTGGTGCGATCACCGGCCACAACACGGCCGACCTTTTCATCTACGACCCGTCGACCGATGAGGTTCGGTTGTACCCCGGTGTAGGCGGCAGCACGCCCTATTCGGGCACCGGCTATGTCGTCGCGTCCTACCTCGGTAGCAATGTGACGAAGATCTTCGCCTCTGACGTGTCGGGTGATGGTTATGCGGATCTGGTGTACACCAAGTCCGACGGCACCGCCTGGTACCTGCCCAACAACATGGGAAGCACGTCCGACCATCTGCCCTTCGCAGGCGAGTCGGCGGTACAGATCGTGTCGGGGTTGCCGTCGGATGCGGTGGTGGCGATGGGTGATCTGAATGGTGATCATCATGCGGACATGTTGTACACCGATGGTGGGAATCTGTATGCGTTGTTGAACACCGGTAGTGCGAGTGCGCCGTTCACC
>DATATE010000144.1:0-56355 GCA_036268955.1 Pseudonocardiaceae bacterium
CCCGCCAGCCTTCCCCCGACCACCCGTCTTCACCTGCGCCTTGACCACCACCGCGCCACCAATACCCTCAGCAGCAACCCCCGCCTCCTCGGCATCGGTCACCACCCGGCCCGGCAACACCGGCACACCATGCGCAGCGAAGAGGTCCTTCGCCTGGTACTCGTACAGGTCCACTCAGAGTCTCCTTGACTACGTGCTCACTGAACTCACGACTTCGCCTCGCGAGCACCACACGAACGATTGCGTTGTCTCCGGCGGCCGCCCGAGGACTGCTGTCGGACGGCCCGACCCTATCGACCTGCATGGACGCTAGGGCGGCGACCGTCGGTGAACTCCGTCACTCACCGTGGTGAGTTCGCTCACCGAGCGCCGTAATCGGGTTGGCTACGGCTGTCTGTGTTGCTTGTCGAGTAGTACTGCTCGCTGTTTGCTGGTGTTCTTTGGTACTGCGGTTCGTTCTTTCGTATTGCGATGTGGTTCTTGGGCTTGTTGCGGGTTGTCAGCGTCTGTGACGGAGCACGGTTACGCCTCGACCCCGCCCACGTCGACGGGCTGCGCGGCCGGGCGGTCCGCACTGGCTGCACTGTCCACGGTGGACTCGGTGTTCTCGATGCCGAAGCGACCGTGTACCCAGGCCACGATTTCCTGGGTTGTCGCGCCTGGGGTGAACACCCTGGCGACGCCCAGCTCTTCGAGTTTGGGAATGTCGTCGTCCGGAATGATTCCGCCGCCGAACACGACGACGTCCTCGGCGCCCTGCGCCGCGAGCAGTTCCACGACCTTGCTGAACAAGGTCATGTGCGCGCCGGAGAGCACCGAGAGCCCGATCGCGTCCGCGTCCTCCTGGAGGGCGGTCTCCACGATCTGTTCCGGGGTCTGGTGCAACCCGGTATAGACGACCTCGACACCGGCATCGCGCAGCGCCCGCGCGACCACCTTGACGCCGCGATCGTGTCCATCCAGGCCAGGTTTGGCCATCACCACCCTGATTCGAGGGGTCCGGCCAAGCTGACCGCCACTCGAGGTTTGACCGACCATGGCTCCCTCCTCATCATCGAGGACCGCGAGCGCAACGGTAGGCCATTACGGGCCGCGCGCCACCGGCATGCCGTGCGCATGTGACCTCCGTCCCGTTCAATCCCCTCGATCGGGCGAAGCGAGCCGGTTCCGATTCGATTCAGCCAGGTCACGAGTCCTGTCCGGTCGCCAGACCGGACGGCGGGGTCCGGATGGCGAACCCTGGATGGCGGGGCCGAGTGGCGGGGCCGCAACCGCGCGGTCACCGGTCTTGGTCAGTGAGCTGCCGCCTTGCGGGCCGGACGAGTCGGGGCCGGCGGCGTCGGCCGGCGCAGAGCGACGACGACGGCCGCGACCGCGGCGAGGAGGAACAACACCAGGCTGGCCGCGCTCAGCCAGGTGCCCGCACCTGCTGAGGACTGCGCGACCCGGTCTCGGGTCAACGGCAGTTCCAGCAACCGGACGAGGAGCACGGCGGCCGTGCCGAGCAACAACGCGGCGGCCCGCGCCGGGCGGCAGCGCGGGGCGACGATACCGACGATGATCACTGTGACCAATGCCACCAGCAGGCCCCACGAGGTGACCTGGAAGTTCGACACGATGCCGGCCTCGGTGTAACCGGCAGCCCGCAGTATCGGCAGGCCGAACGCGCCGATGGCCAGCACAGCGGCCAGTACCGACGGCACGAGCACGATCGGCTCGGTGGACACCGAGGTGAGGTCGACATCGTCCCGCTCGACACCACCGGCCAGCGCGGCACAGATCGCCGCCACACACCCGGCCAGAATGGCGAACCCGGTGAACCAACTCGCCGGTCCGAGCCCGACCCCGGCGATGCCGACGCCACCGAAGGCCGCGTCGAGCGCGCCGGCACCGGCCAGTGGAATGGTGACCAGGGAGACCGCGAGCATCGGGCGCAGGATCGGCGCCCAGCGGCCGACGAGCATGGCGATGCCGAGCAGGCCGACGATCAGCGCGGTCGGCAGCAGCGCGCGCTCCGCGTAGCCGATCGGGCTCGGCAAGCCGGCGGGCAGCACGAAGGTGTTGGTCACCGCACCGAGCAGGGCCGCGATCCCGGCAAGGACGGCGAGTATCCCGGTAGCGCGGTGCAGCCGAGCGGTACCGGGCAGTTCCGGGCCGGGCGAATCCTGTTCACCGGACGAATCCGCCGCCGCGTCGGCTGCCCGCCGCGCGAAACCGATCAGCGCGAGCATGGCGACCGCGGCGATCAACGCGAGGTATGGACCGATCGACTGGTGCAGCCCGGACACGGCAATCCCGGAAACCAGCCCCGGCAAGGCGACGGCGACCAGCGTCGCGGCACCGCCGAGCAGCCAACCGGGCGTCAATGCCGGATCGGTCGTGGTGACCGCGACGGTCGTCACGACCGGCACCGCCGCCGCCAGCAACAGGCCGCCGATCAGCAGCCATCCTGGCCCGCTCCAGAGGTCCGGCTCGATGATCTCCGGGTTGCCGGAATGGAACGGCGCCGCCAGCAGGCCGACCGCACCGAGCACGCCGACGCACAGAGCGATGAACAGCGGCGTCCGAGGCGCCACCTGCTCAGCGGCATCCGCACCGACCGGCCGTTCCGCGCCCTGGCCGACGATAAGCGCACCGGCGACGAGGGTCAGCAGTTGCCCGACGAGCAGCAGCCATACCCCGGTACTGCCGTGCAGCGCGACCGAGGTCTGGTCCGGGACGACCAGTTCAGGATGCTCGGCCAGCTTGGCGTCGACCAGGAACTGGACGTCGGTCGCCAGTCGGCCCGGCACGAAGACGGCGGCGGCGATCAACGCACCGCCCGCGGCCAGAGGTCGGCGCAGCGCGGCGAGCCCGATCGCCACCGCGACCGGCAGCAGCCCCAGCACGAACAGCATCGGCCCAGCGGAGAACCCGGCCGGTGCGACTGGACTCGTCATCGGGAACAGCGGCCCGATGGCGGTCAGCACACCGCCGATGGCAGCCAGGGCGATGACTTCCCAGAGTCGGCCGCGCGGGGCCGCGCGGCCGGTCAGCCGGAGGTCGTCCGGTCCGTCCGGGCGTCGGGAACCCGCGACGTCTTGGTCGGTCGCGGACGGATGGCCTTGCCGGTCGTCCGCCGAGCGGCCTCGTGAGGATGGGGTCCGCGAGATCACCGGACTGACGCTAGCAAGGCCGAGGACAGTCGGCTGGTCACCATGGGCCTGACGGGGCCTTTGCGGGGGCCTGGCGGCCGAGGAAGGTCTCCTCGCCAGGCTTGCCGCCGTCGTGCCGAGAGCGTCCGGCTGGCAGGTCGCCGGGTTTGTGTCGGCCACCTCGGCAGTCAGGTTGAACTCGGGTCCCGGACGCGCCAGGGGCCGACTACGACCAGGCGCGTCATCGAGCTACCGAGCCATCGAGTGCTCTGCCTCATCCCTATCCGCTGACCAGATACGTCACCCGAGTTCTGACCGGACGTCTCGCTCGGGCCCGTTCCGACTGGCGGCCGGCTTCGTCCGGTCTGCCTGGCGGCTTCGTCCACCGGTTCCGCTGCCGGTTCCGGCCACTGGGAGTTTCCGGTTCGGTGTCCCGGTTCGGTAGCCCTGAGTCGGCGGGCCGTTGCGCAAGGATCGCCACATTCGCGTCGGCTTCTATTCAGTTTTCAGGTGCTGGGTATCACGCTCCTTTTCCGACCTTTCGGCGCTTGGTTGCTATGCGGTTTGTTTGTTGACCGAGTCAATTTTTCATCAGTAAGTGACTTAAATCACAGACGTCTGGATTGGGCGCGGCACCTTGACCGACCTGGCAACGCCCTACGGGCCTTGATGGTGCTGACCTGGACCGCGAGCGGCCGAGATCACCAGCGACGATCTTGCCGAGCGTCGGCCAGAAGTCGTTTTACGCCAGCGAAACCTGGAACATCGAGCCGAAACGCCGAGATCACCAGCGGACTGTTGCCGAGAGCGGTGCGGCTTCGTTACTGTCCCCGAGTTCCACAGTTACGGTCTGATCACGGAGAGAGCACGAAGCCGGTTACTTTGCGTTTGCGAGGCTCACCGGTTTCTGGAGTTCTACCTGCCCGGCGCGGCGGTTTCGGCCAGCCGAGGCACCCGGCGATCGCTCCGTGACGTGGACCAACGCGCTGGGTACACCGAATGACTTTGCGAGGAAGGACAAGCTTTTGGCGCCCTACCGCTATTCAGGCGGCCAAGACTCGTCCACCGCACTCGACGATCCGCCGGAATCGGACCTGATGCTTCGGCGGGGCTCGCGCCGCGGACAGGCGTCGGCGTCCGCGCTGCGTGGCCGGATCGTGATGGCCGCGGTGGCGATCGGAGCGGTCGCCGCGGCCAGCGCAGGCCAGTCGCTGCTGCCCAAGATGCCCGTGCAGGATTCGATGCCGACAGCAGATCCCAGCGGCACGGTGGCGCTGCTCGGGCCGGCCGCCGACAACCAGCAGGCGCTGGAAGTCCAGCCGATGGCAAGGACCGTCGACCAGTCGGCTCTTGCCGCTCAACTCGCCGAGAGCCAGCAGATCACCGATGACAACGACGGGACCAACGCGCAGAACGTCGACGCGGTCACCTTCGCCAAACCGGCCGATGGACCGGTGATCTCCACCTTCGGCGGGCAGTACGGCACCTTGCACTACGGAATCGAGATCAAGGGTCAGCGGGATGCGCCCATCTACGCCGCCGCGGACGGTGAAATCATCGCCGCGGGACCGACGAGCGGTTTCGGGGTGTGGGTCAAGGAACGGCTCTCCGACGGCACGATCCTGGTCTACGCACGGATGAACGACTACTCCGTGCAGGTCGGCCAGCACGTGGTCGCCGGGACCCAGATCGCCAGGATGGGCGACCGGGGCTTTTCCACCGGGTACACCCTGCATTTCGAGGTGTGGCAGCCCAACGGTACGAAGATCGACCCCGTGCAGTGGCTGAACACCAGGGGCATCACCGTCTGATCCGGCTGGTCCGACTGGTCTGGCCAGGAGCGAATGTCGGCCCGAGTTCGCCAAGGCATGCGGCTCGACCGCGGTCGAGCACCGTCGTCCACTCAGGACATGGTGGGAACCACCGTTGTCGACCGGTGGGCTACTCGGAGGCGGCTGGTCCTGGTCGGTCGGGCTCAACTGCTTCGAGTGGCTCGGTTTCGCGTTCGGCGAGGAGATCGGTGCCATCAGCATCGATGCCATCAGCGCTGAACGCATCGAGTTGATTCCGGTCGAACCGGTCCGAGCCAAGCTGATCCGCGTCAAGAGGTAGCTGGTAGAAGAAAAAACTGCTCGCCACCCGCCAGACTCCGCACCAGGACCCACGATCGCGCCGGCCGGCAGACGTGAGTCCCGCAGGCGCGAATGCGGCGCTGGGCAGCCTGCGCCTGCCGCATCCCGTGCAGCCGCCTCTGCCGGCGGGCCGGTGCAGTCGGAGCAGGGCGCGCCAGGCGGCGGCCAACCGTCGCGTACCGGCGGCCGCCTGTGCGGCGAGCTCGTCAGCGCGAGCCACCAGCTGATCGACCGCGTCGAGATAGCGCTCGACGTGTTCGGCGAGTATCCCGAACAGAACCTCATCCACATCAGAACTCTCCTTCCGTCAACTTCGATCGAACACCAGTTCGAATGAAGTAAACAGCATCGCGCCGACGATGTCGATCAACCAGCGGGCCGGGACAGGTCCGTACGACTGCGGAAGAGATCGCTGAGATCAGCGCGAAGTCGCTGGCAGACAAGGGTTTCGGACGTACCAGGGGCGAGCGGGGCGCGCCGACGACGATCCGCACCTTCACCGAATCGGGTTACGGCCTGGCCGCATTCGCATGGGCGGTAACAACGGCGCCCGAGGGCCAGGCGATCCAGGCTGCCGCAGGACACCGGGTGCCGAAACAGGATCCGGCCCTCAGTCCATTAAGGACTAAGGGCCGGCGTAACCGCGCGGTGTCTCAGAGCTTGGTCATCGGCACGCTGCCGATGAGCATCAGCCGAACCGTGCCGGAGGTACCGAAGTCGATGGTCGCGGTGGCGCGCGGGCCCGCCCCGTCGGTGGCGACCACCGTGCCGAGGCCGTACTTGTCATGGCTGACCCGGTCGCCGACATCCAGGCGCATCGCGGGGGTGTCCTGCCAGCCCTTGAAGTTGGTGGTGCGCATACCGCGCGCGGCGATACCGGCCTGCGCGGAGTCCGAGCCGATCGCCGAGGAACCCCGGCCCCAACTGGTCGGCGCGCTGGGCGCGGACCGGGTGGGTTCGATCCTGCGCCAGTCGATGAGGTCGCTGGGGATCTCGTCGAAGAACCGCGAGGCCGGGTTGGTCATCGGTTGGCCCCAGGCCGAGCGCACCAGCGCACGGGACAGGTACAGCCGCTGCCGGGCACGGGTGATGCCGACGTAGGCGAGCCTGCGCTCCTCGGCCAGCTCGGTCGGGTCACCGAGTGCGCGCATGTGCGGGAAGATGCCGTCCTCCCAGCCGGTGCAGAACACCACCGGGAATTCGAGGCCCTTCGCGGTGTGCAGGGTCATCAGCGTGACGACGCCGTCGTCGGAGTCGGGCACCGAGTCGGAGTCGGCGACCAGCGAAACGCGCTCCAGGAAGGCTTCCAGGCTGCCCTCGGCCGGTCCGCCGAGGTCGTCGAGTTCGGTCGCCTCCGCCGGTTCGACAACGGGTTGGGCCTCGGTGCCCAGCGCAGGGGCGACGGCGAGGCCCTCGGTGAACTCCCTGGCCACGGTGACCAGTTCGGTGAGGTTCTCCACCCTGGTGGCGTCCTGCGGGTCGTCACTGGCTTCCAGCTCGGCGCGGTAGCCGGTGCGTTCCAGGATGGCCTCGGTGATATCGGCGACCTCGACTCCGGAGCCCGCGAATTCGAGCAACCCGTCGAGCAGCTCCAGGAAGCCGGTGATGGCATTGCGGGAACGCGGGTTGAGCAACGGGACCTGGCCGGCGGCTGCTTGCCGGAGGGCGTCGATGAACGGGATGCGTTCCCGCTCGGCATAGGTGGAGACCACGGCCTCCGCGCGGTCACCGATGCCGCGTTTGGGCACGTTGAGGATGCGCCGCAGGCTGACCGTGTCGGCCGGGTTGGCGATCACCCTCAGGTAGGCGAGGGAGTCGCGGACCTCGCGCCGCTCGTAGAACCGGACGCCGCCGACGACCTTGTAGGGCAGGCCGAGCCGGATGAAGATCTCCTCGAACACCCGCGACTGGTTGTTGGTCCGGTAGAACACGGCGATATCGCTGTTGTTGGCGTCCGCGCCGTCGACGAGCCGGTCGATCTCGGCGGCCACGAACGCCGCCTCGTCGTGCTCGTTGTCGCCGACGTAGGCGACGATCTTGTCGCCGTCCCCCGCCTCGGTCCACAACCGCTTGTCCCGCCGGCCCGCATTGCGCGAGATCACCGCGTTCGCGGCCGAGAGGATGGTCTGCGTGGAGCGGTAGTTCTGCTCCAGCATGATCGTGCGTGCCTGCGGATAGTCCCGCTCGAACTCGACGATGTTGCGGATGGTGGCGCCACGGAAGGCGTAGATGGACTGGTCGGCGTCACCGACGACGCACAGCTCGGCTGGCTCGATGTCGTGCTCGCCGGTGCCGACGAGTTCGCGGATCAGCGTGTACTGGGCGTGGTTGGTGTCCTGGTACTCGTCGACGAGGACATGCCGGAAGCGCCTGCGGTAGTACTCGGCGGTGTCACCGAAGACCTGCAGCAGCTCGACGGTCCGCATGATCAGATCGTCGAAGTCCAGCGCGTTGGCCTGTTGCAGGCGCTGCTGGTAGCTCGCGTAGACCTCGGCGACCCTGCGCTGTAGATCGGTGCTGGCGGCCGAGGCCGCGGACTCCGGGTCGATGAGTTCGTTCTTCAGGTTGGACACCTGCACCGCGAGGGCGCGCGCCGCGTAACGCTTCGGATCGAGGTCCAGATCGCGGGCGACGAGCGTGATCAGCCTACGGGTGTCGTCTGAATCGTAGATGGAGAAGTTTGAGGTCATCCCCAGTGTCTTGGCCTCACGCCGGAGAATCCGCACGCACATCGAGTGGAAGGTGGACACCCACATCGTCCGCGCGCGTGGGCCGACGAGATCGGCGACGCGTTCCTTCATCTCGGCGGCGGCCTTGTTGGTGAAGGTGATCGCCATGACCTGGCCAGGGTGCACCTCGCGTTCGGCGAGCAGGTAGGCGATGCGGCGGGCGAGGACCCGCGTTTTGCCTGATCCGGCGCCGGCTACCACCAACAGCGGCGATCCGGCGTGTTCGACGGCCTGCCGCTGCTGCGGATTGAGGTCATCGAGCAGCCGGGAGGCAGACTGTTGCCGCCTTGCGGACGAAAGGTCTGGGTGCAGTTCGAACAGCGCGCTCATTGTCTTCCCACGGTACCGTCCGGCACCGACGCGAGTCGCCAGCACGGGGGCGTTTCGCCAAGGAGGCGCCGACGCGGTTTCTCACATCGCGAGAGTGCGGTCGACCGGACTCTCGCATCTGTGTCAGGATGAAGCCGTGCAGCGGCATTGCTACGTGTTTTTTTACGGGAACCGGATTCCGGCTCCCGTGGTTGCCTAGCGCGCACTCGCACCTACACCACGAGCCCCGGAGTCCACTGGACCCGGGGCTTCTTCGGGTTCAGGGCTCCGCCCTAAGAACCAAGGGACCACGATGAACACCATGACCCCCAGCGATGACCAGACAGTCGACGCCGTTGACGCCGCCGACTGTGTTGACACCGAGGTTGATGCCGCTCCCGGCGCGGCGCAGGAGGAAACGGGCACCGAGCGGTCCGTCGAGAAGATGGACATCGCGGAGCTGCGCAAGGAGATCGACTGGCTCGACGCGGAGATCCTGCGGCTGATCAAACGGCGCACCGAGGTGTCCAGGACCATCGGCGCGACCAGGATGGCCGCGGGTGGCACCCGGATCGTGGTGAATCGGGAGATGGACGTGATCGCCCGGTTCCGCGACCTCGGTCCGGAGGGCCGCCAGCTGGCGATGCTGCTGCTCAACCTCGGCCGGGGTCGCCTCGGCAGGTGAGCGGGAGACCGGCTCGGGGTCGCCTCGGGGGGATCACTGATGGCGAGCACTCCTCCGGGGCGCGCACACTGGAGTCATGTTCGAACTCATCGCCGTGATCATCGCGCTCGCCGGCCTCGTCGCCGCCCTCGCGCATGACGGTTACCTCGCAATGCTGGGGTCGGCCGCTACCAAGCGCGCCGGCGGTGCTCCGATCGCGCAGTTCGTCCGCAGCCGCTGGGTGGTCGCCGGGTCGACCACCGCGCTCGGACTGCTGTCCTTGCTGTTGGCCACGACCGGGGGAGGCTTCGGCGAAGTGCTCGCGGTCATCCTCGGCGCGGGCACCGCGGGGGTGGCCACGAAGGCACTGCAGTCGAGCCGGGAGCGGTTCCACACCGGCAGCTGAAGTAAGTTCACTCGTTCGTGTAGTGCGACGAGTGAGATCGGATACCCAAGCCTCACCAGGGTTTTCGGCCACTTAGGCTGAGCCCGGTGACGGTGCGGAGGATTGATCGAACGTCCCACGCGCTGGCCGTCGCCGCCTGCTCGGGCGGTGTTGATCGCGGTGTCGCCAAGCAGACCCATCGCGCGGCCAGGCGCGCCGTCCTGTCCTGCGTGGCCCCGTTCTGTGCTGCCCTGCGCGGTGCACCGATCACCGGTGCACCGCGGCGGCGTCACCGCGCCCTGATCCGGCTGTTCGTCGACCGGCTGTCGACGCGTGCGTGGATTCCCGCCGGACCCGGATGGCCCAGTGCGATAGCACTGCGTCACGGTTTCGCGGCCATTCGACCTGCTGAATTGTTCCAGGTGGTGAAAACCGGCTGAGGAGGCGGTAAACGGCGTAAGGATGGCTGGGAACAGGGGTCGGTTGAGACATGGCAGGCGGATCGGGTTCCGCGGGCGACGCGGCGAAGCAATCCCCCCAGGGGCGGCACCATCGCACTGGCGGGGGTGAGTTCTGGACCCCGGCGGTCCTGGCCGGCGAGGTCACCTCGGCAGGATTCTCCCGACACGCCCGGTTGATGACGGCGCCGACGACCGCTTCGGTGGCAAGGCCGAAGCCGGTCAGCGCGGCAGCGGCGTCGTCCTCGCCCCAGGCAAGCCGGACCTCGACACGTCAGGCCTCGCGTCCGGACCGCCCCACCTGGCCGCCCACGGCCGGCAAGCTGCCGCCCGCCGACTCCTCGGTGCCGCCGCCGGATCGGCTGGCGGACACCGGCCCGGTCGGCCTGCACACGTTCAATCTCGGGTACATCCCCGCCTCGGTCACCCCACCGAGGACCTGGCGCCGGGCGGCCTGGTTCGCGATCTTCTCTTCCGGCGCCGCACTGGTCGGCCTGTTGTTCGTGACCTCGATACTGGTCGGTCCGGTGACGGTGACCAGCGACATCGACTCACTGCCGGGACTGCCGACCGGCCTGCCGTTCTTCACCCCGCCCTCGTCCAACGGCCCGACCACCCCCACCAGGCGCAACCGGCAGGTCGACCTGCCCGACGGCACCAGCCATCCCGGCAGGCCGACCGATGGCGGCTCGAGCGCTCCGAATTCGGTGGCGACCTCGCAAGGGGGACCGGCGCTGGCCGGCGGCGGGCCCACGCAGACCAGTGGCGTTCCGGTGAGCGGGGTACCGACCACGGTGGTCACCGCAGCGCCGACGGTCACCACGGTCGACACCGGCCCGCCCGCGGTGGACCCGACCAAGATCAGCGACCGCACCGTCGCCTTCTTCAGCGAGGTGACCTCGAACGTCGACGCGGCGGCCAACCTCACCGCGGACACCGCGCACGACGACGCGAAGGCGGTCATCGAGCAGAATTACGGCGACATCTCCACGATCCAGGTGAAGAGTATTTCGCTCGACCCCAGCGACGGCCTGACCGTCAGCATGTTGCAGGTGACCAACAAGGACGGTTCGGTCAGCACCGAGCAGCGCACCCTGCAGTTCACTCTCACCGGCGATCCGAAGATCGAGAATCCCGGCGGCTGATTCGGGCGAACGGGAACGCGACGGCGACGGTGTGCGTTGGTCCGGCTACCCGCGCGATGCCTGGCAATCTCCCCCACTGCTCCAAATGAGTGACACGGTACGACCGTTTGTCGCCACGAACGGGTTGTCCACCGACAGGGGCTGGCATCCACGGGCGAGCACCCGGTACGAGTGACCGGAAGTCCATACACGCACGGAGGCAAACGCGTGGAGCGTCCGAGAACCGGGCACCGGCACGACCAAGAGGGTTCGATCGCGGTCGTGGATCTGATTCGGCGACAGGCCGTACCGATCCGCATCCCATCGGCCGACGAGGCCGAGACCAACGAGTTCATGACCGATCTGCTCGGGCCGGCGTCGGCGGAGCACAGCCGGCAGCGCGGCACCATGGCCAAGGCCGCCAAGTTGATCGGCCTGGCCGTCGGCTCGCTGGTGCTGTGCGGCTCCGTTGCCGCGGCGGCCACTCTGGCGCGCAGCCGACCGGACGACCACCAGCCTCCGGTGGCCGCGCCGATCCCGATCACCGGCATCGGCGCACTGCGCCCGGACACCCTGGAAGCGCGGCTCAACGCCAACTCCAGCGGCGCCCCGGCCGTCCACACGACCTCGGCCGCCCCGGCCAGCACCCCGACCCCCACGAGCAAGGGCACCAAGTCGGGCGGCACCGTCAACTCCGCCACGACCCCGGCTGCCGGTGGCGGGAGCGGGTCGGTCGTGCCGGTGCCGACCACCCCGCAGGAACTGGTTCGCGAGTTCTACCAGCTGGTGGCCAGCCAGCCAGCCGACGCGGCGGAGCTGATCGCACCGTCGCTGCTGTCCGGCGATCCGACCGGGTTCATCAACGCCTGGCGCTCGGCCTCGCAGGTCGAGGTGGACAGCGTCCAGGTCAACCCGGACGGCACCGTGCAGGCGGTGGTCCGGATGCTGCAGTCCGACGGCAGTTGGCTGCGGGTGGTCGAGCTGCTGCATGTCACGCAGGGCAGCCAACCCCTGATCAACGGCGCCCAGCTGTTGTCGGCGCAGAACGGCTGAGCCGGCCGCGCGGCACGGCCGATCGCGGAGATCCGTCCGGATTGATCCGACATCGAACAATCGAGATTATTCCTGGATCGGTTCAGTCGAGATGGGATCACCTAGGATCGCATGGTCGACGACCGGTATCGGACTTCTCCGGCGAAGCCTGGGGGCACATCTGGACACGATGGGTGAACGCATACCCTATTCGCCGTGAGTCAACCGGAACGTCGTTGGCCGGGCGGCCAGGACGGCCGGCCGGCGGCGCCGCACGCCATAGCTACTGGCCACGTACACCTGGTTGGGGGATGTTGAGTGGCTAACGAAGGGCGCCTGGTCGGTGGCCGGTACCGACTGGATTCGCGCATCGGCAGCGGGGCGATGGGCGTCGTCTGGCAGGCCTATGACGCGCGGCTGCGACGGGTCGTCGCGGTCAAGCAGTTGCGCCTGGAGTCGGGCCTCGACCCGGCCGAGGCCGACGACGCGCGGGCACGGGCGATGCGGGAGGGCCGGATCGCGGCCCGGCTGCACCATCCGAACGCGGTCGCCGTCTTCGACGTCGTCGACGAGGACGACGCGCCCTGGCTGGTCATGGAGTACGTCCCCTCCCGCAGCCTCGCCGCCGAGATGACCGAACGCGGCGTGCTGCAGCCGGAGGAGGTCGGCCGGATCGGCGCCCAGATCGCGCACGCGCTGTCGGCCGCGCACGCCGCCGGCATCGTGCACCGCGACATCAAGCCGGCGAACATCCTGCTCGGCCAGAACGGCACGGTGAAGATCACCGACTTCGGCATCTCACGAGCTACCGGTGACGTCGCGGTGACCAAGACCGGTCTGATCGCCGGCACCCCGGCCTACCTGGCCCCTGAGGTCGCCTACGGCCGCGAGCCGGGCGGTCCGGCGGACGTCTTCTCGCTGGGCTCGACGCTCTACGCAGCGGTCGAGGGAACGCCCCCGTTCGGCCTCTCCGAAAACACCCTCGGGCTGCTGCACGCGGTCGCCGCCGGGCGGATCAACCCGCCCCGGCAGGCCGGGGTCCTCACCGACGTGCTGATTCGACTGCTGGACGCCGAGCCGGAACAGCGGCCGAACGCGGCCGTCGCCGGCCGCTGGCTGGACGAGGTCGCCAGGGGCACCCGGCCGAACCTCGGGCCGCTGAGCACCGGCACCACCGCCGTGGTGGCGGCGCCGACCGGCTACCTGCCGCCGGGCGCGCAGCGCACGACCGTCGCCAACAGCGGATACCGGCAGGGCAGCGGATACCGCTCGGACGAGGACTACGACGGCTCCGACGACTACCGCAGGCCCCCGCAGTCGCGCAGCAAGCGGCCGATGGTGTTCGCCGGGATCGCGGCGGTCGCGGTCATCGTCGTGGCCGGGCTGCTGTTCATGAGCGGGGTCTTCGACCACAACAGCCCGCAGAACGGCCCGTCGTCGCCGTCGATCCCCAACACCCAGGACCAGAGCTCCCAGCCGATGATCGTCCCTGGCGACGAGCTCCCGACCATCACGCAGTCGGAGCCTCAGCGCCGGACGACGGAGCAGACCACGAGCAGCACACCGACGACCACGTCGACAACGCCGACGACGACCACGACGACCCAGCCAACGACGACCACGTCGACCACCACCCCGACGCCGACCAGCTCACCGACCACGGACGGTGGCACTGGTGGCGGCAGTGGTGGCGGTGGCAGCGGCCACAAGAACTGATAACTGACGGTGAATCGTGCGATAGTGCGCAACCAGCTTCAGGTTCACCCGTTAGTGTTCGACGGTAACCCCGTCAGGTGGCCAGCAGTGCGCACACAGCCGGGCCGAGGAGGAATCGGGAGCAACGGTGAGTGAGGTCGGTCGGTTGGTCGCCGAGCGCTACCGGTTGACTCAACACATCGGTAGCGGGGCGATGGGCGTCGTCTGGCAGGCGCATGACGAGCGGCTGCATCGCACAGTCGCGCTCAAGCAGCTGCTGTTGTCGCCGGGATTGTCCGCGGCGGACACCACAGAGGCGACCGAGCGGGCCATGCGGGAAGGCCGCATCGCCGCCCGGTTGCAGCATCCGAACGCGGTATCGGTCTATGACGTCGTCGACGACGACGGCCAGCCGGTACTGGTGATGGAGTACGTGCCCTCCCGGAGCCTGTCGGCCGTGCTGGACCAGCAGGGCAGCCTTGAGCCGCTGGAAGTGGCCCGGATCGGCACCCAGATCGCCACCGCGCTGACCGCGGCACACGCGGCCGGCATCGTGCACAGGGACATCAAACCGGGCAATGTGCTGCTCGCCGACGACAGTACGGTCAAGATCACCGACTTCGGCATCTCACGGGCCACCGGCGACGTCACGGTGACCGCGACCGGCATGCTCGCCGGCACTCCGGCCTACCTGGCGCCGGAGGTGGCCAAGGGCGAGAACCCCGGCCCGCCCTCGGACGTGTTCTCACTCGCCTCGACGCTGTACGCGGCGGTGGAAGGGCATCCACCGTTCGGGCACACCGACAACACCCTCGCCCTGCTGCATGCCGTTGCGGCCTGCCGCACGATTCCGCCGAAGCAGGCGGGTCCGCTGACCGGGTTGCTCTCCCAGATGCTGCGGCCGAACCCGCAGGACCGACCGACGATGGCCGAGACCTCTCGGGCGCTGGGTGCCCTCGCGGCCGGACAGGCGCCGTCGACGGGAGCCAATCCTCGGATCGAGTTGCCGGCCAGCCCGGCACGTGGTCTCGACGCCGGTTCGCGTGGGGAGACCACCGAGCGCAACCTGCTGAGACCCCCGCATCCGAGCTATCCGAATTCGGGGTTCGCGCCGACGGCGGTTCGCCCGGCCGAGCAGACCATCAACCTCTCCAGCAGCAACCTCGCCAGTGGCTTTCCCGGTACCGGCCCCAACCCGGCGCAGCGGCCCGGTTATCCACCGACCGGGCCCAATCAGCTCCAGCGCCCCGGCTACCCGCCCAGCGGACCCATCCCCGCCCAGCAGCCTGCCGCACGGACCACCAGGGACCTGCCTTGGAAGAAGTGGGTGATCACCGCGGGCGCGATCATTCTGGCGGCGCTGCTGGGCATCCTGGTGGCCAACAGCTTCACCCCCACCAGTTCCTCGGCTCCCCCGTCGCCGTCGCTGGTGGCCCAGCAGCCGCAGGTGACCACTCAGGTGATACCGACGATCTCCCCGATAACCCCGGTCACCACGCCCGGAACCACCGCCGATGACTCCTCGAATGACCAGGGCGGTCAACCGGACGAGACCGCGAACTCCGACCAGAGCGGCTTCGCCGCGATGACCAGCGTGTTGGACACCTACTACGGTTACCTGCCGCGCAGTCCCGCGAAGGCCTGGCCGCTGTTGACCACCTCGGCGCAGAAGGCGAACGGCGGCTACGGCAACTACCAGAAATCCTGGCAGAACATCGCCGGGATCGAGGTGTCCAATGTGCAGCAGCACAACAACAGTTCGATCCTCGCGCAGGTCACCTTCATCCGCAATGACGGCCAGTCGGCCACCAGCGAGATCGATTTTCAGTTCGCCTCGGAAGGCGGCCAGCTGCGCCTGAACAACGCGACGGTCGCGAACTCCGGCGGCAAGCCGGGCAAGCACGCCAACAACTGAGCGTTCGCCGAGATCTTCCTTGTCCCGTCAAGGTTGCAGTCTTCGTCGCGCCGCCGAGACCAGTGCGGTGACCATGTCCCGTACCAGCGGCGTGCTGGCGCTCTGCGCGGGTATCGCGGCATAGATGCACCGCACCGGTTCCGGGTGCCGAACCCGGCGGACCTCGACGCCGGCATGTACCGAGCCGAGGCCGAGATCGGGCACCATGGTCACGCCGAGGCCTGCCGCGACAAAGCCCTGCGCGGTCGGATAGTCGTCGGATTCCACCACGAACTTCGGGGTGAATCCGGCGGAGGCGAAGGCGTCCAGCATGATCTTCCGACACATGCCGGGCGGCCATTCATTGTCGATCCAGGGATCATCGGCCAGTTCGGCGAGGTCAAGACAGTCCTTGTCGGCGAGCCGATGTCCGCGTGGCAACACGATTCGATAGGGATCGTCAAGAAGGTGGACCAGTTCGGTCCCTGGGATCGACCGCGGTGACGAGCCGGGCGGCAGCACGACGAGCTGGATATCGGCCTGGCCGGTGAGCGCTGAATCGGCGGAATAGGCCGGTTCCTGTAGGCGGAGTTCGAGTTGCACGGCAGGGCGCCTCATGCGGAACTCGGCGACGGCGGGCGGGACCAGCGCGGCACCCGCGGTCGCGAAGTAGTGCACCCGCAACCGACCGGTCCGACCGGCGCGCAGGTCGGCGAGCGCGTTCTCGGCTGCGGCCAACTGGCCCATGATCTCGGCGGCGTGTTCGGCGAGGAGACTGCCGGCGGCGGTGGGCCGCACCCCGCGTCCAGCCTTTTCCAGCAGCGCGGTGCCGGCCTCGCGTTCGAGGGCGGCGACCTGCTGGCTGACCGCCGAGGGCGTGTAGCCGAGGTTGGCCGCTGCCGCGCTGACCGATCCGCTGGTCACCACGGATCGCAGCACCCGGAGTTTGCGCACATCGAGCATGCCGCCGACTGTACAGATTCACTTAAGCGTCGTGTAGAAGATTTCGCTTGTGCTGAATCGTCTTCGGCACGAACATGTGTTCGTCACCATCGAACGGCGGTTAGCCAGTCATCACAAGGAGGATCGGATGCGATCGTGGGGCAGCCTGACGCGATTCGTGATCCTCGCGCTGGTCTGGGGTTCGAGCTTCCTGTGGATCAAGATCGCGCTCGGCGCGTTCTCGCCGCTCCAACTGGCCGCCGCGCGGCTCGTGCTGGGCGCCGCGGTGCTGTCGTGCTGTGCCTGGCGACCAGAACCACGTTGCCGCGCGATCGTCGGACCTGGCTACGGATCGGCCTGCCCGCGGTACTGGGCAACGTGGTGCCGTTCATCCTGTTCGGTGTCGGGGAGCGGACGGTCAGTTCCGGGGTCGCGGGGGTGCTGAACGCGACGACTCCGCTGTGGGCGCTGCTGATCGCGCTGGTGCTCCGCTCGGAACGGCGGCCCGGTCCGCTGCGGCTGGTCGGCCTGCTGCTCGGTTTCGCCGGTACGCTGCTGATCTTCGCGCCGTGGCAGACCGGCGGGCTGGCCAGCTGGGGTGCGCTGGCCTGTCTGATCGCGGCGGTCAGCTACGCGATCAGCTACACCTACATCGGCAGGAAGCTGGTCGGCACGGTCTCCCCGATCGCGATGTCCGGCGCGCAGCTGAGCCTGGCCACCGGGTTGACCGCGCTCACGCTGCCCTTCGGCGGCCTGACCCCGATCCGGTTGACCGGCGCGCTGCCGATCGTGGCCGTCGCGGTCCTCGGGATCTGCGGTACCGGCATCGCCTTCGTGCTGAACAACCGGTTGATCGCCGATGAGGGCGCGACCGCCGCCTCCTCGGTCGGCTACCTGCTGCCGGTGGTGTCGGTCGGGCTCGGCGCGCTGGTCCTGCACGAACCGCTGACCGCGCGCGTGGTGATCGGCATGGCGGTGGTGCTGATCGGTATCGCCCTGTCCCGCCGTCGAGCGGCCGGCCGAACCCCGGTCGTCGAGCCGGAACTGGCCACCGTCGAAGCCGGCTGACCGCCCCGGAGGTCAGGATCAGACCAGCCGGCGGTCGGTCGCCCAGCGGGACAGTTCGTAGCGGTTGGACATCTGGGTCTTCCGCAACACGCTGGACACGTGCGTCTCCACGGTTTTCACCGAGATGAACAGCTCGGCGGCGATCTCCTTGTAGGCGTAGCCGCGCGCGAGCAGCCGCAGCACATCGCGTTCCCGTGGGGTGAGCAGGTCCAGTTCCGGATCACTGATCGGTGCGGCGCCGGGACGGTCGGCGAAGGCATCCAGCACGAAACCGGCCAGCCGAGGGGAGAACACCGCGTCCCCCGCCGACACCCGCAGTACCGCGGTGACGAGTTCCTGGCTGGAGATGGTCTTGGTGACATAACCGCGCGCGCCGGCCCTGATCACCGCGATCACGTCCTCGGCCGCATCGGAGACCGACAGCGCAAGGAACACCACATCGGGCAACTCGGGCCGTATGCGGCGCAGCACCTCCGCGCCACCACCGTCGGGCATGTGCACGTCGAGCAGGACGACATCCGGTTTGGCGTGGGTGATGCCGACGACCGCCTCGCCGACCGAACCGGCCTCGCCGACCACGTCCACATCATCGGTGAGCAGATCCAGCTCGGCCCGGACCCCGGCACGAAACAGCGCGTGGTCATCCACCAGATAGACCCGAACCGGACGGCGTGGCTGCCCCGACCGTCCTGCCGCCTGCGTTGCCTCGGTCACCTGGACTCCTTCGCGATGGTTGTCGCACCAGTATCGCCGGTCCGGTCCGAATCGGTCGACGTATCCGAGATGGCGGTGGCGCCCTTGCCGACCTTGGCAGTGGTCTTTCCGCTCCGGCGACCGAGCCTGCCGCGCAACCGACCGCCCGGCCGAGGCGTCGGTTCGGCGTCCCGATCGGGTTTGCCCGGCTTGGTGCCCGCCCTCGGCTTGGCGGCCGGCCCCGTGCCGGCCGGGGTGGTCGTCCTCGGCATGGTGAGCTGGACCTCGGTGCCTTCTCCCGGCGCGGTGCGCAGCTTCACCGTGCCGCCGTAGCGGCCCATCCGGCCGTGGATCGAATCGGCGACGCCGTGTCGGTCCGGCGACACCGCGGCCGGATCGAAACCGACCCCTCGGTCCCGGACGAAGACGGTCACCTCGGTCGGCTCGACCTCGACGTAGACGCTGACCTCGGCCTGTCCGGAGTGCTTTGCCGCATTGACCATCGCCTCCCTGGCCGCCTGGGCCAGCGCGGCGAGCTTCTCGTCCATCGGGCAGTCGCCGACGAACACCGGCGCGACCACGATCGCGAAGGTGTCCTCGACCTCGCCGCTGGCCGCCGCGATCGCCGCGGACAACGTCGGCGGGGTGGGCAGGCCCGAACCGTCCTCGGCGGCTTCGGCCCGGACCCGGCCGTAGCCGTCCGGGGAGTACAGCCAGGTGCGCAGCTGGCGTTCCTGACCGCGCGCCAACCGCAGCACCTCACGTGGCACATCGGGTTGCTTCTGAATGAGCGCAAGCGTTTGCAGGACGGAGTCGTGCAGGTGCGCCGCGATCTCGGCCCGCTCGTCGGTGCGAATACGTGCCTTGCGCTCCTCCCCGAGATCGCGGACCAGTCGCAGCCACCACGGCACCGTCAGCACGGCGACGCCGACCAGCGTGGCCACGGCGGCGACCAGGGCGAACTCAAGCTGATTGAGGGTTTCGCTGCGCAGCACCACCACCGCGATACCGGCGACCACCAGCACCGCACCGGTCAGCACCCGCAGCAGCGCCGTCCAGCCGCCGCCCCCGAACAGCACGCCGTTGACCCCGGTGCGGGCACCGTCCACCCAGCGGCGACGGCGAGCCGCGTCGGCCTCCCGCCAGACCACCGCGGCACCGATGACGGCGACACCGACCGGGATGGTGATCCAACTGGCCACCGCACCCGACAGCGCGCCGGTCGCGATCGCGAGGCTGATGCCCAACGCGATCAGCGCGACGCCCTGCTGTTTCTCCTTGGCCTGGTTCTCCCGCTGCGTCCCCACCGGTTCCTGCGCGATGAACATCCACATCAGCGCGTAGGCGACCAGGCCGGCACCGTCAAGGGCGGCGAGCGCGACGAAGCCCAACCGCACCCACAGCACGTTCACCTGGAGGTGATCGGCCAGCCCACCGGCGACACCGCCGACCACCCGGCCGGTTCGACGCCGCAGGACCTGCGGGGTGCCGTCCGGTCGCGCGCTCAGCCAGGCCGCGCGTTTACGGCCCTCGGTCATCGCCGCATTGATTTTTCCCACGAAGAAATGGTCACACGTACTGCGGGTCGATTTCATCAGGGAACCCCCGGAAGAGTCCGGGGCCGTCTCAGGGGTGTCCCGGATGTTCGCGCAGGTCCGCCAAGCCATGCTGAATACCGTGAGTGGGAATGAACAGGCCGCCGCCAGCCCGGTAGCGGAAACGGCCAAGGACTTCTGGGCGAACCGGCCACGCCGGCCACACAATGGCCGCATCGTCGCCGGAGTCGCCGCCGGGATCGGTCGTCGCTACGGCATCGATCCGATCATTGTTCGGGTGGCGCTCGTGGTGGCCACGTTCTACAGCGGCGTCGGGGTGCTGTTCTACCTGCTCGGCTGGCTGCTGCTGCCGGCGGAGGGGGACGAGGTGTCGCCGGCCGAGGGGCTGATCGGCAGGGGCCGCACGACTGCCTCGCCAGGATTCACCATCGTCCTGGGCATCCTGCTGATCCCGTCCGCCAGCTTCGTCTTCGACGGCGACGTCAGCGGCTACATCGCCGCCGCGATCCTGCTGGCAGCGCTGTTCCTGCTGCACCGAGGACGGGCCGGCCACGAGTACGTGGTGCCACCGACCACCAGCGCCGCGCAGATGCCGGCCGGTCCGGGAATGCCCGGCCAGCCGACGACCGCCGCATCCACCAGCACTGATCTCAAGGGGGATCCGATGAGCGAGAACACCCAGTGGGTGGGTCAGCCACCGGTCGCGGAGCCCACGCCACCGGCCTGGGACCCGCTCGGTGCCGCCCCGTTCGCCTGGGACCTGCCGGAACCGCAACCGACCCAACAGGAACCAGAGTCGCCCGCGCCGCTGCCCCGACGCAGGTCCAGGATCGGGCTGGCCACCTTCGGCATTACCATCGCCGCGGCCGCCGCGCTGTTCGCCAGCGGATCGTTGAGCCCGCAGATGATTCTCGGCGTGCTCGTCGGCATCGTCGGTCTCGGCATGGTCGCCGGCGCCTTCCTCGGCGGGGGCCGGGGGCTGATTCCGCTGGCCGCGATGCTCGGTTGCGCCGGGGTGCTGCTGACCGTCACCCACATCCCCAACGTGCACTCCGTACTCGGCGACGCCAACTACGCGCCGACCTCGATCGCCCAGGTACAGCGCTCGTATCAGGAGGGCATCGGCGATCTGACACTCGACCTGACCGGGCTGCCGAACTCGGGCACCGTGACCACCAGCGTCACGGTCGACACCGGTCAGGCACAGGTGCTGGTTCCGAGCAACGCGGATGTCGTGGTGAGCTGCCATGCCGGGGTCGGCTCGGTCAACTGCCTCGACCAGCACTCCGACGGTGCGAATAACGGCACCATCCACACGAGCCAGAACGACGGCTCCGGCAACCACAACCTGAAGATCCTCCTGGATGTCAACTCATCCATCGGAGATGTCGAGGTGTCCGGATGAACGAGCAACAGGACTCCGACCGCCAGGTGCAGCGGCGCCCGTTCGACCCGATTCTGCTGATCCTCGGCCTCGTCACCCTCGGCGCGGCCGGTTACATCCTCAGCTACGGCTACTTCCAGCTCCCGCACCTCGACCCGCGCTGGGTGCTGGCCGGTGCCGGACTGCTGGTCGGTCTGCTGATGCTGGTCGCCTCGCTGCGGCCGAAGCGGCGTCGCAACCGCTGACGCTCCACTCTCGGGGGTACCGCCGCCCCGGTTGCCGTTCACCGGCAACCGGGGCGGTTCGTCGTGCGCCGGCCGAGTTCGGTTCAGCCGGTCACTCCCATTCGATGGTGCCCGGCGGCTTGCTCGTCACGTCGAGCACCACCCGGTTGACGTCCGGGACCTCGTTGGTGATCCGGGTGGAGATGCGTTCGAGGACCTCATAGGGCAACCGGCTCCAGTCCGCGGTCATCGCGTCCTCACTGGACACCGGGCGCAGCACGATCGGATGGCCGTAGGTCCGGCCGTCGCCCTGCACCCCGACGCTGCGCACGTCGGCGAGCAGCACCACCGGGCACTGCCAGATGTCGCGGTCGAGGCCGGCCGCGGTCAGCTCCTCGCGGGCGATCGCGTCGGCCGCGCGCAACAGTTCCAGCCGAGCGGCGGTCACCTCGCCGATGATCCGGATCCCGAGGCCGGGCCCTGGGAACGGCTGCCGTTGCACGATGGTCTCCGGCAGGCCCAGTTCAAGGCCGACCCGCCGCACCTCGTCCTTGAACAGGGTCCGCAGCGGTTCGACGAGGGAGAAGGCCAGATCGTCCGGCAGGCCGCCGACGTTGTGGTGACTCTTGATGTTCGCCGCGCCCGCGCCGCCGCCGGACTCGACCACGTCCGGGTACAGGGTGCCCTGCACGAGGAAGTCGTAGTGCTCACCGCGCTCGTCGGCGTTCGCCTGCAGATCACGGGCGGTCTGCTCGAAGACGCGGATGAACTCGCGGCCGATGATCTTGCGCTTGGCCTCGGGATCGGTCACCCCGGCCAGCGCGTCGAGGAAGCGCTCCCGCGCGTCGACCGTGACCAGCTTGACCCCGGTGGCGGCGACGAAGTCCTGCTCGACCTGGGTTCGTTCACCGGCCCTCAGCAGCCCGTGGTCGACGAACACACAGGTCAGCCGTTCCCCGATGGCCCGCTGCACGAGCGCCGCCGCGACCGCTGAGTCCACCCCGCCGGACAGTCCGCAGATGGCCCGACCGGTGCCGACCTGAGCGCGAATCGCGGCCACCTGGTCGTCCACAATGGAGGAAATCGTCCACTTCGGACGAATGTCGGCGATGTCACGCAGGAATCGACGGAGGATCTCCTGGCCGTGCGGGGAATGCGCGACCTCGGGGTGGTACTGCACCCCGGCGAAGTGCCGCTGGGCGTCCTCGAACGCGGCGACCGGCGCACCGGCACTGCTCGCGGTGACGGTGAAGCCCTCGGGGGCCTCGGTGACGCTGTCACCGTGACTCATCCAGACCGGATGCCGACCGGGCAGGTCGGCGTGCAGCACACCACCTTCCGCGGGGATGACGACCTCGGTGCGGCCGTACTCGCGATCGCCGGTGTGTGCGACCGTGCCGCCGAGCGCCTGTGCCATGGCCTGGAAGCCGTAGCAGATCCCGAAGACCGGCACCCCGAGATCGAAGATCTTCGGGTCGAGTTCGGGTGCGCCCGGCTGGTAGACGCTGGAGGGGCCGCCGGAGAGCACGATCGCGGCCGGTTCACGGGCGGCGAGTTCGGCGGCGGTGCTGGTGTGCGGGACCACCTCGGAGTAGACCTGCGCCTCACGGACCCGCCGGGCGATCAGTTGGGCGTACTGGGCGCCGAAGTCGACGACGAGTACCGGGTGCTGCACGCTGTTGGCCGGCACGGCGGGGGGACCTCCCGTAGCTTGCTCCTGTAGGCGCCCGACGAGGCCGGGTGCTCCCCCATCGTCCCAGGTCGGCACCGCACCGACCGACCCGACCTTGCGGATGTGGCCTCGGCAACAGCGACCCGACGCGGCGCCGGCGGACTCAGCTCGGCGAGTCGGCCTCGGCGCCTCGGCCGGCGGGCCGGTCGCTGGTGAGACCGCGGACGAACGTCCGTACGAAACGGGTCAACCGGGGCGCGAAGTCGACAACGCCGTGCGCGAGGCGGGGGTCCGCCTCGTACAGCGCGGCGAGGACGGGCGCGGGGTGCGCGGTCTGCCACAGCATCCCGGCCATCGCGGTCACCGCGGCGACAAGATCAAGTCCGGCATCCTCGTCAAAGCCACCTACGGCCGCCGTGACCAACCCGGCGAGCCGCTCGGCCTCGGCGATGGCCTGCAGTTTGAACGCCCAGACGGACTCCAGCGAGACCTGCCGCTCGAAACTGGCCTGCACATGCGGCAACAGATCGCAGAACAGCGGTCGCTCGGCGAGCGTCTGCCCGATCACGTCGGCCAGATCCTGACCGGTGGCCAGCGCAGCGGCCACCGCGTCGACCCATTCGGTCCACCCCTCGGCGGACAGCCGCAGGAAGATGTCCTCGCGGGACTCGAAGTAGCGGCGCACCGCTGACACGTGCACGCCCGCCGACTTCGCGATCTCGGTGAGCGTCACCGAACCGACGCCCTCGCGTAGCGCGAGCGCACGCGCCGAGGCCAGCAGGGCCGCCGCCCGTTGTTCCTTGTGTTCCGCGCTGCGGGCGCGCTGGAAAACCCGTTCATCGTCGATCACACGATCGAGTGTAACGCAACGAATTTGCGTTGTTAACGCTCTGACGTTGCGCTAATTTGGACAACGAACGCAGGAGTCCCTCTCCTGCCAGCGAAAGGAGCCCTCCATGTCCGAGCAAGTCTGGTTCATCACCGGCGCACACCGTGCCGTGGACGGAGACTTCGTGCCCTGACAAAGACGTCCGGCCCGGACATCCGATATCGAGATCCGGCATCGGCTTCCGACAGCACCGCGACGGATTCGCCGCCCATCGCCTACTGTCCGGCCGCCGCCAGATCACGCGGAGGCTCAACGGGCACGATGCTGATCGACTCGACCAGCCACCGGTCAGCGTGCTCAACGAGCAGATAGGTCGCCATCGACCGCCGGTTCGGTTCGACCCTCGACTCGTGCACCAGCACGACCCCAGGGGATGGTTCACGGATCGACTCGACGGTGTGCTCGGCGGCGAAGATCTCCGGAAAACCTCGGTCGAGCAACCACTCCAGTTGCCGTTCGAACGCGGTTTTCCCGGTCAGCCGGCGGCCGCCACGATTGACCACATCCACATCATCGGTCAGCAACGCCAGATAGCCGGTGGTATCCCGCTCTTGCCACGTTGTGCGCAGTCTGGCCATCACCGCGCTGATGTCCGCTGCCCGCCGCTCGTCCACAACCGCCCTCCGTACCCGACTCTCGACTTAAGTGATTGGAGCATATATATGCTAGTAGCATGAATCTGTGTTGAGCAAGGTCCGCGTTAGGATCGACGCGTGGGAGGCAGCAACACCGACGACGGTCACCAGCGCACGATGGCCACCGTCGAACGCTCGATGGTCCAACTTCGGCGCAGCATGACCCGGCGCACCCTGGCCAGGTTGGCCGCGCAGAAGTCCGGTCAAGCCGTCGATCCGGCCCTCGCCGATGTTCTGGACGCGGTCGCCGAGGGGCCGGTGGGGTCCGGGCAGGAGCTGACGGTCGGTCTGGTGGCCACCAGGCTGGGCATTGATCCGTCCCGAGCCAGTCGGCTGGTCGCGGCGGGGATCAAGGCCGGCTACCTCCGACGGGTCGCCTCCCAGGCCGATGGGCGGCGCATCCACCTCGAACTCACCGCTGTCGCCGAAGAGTTCGCCGTGGCCGCGCACCATGCTCGGCAGGGTCTCTACGAGCAGCTCATGCGAGAGTGGTCCGAGCCTGACCGGGCCATCTTCGCCGAGTTGCTCAGCAGATTCACCGAGGCGCTCACCGAACTCCGCAACCAGTAGCTCAGTAGCTCCAGCTGCCGCACCAGCAGCTACAGCGATCCGACAGCTCCAGCTGAAGCCGGCCACCGGAGAGGCCGAAAGGAGCATGGGCTTACGGTGAGCCGGTGAGTGAGCCCACCATCGAAGCCGAACCGCGGCAGTGCTGGATCGCCGGTCGTCCGGAACGCGGCGAGCACACCCTGACCGTTCGCCATCCCTTTGACGGCACCGATGTCGCCGATGTGACCGTCGCAGGGCCGGAGCAGGTCGAGCGGGCGATCGCCGGTGCGGCCGAGGTTGCCAGGCATTTCCGCGACCTGCCGGCAGCACGACGAGCCGGGACGCTGACCCGGATCGCGGACCTGCTCAGCAGACGCGCCGAGGAGGTCGCCGAGACGATCACCGCGGAAAGCGGGAAGCCGTGGCAGTTGGCCGAACGCGAAGTCACCGACGCCGTCGGCGTCTTCCGCGCCGCGGCCGGCGACGCGATCGGCTTCGCCGAGGCCCTCGCCCGGTCCGGTACCGATGCCGCGGGCCGGCTGACGGTGGTGCGGCGGCGGGCGCGGGGGCCGGTGCTGGCGATCGGTGCCTTTGCCTGCCCGCTTGCCGGGCTGGCGCGGCAGTTGGCACCGGCGATCGCGATCGGTGCGCCGGTGCTCAGCAAACCGGCCGTGGCGACCCCGCTGTCGGCGTTGCTGCTCGCGGAGATCCTCGCCGACACCGATCTGCCGGCCGGGACCTTTTCGGTACTTCCGTTGCGCGACAAGGACGTGTCCTACCTGGTCGAAGATCCACGGCTGCCGGTGGTCGCGTTCACCGGGTCCCGGGCAGCCTGCGATGCGCTGCGGGCTGCCACGCCCGGCAAACAGTTCGTCTTCGAACTGGGCACCAACACAGCCGCGATCGTCTGCCCGGATCTTGCCGGCGACGCGGATCTCGACCATGCCGCGCAGCGGATCGCGCGGTCGGCCACCGCGCAGGCCGGGCAGGCACGGCTGGCGGTGCGGCGGGTGTTCGTGCATCGCGATCTGGCCGCGCGTTTCGAGCCGAAGCTGCTGGCCGCAATGCGGGCACTGGCAACCGGCAGCCCGCATGATCCGGATGTCACTGTCGGCCCGCTGATCGGCGAGAAAGCGGCGATCCTGGCCACTCAGTGGATCAACGAGGCCATCGCCGTCGGGGCACGCCTGCTGACCGGCGGCGTACGGGACAGGGCCACGCTGACGCCGACCGTCCTCGCGGTGCGGCCGGAGTTCGCGGGCGAGGAGATTCTCGGCCCCATCGTGCTGCTATCCGCTGTGGACACTGTGCGGTCCGCGGTGGAGGCGGCGAATGCGACCGAGTCCGGGCTGCCCGTCGGCGTGTTCAGCCACGACGTGCGGACGGGTCTGGTGGCGGCGGACGAGTTGGACTCCGACGTGGCGGTCGGTGACCTGCCGACGGATGCCGGCACCGACGACCTTCGCCTCTTCGTCGAGGGCTACACCGAGCGGCAGATCGTCGTCCTCGGTGGAGGTCGCGCCGATTAGCCCTTGCTCCGGTCCTTGGTCCGGTCCTTGGTCCAACTAGGCTTTGGTCACGGCCTGGGGGAAGGAAAAGACGCCGTGCGGGTCGTACCGCGCGGCGACTTGGCGCAGCCTGGTGAGGTTGTCGCCGTAGTAGGCCTGACCCCAGTTCGGCATGTTCTGGTCGATGTAGTTCACGTATCCCGCGGCGCCGCCGACCATCCCGGTCAGCGTGTCGCGTACCGTGCCGACGAGTTGGGTCGCGGCCGACTGGGACATGGTGACGAGTTTCTGGTAGATCTGCACACTCGCCAATGCGTTCCGGTGCGGGAAGGCGGTGGCGTTCGGGGCAATCCGGCCGACCGCACCGCCGAGCGCGTCGAAGATCAGGTTCAGGTTCGACCGGCCCGCACAGAGCGAGGCGACCGAACCAGGGTCGGTGAGCGGGTTGGTCACCATACTGGAGGAGGCCACGAAACTCTCCCGCCCCAGTGTGCCGCCGGCCGAGGTGAGATGGCACTGCGCGATGGAATCCGATGAGCAGCCGCCGAAGTAGCGCATGGCGTCCAGATAGCTCTTGCTGAGCATCGACCTCCCGCTCGGCGTCACTCCGGTCCGCCGCGCAAGGTCGGTCAGCAGCGGACTCAGTCCGGCGGCCGAACCGACGTAGGTGCCGACGATGGTGCAACTGGCCGGTGAGCCGCCGGCCACATTGCAGGTCGCCCACAGTTCGTCCGGCGCCGCCGCGACCCATTCCTGCCAACCGCCGAGCACATCGGCGACCGAGCCTGCCGGGTACTGCAACGAGAACACGGTCAGGGCCGGCGCGGGCGCGGTGCCGAAGGTGAAGGAGGTGACGATGCCGAAGTTGCCGCCACCACCACCGCGCAGCGCCCAGAACAGGTCGGGCTCGGAGTTGGCCGATGCCGTGCGGAGTGTGCCGTCCGCAGTCACCACCGTTGCCGAGGTGAGTTGATCGCAGGTGAGCCCGAACTTCCGGCTGAGCACGCCGATGCCGCCGCCGAGGGTGAGTCCGGAAATGCCCACCGAAGGGCAGGACCCGGCACCGATCGCACGACCGGCGTTGGCTGCGGCGGCGTAGACGTCGATCAGCCGGGAGCCGGCACCGACCACCATGCTGCCGTCCGGGTTGACGGTGCTGCCGGACAGACCGGTGAGGTCGACGACCAGCGCGTTGTCCGGGGTCGAATAACCGACGTAACTGTGTCCGCCGCTGCGCGCGGCGATCGGCGTCGTCGAGGCGGCGACAGCCGCGACGCAGGCCTGCACATCGGCGGGGTTGGCGCACAGGGCCACCGCACCGGGTTGCCGGCCGTCGAACAGCGGATTGTAGGAGCGCCGGGCAGCGGCATAACCGGCCGCGCCGGGCAACACCAGTTTGCCGGGAAGCCTGCTGGCCAACGCGGCATAGTTGATCGGCCCCGGTGCGGTCGAGGTGCTCGGCGGAGTGGTCGTCGTGGGCGGCGGCGCCGATGAACTGGTGGGCGGCGCCTGGCTTGCCGTGTTCGAGCACGCGGCAAGGGCCGTCGTGGCGCCGAGCCCGACCGCGAGCCCCGCGACATGCAGAAAAGACCGACGATCAAGCCGGCCCGATTGCGGTTCCCGCGTCATCTCGACACCTCCACCAAGTGGACGCATCATGCCCGGTCGAGGTTGATCGCGCCGACCGAGGGATCTCAGCCGAGTGCGGCGAAGCCGACCAACAGCATGTCGAGGGTCAGCACGAAGCGGCTGTCGAAGTCCGGCCGACCCTTGTCGTGATCACCTCGGCGAGGTTGGGAAACTCGGCCGAGGTCCGGCCTCTACCAGCGCGCCGCGGCCGCCGACAAGCACGCGGAGCGGGCAGGGTTCGTGCTCGCCACGATGCGCGCGGACCGCTCACCGAACTCGACGTGCTCACCGACCGGTTCGGCGTGCTACAGCAGCTCGGCATCATCGGCTCGGACGACGAGCTTGCCACCGTCGGCCGGGACAAGGCGAGCGCGTGATCGTCTCGATGCTGCTCCGAAACTTCGCAAGGGCCTCGACTACCAGGACCTTCGCCGCGCTGGACCCCGCCCACGCCATATCGGGACGGACCTGCCAACCAGGCGCTCAGCGCGGTCGGCCGCACCGACCCGCGCGGAGAAGACACCCAGCCACACGACCAGAACCCCGAACCGGGGTCACGGTCGATCTTTGCTTTCCGCCATTCCATAACGGTTTGCCAGCGCGGGGAATGTCAGTTCCTGCTCAGTGGCCGCTGGAGGACAGTCGAAGGGCGGCGGGCGCGCTGCGCGGCACGGCGGGGCGCTGCGGGGCGATCGGGTCAAGGCGTTCGTAGGGGGAATCCTGGGCGGGGCGCCGGTCGGGCTCGCCCTTGTTCGGCCACAGCGCGAAGGCCCGCTCGGCCTGCGCGGTGATGGTCAGCGACGGGTTGACACCGAGGTTCGCCGAGATCGCCGAACCATCCACAATAGACAGTCCGGGGTAGCCATAGGCACGGTGGTACGGGTCGATGACGCCATGTTCGGCGTCCGACCCGATCGCGCAGCCGCCGATGAAGTGCGCGGTGAGCGGGATGTCGACCAACTCCCCCCAACTGCCGCCCGCGTAACCGTCGATGTGTTTGGCGGCCAGCTGGCTGGCCAGGTGCGCGGCCGGGATGAAGCCGGGGTTCGGCTCGCCGTGGCCCTGTTTGGAGGCGTAGCGGCGGCGACCGAAAAGGCCGGGCTTGAGGTAGGTGGTGATCGAGTTGTCCAGACTCTGCATGACCAACAGGATCATGGTCCGCTCGCTCCATCGGTACACCGACAGCAGCCGCGCGGTGAGCAGCGGATGCTCGCGCATGAACCGCAGCGCCTGCCGCCAGCGCGGGACCGGGAGGGCACCGTCGGTGGCCACGGTCTGCAGCAGTCCCATGGCATTGCTGCCCTTGCCGTAGCGGACCGGCTCGATGTGCGTCGTGTCGTCCGGGTGGATCGAGGAGGTGATCGCGACGCCGCGACTGAAGTCGCGGTCGGGGTCCACCGACAGCCGGGCCGAGCCGAGGATCGACTCGGAGTTCGTGCGGCTGAGCTCGCCGAGTCGGGGCGAGAGGTTCGGCAGCACGCCGTCCGCGCGCATCCGGTGCAGCAGGTTCTGGGTGCCCCAGGTGCCGGCGGCCAGCACGACCTTGCCGGCGGTGATGGTGTGCTCGAAGCGTTTGCCGGTACGGCCGGTCTTGCGCAGCTCGACCGAGAAACCGCCGTCGGGTTCGGCGCGGACGCTGGTGACCGTGGTCAGCGGGATGACCTTGGCGCCGGCTCGTTCCGCCAGGTAGAGGTAGTTCTTCACCAGGGTGTTCTTCGCGCCGACCCGGCAGCCGGTCATGCAGCTGCCGCATTCCGTGCAGCCGGTGCGCTCCGGGCCTGCCCCACCGAAGAACGGGTCGGCGGCCCGCTCGCCAGGTTTGCCGAAGAACACGCCGACCGGAGTCTGGTGATAGCTCTCGGAGATCCCGAGGTCCGCGGCGACCTTCTGCATGACCTCGTCGGCCTTGGTCACCGTCGGGTTGGTGACGACGCCGAGCATCCGGCTGGCCTGGTCGTAGAACGGCGCCAGCTCGGCCTCCCAGTCGGTGATGTGCGCCCACTGCCGGTCGGCGTAGAACCCGCCCAGCGGCCGGTAGAGGGTGTTCGCGTAGACCAGCGAACCGCCGCCGACCCCGGCGCCGGCCAGCACGATCACGTCGGAGAGCAGGTGGATGCGCTGAATGCCGAAACAGCCGAGGCGCGGCGCCCACAGATAGCGGCGGGCGTCCCAGGAGGTCTTGGCGAACTCGTCGTCGGCGAAGCGCCTGCCGGCCTCGATGACCGCGACCCGGTAGCCCTTCTCGGTCAGCCGAAGTGCCGCGACGCTGCCGCCGAAGCCGGAGCCGACCACGATGACGTCATAGTCCGGGGTGTTACCGGTGGGTACGGCAGTCATGCTCCCGAGATTAGGCCGACTGGCCGTTTCTGACCAGTAGTAAGTTACCGGTTCACCCGGCAGCCGGAGGGCCGGCCAACCTCAGGACGTCCGCGAGGCCGGTCAGCCGGATGGCCGGTCAGCCTCAGGCCGTCGGCCGCAAGGCCGGTCAGCCTCAGAGCCGGTTCAGCCGCAGGCCAGTCGGCCGGACGGCCGGTTCAGCCGCAGGACCCGGTTCAGCCTCGAACAGTCAGACCGACCTTCTGGAATTCCTTCAGGTCCGAGTAACCGGTCTTGGCCAGCGCCCTGCGCAGCGCGCCGAACAGGTTCACCCGGCCGTCCGCGTCGCGCGAAGGCCCGAAAAGCAGGGTCTGCAAGTCGACATGTCCGTCGCCGTCCGCCCCGAGGACCGGGTCGAGCAACGAGCCGACCGCGACCCGGCTGCGCGGCAGCGAGGGATGGGCGGCGGCGGAGGTCCAGTAGAGACCCCGGCCGGGCATTTCCGCGGCAGTGGCCAGCGGTTCGCCGAGCATGACCGCGTCGGCACCGCAGGCGATGGTCTTGGCGAGGTCGCCGCTGACGTGCACGCCGCCGTCGGCGATCACGTGTACGTAGCGGCCGCCGGTCTCGTCGAGGTAGTCGCGGCGGGCGGCGGCCGCGTCCACGATGGCGGTCGCCATCGGCACACCGATGCCGAGCACGGCGTCGGTGCTGGTCACCCCCGCGGTGTGGCCGTGACCGACGATCACGCCTGCCGCGCCGGTGCGCATCAGGTGCATGGCGGTGCGGTAGTCGGCGACGCCGCCGGCGATCACCGGTACGTCGAGAGCGGAGATGAAGTGCTTGAGGTTGAGCGGCTCTTCCTCGGTGCCCACGTGCTCCGCCGAGACGATGGTGCCCTGCACGACCAGCATCTCCACACCGGCGGAGAGCAGCGTGGGAGTGAGTTCGGACGCGCGCTGCGGGCTGACCCTGGCGGCCACGGTCACACCGGCCTCGCGGACCGCCTTGAGCGCCTCGGCGATCAGGTCAGGCTGGATCGGGGCGGCGTGCAGGGCCTGCAGGATGCCGGTCAGGTCGGCGGGCTCGGCGCCGGCATCCACCGCGTCGACGAGGCTGGCCAGGGCACCCTTGACGTCGGGATGGCGGGCCCAGAGGCCTTCGGCGTTGAGCACGCCGAGGCCGCCGAGCCGGCCGACCGCGATGGCGGTGTCCGGCGAGACGATGGCATCGGTCGGATGGGTCACCAACGGGATGTCGAAGCGGTAGGCGTCGATCTGCCAGGCGGTGGAGACGATCTTCGAGGAGCGGGTCCGCCGGGAAGGCACGATCTCGACATCGTCGAGTTCGTACGCCTGCCTCGCGGTCCGCCCCATGCCGATCTCGACCAGGTCGCGCACTTCTGTTCCTCCGGCCATCAAATCCCCCAAGCGGCAAGCGCCCAACTCACTGGTCGCGAATTTCTTTCACCCGCTGCCTAGCCCCCGCCCTCCCTGGGGGCAGGCGCCCCGCGTCCAGCCTATTCGGGCTGGGGCGGGGGGCAAACTGGCTTTGGCTCGGCTGTGGACAACCTTGTGGGCTGTGCACAACTCCGGCGAAACCGTGGCTTCAGCGGGTAGTGTAGTTCGGCGCCTCGGCGGTCATCGTGATGTCGTGCGGGTGGCTCTCCTTCAGCCCCGCCGCGGTGATCCGCACCAGTTGCGCCTTCTGCAACTCGGCAACCGTGGACGCGCCGGTGAAGCCCATTCCCGCCCGCAGGCCGCCGATCAACTGGTGCACCACCTGCGAGAGCGGACCGCGGAACGGTACCCGGCCCTCGATGCCCTCGGGCACCAGCTTGTCGTCGGCGAGCACGTCGTCCTGGGCGTAGCGGTCCTTGGAGTACGCCTTGGCCTCGCCACGCGACTGCATCGCGCCGAGCGAACCCATGCCGCGGTAGGTCTTGAACTGCTTGCCGCCGACGAGCACCAGGTCACCGGGCGCCTCCGCGGTGCCCGCGAGCAGGCTGCCGAGCATCACCGAGCTGGCACCGGCCGCGATCGCCTTGGCGATGTCGCCGGAGTACTGGATGCCGCCGTCGCCGATCACCGGCACACCGGCCGGGCGGCAGGCCAGGTCGGCCTCGTAGATCGCGCTGATCTGCGGGACGCCCACCCCGGCCACGACTCGGGTGGTGCAGATCGAACCGGGACCGACGCCGACCTTCACGCCGTCCGCGCCGGCATCGACCATCGCCTGCGCACCTGCCCTGCTTGCCACGTTGCCGCCGATCACGTCGACCGTGTCGCCGAGTTCGCTCTTGAGCCTGGCCACCATCTCCAGCACCCGCCTGGAATGACCGTGCGCGGTGTCCAGCACCAGCACGTCGACACCGGCCTCGGCCAGGGTCATCGCCCGCTGGTAGGAGGCCTCGCCGACACCGATAGCGGCGCCGCAGAGCAGCCGGCCGTCCGGATCCTTGGTGGCGTTGGGGTACTGCTCGGTCTTGACGAAGTCCTTGACGGTGATCAGGCCGCGCAGCTTGCCGGCGCCGTCGATCAGCGGCAGCTTCTCCACCTTGTGCCGGCGCAGCAGGCCGAGCGCGGCCTCCGCGGTGACGCCGACCTGCGCGGTGACCAGTGGCGCCTTGGTCATCACCTCGCGCACCGGCCGGGTGTGGTCGACCTCGAAGCGCATGTCCCGGTTGGTGATGATGCCGACCAGCGTGCCGGCGGCGTCGGTGACGGGCAGGCCGGAGATCCGGTAGCGCGCGCAGCGGGCATCGACCTCGGCGAGGGTGTCATCCGGGGAGCAGGTGACCGGGTCGGTCACCATGCCGGCCTCGGAACGCTTCACGGTCTCCGCCTGGCGGGCCTGCTCCTCGATGGACAGGTTGCGCTGCAGGATGCCGATACCGCCCTGGCGGGCCATGGCGATCGCCATTCTGGCCTCGGTCACGGTGTCCATCGCGGCGGAAGCCAGCGGGATCTTCAACGTGACGTTGCGGGACAGTCGCGTGCCGGTGTCGACCTGGCTCGGGATGACGTCCGATTCGGCCGGCAGCAGCAGGACATCGTCGAAGGTCAGACCGAGCATCGCGAACTTGGCGGGCATGGCCGCTTCGATCTGTTCGGTCGCCGAGCCGGTCGCCGATTCGAGCATCGTGGGTGTCATAGCGGGATGGCGAGCCTTTCCTGGCAGGGGACACACCGAGCGCGGTTGCATCAGAGCAGGCAGATCGGGTGACCCCATGGTATCGAGTGTCAGGCTCGGGCAGTCCGGGTACCGTCCAGCGTCGTGTCCCGTGATGCGTTGCCCCCAGACCCGTTCGACGGCGATCCGCACGACCCGACCAGTGCGCTGCACGAGGTGGACGAGGAGCCGGATGCGCCGATCGACGCCAATGAGCAGGAAGAACTGATCGAGGACCTCGCGGATCTCGCCGTCTACCAGGCCCTGCTGGAGCCGCGCGGGGTGCGCGGCATCGTGGTGGATTGCGCGGACTGTGAAGAACCGCACTACCACGACTGGGCACTGCTGCGGGCCAGCCTCGAACAGCTTCTCGACGACGGCAAGATGCGGCCGCACGAGCCCGCCTACGACCCGGACCCGCGCTGCTACGTGACCTGGGAGTACTGCCGGGGCTTCGCCGACGGCGTGACGGCGTCGGAAGCGGCGCGCTGAGGCTCACCCCGGTGGGGGCCGCTCAGGGCGCCGAATCGTTTGGCCTCCGGTGGGCGGTGGTTAGCTCGGGCTGTCGGGGGAGGAACCGCCGCCGGGTGCGTCCGAACCGGCGTCACCGGTATTGGTGCCGGCGGTTCCGCCGGACGGGTCGGACGCCGTACCGGACTGCAGTACCGGCGAGGACGGGTCCGGGGGTGAGGAGGGCGCCGTGCTCGAATCCGGCGGCGTCGTCGTGGTCGTGGTGGTCGGCGGGTCGGTCGTCGACGTCGGCGGGACCGAGGTGCTCGTCGAGGGCAGCACCGTCGAGCTGATCGAGTCCTGCGAGGGCATGGTCAGGGTGGTCGGCAACTGGCCGTCGCCGGTGCTCTGGGCCAGCTGGTTGAGCAGGTTCTGCTGCTGGGCCTGCAGATCGGCCTGCCCGTCCGCGTTGTCCACCGAGGGCAGGGTCTGGCCGGCCTGGGCCAACGCGGAGCGCGCGGCACCGTAGTGACCCTCGTGCAGGGCGGCGCTGGCGTGGCTGAGTTCGGTGCGCACCGCGTCGGCGGCGACGACGGACCGGGCATGGTCGGAGTAGAGGACCTGGGTCAGGCCCCACAGCGCGTCGCCGGGCTGCCCGTCGCGCGCGGCGAGCCCGACCCCGGTGAAGACGATGACCAGCACTGCCGCTGCCGAGGCGAGTGGCACCAGGAAACGCGGCTTGCTCCGGTTTCGGTGCGCGGCGGCGAAGATGGCGTGCATCGCGGTCTCGGTGTCGACGAGCTCCGGCAGGGGCTCCGCGTCGACGTCCTGCCGCCAGGACAGCAGCAGCGCGTTGAGCTCGGGCTCGGTGGCCGCTCCGAACGAAGGGGAGTTCGCGTTGCCGAGCGCGTTGAGAAGTGCGTCATCCGACCGCAGCGCGGCCAGGTCCAGCTCAGGGGGGCCGACCGGCTCGGTAACCTCGTCCGCGCCGCCGAGTCGCGCGTCCGTGAGGTCGAGCCCGTCATCGATATCAGAGCCGATATCAGAGCCGTCGAGGTCCGCGCTGGGCAGACTCGTCGGCAACGCCGGTAGGGACATCAGCAGCGAGGCATCGGCATCCTTGCCGAGTACCGACCACCGGTTGGCTTCGGAACCAGCGATCCGGTGACGTAGCTGCGCCCATCTCGATCTGGATCTGTTGATCCCATGGCCATGCTGGCCTCCCACTCAGACCACCTCCTCTGCGCCGAGTGTCTTGCGTAGCCGACTGAGCGCGCGATGTTGGGCGACCCGCACCGCGCCCGGTGACGAGCCGACCGCCTCCGCGGTCTCCTCAGCCGACAACCCAACTACGACCCGCAGCACCACGATCTCGCGCTGCTTGTCCGGCAGAACCTGCAACAGCGCCGCCATCCGAGTGGACAGCTCTCCCCGTATCGCACGCTGTTCGGGCCCCGCCTCCATATCCGGCTCATCCGGTACCTCAGCCACCGGCTCCGACCGATTCCGCGCCGCAGCCCGATGCGCATCAGCAACCTTATGCGCCGCGATCCCGTACACAAACGCCAAAAAAGGACGCCCCTGATCCCGATAACCAGGCAGCGCCGTCAGCACCGCGAGACACACCTCCTGAGCCACGTCGTCCGCCGAGGCGAACGACCGTTCCTGCCGACCGACCCGAGCTCGGCAGTACCGCACCACCAACGGACGAACCAACGCCAACAGACGCTCTACCGCCCGCCGGTCGCCGCCGACGGCCGCGCCCACTACGGCGCCTGGTTCGTCCCCCAAAATCGTCATCGAAGGCAACAGTCCTGATGTTACGTATCGGCGGCACGGTGATGATCACCGGAGGTTACTCAGCGTAATGCTTTGTCACCCACAACGGTCATCTTTACCGTACCGTCCTAGGCGGCCAATGCGCGCGGTGAGCCGAACCAATACCGGCTGACCAGCGCGAACAATGAAAATGGCAGAAAAATCCGGCCCGACGGCAAACCGCCGGGCCGGACGCATACCGTTGTATGCCGAGTTCTGGATTTTTCCAGCAACCCGAGCTAACCGAGTGGCCAGCTCAGGAGACCAGACCGCGCCGGAACCCGTGCGCCACAGCCTGCGCACGATCGCGCACACCCAACTTGCGGAACAACCGCCGGGCGTGCGTCTTCACGGTGTCCTCGGACAGGTACAGCTCGCGGCCGATCTGGCCGTTGCTCTTGCCCTGACTCATCCCACGCAGGACCTGCAGCTCACGATCGGTGAGTTGCACGCCAGGGTCGGACGGTTGCCGGGGCGCCGGCACCGAGGTGCTGGCCAGGGTGTGTGCCAGAGCGGCGACCAGTTCCGGCCGGGACGCGTCCCAGCGGAGGTAGCCGCGTGCCCCACCGGCGATGGCGGCAGCGATACTGCCGGCGTCGTCCGGGGCACCGAATACGATGACGTTCGCTTGCGGATTCGCCGACACCAACCGTCGAGTAGCTTCGACGCCAGTCGGAACGGCGCGCTGCGTTCCCACTAGCACTACGTCAACCGGCTGACGGGTGAAGCGAGCCAACAACTCGTCACCGTGCGCAACACAGTCGATGCGACTAACTCCCGGCACAGCAGACATCACACGCGTAAGACCTTCTCGTACGCTGCGCCGATCGTCGCAGATCAGGACCGTCGTCACGGGGACTCCTTCCAGCAGCCAGGTGACGTTCCATTTCCGGTATCGGCCACTAGGGGCCAGACCTTGACACGATCTGGTGCTTAATCCGTCAAGAAGTTCACCCCGCGCCCGTTCGAGTTGGTTCACCGGAACGGACCAGCGCGCTCGGAACCCATGGGGAAGCGGCCGCCAACAGCTGCATGGCGTCATCTGAACGAACGAAAGACCAGCTCAGAGCCTCGCTTGCGATTTTGGCAAAGTGCTCATCGCGCTCCGGCGCAAGATCGGCCAACAGCAGGGCGGCCGGCCAGGCCAGTGAAAATATCCCCCATTTGAGGGAGTCCGAAAGGAGGCCATCCAGTAGACCGAGCGCACGCGAGGCCCCATCCGGGGTCACCCCTGCCGCGAACGTGGCGGCCAGGACGAGGTCGGACTTCACGATGTGTCTCCGTGCGCCGACCGCTCGCGCCAGTTGCGCGGCGTGTTCGGCGGCGGGCCTGCCCTCATCCGGTTGGCCGGCGGCAAGCTCGATTTCGGCCTTCACCCATCCGGTGCGCACCCTGGGGCGCCAGCCACCCACTCGGCCCTCGGTGAGCAACGCCTGCGCGGCACCGTGTAACCGGCGCGCCTGACTCACCTGGCCGACCCCGATCGCATCGGCGGCCAACCCGAGCAGGACATCCGACCAGGCACCCCCGAGATCGACACCGTTGGGATCTGCCCCGTTGGGATCGAGACCGGTGGGATCTGCTCCGGTCGGATCACCTCCGGTGAGGTCTGCGGCGCTGCCGGCTGGTGGCCGGCCGAGTCGCGCCAGGATGCCAAGGGCCGCGGAGTCCAACCGGCGGGCAGCGGCGTGCCCGCCGAGTTGCCGACGATGCGAGGCGAGCGTCGCGCCGGCGAGCGCGGCAAACACCTGGTCCCGCCCCACGATCAGCTGCCGCAACACGGTGGCAGCTGCCGCGTAGTGCCCTTGGCCGCCCAACGCGACCGCGGCCAGCCAGCGGGTCCGGGCCGCGCCGGCGAGCGCGGCACCGTGCACATCGGCGTCGGGTGAGTCGCCGAAGGCGGCCGCGAGCACCCGCTGCTCGTGGCCCAGGTGGTCTGGGTTGCCCAGGTGGGCGTTGCACATCGTTGACCCCTATCCGGCCGTCGGTTTCCGCCCGTTCCCCGACGCCGGCTTCCTTCGCCGCGCGTTGATCCACTATCCCGTTGATCGACGGTGCCGTTGATCCATTACACCCAGTCTGGCCTGCCGCACCGACAATTCTGGCATCCGCGTGCTTGCTGCATGCTTTTCTCGGCTCGGCTGTGTTTCCCCCAACTGTCCCCCTGGACGTCCCCCCGGACGCCCCGACGAAACACAGCCGAGCCGATGGCGTCAGCCCCCGCAGCCGCGCCACAAGTAAGAGACGCGAACCCGCGCTCAGATACCTACCGCGACCCGTTCAATTTCGTCGGCCGCCGCGGACAGGTCCTCCGGCAGGGTCACGCTGGGGTCGGAATGATCATCGACACTGGCCACGCGGACGCCCGGACCTGCGGCGTCGACCTCGACCGGGCCTGCCATCCGCCAGCCGGGACCGGCCAGCAGCAGCCGGCAACGGATCCGATTGGTCGGCAGCCGTTCGGGCAGTCGCCGGTCGGCGTGCCGAGGTGCCTGGGCCCAGAGCACGACCGCGGCGGGCGCGGTGCGCCGGATGGCGGCGGCAAGGGCGTCGGCGGGCAGCGCGGCGCCGAGCATCCTGGTGCCGATCTCCCGGCCGGCCAGGGTCGCGACGAGCGCGTAGAGCGGGAGGCTGGCCGGTTCGCGGGGGACGCAGGCCAGCAGCACCGGTCGCGCGTTGCGCGGGGCGCTGATCACCGGGGTGACCCGGACCAGCGCGGCGAGTACGCATTCGCGCAGCAGGTGGTCGGTCTCGACGCCAAGGCCGGAGGTTTCCCAGCGAGCCAGGATCGCCGCGGACACCGGGGCGACCACCTCGGCCCAGGCCGCCGGCACACCGAGATAGTCGAAGGCGTCCGCGAGGAGCCGCTGCGCGCCCGGTGAGTCCATCGCGAGCACGGCCCGACCAAGGCCGCGGGCGGCCCGACTGGCACCGGGCAGCTTCAGCCCACGACCACCGGAGGCTGCTCGGCGGCCGGGAGCCGGTTGGTAGTCGCCCTCGGCGACAAGGGAGTCGAAGCTCCCCGATCGGGCAGGCGACACCGAATCGGCCACGGCCACGCCGGTCTCCCCCATGACCGCCTCGTCGAGAACCGTCTCCCGGAGAGCCGTCCCCTCGGTGGCCGCGTCCTCGGTGCCTGCCCGCCCGGTGACCGTCTCCTCGGTGGTGGTCGGGTCGTCGAGCAGGATCGGCGGGCCGGCCCTTGCGATGCCGATCGAAGCGCCGACCTGGCCCCCGGCCTCGGCGCCGTCGCGATCGCGGGTGCGGTCGACGCGGTCGGCGTCCTGGTCGCTCTCGGGGGTGGACGCTTCGACGACGGTCAGGCCGGTCCGGTTGGTCGGGGCCAACCGAACGGGTGCGGGGCAGGAGAGGTCCCCGCCGACCGGTCGGGACGAGGCGGTCCGCGCGGCCGCCGTCGGCGGGACCGAGACCGGCACCGGTTGCGCGGCCGGTTGCGGGCTCGGTTGCGGAGTTGGTTGCGCGGCCGGTTGCGGGGCCGGTTGCGGAGTTGGTTGCGGGGTCGCTTGCAGTGCGTAACGGGCCGCCTCGGCCGGGGAGGCGCCGCGCAGCAGGGCCCGCTGCATCAGCTCCAGCCGGGCGATGTCCTCGGCACCGTATCTGCGGTGCCGGCCGGTGGTGTGCCCGCTCGGGCCGACGCCGTAGCGGCGATCCCAGGTACGCAGCGTCGCTGGAGCCACACCGAGGCGCCTGGCCAGGGCGGCGACGGTGAGGGCAGGCTCGTCCGGGACTCCTTCACCCTGGACCCGCGCGGTGTGCGCCGTCGACAGGACGGGCGCGGCGGGTTCGGGTGAGGTGGTCACCTGTGCATGTTCGGCTGGCCGGGCCCACCCGGCAACTGGATCTCAGCGCGCGGTCGGCTGCCGTGAAAAGCCTTCGGAATGCGATCACGCAGAGTGTCCAATTTCGACAGTGCCACTCCAGAACGCGATCTACCTCCCCCCTACGGATGAATTCCCTTGCTGTGCGCCGAACGCCTCTTGAACAAGTTTTGACTCGCTTCTACTGTGATCCACGCTGGGCCGAATGGAGTAAAGCCAGTGGTCCCGGTGCGGAGGAGGCGATCTTTATGGCGGATACCCGGAGGCTTCCGGGCCCAAATGCCGATGTGTGGGACTGGCAACTCGACGGTTCCTGCCGAGGTATGGACAGCGCGTTCTTCTTCCACCCGGACGGTGAGCGTGGACCGGCACGGGCCAGGCGGGAGGCCAGGGCCAAGGCGGTCTGCCAAGCATGTCCGGTACTGGAGCTGTGTCGTCGACACGCTCTCGCCGTGCAGGAGCCCTATGGGATTTGGGGCGGCCTGTCGGAGTCCGAGCGCGAGTCGATCATCAAGTCACGCAAGCGCAAGCTCGTCCGCCGCGAGGTGGCCGTCGCGCGCTGATCAGGCGCACCAGGGGAGGTCGGCACCGTAGTTCGTAGGTCTCGGGGCCGATGACAACGACAACAGCGACAACAGCACTGAAGGGCGACACCGTGCTCAGGTGTCGCCCTTCAGTACGTCGAGCCAGTACCTCAAGCCGAGATAAAACGGTACTCGGTAACGCCGGGTCAGAATCAGAAGCCCGGACCGGACTGGTGGCCGTGCCCATGGCCGTGACCGTGTCCGGCCGGCGACTCGTCTTCCTTCTTGTCCACAACGGCGCTCTCGGTGGTGAGCACCATCCGAGCGATCGACGCGGCGTTGGAGACCGCGGAACGGGTCACCTTGACCGGGTCGACGACGCCGTCCCGAACAAGGTCACCGAAGGAGAGCGTGGCCGCGTTGTAGCCCTGGCCCCACGACTGCTCGGCAACCTTGGCGACGATGACCGCGCCTTCCTGGCCCGCGTTGGCCGCGATCCAGTACAGCGGCGCGGACAGCGCGTCGCGGACGATCCGCACGCCGGTGGCCTCGTCGCCGGTGCGGCCGAGATCGCCGTCCAACGCCTTGGCCGCGTGCACGAGCGCGGAACCGCCGCCGGGCACGATGCCTTCCTCGACCGCTGCCTTGGTAGCCGCGACCGCGTCCTCGATGCGGTGCTTGCGCTCCTTGAGCTCGGTCTCGGTGGCCGCGCCGACCTTGATCACCGCGACGCCGCCCGCGAGCTTGGCTACCCGCTCCTGGAGCTTTTCCCGGTCCCAGTCGGAATCGGTGGCCTCGATCTCCTTGCGGAGCTGCTCGACCCGGCCGGCGATGTCTTCCTTGCTGGCCGCACCGTCGATGATGGTGGTGTTGTCCTTGGTGACCAGGACGCGACGGGTCGAGCCGAGCACCTCGAGACCGGACTCGGACAGCTTCAGGCCGAGGTCGGGGGAGATCACCTGAGCGCCGGTGACGACCGCGAGGTCGTCGAGGAACGCCTTGCGGCGGTCACCGAAGTAGGGCGCCTTCACCGCGACGACCTTGAGGGTCTTGCGCAGTGCGTTGATGGCCAGGGTGGAAAGGGCTTCGCCCTCGACGTCCTCGGCGACGATCAACAGCGGCTTGCCGCCCTCGACAACCTTCTCCAACAACGGCAGCAGGTCGGCGAGCGCGGAGATCTTGTCCCGGTGCAGCAGCACCGAGACGTCCTCGTAAGCCACTTCCTGGGCTTCGAGGTCGGTGACGAAGTGCGCGGAGATCCAGCCCTTGTCGAACTGGACACCCTCGGTGACCGACAACTCGGTGGCCAACGTCGAGGACTCCTCGACGGTGATCACGCCATCCTCGCCGACCTTCTCGATCGCCTCGCCGAGCAGCGCGCCGATCGAGGCGTCCCGCGAGGCGACGGTGCCGACCTGGGCGATGTTGTCCCGGCCCTTGACCGGCGTCGCCTTGGCCTTGAGCGCCTCGACGACGGCGTCCGCGCCATCGGCGATACCCCGGCCCAGCGCGGTCGGGTTGGCGCCCGCCGCGACGTTGCGCAGGCCGATGCGGACCATCGCCTGTGCGAGCACGGTGGCCGTCGTGGTGCCGTCACCGGCAACGTCGTTGGTCTTCGTCGCGACGTTCTTGGCCAGCTGGGCGCCGAGGTTCTCGAAGGAGTTGTCCAGCTCGATCTCGCGGGCGATGGTGACACCGTCGTTGGTCACCGTCGGTCCGCCGAACTTCTTGTCCAGCACAACGTGCCGGCCGCGCGGCCCCAGCGTCACCTTGACCACGTCCGCGAGCTGGTTGACGCCGCGCTCCAATGCCCGACGAGCGTCCTCGTCGAAACTGATCTGCTTGGGCATCGATTGCCTTTCTTCAAAGTGCAAGACGCCCCGGTTCCCCCGAACTGTGGGGTCGCCGGGGCGTCTGGCCTAGAGCGTGGCGGTCGTCAGTTGACGACGGCCAGCACGTCGCGGGCGGAGAGGATCAGGTACTCCTCGCCGTTGTACTTGACCTCGGTTCCGCCGTACTTGGAGTAGATGACGACATCGCCGACGGCAACGTCCACCGGGACGCGGTTGCCCTTGTCGTCGATGCGGCCCGGCCCTACGGCCAGAACCTTGCCCTCCTGGGGCTTCTCCTTGGCGGTGTCCGGGATGACGAGGCCGGAAGCCGTCGTCGCCTCGGCCTCACTCGCCTGGACAACGATCTTGTCCTCGAGCGGCTTGATGTTCACGCTCACCGCTATGACCTCCACGGGTCCTCGAAAGCGTTGGCAGTTGGTACGACTTCCGCTACCCCGTCGTCGCGGGTGCCGGGGCGGGCGCAGGCCGTGTGGCTAGCACTCTACCCACGCGAGTGCTAGTTCTTCAACGGGGTCGCCGTGTGGGTTGCCGCGGGCGGTCGAGTGCCCGACTTCGAGCGGTCGGAGGTAACGGCTCGGACTAGGCCGTTGTCGCTCACGACACAGACTGCCAGACTGCTTGTCGGGGTGATCGCTTTGTGGACAAAGCCACCAAAGACAAATACGCATGAGTGGTTGCGAACAATGTCGTTGCTGCTCGCGCTGCCGATGTTCTTCGTGCTGATGGGCCTTGCCATCAAAGGCTGCGGCGGCCCCTGCGGCTGTCCGGACTCAATCATGCCACCGACCGCGATTCACCTCAGCCACTAGGCCATTTCGCCGACCGCGAAAATGGCAGTGCTTATCATCCTCGGCAAGGTGAGGATGGGCGGATGAACCCGGACATCGACAACGGAGGACCGGATATCGATCCGGATGCCGACCCGAGTGCGGACGACGGACCCTCGGACGCGGCAGATCCGGCGGTGCTCGCGGCGATCGCCGCGTTCGAGGACACGCTGGCCCAACGGATGGCCACCACGGTGTTGCCAACCGCTGGCGGTTACGCGGTACTCAACGCCCGGTATCCGCACTCGTATGCGCACAATCGATTGCAGGTCAACGAACCCGCGTCGGCGGCGGCTCTGCTGGCCGACGCCGACCGGGTTCTCGGCGGCGCGGGGCTGGCCTACCGCCAGGTGTCGGTCGCCGACGCGCGGCTGGCCGCGATTCTTGCTCCCGAGTTCCTCGCGGCCGGTTACGCGCGATACGGAGAAGTGCTGATGGTGCTGGGCACACCCGTTGCGCACCAACCGGATCACCGGGTGCGGCGGTTGCCGTACCGGCCGCTGGTGCGTGACGCGGTCGCACGGGGTTGGCGGGAGTCCCTGCCGGATGCCGCCGAGGAGGTCGCCGAGCAGCTCGCGGACCGGACCGAGCTGGTCGAAAGCGCTTGCGCCGTCACGCATCACGTGGTGCTCATCGATGGCGCGGTGGTGTCCCGCTGCGAGCTGTACCGGGCCGGGGGCATCGCCCAGATCGAGAACGTGGTCACCGACCAACCGCAGCAGGGGCAGGGCCTGGCCAGGGCGATCGTGCTCGATGCCATCGACACGGCAGGCACCGTCGATTCAGCCGATTCAGCCGATTCCGTGCCAAGGAACGAGATCGTCTTCCTGCGGGCCGACGCCGAGGACTGGCCGCGTCATTTCTACCGGCGGCTGGGGTTCCGGAACTGGGCGGCGTCGACCGTTTTCGAGCGGACCGGCTGACGCGGCGGGTAGATCTGACAAGACCGCATTTCAATCGATTGCTCCCCCGGTTCCCAACCGGTATCCGGGGCTGGCATCCGTATTGCCAGGAAAATAGCGCTGAGTAGGCGATCAATCACGAGGGGGCATGCGGACAACGGGGGTATCCCACTACGCTGTCGGAGGGGGTGAGTGAAAACCACATCGGCACCGGCAGAGAGGCAGTCGTGTTGCAGGGCGAAGACCTGACCGCGTTTCCTGCCGAATTCGACCCCGAACGGCCCAGCGCCGCCCGGGTGTACGACTACTACCTCGGCGGCGCGTCGAACCTCAAAGTTGATCGCGACTTCGGCAAGAAGGTGCTGGAAGTCCTCCCGGAGGCGCGGGACTACGCCCTGTACAACCGGGCCTTCCTGCGCCGCGCCGTCCGGTACTGCGCGAGCAGGGGCGTCCGCCAGTTCCTGGACATCGGCGCCGGCATCCCGACCGTCGGGCACACCCACGAGATCGCGCAGCAGATCGATCCGGCCTGCCGGGTCGTCTACGTCGACAACGAGGCGCTCGCGGTCGCGCACAGCGAACTGCTGCTCACCGGCAACCCGAACGCCGCCGCGGTGCACGCCGACCTCAGGGCGCCCAGCGCGGTCCTCGACGCGCGGGAGACCCGCCGCCTACTGAACTTCGACGAGCCGATCGCGGTGCTGATGGTGGCCCTGCTGCACTTCATCCCCGAGGCCGACGACCCGAAGAGCCTGCTCAGGCGCTACCACGCGGCCCTGGTCCCCGGCAGCTATCTCGTCATGTCGCATGCCACCGACGAGGACCTCAACCCGAGGGTCGGTACGGCGGCGGAGATGTACCGGACCACCGACAAACCGGCCTGCGTGCGCGACCGGGAGCAGATCATCGAGCTGTTCGACGGCTTCGACCTGGTCGAACCGGGCGTGGTGCTGACCTCGCAGTGGCGGCCGGACTCGCCGAGCGAGGTCGTCGAACCGAACCGCGCGGCCGCGCTGGGCGGCGTCGGCAGGAAGATCTTCTAGGCCCGAGGCGACCGCGCCTGCCGAACCGGGCTGAAACCCGAACCGGTCGAGAACCCGAATCGGCCTGGAATCCGAATCAGCTGAGAGCCGGCCGGCTGAATCCGGACGGTTGCCTGGTCAGCGTGGTTCGGCGTCCTTACGGGACTCCTCGGTGTAGGCCTCGACCAGCTGCCGTTCGGCGTCGTCGAGGTAGACCGCGAGCAAGCGGTCCGCGCCCTCGCCGTCGCCGGCCTGGATGCGGCCGAGGATCTGCCGGTTGCGGGCCAGGTAGGGCTCGTAGAACCGGCGCGTATCGGACATCACGTGGAAGACCAGCCGCAGTTCGGCGAGGACCCCGCGCATCAGCTCGTCGAGTCGGGGACTGTCGGCGAGCGCGACGACGGCCTGGTGGTAGCGCAGGTTCGCGGTGCCGACCTGCTGCCAGTCCCCGGCGTCGGCGGCCCGCTCCCCGTCGACGACCGCCGCCTCGATCGCCGGGATACCGGGCTGACCCGCCACCAGCGCGCGGACGGTCGCGCATTCCACGGCCTTGCGCACCCGGTAGAGGTCGATCACGTCCGCGACGCTGAGCTTGCGCACCGAAACACCGCGGTGCAGTTCGTGGCGCAGCAGCCGCTCGTGGCTGAGCAGCCGAAACGCCTCGCGCAGGGTGTTACGGGAGATTTCGAGGTCGCCGACGATGGTCTCCTCGGACAACCGGTTGCCCGGCCGGAAGTAGCCCTCGATGATGCGGGTCCGCAGGATGTCGGCCACCCGCTCGGCAGTGCTGGTCCGTTCCAGCAGTACCCGGTCGTCTCGCAGGTCGCTTGTCGCGTCCGTCATCTCGGTTCGTGCCTCCAGCCGCGCGTCATCGTCAAGTCAATCGTAGAAGCGGTGACGAAACAACATGAGTATGGGATGGTGAGACGACAAAACTCTTCTTGAATCGCCTTATCGAACTATTGCCGGATTGTTGAACGATCCTCTAGCATCGTGGGCACCGTCACACCGTACGGTCACCGGGTCAACCGACCCCCTTCGCCAGTTCTTGCGAGGTGCGCCATGAGTACCGCCCCGACCAACGACGGCACGACAACCAGCGACACCGGTTCGACGAGCGACGACGAGAGCACGGCCGGCAAGGGTGGTGCGCCGCGATTCGCCCTGCTGACCCACCTGAGCCCGGCCGGCCGGCGCGCGTTGGCCGGCGCGTTCGGTGGCTACGGCCTCGATGCCTTCGACTACCAGCTGTTGCCGCTGGTACTGCCCGCGATCACCCTGTACTTCCGGATCTCCTCGGGTCAGGCCGGCCTGCTCAGTGCGTTGACGCTGGTGGTCTCAGCGGTGGGCGGCCTGCTCGCCGGGATCATGGCCGACCGGATCGGCCGCACCAGAACGCTGATGATCACCATCGGCACCTATGCGCTGTTCACCGTGCTCTGCGGGCTTGCGCCCAACTTCGGGTCGCTGCTGACCTTCCGGGCCCTGCAGGGCCTCGGTTTCGGCGGCGAGTGGGCGGTCGGCGCGGTGCTGGTCGCCGAGTACGCCGCGCCACGCTACCGAGGTCGGGTCGCGGCGGTCATCCAGAGTTCCTGGGCGGTCGGCTGGGCACTGGCCGTCATCGTCTACACCCTGGTGTTCAACCTGGCCGACCCGGCCATCGGCTGGCGGATCATGTTCCTCACCGGGGCGCTGCCCGCTGTCCTGGTGCTCTTCCTGCGGCGCAAGGTCGTCGACGCGCCTCGGGCCACGCCGACAACGGCGGTTCGGCCGCGTGGTTCGTTCGGCGCGATCATGCACGGCGGTCTCGGCAGGACCACGTTCTTCGCGGCGCTGCTGGCCACCGGAGTGCAGGGTGGTTACTACACGCTGGCGACCTGGCTGCCCAGCTACCTCAAGACCGCGCGGCATCTCGACGTCGCCAATACCGGCGGGTACATCGCGTTCGTGATCAGCGGCGCGTTCGTCGGCTACCTGTTCGGCGGCTATCTCACCGACCGGTTGGGGCGCAAGAAGAACTTCGCGGTGTTCGCGGTCGCCTCCGCGGTGCTGATGCTCGCGTACACCCTGGTACCGGTCGGCGCGAACAGCGCGCTGCTGGTGCTGGGTTTCCCGCTCGGCTTCGCCTATTCGGCGATCTTCAGCGGGTTCGGCGCGTTCCTCGCCGAGCTGTACCCGGCCGAACTGCGCGGCACCGGCCAGGGTTTCACCTACAACTTCGGCAGGGCCGTAGGGGCGGTTTTTCCCGCTACGGTCGGCTTTCTGGCCAACACCATGGGAATCGGTGGTGCGATGGCCTTCGGCGCGCTCGGCTACGCCATCGCGTTGGTCGCGCTGCTGGGCCTGCCCGAGACCCGAGGCAGGCAACTACGATGAGGAGGCGAACCATGACAGCCATGCCGATCGCGCCCGATCCGGCGACCCTCTCACCTGCCGCGGCCCGCGCCGCGTTCCGGGCCGGGACGCGCTGCCCGACCTCGGGCTGGTGTGCCGGCTACGCCCAGGTCAACCTGATCGCGGTACCCGCCGACTGGGCGTATGACGTGCTGCTGTTCTGCCAGCGCAACCCGAAACCGTGTCCGGTGCTCGACGTCACCGACGCCGGCAGTGCGCGCACGACGCTGGCCGCCGATGCCGACCTGCGCACCGATCTGCCCGGTTACCGGGTCTGGCGCGACGGGGTGCTCGCCGAGGAGCCTGCCGAGGTCACCTCGGTGTGGCGCGATGACCTGGTGTGCTTCCTGATCGGCTGCAGTTTCACCTTCGAGACCGCGTTGACCGAAGCCTGGCTGCCACTGCGACATGTCGAACAGCAGCGCAACGTCTCGATGTACACCACGAACCGACAGTGCCGCCCGGCCGGCCGGCTGCACGGGCCGATGGTGGTGTCGATGCGGCCGATCCCCGGCGACCTGGTGGACACCGCGATCCGGCTGACCGCGCGAATGCCGGCCGTGCACGGTGCACCGGTACATGTCGGCGATCCGGCCGTGCTGGGCATCGCGGATCTGGACCGGCCCGACTTCGGTGATCCGGTTCGCGCCGACCCGGATGACGTACCGGTGTTCTGGGCCTGCGGGGTGACGCCACAGGCCGCGGTGATGGCCTCCCGGCCGCCACTGGCGATCACCCATGAGCCGGGGCAGATGTTCGTCACCGACATCCCGGACACCACCTACAAGATCAACTGAATAGCGGCCGGCGCCCGGAAATCGACTGGTCGTCGGGGTGTGTGCGCCGGTAACCTGGCTCGGTCAGGGGGAGCGATGGAGCGGATCGACTACGCGGGTCGGCAGCACACGGTGTACGCGGCCGGCCGGGCCCTGAGCGGCGATGTCCTGGCGAACTGGATGGGCACCTTCGCCGGGTACGCGCCCGCCGAGCGGCCGTTGCCCGTGCTGGACCTCGGCTCGGGCACCGGCCGGTTCACCCCGGCGCTCGCGGACACCTTCGGCGGCCCGGTTTTCGGCGTCGAACCGGCGCGGAGCATGCGGCAGATCGCCGAACGCGACGCGCCGCATGCCCAGGTGCGTTATCTCGACGGCGCGGCCGAGGAGATTCCGTTGCCGGACAACAGTTGTGGTCTTGTCCTGATGTTCCTGTCCTTCCACCACTTCCCGGATCGGCAGGCCGCGGCGGCGGAGATCGCCAGGGTGCTCGCGCCGAACGGGCGGGTGCTGCTGCGCAGTATGTTCGCCGACCGGATGCGGAACCTGCGCTGGCATCATTTCTTCCCGAGGGCCAAGGAGATCGAGGAGCGGATTTTCCCCACCGTCGCCGAGGTGACGGCGGTTTTCGCGGAGGCCGGGCTGCGGCGGATCGCCTTGTCGGCGGTGCCGGTGCGGCTCGCGGACAACCTCACCGAGTACGCCGACAGGCTGCGGCTGCGGGCCATCTCGACCTTCGAGTACCTGACCGAGGCCGAGACCGAACAGGGTTTCGCCGCACTGGACGCCGCGCTCGCCGCCGAAACCGAGCCGACGCCCGTTGACAGCACCTCCGACCTGCTCGTACTCGGCTAGGCAGGTCGGCGTCAGTCGGTCGGGATCCGAAGCTGCCGCCAGAGCGCGGCATGGTCACGCAGGTAGCGCATGTGCCGCAGATAGCCCTCGTCGTGGCGTTCGGCGCGCTGTTTCACGAATTCCGGATGGTGGCGGATCAACAGCAGCATGTTCGACAGCCGGGCCAGTACCTGGTCCAGTAGCGGCGGGGTGGCGGCCGGCACCGGGCCGTAGGAGTCGAAGAACAGCCGCAGTCTGCCGAGCTGCTCTCGCGGTGAGCCGAAACCGCCGTCGTCGGCGGGAGCGAGCGGGACGAGGCAGTACACCAGATAACCGAGATCCCACCAGCGGGGCGCGGGACGCGCGGTGTCGAAGTCGATGATGCCCACCGGCAGCGGACCGTCGAAAACGCAGTTGTACGGGGCGAAGTCGCCGTGGCAGATCACTTCGACCGGTTCCAGCGCAGGGTACTGCCAACCGCTGCGGTACCGGTCGACGAAACCGACGGTGCTGTCATGGAAGTCACGCAGCAGGTGAGCCATCGCGACCAGGGTGTCGTCGCCGCGCAGCTGCTGCGCCAGTGGCGGATGGCCGACCGTGCCGGCGAGGTAGCTGAGCACCTCGCGGCCCTGCTCGTCGAAGCCGTGCACAGTGGGCGCGGCGCGGAAACCCTGTTCGGGCAGGTACCGCAGCAGCGCGTGCACCCTCGGCGTCCACGGGTTGGCGGGGCGGTGCACGGTGCCGCCGATCCGGTACACGTCATGCAGACCGCCACCCGGCAGCAACTCGGACATGCCGGCAGCCTAACCAGGAAAGACTGGCTTCCTCGCCAACAAATTCGCCGACAAGCCAACAGAACCACCAACACAACCGCCGACAACCTGTCGGTCAGACCAGCGCGAGGCTCGGGTCGGCGGAGATGTCCAGCGCGGAGGGGGCCACGCCGGCCGCGTAGAGGTGCGCGCCGAGCGCGGCGACCATCGCACCGTTGTCGGTGCACAGTTTCGGCCTCGGCACCCGCAACCGGATGCCGGCCGCCGCAGCGCGGGTCTCGGCGAGGGCGCGGAGCCGGGAGTTCGCCGCGACTCCCCCGCCGATCAGCAGATGGTCGATGCCGAACTCGGTCGCGGCCCTGATCGCCTTGGCGGTCAACACATCCACAACGGCCTCCTGGAAGGAGGCGGCCACATCGGCGACCGGTACCGGTTCCCCGGCCCGCTCGCGGGCCTCGACCCAGCGTGCGACCGCGGTTTTCAGGCCGGAGAAGGAGAAGTCGTAAGGTGCGTCGCGCGGTCCGGTGAGACCGCGGGGGAACGCGATCGCCTCGGCGTCGCCCTCCCGTGCCGCCCTGTCGATGTAGGGGCCACCGGGGAAGGGCAGGCCGAGCAGCCGGGCCACCTTGTCGAACGCCTCGCCTGCCGCGTCGTCGATGGTCGCGCCGAGGGTGTGGATCTCGCCGGCCAGCGAGGACACCCGCAGCAGGCTGGAATGGCCACCGGAGACCAGTAGCGCGAGCGCGGCGGCCGGCAGCGGGCCGTGCTCGACGGTGTCCACCGCGACGTGCGCGGAGAGGTGGTTCACCCCGTACAGCGGCACATCCCAGGCCACCGCGTACGCCTTGGCCGCGGCGAGGCCGACCAGCAGCGCACCGGCGAGACCTGGCCCGGCCGTCACCGCGACGGCGTCCACATCGGACGGTGCGACACCGGCCACCGTCAGCGCCCTGTGCACCGAGGGCACCATCGCCTCCAGGTGGGCGCGGCTGGCCACCTCGGGCACCACGCCGCCGAAACGGGCGTGCTGTTCGACGCTGGAGGCGATCTCGTCGGCGAGCAGCTCGGCAGTGCCGTCCGCGCGGAGCCGGACGATGCCGACTCCCGTCTCGTCGCAGGAGGTCTCGATGCCGAGTACCACGACGTCACCGAGCACCGAGCGGGTCAACACGCTCATCAGGGCACCATCTCCGGAGTTCCCTCTTTGTCCACAAAGGATGCCGGCCGGACCATGGTGTAGGCGTCCGCACCGGATGGCTGGTAGTAACGCTTGCGCAGGCCGAGTCGTTCGAAACCGTGCGCGTGGTAGAGCGCGATCGCGGGCTCGTTGTCGGTACGGACTTCGAGGAACACCGGCGCGGTCGCCTTGTCGGCGATGTCGAGCAGGGCGCGCAGCAGCGCCCTGCCGATCCCGCGCCCCTGCCAGGCGGGGTCGACGGCGATGGTGTGTACCTCGGTCTCGAAGTCCGGTGCGCGGCCGTTGACGGCCAGTCCGGCATACCCGACCAGCTCGTCGTCCTCGGTGTAGGCACCGAAGTAGTGGTTGCCGTGTCGCAGTTCGCTGGTGAAGATCCGTTCGTTCCACGGATCGTCCCCCGCGAACAGCTGCTTCTCCAGTTCCACGCAGCGGGCCAGGTCCTTGCGGCGCAGCGTGGCGATGCGGACGGGCCGGTGCGTGGTCGGACCGCTGGTCGGACCGCTGGTCACAGCCGGCTCACCTGTTTGCGCGGCGCTGCCTCCGTCGCGTCCGGGCGGCGCAGGTACAGCGGGGTCAGCGGGTCCGGGGTGGCGCCGGTACGCAGCACCTCGGCGGCGACCGCGACGAGGCCGCGCGCGCTGGGGTAGCTGGGCTCGACGGTCGGCAGGCCGAGGACCTCGGCGTACTGGGTCGCGCCCTCCCCGGCGGCCCGGCGCACCCCGAGTTCGGCGAGCCGGTCGGGCAGGTCGGCGGGCCGGTGCACCGAGGGCCCCTCGACACGCAGACCCGTCGCGTCGTAGACCGCCCAGTAGACCTCGCGGCGCCGGGCGTCGGTGCACACCACGAACGACTCGGCGGTGTCCTTGTCAGAAGCGACGTCAGTAGCGACGTCGGTGGTGACGTCAGTGGCGACCAGGTCGGCGGCGAGGACGTCGGCGGCGATCGCGTCCAGCGTGCAGACCGGATGGACCGGCAGGCCGAGGGCGTCGGCGAAGGCGGCGGCGGTGACCATGCCGACCCGCAGTCCGGTGAACGGGCCGGGCCCCGCGCCGACCACGATCGCGGTCAGGTCGGCAAGGCGCAGCCCGGCGGCGGCGAGGGCCTGCTGGATCTGCGGGGTGAGCAGTTCCCCGTGGGCGCGGGCGTTCACGGTCACCCGTTGCGCCAGCGTCCGCGGCAGGCCGCCGCTCAGCGTCACGATTCCGGCCGTTATCGCGGGGGTCGCGGTGTCAAGGGCGAGCACGATCACGCCCACAGCCTACGAGAGGCTGGACTTGACGTCGGTGTCAAGGCTTACCGTCGGTTGACGAGGCCGGGAAAACAGGCCGACTGAGGAGGGCGGATGCGCATCGGGGAACTCGCGCAGCGAGCCGGTACGAGTACGAGGTCGCTGCGGTACTACGAGCAGCAGGGCCTGTTGGCCGCCCGGCGCAACGCCGCCGGTCACCGCGACTACGACGAATCGGACCTGCGCCTGGTCCGGGAGATCCGCGGCCTGCTGACCATCGGTTTCGCGCTTGAGGAGACCCGGCCGTTCGTGGAATGTCTGCGGTCGGGCCACAGCAGCGGCGACTCCTGCCCGGCCTCGGTCGCCGTCTACCGCCGCAAGCTCGCCGAGGTCGAGGAGTACCTCGACCGGCTCGGCGAGGTGCGTGACCACCTGCGCAGCCAACTGGCGCGGGTCAGCAACGATCGTGACGATTCCGAGGAGAGCCCATGTACCGCACAACTGCCGTGTCCGAGCCAGCAGCCAAGGACCGGCCCGACGTTCATCGGGGTGCCGGCGCGGTCCTGACCGTCAGTGACGCCGACTTCGCCGAGCGAGTCCTCGGCAGCCCCCTGCCCGTGCTGGTCGAGTACTGGGCGAACTGGTGCGGCCCGTGTCGCGCGCTCAACCCGATCCTGGCCGAACTCGCCGCCGAGCAGGTCGAGGTGCTGACCGTCGCCAAGCTGGACACCGATGCGAACCCGACCGTCGCCAGGGATCAGCGGATCATGGCGGTGCCGACGATGATCCTCTACGTCGACGGCGCCGCGGTGGCCTCGGTGGTCGGCGTGCGGTCCAAGTCGGCCCTGCTCAACGCCTTCGAATCGCACCTCCGGCACTGAACCTCCCCGGCCGGCCTCCTGTGCCGACGGCACGGCACGGTTCGGTGGCTACGGCTTGTCGGCCAACCGCTCCAGCGATCGCTGGACGCGTTCCCGCGCCGCGGTGCGGTGCTGCTCACGAAACATCGTCTCCGCCGCCGCCCAGCTCGTCCTGGCGCGTTCCCGGTCGCCGAGGGCCAGCCAGGTCTCGCCGAGGTGGTCGAGAGTGTCCGCCTCGGCGACGGCGTTGCCGAGATCGTGGCGCAGGTCGAGGGCCTGCTGGTAGTAGGCCAGTGCCTCGGTGTGCGCGCCGGTACGCCGCGCGAGGTAGCCGAGGCTGTCCAGGGTGGCCGCCTCCCCCTCGCGCATGCTGTCTCGCCGGAACAGCTCCAGCGCGGCGGTGCAACTGGCATGTGCCTGGTCGTAGCGATCGAGCTGGGCACAGTACCAGCCGACCGCATTGAGCGCCTGCGCCTCCCAGTTGCGCTCGCCGATGGTCTGATAGCGGCGCAGGGCCTCGGTGGCGTGCACAAGGGCCTTGTCGTTGTCGCCGAGCAGTTCCCAGGTGTGCGCGATGGTGTGGTGGGTGTGTGCCTGTGCGACGAGGTCTCCGGTGCGCTCGGCGGCGGCCAACGCGAGCAGATGGTGATCGAGGGCCTCGGCGTTGTCGCCCGATCTGCTCAGCGCGGCGCCGAGAATGCGATGCGCGAGTGCCTGGGCGGCCGGATCGTCCAGCGCGAGGGCGGCGGCCAGCGCGGCTCGGCAACAGGCGACGCTCTCGGACAGGTAGCCGCGCCAGCGTTGAAATGTGGTCAACAGCCAGGCCAACTGCCACACCCTGGCATGCCAGCCGCGCCGCACGGCCAGCCGCTGCATGGCCAGCAGGCCGGCATGCTCGACGTCGAACCAGTCGGCGGCGGCCTGTTTGTCCCCGAAGGACTGTGGTTGTGCGCGGGCGTCGAGTTGGCCGAGATCGATCAGCTGCCGGGTGGGCGAAATCGTCTGGTCGGCCAGCAGAGCCGCGTGCACGGCGAAATCCAGCAGGCGCGTCAAGGCCTGCCGGGTGAGATCCTCGGCCAGATCACGGGCGGCGCGTTCGGCCGCGTAGAGCCGGATGAGATCGTGGATCCGGTAGCGGCTCTGGCAATACTGCGTGATCAGCGACACTCGTTCGAGGCCGCGCAACAGCATGATGGTCTCCTCGACACCGCGACCGAGCAGGCTTGCGGCTGCCGGCACGCCGATGTCCGGGCCGGGCGCGAGTCCGAGCAGACCGAGGGCTTCGGCGTGCTCGGCCGTGAGCGCGCGGTAGGACCAGGACAGCACGGCCCGTACGCCGGTGACCGGGTCCTCGTCGAAGCCGGCCAGCCGGGTCGTCTCGTCCCGGAGTTGGCCGGCGAGCACGGACAACCGGAACTCCGGATAGGACAGTGCGTAGCCCGCGACGATACTCAGCGCCAACGGCAGCCCTGCGCAGCGCTCCAGCAGTTCGGCCACGGCGTCCGGTTCCTCGGCAAGTCGTTGCGCGCCAAGCCGGTTGGCCAGCAGGGCACGTGCCTCCTGTCCGGAAAGGACGTCCAGCGACAGCGGGTGGGCGCCGTGTGCGCTGACGAGTCCGGTGAGCCGGTCGCGGCTGGTGACCAGGACCGTGCAGGCCGGGCCGCCCGGCAGCAGCGGGATGACCTGGGTGGCGTTCGCGGCGTTGTCGAACAGGATGAGCATCCGTTTGTCCGCGACAAGGCTGCGGTAGAGACCGATCTGTGCCGCCAACTGGTCGGGCACCTGGGCCGGTGTGACGCCGAGTCCGTTGAGGAGGGTCTGGATCGCGACCTCCGCCGACATGGGCTCACCGGACGGGTCGAAACCACGCAGGTTCACCCACAGCTGCCCGTCGGGGAAGCGATCGAGGTGTTCGTAGGCCCAGCGCAGCGCCAACCAGGTCTTGCCGACGCCACCGGCCCCGCCGATCGCGGAGATCACCACGGTCGAACCGGTTTCCGCCTGGCGGTCGAGCAGGGCGGTCAGCCGCGCGAGTTCCCCGACCCGGCCGGCGAACGTCACCGGCGCGGCCGGAAGCTGACGCGGTATCCGCTGCTCGGCGGACTGGCCGGTGACCGGATCGGACAGGGCCCGGCTAATCCCTGCTGACCCGGTCGGGGCCGGATCAGTCAGAAATGGCCTGCTCAGGGACCGCTCGGTCGGGGTTGGATCGGTCGGGGTTGGATCGGTCGGGGTTGGATCGGCTTCGCGGATCCGCAGGCTCAGCTCACGAAGCGCCGGGCCGGGGTCGGCGCCGAACTGCTCGGCGAGGCGCTCGGCGAGCTGTTCGTAGGCCAGCAGCGCCTCGTCCCGACGTCCGCTGCGAGCCAGTGCGAGCAGCGACTGGGCGGCGAGACGCTCGTCGAACGGATGCGCGGACCGCAGGTCGGCAAGGGACGGCAACGCCGCCGCGAGCCGGCCCAGCCGGAGCCGGACGTCGTTGAAGTCGAGTTGGGCCGCGTAACGCTCACGCTCCAGCGTGGCCCGGAGAGCGTTGAGCCAGGGCAGATCGAGGGAACCGAAGGGTTCACCGTGCCAGAGCCCCAGCGCCCGCTCGAAAAGGTCCTCGGCGGCGGTGTCGGTACCGACTGCTCTCGCCTCGGCGACCAGTTTGCGGAACAGGTGCAGATCCACGGCACTCTCGTCGACGGTGAGCAGATAGCCGGTCGACTGCCAGGTGATCGTCACCCCGTCGAGGGGCGCGAGCGTTCTGCGGAGCAGGGTCAGCTGGGTCTGCAGCGCGTTGGCAGGCCGACTCGGCAGACTCCCCGCCGTCCAGGCCTGCTCCAGCAGATCCTTGCCCGCGACCAGCCGATTCGCCTCGATCAACAGGATCCCCAGAATGGTCTGCTGCCGGGCACCGCGAACGGCGACGAACTCCCCGTCGACCCGGACGGCCGGCTCGCCGAGCACCCTGAACTCGACCGCCATCGCAAGCCTCCCCGATAACCGCCCGGCCGGCCGATCCCCTGGCCAAAGCAGCCCCCAACTGCCCAAACCCCAATTTTTTCAACCGCAGCCCAGACCCCCACCCTCTCCGGGGGAAGGCGGCCCTGCACCAGCCTATCGCGGTTGGGTGTGGCGGAGATCATGAGTGCGCCGTGAGGCGCAGTGATTCGAGTGGAGGTGAGAGACCTTCACCGCTGATCCCGTCGCAGCGGGACGGTGGAGCTGAGGGCAGCCTGATCCGGGTGGTGCCGGGGAGGGTGGGAGCAGCCCTGACAAAGCC
>DATATE010000145.1:0-42399 GCA_036268955.1 Pseudonocardiaceae bacterium
ACGTGGTCGTCCACGAGCACGTAGAGTGCCGTGAGGAGGGTGTTCAGATCGTTCGTCACAGACTGATCATGGACGCCCTCCTCCCATGCCCGGACAGTGGCATCCCTTCACATGATCTTCACCGCATCAATCATCTAGAACAGGCGCGGATCCCCTTCCCCGGCGGCGGCTTCGGCGAACCCTTTGCCGGAACCGGCTTTCTCGAAGGCGAGCAGGGCGCGCTTGCGCTCGATGCCACCGCCGTAGCCGGTCAGGTCGCCGGTGGACCCGACCACCCGGTGACAGGGCACGATGATGCTGACCGGGTTGCGGCCGTTGGCCAGCCCGACCGCGCGGGAGGCGCCGGGGCGGCCGATGCGGTCGGCGAGCCCGCCGTAGGACATGGTCTCGCCGAAGGGAATCTCCCGCAGCGCGGCCCATACCGTCCGCTGGAACGGCGTACCGGCCATGGCCAGCGGCAGGTCGAACTCGGTGCGCTCACCGGCGAAGTACTCGGTCAGCTGCTTGCGCACCTCGCCGAAGGACTCGTCGTCGTACTCGCCGAAGGTCTCCTCGGGTGGCTGGTGGCGGTGCTGCCGCATGTACACGCCGGCCAGGACGCCGTCCGAGGCGACAAGGGTCAGCTTGCCGATCGGGCTGTCCAGGACGCAGTGCGTCCGGTGCGGCGTGATCTCGGTCGTCATCGATCTTCCCTTCTCCACGGCCGGCCTTTGCCAGGGCGGCCACACGTGTCAGCTCGGCAGCCGGTTGATCGGGTGCTCACCGGTTGCCCAGAGGTACTGCACGGCATAGGCCCGCCAGGGGCGCCAGGCCGCGGCGTGTCCGGTCAGGGCGGCCGGGGTGCTGGGCAGGTCGAGTTCGGCCGCGGCGTGCCGGATGCCGAGATCGGTCGGGACGAAGGCGTCCGGGTCGCCGAGAGCGCGCATCGCGATGGTCTCCACGGTCCACGGCCCGAATCCGGGCAGTTCGGCGAGCCGGGCGCGGACGTCATCCCAGTCGCTGCCGGGGCCGAGATCGAGTTCGCCGCTCGCCAGCGCGGCGACCAGGGTGGTCAGCGTTGTCCGCCGGGACCGGGGAAAGGCCAGCGTCGCCGGGTCGAGGGCGGCGAGCCCGTCCGGCGCGGGAAACAGGTGGGTGAGGCCGCCGAGCGGATCGTCGATCGGCTCCCCCTGCGCGAGCACGAGACGGTGCGCGTGGGTGCGGGCCGCCGCGGTGGACACCTGCTGGCCCAGCACCGCGCGCACCGCGAACTCCTCGGGATCGACGGTCCTCGGCACCCGCCGACCGGGCGCCTTGGCGACAAGGGGTGCCAGTTTCGGGTCCTCGCGCAACTGCTCGTCGACCGCGACCGGATCGGCGTCGAGGTCCAGCAGGCGCCGGCAGCGGCTGATCGCGATGGACAGGTCGCGCAGGTCGGTGAGCATGAGGTGGCAGCCGATGTGGTCGGGCAGTGGGCGCAGCGACACGATGCCGTGCCCGTTGGGCAGCCGCAGGGTCCGCCGGTAGGCGCCGTCCCGCCATTCCTCGACACCCGGCACCGCGGTCGCGGCGAGGTGGCCGAACAGGTTGTCCGGGCACAGCGGCGCCCGGAACGGCAGGCGCAGCGCGAGGCCGTTGTTGCCGACCAGCGGCTTGCCGCGCAGAGCGCGTCGGCGCAGTTCGGTCGGGGTGAGGGCGAAGACCTCGCGGACCGTGTCGTTGAAGGTGCGGATGCTGTCGAAACCGGCGGCCAGCGCCACATCACCCATCGGCAGGGTGCTGGTCTCGATGAGCAGCCGCGCGGTCTGCGCCCGCTGCGCCCTGGCCAGCGCGAGCGGACCGGCGCCGAGTTCGGCGACGAGGTGCCGTTCGACCTGCCGGACGCTGTAGCCGAGGTGCCTTGCCAGACCGGGTACGCCCTCGCGGTCCACGACGCCGTCGGCGATCAGCCGCATCGCCCGCGCCACGAGGTCGGCGCGTTCGTTCCACAGTGGAGAGCCGGGGCTCGCGTCCGGCCGGCATCGCTTGCAGGCCCGGAATCCGGCTTGTTGGGCGGCGGCGGCGCTCGGGTAGAAGCTCATGTGCGCGACCTTGGGTGGCACCACAGGGCAGCTCGGCCGGCAGTAGATGCCGGTCGTGCTCACCGCGGTGAAGAACCACCCGTCGAACCGGGCGTCCTTGGCGCGTACGGCGCGCACACATCGGCCGAAGTCCTCATGCACCTGTTCAGGATGCCCGCTCGCCGGCGCGCGTACTAGCGGAAAAACGACATCACCCTCACAGGGACCACGCGGCCGGGAAATCGATGTCCGGGGATCGGAAAACCCGCTGGCCGGCCGGGACCCTGTTGGGCAGGATGGCCGGATGGCCCGCACCGTACGCACCCACGGCCTCGTCCTGGTCGAACACGAGTTCCGGATTCCGCTCGATCACCGCAGGCCCGACGGCGAGCGGATCACCGTCTTCGCCCGCGAGGTCGCCGACCCGGACGGTCGCGATCGGCCGTTGCTGGTCTTCCTCAACGGCGGCCCCGGCTTCGAGGCATCTCGGCCGACCCGCAATCCGACCGCGCCCGGTTGGCTGGATCGCGCGCTGCGCGACTATCGGGTGCTCATGCTCGACCAGCGCGGCACCGGTCGTTCGACCCCGGTCGGCGCCCTGCCCGGCATGACCCCGAGGCAACAGGCCGACCACCTCACGCACTTCCGCGCCGACTCGATCGTCGCCGACGCGGAGTGGATTCGCGGTGAGCTGGGCGTTGACACCTGGGCGGTGCTCGGCCAGTCCTTCGGCGGTTTCTGCGCCCTGCACTATCTTTCGGTGGCGCCGCACGCACTGCGCGCCGCGTACTTCACCGGTGGGCTGCCGCCGATCCGCCGCCACCCCGACGAGATCTATGCCGCCACCTACGCCCGCACCCTGGAACGCAACCGGCGTTACTACCAGCGCTATCCGCAGGACCGGGCGCTGGTTGCGGCGCTGTGCGAGAAGCTGGACACCGAGGACGTCCGGCTGCCGACCGGTGATCGGCTCACCTCCCGGCGACTGCGGCAGGCCGGCAACATGCTCGGGATGAGCGACGGTTTCGAGGAGCTGCACTACCTGCTCGAACTGCCGGTCGACTCGCCGGCCTTCCTGCACGACGCCGTGGCCAAGGTGATGTCCTTCGCGCGCAACCCGATCTACTGGGCGCTGCACGAGTCGAGCTACTCGGACGGGTACGCGACCAACTGGTCGGCGCAGCGGGTGCTGCCCGAGGAGTTCAACACCGACAGCACGCTGTTCACCGCCGAGCACGTCTATCCCTGGATGGGTGAGGACTTCGGCGGTCTCGCGCCGCTGCGTGCCGCCGCCGACCTGCTTGCCGCGCAGGACTGGCCGCGCCTCTACGACGCGGATGTGTTGCGGCACAACGAGGTCCCGTGTGCCGCCGCGGTGTATGCGGAGGACCTCTTCGTGGAGTCGGCGTTCTCGATGGAGACCGCGGCCACGGTGCGCGGCCTGCGGCCCTGGCTGACCAACGAGTACGAGCACAGTGGACTGCGGGTCAGCGGCGGTCGGGTCCTTGATCGGCTGATCGACCTGGCCGCAGGCCGAAGCTGACCTACGGGAGCCTGCGCCGGCCCGCGAAGCCGAGTTCGACCCGGTGGTACCAGGACAGGTCCTCGTCGCCCTCCAGCCAGCACAGCAGCACGTCGGCGCCGTCGAGGTCGGCGGGAAAGTCCACCAGCAGCGGGGCGAAGCCCTTCAGCTCGGCGCCGGTCTGCTGCACGGTGGTCATCAACTCGTCGAGTCTGGCCTGGGCGGCCTTCAGCTCGGGAAGGCCACCGAGCCGACTCGGCGAACCGCCGATGGTCAGCGAGGCGGCCAACTCGGCGGCGTCGGCACGCAGCGCGACAAGTTCATCCAGTACCGGGCGGAGTCGTTGCAGCTCCTCGCGAGCCTCCGTCACCGTGAACAGACCCATGCGCCAAGCCTGCCAGAACGCCCCGGTGCCGCAGAAGTCGCCTCGGCGGTCGAGCGCACGAACCGGTGGTCGGGCCTTTTTGTCAGACCCCCGCGCCAGAATCAGGCCCATGACTCAGCTACCCGCACGCCTGTCCGTCGTCACGCTCGGCGCCCGCGACCTGCCCACCCTACGCAGCTTCTACCTCGGTCTCGGCTGGCAGGAACAGCCGAGCAGCAGCGACGACTATGCCTCCTTCCTGCTCGGCGGCGCGCTGCTCGCGCTGTATCCGGTGGCCAAGCTCGCCGAGGAGGCCGCACCGGGGGCGGTTGCGTCGGCCGAGATCGCGGCGGGCAGCTGGTCGGGGATCACGCTGGCCTGCAATGTAGACAGTGCGGCCGAGGTCGACGCCACGTTCGCCGAGGCGGTGGCGGCCGGGGCAACGGTGGTCGACGAGCCGACCGATCGGTTCTGGGGCGGCCGGTCGGCCTACATCGCCGATCCGGAGGGAAACCGCTGGGAGATCGCCTGGGCCTCCAGCGCGGTCTTCGACGACCGGGGCGCCGTTGTCTCGTTTGGCTAGAGCCGGTTGCTGACCATGAATTAGGCTACCGAGCATGGCTACAGCGACAGATCGACCGATCAGGATCGGCGTGCAGTTGGCCCAACAGCACGCCGACTACTCAGCCATCCGTCAGGCCGCAGCGCAAGCAGAAGAACTCGGCGCGGACATCATCTTCAACTGGGATCACTTCTTCCCGCTCGCCGGGGAGAAGTTCGGCAAGCACTTCGAATGCTGGACCATGCTCGGTGCCTGGGCCGAGGCCACCTCGCGGGTACAGATCGGCGCGCTGGTCAGCTGCAACAGCTACCGCAACCCCGAACTGCTCGCCGACATGGCCCGCACGGTCGACCACATCAGCGACGGGCGGCTGATCCTCGGCATCGGCTCAGGGTGGAAGGAGCTGGACTACACCGAGTACGGCTACGAGTTCGGCACCGCCGGCAGCAGGCTGGCCGACCTCGCCGAGTCGCTGCCCAGGATCGAGGCGCGTTGGAGCAAGCTGAACCCCGCGCCGACCCGCAAGATCCCGGTGCTGATCGGCGGCGGTGGCGAGCGCAAGACGCTCAAGCTGGTCGCCAGGCACGCGGACATCTGGCACTCCTTCAGCGGGGCCGAGGAACTGGCGCACAAGCAGCGGGTACTCGCCCAGCACTGCGCCGACATCGGCCGCGACCAGGCGGAGATCGAGTACTCGGTGGGTCTTGACAGGACGCGTGGCAAGGCGGCCGAGGACGGGCCGGCGCTGCGCGCGCTCGGGGTCAGCACGTTCACGGTGGGCGTGAGCGGCCCGGACTACGACCTCAGCCGGCTGCGGGACTGGATTTCCTGGCGCGACGAACAAAGCAGCTGAACCGCACCGAACCGGCTCAGGATTTCAGCAGGACGGCCAGCTTCGTCACGGTGTTCCAGTTGCGAGCGGTGACCGCGACCTTCAGGTGCCGTTCGACGAACGGGCCGACCGGCGGTGCCGCCATCACCCCGTCCGGACACCACTGGTAGATCACCCGGTCACCGACTCGAACCTGCTCCGGCGCGAGCGTCACCGGATCGTGCGCCGCGAGCAGTTTCGGGTCCGGGTTCGCCGACAGGAACAGCGCCATCATCCGTGAGCCGTTGGTGGCGACCTCGGCGAGCGGATGGGCGTCGATCACCGCGTCGAGTTCGGCCGCCGTCCTGATCAGACAACGGACATTCAGCTCCCAGGCCTCGTCGGCCGCCTTCTCGATCCGGGCCGCCAACCGCTCCGGGGCGCCCTTGGCCGCGGTGAACACCGCGTTCCCGCTCTGCAGCAGCGTGCGCACCTCGGTGTGACCAAGGCCGGCCAGCAACTCACGCAGGTCGGCCATGGGGATCTTGGCATGGCCGCCGACGTTGATCCCGCGCAGCAGAACCGCGTAGCGGGCCATGACGATCTCCTTCCGGTGACTACCGACCCAACTTAGTCGGAGTCGGTGGCAGCGCCGATCGGGAAAGAGGAACATCGGCAAGGTGGATGCCAATCAGGCGAACCAGCTGGCCGACGCCCAGCTCGCCGAGCTGACGGCGGCCCGCGCGGCGGTGCTCGCGCAGGTCGCGAAGCTCGGTGAGTACGGCGGCCCGACCCTGCGCCCGACGAGCCTGAACACCCAGCAGCGGATGCGTGAACCGCACGCCGACCTTGCCAACAAGCTGGACGCGCGTGCGCAGGCCGGTTTGTCGGCCGAGGGTGAGGACTTCCCGCGCAGGTCGGCCGCGATCCGTGGCTCGGTACCGGCCGGGCTGTTGGCCCTGGTCGGCGCGATCCTGCTGGTACTCGCGGTGGCGGGCGCCGTGTTCACGGCCGGTGCCGCGCACGTGTTGATCCTGACGATCGTCGGCGTGATCGCACTGGCCGGCGGGGTGGGCACCGCGATACCGCTCGCGGTGTACGCGAGCAAGGACCCGCTGCGGCTGACCGCGGCCGACCGGCACCACCTGCACGAGACCAAGCGCTGGCAGTCCCGGCAGGGCTGGATCGGCCCGCAGTCCGGCTCGGAGGAGCGCAGGCTGGTGATCGTGGCCCGTGACCTGGTCGAACGCATCGTGAGCAGCCCGGCGTGGGTGTCCGGTCACCTCAGCGCGCACCGCACCCAGCTCAACCTCGCCGCCGAACTCGACCAGATCGACGAGCAGGCCTTCGGTCTCGCCGTGCTCCGCGCCCAGTTGCGGGCCGGTCCGTCGATACCGGGTGACCAGCGGGTCGCCGCGGCCGAGGAGGGTTGGCGGCGGCTGGTCGACCGCGTCGCCGGCCTGTGGATCTACGCCGACCGGTTGACGGGGGTGCAGCAGGAACTGGCCAGGCAGGCCGCCGAGTACGACGCCGCGTTCGCGGACGGGCAGGTGGCCAGGCTGGTCGCCGGTTCGGTCCGCGACGAGCTGGCCGCGGACTCGCTGCGCTCGCTCAGCGACGAGCTGAGCACACCGGTCAAGCCGCACGACACCGAGCTGAACAACCCAGGGCTGAACAACCCAGGGCTGAACAACCCAGGGCCCGACAATCCAGGATCGAACAACGCCGAGTCGTCTGCCGGGCCGGGAACGGAGACCGGCCCGGCACCGCGCAACGGTTCCGGGCCGGTCTGACCGAACTGCCTCGATCTGGGCCGACTACCAGGACCGCGAGGTGGCGAACGAGTGCGAGGTGATCCGCTCGGACGCCTCCGGCCGCTGGTAGACCGACTGCACCGCGACCCGGCCCGGCCCGATCAGCCGCAGCCAGACACTGCGGTAGCTGAACGAGCGCAGGAAACTCATGCCGCGTGAGTGCGGGTACTCAAGGTGCAGGTGCATGCGCACCGACATGTCCCGGTAGAGCAGCGCGCTCGGCTGGATCAGCAGGGTCTCGTTCGGCGCGAGGTCACGCACGAACGTGTTGCCCGGCGAGTGCAGCAGCAGCAGTCCCGGTTCGGCGGGCGCGGTGAACACGTCGCCGAACATGCCCATCGGGTAGTGCGTTTCCCGGTCGTCACCGGTTCCGGTGACGAACCAGACGCCGGAGCGCTCCCAGCTGTACTTGACCTGTCCGGTGGCGACCAGGAACCGGTGCTCGCGCACCCAGATCTGCTGCCCGTTCTGCAACGGCAGCGTCACGATGTCGCCCGCGTGGTTGTCGGACAACGCGATGTGACCGGGTCCGCGCCCCTCGACCATGATCAGCGGCAGCCCGGCCATCACCCGGCTCCAGCCACCCGCGAGACTCATGTTCGACAGCTGCGCGGAGACGTCGGCCCACAGCAGGTTGTGGTGGGAGAAATAGATCGAGTCCCCTTGTGCCAGCGTGAATTCCGCCGCCGGCACCTGGTAGCCCTCGATCTGGCAGTACGACTGGCCGAACTGGATTCGAGCCATGTCCTTGACCGGCGGCTGTTTCTGCCAACCGGAGTCGCTGACCGACGCCTTCACATTCACCGGCGCGCCACAGCGCACACAGGCGGTCTGGGTCGGATCACTTGCCTGCCGGCAGTAGCGGCAGACGTAGGTACCGGGTGAGGTCATCGAATCCACCTCACTCGGAGTGGTGGTGCACGTACATGGACTGGATACCGACCCGGCCGGGGCCGGTCATCTCGGCCAGGAACATGCCTCGGCTGAGCAGACCGGTCTTCAACGGGGTCTTGACCGCCTGCATGGCCACTGTGGAGTCCTTGTACAGGTAGGCACCCGGCTCGACGAGGATCTTCTCCCCCGGCCGCAGCAACCGTTCGAACACGTTTCCATAACCATGCAGCAGCAACAGTCCGGGTTGGCCAGCGGTGACGAACCGGTCCATGTACATGCCGCTCCCGCCGTGCAGCACGTTGGCCAGGCCCTTGATCCGCACGAACGAGTAGCTGATGCTGCCGGAGGCGACCAGGAACGCGTGCTCGCGCACGTCCAGTTCCATGCCGGGGTGCAGCGGCAGCACCACCAGTTCGCCCGGCGCGTCGCGGGAGAACGCGATCCGGCCCGGTCCCTGACCGACGGTGACGATGTGCGGCATCCCACCGAAGGAGCGACGCATGCCGCCACCGGTGTTCAGCGCGGAGATCGGCGCGCTCTCGTCCTTCCACAGCATCACGTGGTGCTCGAAGAACACCGCGTCACCGGGACCGAGGTTGATCTCGGCGACCGGGACCAGCTCACCCTCGACCTGGCAGGTGCTGTTGGAAAAACGAAACTCCGTCATATCACGTAGCCGGGGTGCTTCCCGCCAGCCGGAGTCACTGACCTTGTTGCGCTCGTCCTGCGGCGCACCACAGGTGAGGCAGCTGGTCGTGCCCGGCGGGTTCTGCCCCCTGCACCACTGACACTCGATCCGGTCCACGCGGTTGTCTCCATTCGCCCCGTCGAGCCCCCACAGCTCGTCTGGATCGGGTAGAAGTTAGCAGTGCGTGCGGCTTTACCGCGCGCGGTGCCGGTCGCGGTAGGGTTGCAATTCATTCGGTCGGTTGGTCAGGTTGGTTGTCCTGGAGGGGCGAGGCGTGGCACTTTTCGGGCGGGAATTCATCGCTGTTCCAGACGAGCGCAAGGGTCAGTTGGTTTTCAAGTGGCCGGACGTGAGCATCCGGCGCTTCACCCATGCGATCGTCAATGCCGACGAGGTCGCGCTGTTCGTCAACACCGGCCAGGTCGTGCAGACCATGGGCCCTGGTCGGCACCAGATCGACGCGAACGAACTGCCCGGTCTCGGCGCGCTGCTCGACCATCTCAGTGGCGGCAACGCCTATCGCGCCGAGCTGTACTTCGTCGGTAGCCGTGAGTACACCGGTTTCACCTTCGGCGGCCGCATCGACGATGTGCAGGACCGGCAGACCGGCCTGATCGTGACGCTGCGGGTGTTCGGCGACTACGCGCTGCGGGTGTCCGACCCAATCCGGTTGATCACCAACCTGCTCAGCACGGTGGATGTCACCAACAACGACATGGTGTCCAACTGGGTGAGCGACCAGTTGCTGAAGGTGATGCGCACCGACGTCACCAGTCAGATCGTCCGCAACGGCTGGCCGATCCTCGGCCTGTCCGCGTACTCGCCGGACATCGAGCAGGTCGCGATCACCAAGGCGAACGAGCAGTTGGCCAACTACGGCGTAGCCATGACCCGGATGGGCAACTTCGACATCAACCTCACCCCGGAGGACGCCGCGCAGCTCAAGACGCTCGCCAAGGACACCAGCTACTCGCGGCTCGCGGGCGGCTTCAACCAGTACGCGTCCGGCGAGATGGCACTGGGTGCGGGACAGGGCATGGCGCAGGGCGGTGGCGCGGTCAGCGGCGCCTTCCTGGCCGCCGGTCTCGGCATGGGCGGTCAGGCAGCGGGCCAGCAGGCCATCCCGTCCGCGGCGCCGCCGCCCACCGGTTTCGCCGGTGGCGCTCCCGGCGGCTACGTCGGTCCGCCGCCTGCCGGCCAGCCGCAGACCGGGCCGCAGGCGCTGCCGGCGGGTCAGCCGCAGGCACCGGCTCCGGCCACGGTGAACTGCGCGTCCTGCCAGACACCGAACCCGGCGGGCGCGAAGTTCTGCATGAGCTGCGGCCAGTCCGTGGCACCGCAGGTCGCGCACTGCACCAACTGCGGCACCGAACTCCCGCCCGGTGCGCGGTTCTGCGGCAACTGCGGCACCCAGGCCGGCTGACCCACCAGTCTCCAGTGGACGGCGCCGACGGATCTCCCTGCCGTCGGCGCCGCCGCACCAGGACTGGTCGAGGCGGCTCAGGTCCGCCGAGCTGAAAGTCGATCAGGACTTGTCGAGCAACCGCTCGAAGGCACGCAGGTAGCGCGGGTCGCCGTCCCGATCACGCAGCAGCCAGTACTCCGCGCCCCAGAACAGGTATCCGGAGATCCGGACCGGGGCGCCGTAGTTCCAGCCCATGCACTGGTTGTAGTTCTCGATCACATGTTCCGGCAGGCAGCTGCGCATGCCCTCGTTGTCCGGGTTCGGCGGGTTGGTCACCGCCTCCCACGGTTCGGCCTGGCCTTCGGTGACCATGATCTCCCGGCCTGGCTCGGTGGCGGCCCAGTCGAACAGGTCGCGGCGGCGCCCCTGCTGCCAGGGAGATCGGCTGCCGTCGAAGTACACCGAGGTCGAGCCGAGCGCGGCAACGGCATGGCGCGGATAGAAGTCGATCCCGATGATGTCGGCGTACTTCTTCGCCACCACAAGGGAATCGCCCTGATCCCTTGTCCGCCACCACTGCTGCGCGCCCACCGCCAGCGAGGTCGGCAGGAATCCGTTCAGCAGCACCGGTCGACTCGGGTCGGCGGTGCGCAGCGCGTCGATCTCCCTGCGCAGGAAGGAGGTCGACAGCCGCCAGGAGTGTTCCATCCCGAGTGGGTCGGTGGCCTCGTGCTCGACCTGCCAGGCCACGATCGACTCGTGATCGCGATAGCGCGCGACGACACGGTCGATGAAGGCGACGACGCCGTCGGACAGCGCGCGATGGTCGGCCGGCCGGATCAGCACGCCTTCCGGCAGTGGTTCGGGAAGGTAGTGGTCGGGCACGAAGAACTCGGGATAGCCAAAGGTTTTCACGCCGCCAGCGGACAGGATTATCTGCTTGCCGGCGCGTTCGGCGGCCTCGACGTGCCGATCGAGTTCGTCGAAGACGAACTTCCCCGGCTCCGGCTCCATCGTGTTCCAATAGGCGCCCAGCCGGATCAGGTCGAACGGGTAGCGCAGCAGGGTGTGCAAGCTGTCCTCGGCATCGAGGCCGAGCGTTTCCGCCTGCCGGGGACGGAAACTGATCCCCAGCTTCGTGGTGCCGCGCCGCTCGACCGGGACATGCTGCCACCGGTCGGTCAACGGCCGGGCGGCGCGGTTGACCCTGATCTGCGTGACGAGGGGAGCAAGCGCGCTCGCCACGCCGGCCGCCACCGCGACGGTGCGCAGCCCCTTTCGGCCACTGCCGTCGATCGATGACGCCGTCATATGTTCTCCTCCTGGGTCAGGACGCGAGATCTCGCGGGGCGCCCTGCTCAGGAACTGACGGGCAGGGCGGGGTGATGCCGAGCAGGCCGGCGAGCAACGCGGCGATCTCGCGGGCAGCTTCCGGCTGGCCCAACCGCGCCGAGGCGAGTGCCATGGCATCCACAGTGGATTGATCGCGGTGCAGCTCGTCGATGGTCCGCAGCAGGCTGCGCACGCTCGGGGTGTGTCGGCCGGCGCCGGCGTCGACGACGAACTCGGTGTTGCCGCGTTCCTGGCCGGGCACGTGCGAGGTCAGCATCAGCGGCACGCCGCAACAGGTCGCCTCGGCGATGGTCCCAGGGCCTGCCTTACTGACCAGCACATCGGCACAGCGTAGCCACTCGGCCATGTTGTCGACGAACCCGTTGACCTTGAGCCGGTCCGGATATTCGGCGGCCAGCTCGTCAAGGGCTTCTCGCAACCGCCGGTTTCGGCCGCAGATGGCGACCACGGCGACATCGTCGAACCGGCGCAGGATCGCCTTGGCCCGACGGGCGATGCCACCGGCTCCCTCGCCGCCGCCGGTCAACAGCACGGTGAACCGGCGCTCGTCGAGCCCGAGCGAGCGACGCAGCGCGGCCCGTTGCACACCGCGCAACACGCCACCGGCAAACGGCGGCGAGACCGGCAGACCGATCTCGACCCGGCGTTCCGGCCCGAGCCGCTTGGGCCGCCGTGCCCAGCCGACCGCGGTCGGCGGTACCACGATCCGGTCGGCCTTGCGGTCGTGCCAGGAGGAATGCGGATTGACCAGATCGGTCACCACGGTCAACACGGGCGTTTCCCGGCAGCCCCGTTCACGCGCCTTGACCGCGGCCGAGCCGGTCAGCGGATGCAGGTTGACGATCGCGGCGGGCCGACCGGCCGCGACGGCTTCGGCGACCGGACGGTTGGCCAGTGCCAGCAGCGTCGAACGCAGGAACCGGACGCCGAGGCGCGAGTCGGAACTGTAGTAGATGCTGCCCCAGACCCAGGGCGCGAAGCGGATCGAGAAGCCGTAGAGCCCACTGATCCTGCGCAGCAGCCAGGCCGAGTTCGGGCCGCCGAGCGGATCGAACATGACCGGTTCGAACTCACCCGGATACCACTCGTTCAGCGTCTGCACCAGCGCCCGAGCCGCGGCTCGATGCCCCCCACCGGTGTCGGAGAAGAGCAACAACAGCCGCTTCGGATCGGGATTCGGCACCCGAGCGATGGTCAGAACCGGCTCAGCTGCGACAGCGTCCACAATGCCATCCTCAAGGGAACAGGCCACGGTCGGGAGATCGATGCGCACCTGCTCACCGATCCCATTGACCACAAAGTATCCACGGCGCTCGGCGTTGTCGTCGGTTGCGGGATGTAGTTCGTTGCTACGTAAGCAGGCGGTAAGCGCACGTCCATCTACGTTCACCGTTGTCCACCAGCGGCTAAGCCGGCACGTTGGGCCACCCGCGCGGTTTCCGTTGGCATTCGGCCGCCCGCCGCTCGCGATCACCGCACCGGATCAGCCGGGTATACGCGGTTTCAGGATCGGCGCTCCCGGTGTCCGGTATCACCACCGGGTCGCGGATGCGCGTGCTCGGCCGGACGACCGGGGCGGAAGCGATCGAACCCGGTGCCTCGGACCTGCGGGCGAGCAGCGCCGGGGGCACCGTTCGCGGAGGCGATCAGCTCTTGGTGCTCGTCAGGAACACCGACCAGGCGGCCGGGCCGAAGGCCAGTGTGCCGCCGGCGCGGTTCTTGGTATCCCGGATACCGGCGCCGCCGGAGTGCACGGCCAACTCGACGCAGTTGTTGTTCTGGCCGCTGTGACTACTGGTGCGCCACCTGGGGCGTTCGATCGGAGTGGCGATCACTGCTGAGTGCCTCTATCCGCTGTCGGATCAGTGCTGCCGTATCGGCCGGCGTCAGCGCCGTGCCCGCCACCAGATCGAAGGTAGCGACGAGCTTTCCGACGTCCGCATCATCTTCCACCCACCTGCCGTCGCCGGAATACTCCACGTACGCGGCCGGCGGATCCTGCGGATCGGGAAACTCCAAGATCGTGGCGTCGCCGGACATCGTGCCGTAGGCGCCGGCCGAGAACGGCACGATCTGGATGGTGACGTTCGGCAGCTCGGCAAGTTCCAGCAGCCGCAGCAACTGCTGGCGCATGACCTCGGGTCCGCCGACGATCCTGTGGATCACCGCCTCGTCGAGCACCGCGTGCACCACGAGCGGGTCGCGACCGCGCAGGCAGCCCTGGCGGCTGATCCGCGAGTCGACCATCCGCTCCAGTTCGGCGTCGAGCAGCCGGAAGCCGCTGGGCGCCGCGGTGACCGCCATCGCGTAGTCGTAGGTCTGCAACAGGCCGTGCACGACGAGCGAGGCGGTGATCTTCTCCGTGCCGGCCTCGGCTTCAGCGCGCAGGAAGGACCGCAGCCGAGGTGTCGCGTAACTGGGCAGTAGGACCCTGGTGTTGTCCTGTTTCGCGTCCTCCCACAAGGCAAGTGCCTCGGTGACCTCGACATCGGACCCGCCGTAGAGTTGCACGAGAGCCCGCAGTTCCATTCGCCGGCACAGCGAATCGCCGGACTCCATCCGGGTGATGGTGGGCCGCCGGACACCGAGAGTGGCGGCAGCCTCTTCGGTCGTATGGGCGGAACGTTCGCGCAGTTCGCGGAGGTACTTGCCGATCCTCCGCTTGCGTCGGGTCTGGGTGAGGGGCATACCTCGGACCTTATCGCGTACTTCCACCTTTGGCATTCACTCAATCGTGCACTTTGATGGTGTACGTGCACCCGCTACCGTTCACTCTTGTCGGCGCTTGGTCAGCTCTCGCGCCACGGCTCTTGCCTCCGCCGACACGCTGGGGACGTACTCCGGCCGGTAGGGCTCAGCCGCCGTGTTCGGCGAGCACCGCGAGCAGTGTCGCGGCGAACGGCTCGGCGGCGTCGAGGTAACCGGCGTGGCTGCCGGCGAACTCGACGAGTTCGGCTCCGGTGTGCGGCGTGAGCAGAATCGCCGGGAAGGCTGGCCGGAACCGGCGTGAGGTCGCACCGACGCCGAAGACCAACCGGTCGGCGTTCTTGGTCAGCGCGGCCACATCGGGCTGATAGCCGACGACCTGCAACAGTTCATGGGCGAGGAAGAAACCGGCATTGGCCCGCATGCGCTGGAACATCTCGCCGATCGCGGGCGGCAGGGCCTCGGCCGACGGCGCCTCCTGCTGTGGCATACCGATAGCGGCGATGAACTGGTTCATCGCCGCGTCGACCCCGTCGCGTTCGTAGGTCCTGTGCACCGTGTCGAACAGCTCGCGGTGCTCAGCGGCGTCGGGCAGCACCTCGAACATCGGCGGTTCGTGCGCGATGACCAGGCGCGCCCGGTCCGGCTCACGGCTGAGCAGCTCGAGTGCGGTCACCGCACCGCCGCTGCTGCCGAACACGAATGCCGGTTGATCGGTCAGCGCGTCCAGGACGCGCATGGCGTCGTCGGCGCGTTCCCGCACGGTCTGCGGTCCCGGTTCGACCAGTAGTTCACTGCGTGAGTTGCCGCGCGGATCGTAGGCGATGACGGTGTAGCGCTCGGCGAGCGGCTCGGCGATGAACTGGAAGGCATCGGCGTCGCCGGTGTTGCCGCACAACAGAAGTAGCGGCGGACCGTCCCCACTCACCTGACAGTGCAACCGCGCGCCCGGCACGTCCAGCGTAGCCATGGTTCCCCCTGGTTCGGCTACGTCCAGCCTAGCGCGGAGCGAGCCGTCCAGTAGTCGGTCGGCGGCGTTGCGATGCCGGCCAGCTCGTCGAGATCCTCGGCCTTGAGCCGGACATCGACGGCGCCGAGGTTGGACCGGAGCTGCTCGACGCCGGCCGCGCCGAGCAGCACGATGTCCGCCCACGGTTGGGCCAGCGCGGCGGCCAGCGCGATCGCGTCGGCACCGACATCGTGTCGGCGCGCCAAGGCGGTGACCACCTCCGGCGGGCGCACGGCAAGGCGACCGTTGGCCATCGCCTCCTTGATCAGCACCAGCGCGCCGCCCTCGTGTGCCTCGGCCAGCGCGGGTCCGACGGAGGTCTCCAGCGGGTTCCAGGTCGACTGGACGGCGGTGAACACCGGCTGGCCGTGCCTGGTCAGCTCAAGGGCCCGCGCCACGGTGTCGGCCTGCGCGGGGCCGGAGGTGGAGAACCCGACCCTGACCCCGTTGGCGGCGAGCCGGGCCAACGAGTCCTGGAGGGCGAGGTCGGCGAACAGCGGGCTGTCCATGGTCAGCGAGTGCACCTGGTAGAGGCCGAGCCGCCGGCCGAGCAGGGCGCGGGTTTCGGCGAGCTGGCTGGTGAACTTGGCCGAGGAGTGTTCCTTGACCTCGTGCACGTCGGCGTCGAGGCGCCAGTCGCCGACGTAGGTGTAGCCCCATTTGCTGGACACCGCGACGTCGGTGTGGGTGCGGTCGGTCAGCCAGCCGGCGAGGAACTCCTCGGCACGGCCGTAGGAGCGGGCCACGTCGACCCAGCGGACCCCGGCCGCGTATGCGGCGTCCAGCACGGCCCAACTGGTGGCGCGGAGTTCGTCGACGGTGCGGTCGGCGGGCAGCGCCTCCGTGCGGCCGAGGTTGATGTACGCGGGCCGGCCGATGGCCGCGAGCCCGACGCCGAGCCGGCTGATCTCATCCGCCGCGTCGGCCGATCCCACCGACTTCAGTGCCATCGTCGGCCCCAATCCGCTGTCGATATTGGCAGCATGCCAGACCTGGCCCAATGAATCACTCAGCCTGGTAGCGCTCCTCCAGTTCCTGGTAGCGGTCCCTGCGGACCAGCCGCTGTCGCTGCGCCCACGGCGTGAGGTCGCCGAGCACCGGGCCGAGCGACCCGTGTTCGCGCAGTCCGGCCAGTACCGTGGTCGTGCCGTGTACGGCGCCCTGAAGTGCGGCATTGGCGTAGAGCACGATGGCGAAGCCGAGTTCATGCAGGTCAGCGCGCGGCAGCAGCGGCGTTTTGCCGCCTTCGACGAGATTGGCCAGCTTCGGCGTTCCCGGTACGGCCGCGCCCGCCGCGCGCAACTCGTCGATGTCGCGCAGGCCCTCGATGAACAGCACGTCAGCACCGGCCTCGGCGTAGGCGGCCGCGCGGTCGAGGGCCGAGATGAGGCCGTGTGCGGCGCGGGCGTCGGTGCGCGCGACGATGACCGTGTCGACGTCGCGGCGGGCATCGGTGGCGGCGTGGATCTTCTGCGCCATCTCGTGGCCGCTGATCACTTCCTGGCCGTCGAAGTGCCCGCATTTCTTCGGCGCGACCTGGTCCTCGATCTGGATGGCCGCCGCACCGGCCCGTTCGAGGACCCGCACCGCGCGGCCGAGGTTGACCGCGTTGCCGTAGCCGGTGTCCGCGTCGACCATCAGCGGCAGGTCGACCACCTCACAGATCGCCGCGACGTGCGCGGCCATCTCGGTGACCGAGACGAAGCCGAGGTCGGGCAGGCCGAGGTAGGTGTTGGTGACGCCGGCCCCGGTGAGGTAGACGGCGGAGAAACCCAGATCCTCGATGATCCGCGCGGTCAGCGCATTGGCCGCGCCGGGCAGCAGCAGTCCGTCGGGATGGTTGATCAGCTGCCGCAGCCGAGCAGCCGGCGTCGAGGTCACGGGCCGAACGCCTTTCGTCGCGATCAAGGGACGGCCCAGTGTCCAATCGCTACCGCCGGCCGCGCAAACCCACCAGGCAGCGGTGGCCGGGGAGCCGGTTGTTCCTGGCTCCCCGGCCACTGCCGTGGACACTCCCTCAGGCGGCCCTGCGCTCGTCCCGGTCGCCGGGATGGCTGCTGAGCGGACCGTCGTAGCCGGGCATGGTCGGGCTGGTCGGGTCGCCAGGTCGGCCGCCGTTCCAGTTGCCCCGCCAGCGCATTCGCCGCTGCCGGAACCGGTAGTGCACGAGGACGCTGACGCCGAGCCAGCCGACCGGCCAGGCCGGCCAGAAGAACGGCATGCCCGAGTGCCGCCAGGCGCTGATCGCGGCGATCGCCAGTACCCCGACGATCACCGCGTGCACGGTGAGCCCGCCGTTCCACACCCTGGCCGGTTCGGCAGGTGCGGCTTCGACGAGGTTGACCGGCCGGGGCTTGGTGAAGTCCGGTGACCAGGTCTCCTTGGGCAGGTCGGCAACGAATTCCGGCAGTTCCTCGCGGAAGGTCGCCGCGTAGATCTTGGTGAGCCGCTCGTCGGCCTCGGTGACGCTGAGCCGACCGTCGCGACTGGCAATGGACACGGTGTGCGCGAACGCCTCGCGCTCGTCATGGGAGGCACGCACGCCCGTCCGCAGGGTGGTGTCGGCCTCGGTGACATTGGCTGCTTCAGGGTCTGCGGTCATGCTCACCATGGTGGTCGCGAGGGCCGCTCCGGCGCATCGGCTCAGCGGAGGCCTTTGCCGCTACCTCCTACGCTGAGCGTGCCGCGCCGCGTACGCCGCCGGACGTAGCCGAGGGCAGGACGAGTTCGTAGCGGCCACTGGTCGGTGATGCCTTGCTCGTGCAGCCAGGCGGCGGCCTCGTGCAGCAGGTCGAGCACCTCGGCCGAGTGATCGATGGTGGCCACTCGGAGGTCGACCTTCCGGCCGTTCCAGTCGATGAGCACGGCCGATGATGGCCGGTCAGGCGTCGTAGTCGACGACGATTTTCTCGGAGACCGGGACAGACTGGCAGGTCAGCACGAAGCCGGCGGCGGTTTCGGCCGGTTCGAGGGCGAAGTTGCGCAGCATGTCGACCTCGCCGTCGACCACCCGAGCCCGGCAGGTGCCGCAGACCCCGCCCTTGCAGGCGAACGGAAGGTCGGGCCGAGCCCGCTGGGCGCCGTCGAGCAGCCGGGTGTCGCGCGCGATGGTGACGGTGGTCTTGCGGCCGTCGAGCAGCACGGTGACCTCGCTGCTGGCGCCCTCGACGCCCGGTTCCTCGTGCCGGACGGGTTCCGGCGGCAGGTCGTCGACGTAGAACAGTTCCTGGTGCACGGTTTCCGGCGCGACGCCCGCCTCGGTGAGGACGTTTTTCGCCTCGGTGACCATGCCGAACGGGCCGCACAGCCACCAGTGGTCGACCTGGTCCGGGTCGACGAGCACACGCAGCAGCTCGGTCAGTTTGGCGCCGTCGAGCCTGCCGGTGAACAGCTCCGCCTCGCGCGGTTCGCGGGACAGGACGTGCACCAGGTCCAGGCGAGCAGGCCAGCGGTCCTTCAGATCGGCGAGTTCGTCGGCGAACATCACCGTGCTGGTGCGCCGGTTGCCGTAGAAGACGGTGGCCGTGCTGGCCGGGTTCGCCAGCACCGAGGACAGGATCGACAGCACCGGGGTGATGCCGGAACCGGCGGCGATGAGCACGTGGTGGCCGGGCTGTTCGAGATCCGGGGTGAACGAGCCGGTCGGCGTCGCGACCTCGATCCGGTCACCGGGGCGCACCTCGTGGACCAGCCAGGTGGAGAACAGGCCGTCCGGGACCTCGCGGACGCCGATGCGCGGTCGGGCGCCGGCCGGGGCGCAGATCGAGTAGGACCGGCGTTCCTCCCGGCCCTCGACCGTGCGCCGCAGCGTCAGCGACTGGCCGGGCAGGAAGTCGTAGTCGGCGGCAAGGTCGGCCGGTACGTCGAAGGTGACCGCGACGGCGTCATCGCACAGCCGCGTGACATCCGCGACGGTCAGCTCGTGGAAATCCGTGCGGCGGCGGGATTTCAGGCTCGCGGTCACCTAGATCTCCTTCACGTGTTCGAACGGCTCGCGGCAGTCGAGGCAGCGGTGCAGCGCCCGGCAGGCGGTGGCACTGAACCGGGAGACCTCCTCGGTGTTCGCCGAGGCGCAGTGCGGGCAGCGCACCCGGCGCGGCGAGGGACCGAGCGTGAGCGGGATCGGGCCGGTTGTCGGCTTCGGGGCGCGGGCCGGTGGCGCGATACCGGCTTCGGCGAGTTTGCGCAGGCCGGCCGCGCTGATCCAGTCGCTGCTCCAGGCCGGGCTCAGCGTCACCCGGATGTCGATCTCGCGGTAGCCGGCTTCGCGCAGCACGCGTTCGAGGTCGTCGCGCATGGCATCCATGGCAGGGCAGCCGGTGTAGGTCGGGGTGATCGTCACCGAAACCCGTCCGTCTACTTCGGATACTTCGCGGAGCACGCCGAGGTCGGCGAGGGTCAGCATCGGCAGTTCCGGGTCGGTCACGGTCTCCGCGACCGACCTGGCGTCCAGGGTCACCATGTCGCCTCCGGGTTGGCGCGGGCGACGCTCTGCAGTTCGGCGATGACGAAGCCGAAGGACTCGGTGTGCACGCCGTCGCGGCCCGTCCGACCGGAGACCCCGGCCAGCGCGCCGACCTCCGGCAGCCGCAGCAGCGCGGTCGCGATCACCTCCTGGAGCACGGCGTCGAACTCGGCGCGGAGGCCGGCCGGGTCGACGGCGACCTCGACCTCGCAGAGCCGGTGTTCGATCTCGTGCCGGACGAACAGCTCGTCGACCAGCGGCCAGACCGCGTCGAGACCGGCCTGCATGCGCCGCGCGGACTCCTCGGTGCCGTCGCCGAGCCGGATCACCCACTGCGCGGCATAGTCGCGATGGTAGGTGACCTCCTTGACGCCCTTGGCCGCGATCGCGGCGAGCACCTGGTCGGCCGAGGTGGTAAGCCGGTGCAGCAGGGCCAGTCGCCAGGTCGCGAAGACCAGCAGCCGCGCCATCGAATAGCCGAAGTCGCCGTTCGGCGTCTCGACGAGGCGGACGTTGCGGAACTCGCGTTCCTCGCGGAAGAAGGCGTAGTGGTCCTCGCCGCGTTCGGACCCGTCGGCCTTGCCGGCCCGCGCGAACAGCAGCCGCGCCTGGCCGATCAGGTCGAGGCCGATATTGGCCAGCGCGACCTCGTCCTCCAGCTCCGGCGCGTTCGTGCACCACTGCTGCAACCGGTGCGACATGATCAGCGCGTCGTCGCCGAGCATCAGGCAGTAGGCGGCGAGGTCCGCGCCGTCCACATCCGCCGGGAGAGTGGTGTCCACACCCGCCAGCGGCTCGTCGAAGCCGGTGCCGAACGCCCAGTGGGCGTCATCGGTGTACTCCCCCAGCGCCTCATAGGCATTGTCGAAAACCATGACCCACGCCTCACATGTGCGGAACGTTGTCGGGAATCTCGTAGAACGTGGGATGCCGGTAGACCTTGTCGCCGCTCGGCGCGAAGAAGGGGTCCTTCTCGTCCGGGCTGGACGCGGTGATGTCGCTGGCCCGCACCACCCAGATGCTCACACCCTCGTTGCGTCGGGTGTAGAGATCACGTGCGTTGTGCAAGGCCATGTCGTCATCGGCGGCGTGCAGCGAGCCGACGTGCACATGGTTGAGGCCGCGCTTGCCGCGCACGAACACCTCGTACAGGGGCCAGTCGTGCTTGATCTCACTCATCGGTCCGCCTTCTTCCGCGCGTGTGCCGCCGCCGCTTCCCGCACCCAGGCGCCGTCCTCGTCCGCCTTGCGCCGCTGGGCGATCCGCTGGGTGTTGCACGGTCCGTTGCCGCGCAACACGTTCTTGAACTCGTCCCAGTCGATGGTGCCGAAGTCGTGGTGCTCGCGCTCGGCGTTCCATTTCAGCTCCGGGTCGGGCAGCGTCACGCCGAGTGCCTCCGCCTGCGGCACCGACATGTCCACGAACCGCTGCCGCAACTCGTCGTTGGTGTGCCGCTTGACCTTCCAGGCCATCGACTGCTCGGTGTTCGGTGACTCGTCATCGGGCGGGCCGAACATCATCAACGACGGCCACCACCAACGATCGGTCGCCTCCTGCACCATGGCGCGCTGGGCCTCGGTGCCGCGCATCATGGTCATCAGCAGTTCGTAACCCTGCCGCTGGTGGAAGGACTCCTCCTTGCAGATCCGGATCATGGCCCGCGCGTACGGACCGTAGGAGCTGCGGCACAGCGGCACCTGGTTGCAGATCGCGGCCCCGTCCACCAGCCAGCCGATCACGCCGACGTCGGCGAAGGTCAGTGTCGGATAGTTGAAGATCGAGGAGTACTTCTGCCGGCCGTTGATCAGCTTGTCGGTCAGGTCGGCCCGGTCCGCGCCGAGGGTCTCGGCTGCTGAGTAGAGGTAGAGGCCGTGGCCCGCCTCGTCCTGGACCTTGGCGAGCAGGATCGCCTTGCGCCGCAACGAGGGCGCGCGGGTGATCCAGTTGCCCTCGGGCTGCATGCCGATGATCTCGGAGTGCGCGTGCTGGGCGATCTGTCGGATCATCGTCTTGCGGTAGCCGTCGGGCAGCCAGTCCCTCGGCTCCAGCCGCTGGTCCCGCTCGATGGTGTGCTCGAAATGCGCCAGCAGTTCGGTCTCCGGCTCCTTCGTCGCGGTCATTTCGCCGCCTCCAAGGTCTTGGCAACCAGGGTGAGCACGTCGTACTTCGCCGCCGACGAACCGTCCTGTTTGGTCACATCGGCGTCCCAGCGGACCTCACCGTAGTCGGCGTTCTCGCGGGGCGTGATCTGCTTGGCGGTCAATGTCACGGTGAGTTCGTCACCGGGATAGACCGGGGTGATGAAGCGCAGGTTCTCCAGGCCGTAGTTGGCCAGCACCGGCCCTGGCTCGGGCGAGACGAACAGGCCGGCCGCGAAGGAGACCACCAGGTAGCCGTGCGCGACGATGCCGCCGAACAGCGGGTTCGCCGTGGCCGCCGCCTCGTCGGTGTGCGCGTAGAAGGTGTCGCCGGTGAACTCGGCGAAATGGTCGACGTCCTCGCGGGTGACAAGGCGTGGGCCTGCCGTGACCGAGTCACCGATCTTCAGCTCCGCCAACGACTTCCGGAACGGGTGCACGTCCTGCACGGTGCGCTCGGCGCCGGCGACCCAGCGACCGGTCACCTTGGCGAGCAGGGCCGGGCTGCCCTGCACCGCGGTGCGCTGCAGATGGTGACGGACGCCGTGGATGCCGCCCATCTCCTCGCCGCCACCGGCCCGGCCGGGACCGCCGTGCACCAGAGCCGGCAGCGGTGAGCCGTGCCCGGTGGACTCCTTGGCATCGGTCGCGTCGAGCACCAGCAGCCTGCCGTGCCAGGGTGCGATACCGAGCACGACCTCGCGGGCGAAGTCCAGATCGCCGGTGACGATCGAACCGGCGAGGCTGCCGGCGCCCTTCGCGGCCAGCTCGATGACCTGCGCGGTCGAGGTGTAGGGCAGCAGGGTGCTGATCGGGCCGAAGGCCTCGACCTCGTGCGGCTCCGACTTGTCAGGGTCCGCACAGCGCAGCAGGACCGGGGAGAGGAACGCACCACGCTCGGCGTCCGCGTCGACGAGCGAGACCTGTTCCGGGTCGCCGAAGGCGATGGTCGCGACCGACAGCAGCGACTTCAGCGACCGGCGGACCTCCTCGCGCTGTTCGAGACTGGCCAGCGCGCCCATCCGTACCTCGCCGTTGGCGGGGTTGCCGACCGAGACCTTGGCCAGCCGCGCGCTCGCCGCCTCCGCGACGGAGTCCATCAGCTCGGCCGGCACGAACGCGCGCCGGATCGCGGTGCACTTCTGCCCGGCCTTCACGGTCATCTCGGTGACCAGTTGCTTGACGAACAGGTCGAACTCGGTCGTGTCGGGCTTGGCATCCGGGCCGAGGATCGAGCAGTTCAGCGAGTCGGCCTCGGCGTTGAACCGGACCGAGTTGCGCACGACCGCCGGATGCGCGCGCAGCTTGTTCGCGGTGGCCGCCGAACCGGTGAAGGAGACCAGGTCCTGCTCGGTGACATGATCGAGCAGGTCACCGACGCTGCCGCAGACGAACTGCAGGCTGCCCTCGGGCAGCAGACCGGATTCGACGATCAGCTCGACGAGGCGCGCGGTCAGGTACGCGGTCTGGCTGGCCGGTTTGACCAGGCTCGGCACCCCGGCCAGGAACGCGGGCGCGAACTTCTCCAGCGGCCCCCAGACCGGGAAGTTGAACGCGTTGATCTGGATGGCGACGCCGTGCAGCGGGGTTTCGATGTGCTGGCCGATGAAGGTGCCGGTCTTGCTCAGCGGTTCGACCGCGCCGTCGACGTAGACGGTGTCGTTGGGCAGTTCGCGGCGGCCCTTGCTGCCATAGCTGAGCAGGACGCCGATGCCGCCGTCGATGTCGAACTTGGAATCGCCGAGGGTGGCGCCGGTCCGCGTGGACAGCGCATAAAGCTCCTCGCGATGTTCGCGCAGGTAGGAGCCGAGCGCCTTGAGCAGGGCCGCGCGCTGATGGAAGGTCAACTCGCGCAGCGGGGGGCCACCGACGGTGCGGCCGTAGGCCAGCGCGGCGGCCATGTCGATGCCGGTCGAGGAGATCCGGGCGACCTCGTCACCGGTTGTCGCGTCGTGCAGCGGAGTGCCCTCGTCCGGGGCGGTATACCAGCCGCCGGCGACGTAACTGCGCAACAGAGCCATCCGGGTTTCGCCTCCTGAGCTTTGATCACGCTTATTAACCGACCGTACGTTCAGTAAGTAATCATAGCCTCCGCCGACCCAGGAGGGAAGACGGCAAAGCCGGACAGGTCGGTCCAGTCGCAAGACCGGCAGGTCAGTCCGGTCCTCGGGTGGGGCCGATCTGTCCCGGTCCTGGTCGGTCCCGGTCCTGGTCGGTCCCGGTCGGTCCCGGTCCTGGTCAGTCCCAGTCGTAGAAGCCGCGACCGGCCTTGCGGCCGAGTTCACCCCGCGCGACCTTCTCGCGCAGCAGTCGGGGCGGCGCGAACCGCTCCCCCAGCGTCGAGGTCAGGTATTCCGCGACCGCGAGCCGGACGTCGAGGCCGACGAGATCGGTCGAGCGCAGCGGTCCCATCGGATGCCGGTAGCCCAGTTCCATCGCGGTGTCGATGGAGGCCGCGTCCGCGACGCCCTCCTCCAGCATCCGAATGGCCTCAAGACCGAGCAACACGCCGAGCCTGCTGGTCGCGAAACCCGGCGAGTCCTTCACGACGACCTCGGTCTTGCCGAGGCCACGCACCCAGCCGACCGCCTGGTCACGGGCGCCGTCCGCGCTGCGCTCGGTGAGCACGATCTCGACGAGCTTGGAGGCCGGCACCGGGTTGAAGAAGTGCATGCCGATGAACCGCTCCGGCCTGCTCAGCACGGCGGACAGTTCGGTGATCGACAGCGAGCTGGTGTTGCTGGCCAGCACCGCGTCCGGCCCGATGGCCTGCTCGACGGCCGCGAGCACCTCGGTCTTGACCTCCGGGATCTCCGGCACCGCCTCGACGACGAGTTCCACCTCGGCCGGCAGCAGAGTGGGACTGGTCACCAGCGCGACCCTGGCATAGGCGGCATCGGCATCGGCCAGTTTGCCGAGTTCGACCGCCTTGCGCAGGCCGGCCAGAATCCGCTCGCCGGCCGCGGTCGCCGCGGCGGCATCGCCCTCCGCGACCACGACCTCGGTGCCGGCGGCGGCGAAGACCTGGGCGATCCCGGCGCCCATTCGGCCACCGCCGATCACGCCGATGAGCTTGGGCATGGACTCGGCCATCACTGCTCCTTCAGGTCGGGGACGGACGCAGGTCGGGGACGGGTGTCCTGGCGGACCGCGCCTGAGTAGACCAGTGCCCGCCCTTGACACCGCAACCGGCACTGCCTTTACTTGGCGACACACATTATTAACCGTCCATTCGGTCAGTTAGCAAGACGGGAGAGCCAGGTGTCACAGTCCGCGCGCAGCATCAGTGCGGCCACCGAGGAGATGTTCGCCGCCGATCTCGCGTCCCGTTCGCTGGGCATCGAGATCACCGAAGCCGCCGACGGCCGTGCGGTCGCCACCATGCGGGTAAGCGAGATCATGGTCAACGGACACGACATCGCGCACGGCGGCTACCTGTTCCTGCTCGCGGACACCGCGTTCGCCTGCGCCTGCGCCTGCAACAGCTATGGACCGGTCACGGTCGCCGCGGGCGCCGAGGTGTCCTTCGTCACCTCGGCCCACCTCGGGGACCTGCTCGTCGCTACGGCCGAGATGCGCACCCGCTACGGCCGCAACGGCATCTATGACGTCACAGTGCACCGCGAGGACCCGACTGGTGCCACCGTGATCGCTGAGTTCCGTGGCCGCTCGCGCACCATCACCGCGAACGGCACATCAAAAAAGGAAGACCGATGAGCATCGAACTGGACGCGCCGGAGCGAATGGGCGTCGACGAACTGCGCGCCCTGCAACTCGACCGTCTCCAATGGACTCTTTCGCACGCCTACGACAACGTGCCGTTCTACCGGTCGAGCTTCGACGCGGCCGGGGTGCACCCGAGGGACTGCCGAACGCTCGCCGATCTGGCCAAGTTCCCGTTCACCAGCAAACACGACCTGCGCGAGAACTACCCGTTCGGGATGTTCGCGGTGCCCCAGTCGCAGGTGCGGCGCATCCACGCCTCCAGCGGGACGACCGGGAAACCGACCGTGGTCGGCTACACCGAGACCGACATCGACACCTGGGCCGGTGTCGTGGCGCGCTCGATCCGGGCGGCAGGCGGCCGGCCCGGCGACAAGGTGCACGTCGCCTACGGCTACGGCCTGTTCACCGGTGGGCTCGGCGCGCACTACGGAGCGGAGAAACTGGGCTGCACGGTGATTCCGGCCTCCGGCGGCATGACCGCGCGGCAGGTGCAGCTGATCACCGACTTCCGCCCCGAGGTCATCATGGTGACCCCGTCCTACCTTCTCACCCTCATCGACGAGTTCGAACGAGCCGGCCTCGACCCGCGTGCCAGCTCCCTGCGGGTGGCGATCCTCGGCGCCGAACCGTGGACCGAGCAGATGCGGTTGGAGATCGAGGAGCGCCTCGACCTCGACGCGGTCGACATCTACGGCCTCTCCGAGGTGATGGGCCCCGGCGTCGCGCAGGAGTGCGCGGAGACCAAGGACGGCCTGCACATCTGGGAGGACCACTTCTACCCCGAGGTGATCGACCCGATCGAGGAGACCGTGCTCGCCGACGGGCAGAGCGGCGAACTGCTGTTCACCTCGCTGACCAAGCAGGCCATGCCGATCATCCGCTACCGGACCCGCGACCTCACCCGCCTGCTGCCCGGCACCGCGCGGGCCGGAATGCGGCGGATGGAGAAGATCACCGGCCGCACCGACGACATGATCATCCTGCGCGGGGTGAACCTGTTTCCCACCCAGATCGAGGAGATCGTCCTGCGCACGGCCGGCCTAGCCGCACATTTTCAACTCGTGTTGTCCAAAAAGGACCGGATGGACCAGCTCACCATCCAGGTCGAGGCGCGCGCCGAGACCTCCTCCGAGCGGCGCGTCACGGCGGCGAAGGAGCTGGCCGGGGCGGTCAAGGACGGGGTCGGCGTCAACGTGGCGGTCACCGTCCTCGACCCGGACACCTTGCAGCGGTCCGTCGGCAAGCTGCAACGCGTCGTGGACAGGCGTGGCGAAGCGTGACCCGACCCGCGATACCAAGGGGCTCCTCATACAATGACTGTCCGGCTCGCGACGCCCCCTGATCGAACGCCATCGCATGAGGAGCCCTAGCCGATGACCACGACACCAGCACCCCGCCAAGCCAAGCGCGGCAGGCCAGGCTACGACCTGGAAACGCTGCTGAACGTCGCGGTGCGACTGTTCAACGAGCGCGGCTACGACGGCACCAGCATGGAGGATCTCTCCCGCAAGCTCGGCATCACCAAATCCGCGATCTACTACCACGTGCCGAGCAAGGAGGAACTGCTCCGGCTCGCGGTCAACCGGGCGCTGGACGGCCTTTTCGCGGTCGCCGAACAGACGACGGAGCGCTCCGACCGGGCGATGACCCAGCTGGAACGCCTGGTCGGGGGCAGCGTCGAGCTGCTGGTCAGGGAGCTGCCGTTCGTGACTCTGCTGCTGCGGGTGCGCGGCAACACCAAGGTGGAACGCGCCGCGCTGGCCCGTCGCCGCGACTTCGACCGCCTGGTCACCGAGCTGGTGACCAGGGCGCGCGACGAGGGCGACCTACGCGCCGACATCGATCCGGCGACCACCAGCCGGCTGCTGTTCGGCATGGTCAACTCGCTGATCGAGTGGTACCGGCCGCGCGACGGCGCGGGCGGCGTGGACATCGCGCAGACGATCGTCACGGTCGCCTTCGACGGCCTGCGGGTGCGGAAACCCTGAACCGTCGGGCCTCCCCGCTAGCCTGCCGACATGACACCCAGCCAGGTCGAGCTGATCGAAGCGAACAACCGGGCCTTCACCGCAGCGGTGCGCACGCCCGGTGCGCTGCGCGGGCCGGTGCCCTCCTGCCCTGGCTGGACCGTCGCGGATCTGGTCGAGCACCTCGGCCAGGTGCAGACCTGGTGGCGCTACGCGCTGTTGGGCAACGGCCGCCGACCCAACGAGCATCCCGAGTTCGACGCGGACAGCAAACCCGATGGGGACCTGCTCGGCTGGTGGCTGCGACGGTCGACGGAATTCGTCGACACGTTGCGCGCGGCGCCGGCCGACGGGAGGTACTGGTGCTGGTGGAACTCCGCCCAGCTGGACACCGCGCGGGCGCTGGCCTGGCGACAGTTGCACGAGTCGGTGGTTCACGGCTGGGATGCCGCGACCGCGGTCGGCGCGGCGAACTCGATCGACGCCGAGGTCGCCGCGGACGGGGTAGAGGAGTTCCTGACCAGGTTCGTGCCGACCGACGGTTGGCAGGGACCGGCCGGCACGATCGTGCTGCGCGCCGATGATCTCGGCCGCGAATGGGCTCGCACACCCGGCACCGACGGAGCGCGGACGGTGCTGCGCGGATCGGCCGAACAGCTGGATCTACTGCTGTGGCGACGAATTCCGCTGACCGAGGTGACCGTGGCCGGCGACGAAGCGTTGGCGACGGCCTTTCTCGGCTGGCCAAGGCTCGGTTGAGGTCCGGCCTCGCCGGCTGGGGGCTCCGGCTGCGAGCTGGGACTCCGGCTGCGATCTGGTTGGTCCCGCCGGTTCCGATGTCGGCCGGTTCCGATGTCGTGCGAGAGGCCGGAAAGGTTCGTGGCCTGACCTCGGCTGGAGTCGAGGTCAGGCCACGCGCAGGTACGGCGGGAGGAGACTACTGCCCCGCCGGCATGTTCATCCCGGTCATCCCCGGCATGTTCATGGTGGTCGTCGGCTTGGCCGTGGTCGGCTTGGTGGTCGTCGGCGTCCTGCCACCGGTGGTCGGCGGCGGGGTGGTGCCGGTCATGTCCGTCATGCCGGACATGTCACCCATGCCTGGGCTGCTGTGCCCCATGAACCCGTAGGTCATCACGTCGTTCATGCTCAGGTTCGCCGCGCTGCCGACCGGAGCCAAGATGTGCAGGGTGCCGGATCGGGAGAAGGTCAACGTCAGCTGCAACGGCTGATGCTTGGTGTTCAGCGGGCCGAGTCCGGTTACCTCGATGTGCGGCCCACCCGGTCCGAACAGGATCACGTCGGTCGCCGGGACGTCGATCGGTGAACCGCCGGAACACGGATCCTCGGCGCACAGCGTCACGCTCTTGGCCGCGGCGCCGGTCTGGTACTCGGCGCCCGCACTGGTCAGGGTGTCCGGACCGGCGCCGGTGTTGCTGAGGGTGAAGTACACGTCGGCGACGTTCGAACTCGTCGGCGGCACGTACACCTTGGTCACGGTCAGCGCGGCGGGCGGCAGGTCCGGACTGGTGGCGACCCAGGTGATCGCCGCGGCGGCGATGATCACCAGCACGCCGAGGGCGGCCAGGGTCGGGCGGCGCCAGCGTGGACCGTCGACGTCATGTCGGATGAACAGCCCGGCGAAACGGCCGGGGCGCGGGGTTCCCGCGTCCGCCTTGCTGGTTTCCTCTGCGGGTTCCGTCATATCGTCACTCACCCGAGGGGAAGGTGAAGGGCGCGGGTGGCACGTCCTTGCCGATGTCCAACTGGATGACGTTGTGTGCGGCCAGCGGAATGTCGCGCGGATTGCCGGTGAACGGCTTGCCGTTGACGTAGGCGATGACCTTGCCGTTGTTCGGACCGACCTGGTTGGGGCCGAGCGGCTGCATCCACTCGTCGAAGAACTGGCCGAGGGTGAAGGTTTCCTGCTTCGGCGACTCGATGTGGATCACACCGGTCTCGTCGTGGGTGTGCAGCCAGTAGAACTTGCTGCCGCCGCCGACGAACGGAGTACCGGCTGCGGGCTGGCCGGCCGGGATCTGCTGCAACTGGTACGGCGGGACGATGCCGATGCCGTAGGGCAGCAGCTTCTGCGTGCCGTTGATGTAGATCGCGAGGTGCGCGTGGATGTGGAAGACCAACTGCTCCATGTCGTTGCTGGAGATGCCGTCGATGGTCTGACCACTGAGCGTCGAACTGGTCTTGGCCAACAGCGCGGTGCTGGTGTCCTGCTGGGTCTGCGGGACGCTGCTGGCATTGGAGCTGTTGCCTCGGGAGAGCACGATGCCGACGACGACAACGGCCGCGATCACGATGATGATCACTGCGGGAATCGCGGTGTTGCGCAGCAGGGAACTCTGCCCGCGCGCTCCCTTGATGGCCCGCTGCGCCGCGGCCGAGGAGGACTTGTTGCCACCCTTGCCGCCCCTGCCGCCGCCCGAACGGCCGCCGGCACTGCCGGAGGAGTTTCTGCCGTCTGCTTTACCGCGGCCGGCCGATCCTCCCTTGGCACTGCTCCCGCCAGGTCGCCCCGACCCACTCTTCGCCATTGCCGCTACGTCCCTACTCTCACCTGCTGACGTCGACGCGCGCCAGCGCTGCGCCGCGACCGAACCAGCGGCCGCCCGTGTCATCTCTAGCGTACGGGTCGTCTGTTCGGCGTTTGGCGGGACTGTCGGCGAGTGCCCAAGCCGTTACCTGCCGAATTCGGTCACCCGATATCCGCTGGTCAGCGACGTGCGACCGGTTACGGCTCGGCGATGGCACGGTAGGCGGGGCGCAGCAGGTCGGCAAGGCTGTGCCGGCCGATGTGGATCGACGGCGGGTCGAGCTTGTCGAGCAGCGCGTCGGCTCGGCCGAGGGGTCCGGCCGGCTGCTCCTGCGCCAGGATCGGGTCTGCCGACACCTCGTCAGCGGCGGGATCGGGCTCGGCCTGCTGGCCGGTGATCCAGAAATCGTGAAGGTTCGCGGTGAGCGACACGGTGTCCGGGGCCTCGTCCTGAGTGGCGTGCCGCGTCTGCCGTCCGCCGCGCATTCTGCGCAGCCCGTCCAGGAGTTGCTGTCGGTCGCGGCCACGCCAGGCCAGGATCTCGAAGGGGTCGGCGTCGAAGGACTCCGCGAGCAGGTAACAGGTCGCGGCAAGGTGTTTGCACGGGACTTCCCAGTCCGGGCAGGAACAGTCCATGGACAGCTCGCGCATGGTGGCCGGGAACAGTTTCAGCCCGAGGTGGGTGAAGACGTCCTCGATGTCGGTGGGCATCTCGCCGGCGAGCAGCTTCGCGGCGAAGATCGCCTGTCGCGCGAGTGCCTCGGTGATCCGGGACCACTCCGGACCGCTGAAGGCCTTCACCGCGATCCGCACCCGGTAGGGCTCCGGCCGCGATCCCTGTACCTGGGCGACGACCACGCTGGTGCTCAGCGACATGCTCAGCACCTGCCCGGCCCGTGCGTAGTTCTTGCCACGCAACAGCCTGCCGCCCATGCCGAAGGACTCCAGCACCTCGATGAACCGACGCGACCACCAGGTCTGCGCGATCTCGCCGCGCTTGCTGCGGGCCTTGATGCCGCCCTCGACCCTGCGTGGTCCGCTCGACCACGCCGCTCGGGGAATCCGCCTCGGCTCAGTCACCGACGGCGTCCTCGGACAGGCGGACCAGTTCGCGCAGCTCACCGGTGGACAACTCGGTCAGCCAGCTCTCGCCGGCACCGACGACCATCCGGGCGAGGGCCTTCTTCTCCTCGATCATCGTGTCGATCTTCTCTTCGAGGGTGCCGATGCAGACGAACTTGCGGACCTGCACATTGCGCCGCTGGCCGATCCGGAAGGCCCGGTCGGTGGCCTGGTCCTCGACCGCCGGGTTCCACCAGCGGTCGAGGTGCACGACGTGGTTGGCCGCGGTCAGGGTCAGTCCGGTGCCGCCTGCCTTCAGCGAGAGCAGGAAGATCGACGGGCCGGTCGCGGACTGGAAGCGGGCGACCATGCCGTCGCGCGCCTTCTTGGTACTGCCGCCGTGCAGGAACAGCACCTCGGTGTCGAACCGCGCGCTCAGGTGCGGTACGAGCATGCTGCCGAACTCGGCGAACTGGGTGAAGCAGAGGATCTTGTCCCCGTCGGCGAGCGCGGCTTCGATGATCTCCTCCAGCCGCGCCAGTTTCCCGGACCGGCCGGCGATACGGGTGCCGTCGCGGAGGAACTGGGCCGGGTGGTTGCAGACCTGCTTGAGCTTGGACATCGTGGCCAGTACGAGGCCCTTACGCTCGATCCCCTCGCTGTTCTCGATCTTGCCAAGCATGTCGTCGACGACGGCCTGGTACAGCGAGGCCTGTTCGGCGGTGAGGTTGCACAGCTGCTTCATCTCGATCTTGTCCGGCAGATCGTCGATGATCTTCGGGTCGGTCTTCAGCCTGCGCAGGATGAACGGCGCGGTGATCCTGCGCAGCCGGCCGGCGGCCTCGGTGTCGCCGTAGCGTTCCACCGGTACCGCGAAGCGGGCCCGGAAGGTGCCCTCGGTACCCAGCATGCCGGGATTGACGAAGTCCATTATGGACCAGAGTTCGGCGAGCCGGTTCTCCACTGGAGTTCCGGTGAGCGCGATCCGGTGCCGGGCCGGCAGCCCTCTCGTCGCCTTCGCCTGGCGGGACGCGCTGTTCTTCACGTTCTGCGCCTCGTCGAGGACGACCCGATCCCAGGTCACGGAGCCGAGTTCGGCCCGATCCCGCGCCAGCACCGCGTAGGTGGTGAGGACCAGGTCGTGCTCGGTCGCGCGGTCGAGGAGGTCCTCGCCGGCCAGCCGGTTGGCGCCGTGATGGACGTACACGGAGAGCATCGGCGCGAACCGGGCCGCTTCCCGCTGCCAGTTGCCGACCAGCGACATCGGACAGACCAGCAGGGTGGGCGGCCGTTTCCCGTCGGCACGGCGCAACGCCTCCAAGGCCAGCAGCTGCACGGTTTTGCCGAGGCCCATGTCGTCGGCGAGGCAGCCGCCGAGACCGAGCCGGTCGAGAAAGGCCAGCCAGGCGAGGCCGCGCCGCTGGTAGGGCCGCAGTTCGGTGCCGAACCCGGCAGGCGGGGTCACCGGTTCCAGGTCCTGCTCCACACCTCCGTTGAGCAGGTCGGCCAGCCAACCGGTACCGCTGACCCCGGTCACCGGCATCGGCACCTGCTCGGTTTCGGCATAGGCCCCTGCCTGTTGCAGCACCTCGTCGGCGGACATCTGCCCGCTGCCGCCCGTGCGGAGGAAGGCAAGGCCCGCGGCGAGGCGACGCTGGTCGACGCGCACCCACTGGCCACGGATGTTCACCAGCGGAACCTTGGCCGCTGCCAACGCGTTCAGCTCGTCCTTGGTCAGCTGCGTCTCGCCGAGCGCGAGGTCCCAGCGGTAGTCGACGAGCATTTTCATGCCGGCGCCGTCGTTGCGCGCGACGACGCCGGAAGTGCCGGCGCTGGTCACGTTCAGCTTCAGGCTCAGCTCCCCCGGTCGCCGCCAGGCCGACGGCAGCAGCACTCCGAACCCAGCCGCGTCGAGGTCGGCCGCGCTGGTGAGGAATTCGTAGGCACCTTCGACGTCAAGGGTCAGCTCGGTCGGCGCGGCGCCGCGCAACGCGGTTTCCAGGCGCGGGAACAACCTGCTCGCCTTGCCGAGACCGGTGAGCAGCACCTCCTGCGGTGCGTCCACCCAGCGCCGCAGCACATGATCGGACGAGCGCCAGACCTGTTTGGCCGATACCAGCATGCTCGGCTCGTCGACCGCCTGGAGCAGGAACTGCAACCGCCAGTCCTGGTCCGCGTCGTGGTGCCCGCCGGCAACCTGGTCCGGGGCGAGCAACCGGAAACCGGTGCGGACCGGCCCGTGCTCGGTGCCGCTGTCCGCCCAGGCCGCGATCTGTTCGGCCAGCCTGCGCAGCGCCGCCGGCTCGGCGTCGAATTCGGGTTCACCGGTCAGGGCCCGCAGCCAGGCCGCCACGGTCGCGTTTCCTTGTTCGCCGGGCGGCACGAGACCTTGTTCGCCGGGCGGTAACAGGCTGAGGTCCTTCACGGCCAGCCGCTCACGCACCTGCGCGTCGACCAGGCCGCCGAGGCCCAGGCGCTGCAGCACGATCGGGGCGAGGCCGGTCAGCTCGCCCGGCGCGCTCGGCAGGGCGCGGAAGGCCGGCGGCATGGCCTGGCGCAGCGCATCGAGCCGCACGGTGTCCATTCCGGACAGTACCGGTCGCCAGCGCGCCGTCGGCCGTGCCAGCGTGGTCGCGTCGAAGACCAGGTCGGGCAGCACCTTGCCGGCGGCGGCCAAGTCCCCGGCGAACGCGGCCAACCGGACCAGATAGTGCGCCGCGGCCCCGAGCCGGCAGTCGGGGAGTTCGGTGCCGGCCGCGAGCACCCGCAGCGTTGCCGCCGGGGTCAGTAACAGTGCCGGCACTCGCCAGGGCCGGATGCTGATCGCGCCACGCTGCGGCTGACTTTCGGCGAGCGGATCGCGGACGAGTTCCGGCGAGGCCAGCGGACCGGAACCATAGGACGGGAGCAACACGGTCAGGGTGTCGGGTTCTTCCGCGCCGTCGACGGCGGGGAGCAGGTCGAGGAGCGTCTTACCGGTCGCGGCGAACGGATGCGCCGCTGCCGCCGTACCACGCGCCGGTCCGCGCAACCCTCGCGCAAGCCTGGCCGGCAGGTCCGCATCCTCGGCCCACAGCACGAACTCGCCGGTGGCCGAGACCGACGCATGCAACACCAACAACTGGGCTCGTCCCTCCGTGGCTGTACCCGTCAGCCTAAACGTCCAGGTCCGACCACCGAACGGCCGGCCGCGACCGGCACAGCCTGCCAGGACACATCTACGGATATGCCGTTTGCGATGTAACGGCATTAGGCTACTAAGCCGTTACATCGCAAACTCGTGCTGCACCGTTCACGCGCACCGCTGGTCACTCGGACCGCTGCGCCTGCTGAGCTACTTGTGGCTGTGCCGGCAGGACTACTCGCGGGAGTCCGGATTGGCCTGTTCGGCGAGGAAGCGCTCGAACTCACTGCCCAGCTCGTCCGCGGTCGGCAGGCTGCCCTCGGAGTCGATGAGCAGGCTTTCCCGGCCGGAGGCCTCGGCAAAGGTGTCGTACTGCCGCTCAAGTCCGCGAACCACCTCGGCGACCTCGGCGGAGTCCTCGACCTGCTTGTTGATCTCCGCGTCGGTGCGGCGGGCGGCCTCGCGCAAGGCGTCCTCGGGCAGCGAGAGCTGGGTGGCTTGGGCCACCGAGTTGAGCAGGGTCAGCGCGGCGGCCGGGTAGGTGGCGTTGGCCAGGTAGTGCGGCACGTGCGCGGCGAACCCGAGCGCGTCGTGGCCGGACTCGGCGAGCCGGTACTCCAGCAGGGCACCGATACTGGCCGGGACCTGGATGCGGTTGAACAGCGGCCGATGACCCGCGACGAGTTCGGTGCGGCTGCCGTGCGCGGTCACGCCGAGCGGCCGGGTGTGTGGTGCGCCCATCGGGATGCCGTGGAAGGCGACGGTCAGCCGCACGCCCCACTCGTCGACGAGTTCGCGCACCGCACTCGCGAACCGCTCCCACTCGTGGTCGGGTTCCAGTCCGGTCAGCAGCAGGAACTGGGTACCGGCCGAGTCGGTCAGCACGTGGATGACGATCTCCGGCGCCTGGTAGTCGGCCCAGTGGTCTGTGACGTATGTCATGATCGGCCGGCGGGACCGGTAGTCGATCAGTCGGTCGACGTCGAACCGCGCGACCACCCGGTGCTCCAGCACGCTCAGCAGATGATCGGCGAGCGTCCGACCGGCGGAACCGGCGTCCATGAAGCCGTCCATGCACTGCAAAAGCACTGCTCCGCGCAGATCCGGGAGGTCAGAATCCACCTCGTACAGATTCTCCGGACCCAATGCCACGACGGCCTCCCAGCTGTCTGTCGATAACCGTTCTTCGGTACAACGCACGCCGGCCCGGAATCCATCCCGTGACCACGGCACAGACCGAGATCGACCGGCGCACCCCGTCCGGCGCGAGCCGGCAGCATAGGCCATAGTCGGCTCAGCCCGACCGGCGTCTCGACCGACTGGTCGCACTGAATCCAGCACGTTCCACAGACCCAGCACGTTCCACAGGCCCAGCATGTTCCAGAGACGGGGACCCATCATGACCGCGCAGCCGACCACCGGCGTCACCGCTGACGGAATGACCGCCGAGCAAGCCATCGACCGGATCGAGGCAGCCGGGCATCCGAGGGCACAGGACCGCAGGCTGCATGCACGGGGCTCCTCGTTCGAGGCGCGGTTCATTCCCGCGCAGCAGGTCAAGGGCCTGACCGTGGCCGAGCACCTGACCACGGAGGGGGATGCGGTGATCCGCTTCTCCAACGGTCTGCCGCAGATCGACGCGGACGACCGGGAGCGCGGGGTGCGGGGAATGGCGGTGAAGTTCCTCGGGGCGGACGGGCAGCCGGTCGCCGATCTGGTCGCGGCGAACTTCCGGGTGTTCCCCAGTCGCACCCCGGAAGGCTTCATCGAACTGGTCGAGGCGCTGTCGGAGGCCACCGCCGACGGCACGCTGGCGGAACGGGCCAAGGGCAAGCTCGCGGCGGCCGGCAAGTTCGCCAGCCTGTTGGCCCATCACCCGGAGAGCTACGCGGGGTTGAAGGCGTTCATCGCGCGCCAGGCGCCGGCCAGTTTCGCCACCACCCGCTACGACGGCCTGCACGCCTTCCACCTCGTCGACGCGGACGGCAACCGACAGGCCTTCCGCTACCGGCTGATCCCCCAGCTCGGCGAGATCGACCTGACGCCCGACCACGCCAAGACGCTGACCGTCGACTACCTGCTCGGCGAACTCGATGCGCGGCTGGCGGCCGGTCCGGTGTCCTTCACCCTCGTCTTCCAGCTCGCCGACCCCGGCGACCAGACCAGCGACCCGTCCTCGGCCTGGCCGGAGCACCGGCGACTGATCCCGGCCGGCACCTTCCAGGTGCTGCGCCGCTCGCCGAAGGCCGACGAGTGGGAGCACGCGGTGTTCGACCCGACGAACCTGGCGCCCGGCGTCGAGACCTCCGATGACCCGATCCTGCGCTTCCGGCCCTACGCCTATTCGGTGTCCGCCTCCCGCAGGCTCGGCTGATCCAACGGTCTGATCTCGTAGGTGTCGCAGGCCCTCGGCCTGACACACCGTGCGTCGCGATCTCTTGGCAAGTGAGATACCTTGGTTGCGTGAGTGATCTGGGGACGGGGCCGAGCGACGAGGATCCGGCCAAGAAGCTGCGGATTTCCGATGCCGACCGCGAGCAGGTGCTGCAACGGCTGCAGGAAGCCATGTCGCACGGCATGATCACCACGGACGAACTCACCGAGCGTTCCGATGCGGCGCTGCGGGCCAGGACCCGAGGCGAGATCGAACCGCTGCTGCGTGACCTGCCGTTCGCGCAACCCGCCATCCCCGCTGGCGCGGTGCCAGCCCCGCTCGGCCAGAACAGTGTGGTCCAACTGGGCGCCACCCTTGGCTCGGTCAGCCGCAAGGGGTTCTGGGTCGTACCGCGCAAACTGGTGATCCGCAGCAGAATGGGTTCGACCGAACTGGACTTCACCGAGGCGCAGATCGACCATCCCGTTGTCGATATCGACATCGACATCAAGGGTGGCTCGGTGGAAATGCGCATGCCGGCCGGTTCGAGCGTGTCCATGGACGACGTCGATGTGATGGCCGGCAGCATCGAGGATCACCGCAAGGAGCGCACGGGCTCCGGTCGGCCGCATTTCGTCATCGCCGGCTCGCTGCGCTGGGGTTCGATCGAAATTCGTGGCCCGCGCAGGAACATCTTCAACAACTGGCGCGCCACCTGACAGTCCTCATCGGACGCTCATCGCATTCGCTCCGGTCGCATTGTTTCCCGATGCCGCGAACAATGCGGTCCTACGCGGCACCGACAGGTCCGATATCGGCGCCCGAATTCCGCGCTGACGCTCAAGAACCGACCGCGCGCGGAACATCATGCTCGGCCGTACACATTCACCGCGCCGCAGACCAAACTCCGCCGACAACCGCGGTTCGCGCAACCGGGTCCCATTGAGCCAACGGCCCGCTGAGTCAACGGCCCGCGCCGGGCGATCCCAACATCACGGCGGGTAATCAGCATGCCGTGCGCAGTCTGTCGCATCGGGACGGTGATCCAGGCCGTGATCACCCGCGCGAGATGTCGGTCGCGAAATTTCGCGCCATCCGGCGGCTTGACTCCGCGCTGCCGCTGTACTTGTCTGTAGGGGTACCAATCGTGACAACGTTGTCATCTCGGTCAACGGGGCTCGGTCAATCAGGAGGGCCACCAGGGATGGTGACCTGGCCGTGCAGCGTGCCAGGACGACTGACAACGCTGTCGTAGTGGTGCGCGCCGGTCCCCGAAGAGAAAGGCCGACCGCGGTGAACGCTGGGCAGACTGCGTTCGGCGGCTTGGCGGCACGCCAGTGCTCGACCAGCAAGGCCGTCCGCTTATCGGCTCATCCTGCCGATCACCAGCCCACCGCAGCGCTGCCCTCCGCGCCCTGGTGTTCGAAATACCGTAGGACGCGGCGCCAGCAAACCCGGCGTCCGCACCACCTTCTCCCCCTTGTCCCCCAACAAATGCACTCCGGCGTCCTGCCCTGCCCGGTACTGCCCTTCCCAGCACTCCACTGCCCTGTTCCGAAACATCCCGTTCCGCATCTCGGCGCAATGTCTGCCGGCACGTCGGCCATGGCGACCAACCCGGCGCGCTCGGCGCTGCCGAGACGGTCCGATATCTCGCACCGGTGTGTCGATGGCCAGGTTTCCCTTCTCGCCGCTGGCGAGGAATTCCTCGGAGGTATTGATGGCACGATTCAGACCACTCGTCTGCTCGCTGGTCGCGGCCGCTGGCACGATCGGGGCCTTATTAGTGCCGGGCGGCGCCGCATCAGCCGCCCCGGCGACCTATGTGCAGGACCCCGCGTCGCTGGTGAACCCGTTCATCGGCACCTCCAACGCGGTCGACGACTTCCCCGCTGCTGATGTTCCGTTCGGCATGGTCCAGTGGGGCCCGGACACGCCGAGTCGCCCGGACGGCGGCGGGTACGAGTACAACGACAAGTCCGTCACCGGCTTCAGCCTGACGCACATCTCCGGGCCGGGCTGCCCGGCCGCCGGGGACATCCCGATCCTGCCGACCACCGGCGCGGTGGGCACCAGCCCAAGCTCGGCCACCCTGCCCCTTGACCACACCAAGGAATCGGCCTCCGCCGGCTACTACAGCCTCGCCGCCGACGGCATCACCACCCAGCTGACGACGACCACCCGTTCCGGGATGGGTCAGTTCACCTTCCCCGCCGGCACCAGTTCCAACCTGCTTTTCAAGCTGTCGGGTGGCGCGACCACCGACAGTGGGACGCACTTCCAGGTGATCAGCGACACCGAGGTCGCCGGCTGGGTCACCAGTGGCCAGTTCTGCGGTGCCAGCGACCAGTACACGGTGTACTTCGACATGCAGTTCAACCAGCCGTTCACCGCTCAGGGAACCTGGAAGAACTCGACCGTCAGTGCGGGCTCCAAGCAGATGACGGACACCGCGACCACGGGGAAGGCCACCCCGAACACCTCGAAGGACACCCACAGCAAGACCAACGCCCAGACTCCGGCGGTGCACGGCGCGACGCCGCAGCCCAAGGGCAAGGCGACACCGCAGATCACCCCGCCGGTCGCGGGTGCCGACGGTGGCTACGTCACCTTCGACACCACCAAGAACCAGACCGTGCAGGCCAAGGTCGGCGTCTCCTACGTGAGCACCGGCAACGCCGCGGCCAACCTGAAGACGGAGAACCCTGGCTGGAACTTCAACCAGACCAAGACCAACGCGCACAACTCGTGGAACACGATGCTGGGCCGCATCCAGATCGGCGGCGGCACCACCACGCAGCAGACGCTGTTCTACACCGGGCTCTACCACTCGCTGCTGCACCCGAACGTCTTCAGCGATGACAACGGCGAGTACATGGGCTTCGACGGCCAGATCCACACGGTCGCCAAGGGCCATGCCCAGTACGCCAACTATTCCGGTTGGGACATCTACCGAGACCAGGTCCAACTCGCCGCGATGGTCGCGCCGCAGCAGACCAGCGACTCGATCTCCTCGATGATCAACGACTACGAGCAGAGCGGTCAGCTGCCGAAATGGGCGTTGAACGACGGGGAGAGCTACGTGATGGTCGGTGATCCCGCCGACTCCATCATCGCGGACGCGTATGCCTTCGGTGCCAAGAACTTCGACACCAAGACCGCGCTGCAGGCGATGCTGGCCGAGGCGAACCAGACCAGCAACATCCGGCCCGGCATGAACTACGACCAGTCCATGGGCTACCTGCCGATGGACGGCACGTACGGCTGTTGCAACTTCTACGGCCCGGTCTCAACCCAACTGGAGTACGACACCGCCGACCACGCGATCTCCACCTTCGCCGCGGCACTGGGTGACAAGACCGACGCCGCGACGATGGCCGCTCGGGCGCAGAACTGGACGAACGTGTTCAACCCCGGCACCGGTTACATGGAGCCGAAGTACCTCAACGGCCAGTTCGAGCCCGGCTTCACGCCGAGCAGCAGCAACGGTTTCGTCGAGGCCGATGCCGCGCAGTACACCCCGATGGTGCCCTTCGACATCAAGGGTCTCGCTGCCGCCGCAGGCGGTAACGCGGCCTGGCAGAGCCGGTTGGACACCCTGATGTCCAACATCGCAAGCCCCGGTTCGGCCAATGCGGACCTGTCCAACGAGCCGAGTATCGAGATCCCGTGGGAGTACGACTACGTCGGCGCCCCGTACAAGACCCAGGAGGCCGTCCGCCAGGTTCAGCAGCAGCTGTGGAGTGACACCCCGGCCGGCTTCTTCGGCAATGACGACCTCGGCGCGATGAGTTCCTGGTACGTCTGGTCGGAGCTGGGCATGTACCCGGAGACTCCGGGTTCGTCGACGCTGGCGTTGGGCAGCCCGGTGTTCAACAACACCCTGATCCACCTGGCCAACAACAAGACGCTGACCATCAACGCACCGCAGGCGGCGACCAACGCGCCTTACGTGCAGAGCCTCACCAACAACGGTTCGACCTGGTCGAACGCGTACCTGCCGCCGGCCGACCTGACCAACGGCGGCACGCTGAACTACACCCTGGGCACCACCCCGAACACCAGCTGGGCCAGCTCGCCGTCGGCCGCTCCGCCCTCGGACGCCACCAACCTCACCCCCGCGCTGGGCTACACCAGCCCCGGTGGTCAGGTGATCGTGGCTCCTGGTTCGACCACCTCGGTCGACCTCGGCGTGCGCAGCATGTCCAGTTCCGCTCAGTCGGTGTCCTGGACGGCGACCGCGACCAGCGGCCTGACCGTCGGTCCGAACAACGGGACGGTCTCGGTACCGGCCGGTGGCAACACCAGCCAGGCGATCGCGGTGACCACGCCGACAACGGAAGGCCGTTACCTGGTGACCTTCGCGCTGACCTCCTCGACCGGTGCGAAGCTGCCGAACACGCTGGTCGAGGTCGACGTCGCGAAGCCGGGTTCACTGTGGCCCTACTACAACGACGCCGGTGTGGTCTCCGACGGCTCGTCCACCTCGGCGAACTACGACGGTGACGGTTGGGCCTACTCGGCCAATCAGTTGGCTGCGCAGGGCATCACGCCGGGCGCAACGATCACCGTCGACGGCCTGAACTACACCTTCCCCGATGAGCAGCCCGGTCAGCTGGACAACATCGAGGCGGGTGGCCAGACCATCACGCTGGCGGGTTCGGCCGGTGCCACCAAGATCGGCATCCTCGGCAGTGCCACCAACACCGATCCGGGTTCGCAGGGTGACTTCGTCGTGCACTTCACCGATGGCACCTCGCAAACCATCCACTTCGGACTGAGTGACTGGACGCTCGGGGCCAGCTCGTTCCCGCCGGCCTTCGGCAACTTCACCGCGGCGACCACCACCTACCGGGACAGCACGTCCGGTGGCGCCGCTCAGCAGATCAAGACCTACCTGTTCACCGCGGACGCGAGTCTGACGGCGGGCAAGACGGTCAGCGGCATCACCCTGCCGGCCTCGGTCGACCAGGGCCAACTGCATGTGTTCGCCTTCGGCCTCGGCTGATCCCGATTGCCGGTGCGCCTGCTTGGCCTTGAGTAGGCGGTGACTGATGGCCCGTGAGCTACCCGCTCACGGGCCATCAGCGCGTTGAGCTGCGCAAACGCCGAATGGCACCACGATGTGCCACCAATGACTTGCGCGTGTGCCATCGTGGTGCCATAGTTGTGCCATGGACCTGACGTCGTATGTGGCAAACCTACGCAGGGAACTCGCGGTGGCTGCCGAAGCCGGCGGCGAGGACTCCCGCGCACTCGCCGAGCGACTGACCGCGCCGCTGGAATCGGCCGTTCGGCTCACGCTACTGGACGCGCTGTCCACCGCCGCCGACGAGATCACCAGGGATCTCGCGCCGGGCTCGGTCGAACTGCGGCTGCGCGGCACGGATCCGAGCTTCGTGGTCACCGCCCCACCCACCGAACCCTCCTACTCCGCCGTCTCGACACCGGAACCGGCCACTGCGGCGCCTGCCGCAATGCCAACGGACGGCGACGAAAGCACGATGGCCAGGATCAACGTCCGGCTGCCCGAACAGCTCAAGGCCAGGATCGAAGAGGCCGCGAGCCGGGAAAAGATCTCGGCGAACGTCTGGCTGGTCCGGGCGGCAACCTCGGCACTGGCCGAGGATCCGATCCGGCACGTCGAACAGCGGGCCGGCAGCGACGGCCAACGGCTCACCGGCTGGGTCCGCTAAGGGGCCACCAGCAAATTACATGGTTGTAATTCGTGTTGATCAAGGCTTGTGGCCTGGTCGATCGGGTCAATGGTTGTTGGGGGGCGGGGGTGCGATCCTGTTGGGGTGAGCGCTGGTGATCGGGTGGATGTGGGG
>DATATE010000146.1:0-4101 GCA_036268955.1 Pseudonocardiaceae bacterium
AGCTGGTCGGCCGCGACACCGAGGACGGTGTGACACCCGGCGAGCTGTGCGTGGTCGGCGACGCCGACCAGTCGATCTACGCGTTTCGCGGCGCCACGATCCGCAACATCGAAGACTTCGAGCGCGACTACCCCGACGCCACGACGATCCTGCTCGAGCAGAACTACCGCTCCACACAGAACATCCTGACCGCGGCCAACTCGGTGATCTCCCGCAATGCCGGACGCCGGGACAAGCGGCTGTGGACCGACGCCGGCGAGGGCGAGCTGATCGTCGGTTATGTCGCCGACAACGAGCACGACGAGGCGAGGTTCGTCGCCGAGGAAATCGACGGGCTGGCCGCCAACAACGACATCACCTACAACGATGTGGCCGTCTTCTATCGCACCAACAACTCGTCGCGGTCGTTGGAAGAGGTGTTCATCCGCGCCGGCATTCCCTACAAAGTGGTTGGGGGAGTGCGGTTTTATGAGCGCAGAGAGATTCGCGACATCGTCGCTTACCTGCGCGTGCTGGACAACCCCGGCGACGCGGTCAGCTTGCGGCGGATCCTCAACACACCGCGCCGCGGCATCGGCGATCGCGCCGAGGCTTGCGTGGCGGTGTACGCCGAGAACACCGGATCGAGTTTCGCCGACGCGCTGGAAGCCGCCGCCGAAGGCAAGGTGCCGCTGCTGAATACCCGGTCGGCTAAGGCGATTGCGGGTTTCGTCGAGATGCTCGCCGAGCTGCGGAGCCGGCTCGACGCGTCGGAGGGCGACCTCGGTGAACTGGTCGAGGCGGTCCTGGAGCGCACCGGATACCGCGCGGAGTTGGAATCGTCCTCCGACCCGCAAGACCTGGCCCGGCTGGACAACCTCAACGAACTCGTCAGCGTCGCACATGAATTCGCCACCGATCTGGCCAACGCCGCCGCGCTCGAGGACGTGCCCGACGACGAGGACGTGCCAGACACCGGTGTGCTGGCCCAATTCTTGGAACGGGTGTCTTTGGTCGCCGACACCGATGAAATCCCCGAGCATACAGCCGGTCTGGTGACGTTGATGACGTTGCACACCGCCAAGGGACTGGAATTCCCGGTGGTGTTCGTCACCGGGTGGGAAGACGGAATGTTCCCGCACATGCGGGCTTTGGGCGACGCAGGCGAGCTTTCCGAGGAGCGTCGACTGGCCTACGTCGGGATCACCCGGGCACGCCAGCGTCTCTATGTCAGCCGCGCCAAGGTTCGGTCGTCGTGGGGACAGCCGATGCTCAACCCGGAATCGCGGTTTCTGCGCGAGATTCCACAGGAGCTCATCGACTGGCGTCGCACCGATCCGACGCCGTCGCTCAGCGCACAGGTGAGCGGTGCCGGCCGGTTCGGCGCACAGCGGCCGTCGCCGACCCGCGGCGCAGCCGGCAAGCGTCCGCTGCTGGTACTGGCGCCCGGCGACCGGGTCACCCACGACAAGTACGGCCTGGGCCGGGTCGAAGAGGTCTCCGGCGTCGGCGAATCAGCGATGTCGCTGATCGACTTCGGCAGTTCGGGTCGGGTCAAGCTGATGCACAACCACGCTCCGGTGGCGAAGCTCTAGGAGCCTGCTGAATTAGTGGGTTTGGGGCGGGGCGCCTCGAGCCGTCGTGCGGCAGTGTGAAGTCAGACCTGAGGGTCGACAGAAGAGGTCGCCCCGCCATTTCGAGCGTGGCACTGGTTTTGGCCGCGGGCAAGGCCCTTGGTGATGGTCGGGGTTAGGCGATGGCCCAGGTGGTGCCGTTGTGGTTCAGGCCCATCGTGATGAGTCGGCGCAGGTTCAGGGCGGCGACTCGGTGGTGCAGCCAGTGATCGTTTTTGGCCACTCCGCGGTAGCGGACTTTGCGATTATTGCGCGTGAGCCAGGCGATGGAGCGTTCGACCATGGGGCGATGTTGGCGGTATTCGGCCTGCCAGTCAGGATCGCGCGCGAGGGTCCGGGCGGTGCGTAAGCGTTGTTCATGCGGGCCCAGGGTGAGGTGGCGTCCGCGTGTGGCGGTGGTGCACCGTTGCGTTAAAGGACATGTGCGGCAGTGTCTTTCGAAGCTAACACCGCCGCTGGGTCGGATCGCCATGGTGTGGGTGGCGGGGCAGGTCACGGTGCGGGCATCGAAGTCGACGGTGAAGTCATCGCTGGTGAAACCGCCGGGCACCGGGGTGCGTAGCGGCATCGGTTTGATCACCGCGGTATGGCCGGCGGCGGCCAGGGCAGCCCGCGTCGCACCAGTGCCGTAAGCCGCATCGCCGAGGACCCGCACCGGCGCGTCTTGGTCGTCGAGCAGCGCCAGTCCGATGACCGCTTCGTGGTTGTCGGGGCCGCTGGCCTTGGTCAGCGCGCACTCGGTGATGATTCCGGTGTCGGGTTCGATGGCGATGTGGGCTTTGAAGCCGTCCTGGCGGCGGTGCACCGTTTTGTGGGCGTGGCGGGCGTCGGGATCCACCGTGGAGATCACCCGGTCAGCGGCGACGTGCCGGGCGATCTGCCAGTGCCCATCGGTGCCATCAGAGCCCTGCGCGGGTTCCACGTCCTGGCCGGCGATCAGCGCCAACAACGCCACCGCCTCGGCCGCCCGCGGACCGAGTTGCTGCTCAGGTAGATGACCGAGCACCCGGTGCGCGTCGCTGACCAGGGCGTCGACCAGCGCATCGCGGGCCGCCTTGTCGTTCCAGGCGATCGCGGGTTTACCCGGGTCGTGGTAGTCGTGGCCGGTGCAATGCTCGCCGATTACCCCGGCGGCGGCAGGGATCTCACGGCCGACCCCGCGGATCGCGGCGATCAGCTGAGTCACGGTGTCCTGGGTGGCCACCGCATCGTCGAGGACCGTGGAATCCAACGCCCGCCGCGTCTTGCCGGCCAACGCTCCGGTGTGAGCCACCACGGCCTTGACCGCCTCAAAGATCCGGTTCGGACGATCCGAGGCCGCCAACCGGCGCCGCCAATAGGTCAACGTCGTGGAATGAAACGCCCCCGCCGTGATCGGCAACCCGCAGGCCGCCTTCCACCGCAGATCGAAGGTCACCGCATCCACGGTCTCGTTATCAGACAAGCCGTGCAATGCCTGCAACGTGATCACGGCCGCCATCACCTCGGCCGGCACACTTGGACGTCCCCGCCGCGTCGGGAACAGATCAGCGAACATCTCCTCGGGAAACAACTCCCGGCGATGGGCAGCCAAAAAACCAAAGACACTGCCCGGCTTGAGAAGATGACCCGCGACCGACTCGGCATCCAACAACTCACGCTGATCATCGGAGTGACCCTGCACCCAACAATCATCCCAAAAACGCAGGCTTAACCCTCAAAGCCACGCGGATTAATTCAGCAGACTCCTAGGGCGTGGCCGCGACCTTCAATGGCTCGGGGTTGGAGCGTTGCGGACAAGCCGCGTGAGGTCCTGCTGGAGGTACCGGATTTAATCTCCCAATGTCTTCTTCGAAACATCCGCAGCGCAACGAATCGCTGACGACAATTCTGACGACAACCCTGACTACAGTTGCGCGCCCGACAACGCCCACAACTGCCCGAAAACGGTCCTATCGTGCCTGGTCACGCATTCCGCCTGCTCCTGGCAGTGTGGGGGTCAGGGGTTCGAATCCCCTTAGCTCCACCAGTGTGATGAGTCGAGTCATGAGTGACAGATGAGTCGCGTCATGGGTTACAGATTCCCCGGTTGGTTGCGCCAGTAGTTTTTGTCGGCGTTGATGTGGTGGCTGTGAGGACGTGGTGTCCTGTTTTGCTGACGACGGAAACGGTGTTGGTGGTGACCAGGATCAGTACCGGGGTGTGGGCGCGGGTGCGGCCGACGCCGAGGTGGTGCAGGCGGCTGCCGTGGCGCAGGGTGAGTTCGCCGAATTGGTCGACGGTGTCATAGCGGATGCGGAAGTGTCCGTGGGCGGTGTGGGGTGGGCTGGCTTTGGGGCGGGCGCGGTAAGCCTACCGAGGCGAGGAGATTTGCTAGGAGCCGAGCTAGTTCGATACCGAATGGGTCACCAATATCGGGGTTGAACGGCTGACTCTGGCCAATCTCGAGGTATCGCAAAACGTGGGCCTGGAGACCTTCGGCGTTCTTGCTGAAGGCGTAGGAGGTCAG
>DATATE010000147.1:0-3133 GCA_036268955.1 Pseudonocardiaceae bacterium
ACCGCACCGCCCCGGTCAAGACCGTCCGCCCCAGCCTGCGCTACACCACCCGCAGCAGCACCGACCCCGGAACCCGCCTGATCACCCGAACCATCGAACTCCACCTACTACACACCCACACGGCTTAACTCATGGCCATTGCGGCGTGGTCAGTCCCGGCACCTGCTCAGCGAACGTTCGTTTCGGGCAGTTGCCGTTGGCGCAGAACAGTCGACGGACCGGTAACCGCAGAACCACCGGAAGGCCGGCGATCGCCGCATCGGCAACCTGCCGGTCATACCGGCTGTGCACCCGTGCGAACTCGCCACCGCAGGCAGGGCACGCGACTGCGAATGCTTTGGCACGCGCACGCACCCGTATCCCTGCCGCATCCTGCTCGACACGCTCCACCACAGCCGCTGCCAGGTGCGGAACGAGATCCCCGAGACCATGATCATCACACCTTGGAACATGATCACAGACGGCGGTAGTCGTCGAACAACCTGTTGATCACTCAAAGTGCACCAAAAACCATGATCATGGCAGGCGACACCATGGCTGGTTCGTCCATGACTCGCATCGCGATCCTTCAGCCGTTGTATGCCTGCATGATCAGCAGTGCTGTAGGCAACCGATTCAGGCCCGCCCGCCAGGGTGCCCGGTGGTGGAACAAGGGTTCGCGCTGTTGCACTGGTTCAGGAGGCTGCGCATCCGGTGGGAGATCCGTAATGACATCCAGGGGGCGTTCCTCCGGTTGGCATGTTCCATCATCTGCTTCCGACGACTGCTCAACCGTCAACTGTCAACTGTGATCCGCAAATTGGTCTGCGCCAATTCGGACGATTGGTCTTGACCAATCTGTTTGCCGCGCGTACAACAAAAAAATCACCGTGGAGACCCACCGGCTCGGCGAGGTGCTCAATCCCCCACGGCTCCTCTCCCCTTTGGAGGGTTCATGCGGTTCGGAAAGCGGATTCGTCACGCAGCACTCATAGCCGGCGCGGCGTTCGGGCTGGCAGTCGGCGGATCGGTTCTCGGGGTGACCTCGGCGCCCGCCGCACAGGCGGCCACCACATGCGCCGCGGCGTGGAGTTCCACCACCGTCTACACCGCCGGCCAGCAGGCCAGCGAGAACGGGACCAATTACACCGCCAACTACTGGACCGAGGGCAACGACCCGGCCACCAACAACGGCGGAAGCGGCTCCGGACAACCCTGGACGTCCGACGGCGCGTGTACCGGCGGCGGATCCTCAGGCGGAGGAGGAGGCGGCGGCGGGACCGGCACCGGAACGGGTTCGGTGAGCGGCCTGCTCTTCAGCCCGTACAAGGACGTCACCATCAACATGAACTGGAACACCTACCAGATGCAGTCGGCCGTGGAAGGGTCCGCCCTGCCGGTGGTGGGTTCCGGGAGCCTGGTGTCGCAGTACATCCCGAAGCTGCCCGCGCTCACGCTCGCGTTCGCCACCGGCGAGTGTGGCAGCGAGAACTGGGGAGGTGTCTCGGGTGCCGACTGGGCCGCGGAGAACGTGCCCCAGCTCGAGGCCGCCAACCTGGACTACGTCGTGTCGACCGGCGGCGAGGCGGGAACCTTCACCTGCGACTCGACGGCCGACATGGAATCCTTCATCGCCCGCTACGCCAGCCCGAACCTGGTCGGCATCGACTTCGACATCGAGGGCGGCCAGAGCGAGTCGGACATTCAGAGCCTGGTCGCCGCCGCGGCGGGAGCACAGGCGCAGTACCCGAAGCTGCAGTTCTCCTTCACGCTCGCCACGCTGGGTGCGTCCGACGGCAGCTACGGCGGAGTGAACTCCCTCGGCAACGAGGTCGTCGAGGCGGTGCTCGGCTCCGGCCTGAACAACTACGTCATCAACCTGATGACGATGGACTTCGGCAGCGCGTCCAGCAGCGTGTGCGTCGTCGTGTCGGGCAGTTGCGAGATGGCGCAGTCGGCGATCCAGGCGGTGACGAACCTCGAGCACACCTACGGAATCCCGGCGAGCAAGATCGCCGTCACGCCGATGATCGGCCTGAACGACAACACCAGTGAGACCTTCACCACCGGGGATGTGAACACGCTGACGTCGTACGCGGTCAGCAACGGCCTGGCCGGACTGCACTTCTGGTCGCTGGACCGGGACACGCCCTGCTCGGACACCTATGCGTCCCCCACCTGCAACTCCGTCTCCAGCACGACACCGCTGCAATACGCCAACGACTTCCTGAGCGACCTCGGGGACTGACGAAGAACCAGAGCGGGCCGCGTACGAACTACCGTGCGCGGCCCGCCCATTCATCCGGGGACGTGCTCGGCCCCAGGTATCAGGTCTCTTCGCCGAGCGGATGGCGACTACCGGCAGCACGGCCGGCGCCGCCAGCAGTACATAGGGGCGGCCGACGCACCTGCCGCCGGGATCGTACGGACAGGCGCCTTGCTCATACCGGAGAACCCGTGGATCCGCGACGAGCCCGACCACGGGAATGACTCTGCTGCACAGCAGCGGATTCACCACCATCGGCACGGCGCACGACGAACCCGGCTTCGTTTGCCGAATAGGCTCGTCGGGTGGTTCTGTCGGTGTGATGTGGCCGCGGTTGCTCGTCGCTGGCGCCGCTCGCGCATGCGCCATCTGATGTTCGAACGGGATCGGGTCCAACCCGTCGTTGACGCTGCGGCGGGTGGTGGTGGTGTAGAAGTCCGCGATCAAGGTCGCGACCTTGATCCCCACCTCGGCCCGACTGACGAACCGATGCCGATGTCGATGCCGATGTGCGAACGGTAGACGATGCCGAGAAGCGTGCAGCCGACATCGGGTCCGACCAGCGACGCAAGCGTTTCACCGATCCCAGACTCGCACAGACCGCCATCGACGAGTGGATCCGGTCATGGTCGGACGCGCACCGCGTCGCCGATATCACCTGGGCGACCTACGACTCCCACATCCGCAACCACATCCTGCCTCGCTGGTCCGGCTCAGCCCTGGGAGATATTCAACGGATCGCGGTGAACTCGACTTTGGCACTTTTAGTGTGGTCCAGTGAGCCCAGCCAGGCGGTTGCAGCCGAGGACGTGACAAGGATGGTGGCCGGGTGACGGCGCGTCGCGTGGATCTTGTGGGGCCGTAGGTGGAGCATCGGCGGTTCCTATA
>DATATE010000148.1:0-15389 GCA_036268955.1 Pseudonocardiaceae bacterium
ACGCGGGTGAGTTCGATGCCGGGTTCTTTGGGATCTCGCCGCGTGAGGCGATGGCGATGGATCCGCAGCAGCGGTTGTTGTTGGAGGTTGCGTGGGAGGCTTTCGAGCGGGCGGGTATCGATGCGGACTTGCTGCGCGGCAGCCAGACCGGGGTGTTCTCCGGTGTCATGTACCACGACTACGCGCCGGCGCTGGACCTGGTGCCGGACCAGCTCAGCGGAGCGGTTCTGACCGGTAGCGCGGGCAGCGTGCTCTCCGGGCGGGTGGCGTACCAGTTCGGCCTTGAGGGGCCCGCCGTCTCGGTCGACACCGCGTGCTCGTCGTCGCTGGTAGCACTCCACCTGGCCGCACAGGCACTGCGGTCGGGCGAGTGTTCGCTCGCTCTGGCCGGCGGGGTCACGGTGATGTCCACCCCGATGACGTTCGTCGACCTGGGTCACCAGCGAGCCCTGTCCCCGGACGGCCGGTGCCGCGCGTTCGGCGCGGGCGCGGACGGCACCGGCTGGGCTGAGGGTGTCGGCCTCGTGGTGCTCGAACGATTGTCGGACGCACGCAGGCAGGGCCACGAGGTACTCGCGGTGCTCAAAGGTTCCTCAGTGAACTCCGACGGCGCGTCGAACGGGCTGACCGCGCCGAACGGGCCTTCTCAACAGCGAGTGATTCGCCAGGCGCTGGCCAACGCCGCGCTGACGGCAGCTGACGTCGATGCGGTGGAGGGGCACGGCACCGGCACCCGGCTGGGGGACCCGATCGAGGCGCAGGCACTGTTGGCCACCTACGGGCAGGCACACACGGCCGAATTGCCGCTGTGGCTGGGGTCGTTGAAGTCGAACATCGGGCACACCCAGGCCGCAGCCGGGGTTGGTGGCGTCATCAAGATGGTGATGGCGATGCGGCACGGCATCCTGCCGAGGACGTTGCACGCCGAGCAGCCCTCGCCATTCATCGACTGGTCACAGGGAGCCGTCGTTCTGCTCGACCGGAACCAGGACTGGCCGAGGACCGGTCGGCCCCGCCGGGCCGGCGTCTCCTCGTTCGGTATCAGTGGCACGAACGCGCACGTCGTCCTTGAGCAGGCGCCCGAGCAGCCGGCGGCCCGGCAGTCCGACGCCGTGACGCGGCTCGGAGTCTCCGCCTTCCCGGTGTCGGGCCGGGGATCGGCGGCATTGGCCGGCCAGGCAACCCGGTTGCGGGCCGCGCTGGCCGACTCACCGGACAGCGAGGTAGCCAGGTTCGGCGCGGCGCTGGCCAACGGCGGGTCCCCGCACTCCCACCGAGCGGTGATCATCGCCGAGAACCGCGATGAGCTGCTGGCCGGCCTTGACGCGATCGCGGCCGGCCAAGCGGACAGTTCGGCCCTCGTGGTGGCGGGAGCCGGTGAAGCCGACCACGACGGCCCGGTCTTCGTCTTCCCCGGCCAGGGTGGTCAGTGGCTCGGGATGGGCATCGAGCTGTGGGAGCTCAGTCCGACCTTCGCGGAGCTGATGCAGACCTGCGAGGAGGCGTTGGCGCCCTACGTCGACTGGGATGGTTTCTCGCTGCGGGACGTGCTCGCCGGGGTTCCCGGTGCGCCGAGCCTCGACCGGGACGACGTCGTCCAGCCTGCGCTGTTCGCGGTCGGGGTCTCGCTGTCGCGGCTGTGGGCATCTCTCGGCGTTCGCCCCTCGGCTGTCGTCGGGCATTCCCAGGGTGAGTTCGCTGCCGCGGTGGCGGCGGAGGCGTTGTCGCTGACCGAGGGCGCGCGCGTCGTGGCTCTGCGATCTCGGGTGCTTCGGGGTCTGGCGACCCACGGCGGCCTTGGCTGGGTGAACCGGTCGGCGGAGGAGGTGCGCGAACGCCTGGCCGGTTATCCTCAGCTCGGCGTCGCCGCGGTGAACGGACCACTGTCCACTGTGGTCTCCGGGGCCACCGCCGAGCTCGATCGATTCCTTGCGGTCTGGGAGTCCGAGGGAACGCGGGTCCGGCGGGTGCCGATCAACTACGCGTCGCATTCAGCGATGGTGGAGAGCATTCGGGCCGAGCTGGCCGACACGCTGGGTGTGGTCGAGTGCTCCGACGGTGCCGTTCCGTTCTACTCGACGGTGACCGGCTCGTTGCTGCGCGGCCGGGAGTTGGACGCCGACTACTGGTACCGGAATCTGCGCGAGATGGTGCGTTTCGAGGACGTGGTCGATCAGCTGCTCAGCGACGGGCACCGATCGTTTCATGAAGTGGGCGCGCACCCGGTACTCGTCAATTCGATACAGGAGCTCGCCGAGGCCAAGGGGACGTCGGTCACGACGGTCGGTTCGCTGCGTCGCGGCCACGGCGGCGCGCGGGAATTCCTGCGCAACGCTGCCGAGGCATTCGTGGGTGGCGTCGACGTGCGGTGGTCCGACCTGTTCCCCTCGGGGCAGCAGCCGGTGCGGCTGCCCACCTACGCCTTCCAGCACACCCACTACTGGATCGAGACGCTGCCCCACCGCTCGTCCCAGGGCACCGAAATCGACACCCGGTTCTGGAAGATGGTCGACCAGGGCGACCTCGAAGGACTGACCACGGCGCTGGCCATCTCCGACGACGCCGGCCGGTCCTCGCTGGGCACCGTGCTTCCGGCCCTGTCCTCGTGGCGGGAGCGCAGCCAGCAGCAGGAGACGCTGGCCGGCTGGCAATACCGCGTCACCTGGCGCCGCACCGAGGGATCGGACCGACCGCTCACCGGCCGATGGTTGGTCGTGGTGCCGGCCGATATCGCCGAGCCGACGTGGCTTGAGCAGGCCATCGCGGCGCTGACGGCCCGAGGGGCCCAGGTCAGCCGGGTAGCGGTCCCCCGAGAGGCGGATGTCGAGGCGCTCTGTCACCAGCTGGTCACGGCGTTGGACGGCCAACGGGCCGGGAGCGTGGTGTCGTTGCTTGCCTTGGACACAGCGGGGGACACCGACGCCGTATCCGTGCCGGTCGGCCTGTGCGGCACGCTCGCGTTGGTGCGGGCGGTGGGCACGCTGGGCCTGTCGACCCCGATCTGGTGCGTGACCCAGGATGCGGTCGCGCTCCGGCCGGGAGACTCCGTCACCCAGCCACGGCAGGCCGCGCTGTGGGGGTTCGCCCGGCACGCGGGGTTGGAACAACCCGTGCCGTGGGGTGGCGTCGTCGACCTACCACGCGAGGTCGGCCACGCGGACCTCGCGGCGCTGGCCGGGGCGCTCGGAGATGGCGAGACTGAGCTGGCGGTGCGGGGCGGCACGGTGTTCTGCCGCCGACTGAGCCGGGTCACCGCACCCGCGCATCGGACGCCTCAGTCGCTGGAGCGCAGCGCTCTGGTCACCGGCGGCACCGGCGCGCTCGGGGCGGAGGTGGCGCGCTGGCTCGTCAGGCGCGGCGCGCGGCACCTGGTGTTGGCCAGCCGTCGTGGCCCGGCCGCACCCGGCGCGGCCGAGCTGGCCGCCGAGCTGGCCGAACAGGGTGCCTCGGTGTCGGTGGTCGCCTGCGACGTGGCCGAGCGGGCGCAGCTCGCCGAGCTGCTGGACACCTGGCCGGCGGAGCATCCGCTGACCACGGTCGTGCACACCGCGGGTGTGCTCGATGACGGCATCATCGACCGGCTCACCCCGGAACGCTTCGAGCGAGTGTTCCGCCCGAAGGTGGCCGCTGCCTGGCACCTGCACGAGCTGACGAGGGACCACGACCTCGTCGACTTCGTCCTGTTCTCGTCGTTCGTCGGCACGGTCGGCCCGGCCGGCCAGGCCAACTACGCCGCCGCGAACAGCTCGTTGGACGCACTGGCCGCGCACCGCAGGGCTCTCGGTCTGACCGGGACGTCCATCGCCTGGGGACTCTGGCAAGGCCCAGGGCTCGCCGACCGCGACGGAGTGGAGCAACAGCTGGCGGCCAGCGGCCTGCGCGCTATGGACCCCCGCGGCGCCATCCAGGCCATGGACCAGGTGATCGACCGCGATGAGACGGCCGTGGTCGTGGCGGATGTCGAGTGGTCCTCCTTCGCCACCGAGCTCGTCGGCACCCGATCGGTATCGCTGCTCGCGGAGCTGCTCCCGGCGAAGGGGGCCGACCCCGGACGGTCGGCGGAAGGAGCGGCCGACACCGATGTGCGTGAGCGGCTCGCCGGCCTGCCCGCCACCGAGCGGGCGTACTCGCTGACCGAACTCGTCCGGGCCACGGTGGCGGCCGTGCTCGGACACACCGACATCAGCTCGGTCGAGTCAGGGCGCAGTTTCCAGGAGATCGGTTTCGACTCGCTCACCGCACTGCGGCTTCGAAACCGGCTCGGCGCGGCGACCGGCCTGCAGCTGCCCGCCACGCTGGTCTTCGATCACCCGACGCCCGCCTCGGTCGCCGAAATGGTGCACTCCGAGCTGTTCGGCGAGGACACCGGGACCGACGAGAGCGAGACCGGTGAGGGCGTCGACGACGCCGGATTGAAGCAGATCATCGACCGCATTCCGCTCGCCTCGTTGCGGCGGGCCGGGCTGGTGGGCGCTCTGCTCCGGTTGGCCGATACCGCTCCCGAGGTCGAGCTGGTCGAGCGCGCCGCCACCACCACCACGATCGACTCGATGGACATGGCCGATCTCATTCGCGCCGCATACGGCCGAACCGATGCGAGCGACCAGTCGGAGGGACCGACCTCATGACCACGTCCATGAACGAGCTCGTTGACGCGCTGCGCAACGCACTCAAGGAGAACGAGCGAATCCGACAGCGGCTCGGCGAGGTCGAGGCGCGCAACCGGGAGCCGATCGCCATCGTCGGCATGGCCTGCCGCTACCCAGGCGACGCCGACAGTCCCGAAGCCCTGTGGCAGCTCGTGGCCGACGGTACCGACGCGGTGTCCGGCTTCCCGACCGACCGCGACTGGAACCTGGGCGAGCTCTACGACCCCGACCCCGAAAAGGTGGGCCGGACATACTCACGGGGCGGCGGTTTCCTGCGGTCGCCGTACCTGTTCGACCATGATTTCTTCGCCATCTCCCCGCGCGAAGCGACCGTGATGGACCCGCATCAACGGCTGCTCCTGGAGACCTCGTGGGAGGCTCTGGAACGAGCGGGGATCAGCGCCGACGCGGTACGGGGAAGCCGGACCGGCGTGTACGTCGGCGTCAGCTACCAGGACTACATCTCGCTGCGCACCGTGCCGTCGACCTACGAGGGCTACGTGCTCACCGGCAACATCGCCAGCGTCGTCTCCGGACGGCTGTCCTATGCGTTCGGTCTGCAGGGGCCCGCGGTCACCGTGGACACGGCGTGCTCCTCATCGCTGGTCGCGTTGCACCTGGCCACCCAGGCGCTGCGCTCGCGGGAGTGCTCGCTCGCCCTGGTCGGCGGGGCGACGATCATGTCGGGTCCGGCTTCGCTGATCGAGTTCGCCCGGCAGCGCGGGATCGCCCCGGACGGCCGGTGCAAGGCCTTCGGCGACGAGGCCGACGGCATGGGCTGGGGGGAAGGCGTCGGCGTGCTCGTGGTCGAGCGGCTGTCCGACGCCCAGCGCAACGGCCACCAGGTGCTGGCCCTCGTGACCGGATCCGCCCTCAACTCCGACGGTGCCTCCAACGGCCTCACCGCGCCGAACGGCGCGGCCCAGCGCCAGGTGATCCGGGCCGCGCTGGCCAACGCCGGGGTTTCCTCGACCGACATCGACGCGGTCGAGGCGCACGGCACCGGCACCAGGTTGGGCGACCCGATCGAGGCCCAGGCCCTGCTGGCCACCTATGGCCGGGAGCGGACGGCGGACACGCCGTTGTGGATCGGATCGCTGAAGTCGAACATCGGACACCCGCAGGCGGCGGCCGGCGTCGGCGGCGTGATCAAGATGGTCATGGCCATGCGCCACGGGGAGTTGCCAAGGACGCTGCACGCCCAGCGGCCGACATCCCACGTGGACTGGTCGGCGGGGACGGTCCGGCTGCTCACCGACCCGCGGCGGTGGCCCGACCGGGGCCGTCCCCGCCGCGCCGCGGTGTCGTCGTTCGGGATCAGCGGCACCAACGCCCACGTCATCCTGGAGCAGGCCCCCGATGACCCGGTCGCGGCCACCTCCGTGCCGATGCGGCGGGCCGACACCGGTCCGTGGCCGTTCGTGGTGACCGGTCGGGGCGCCGCCGGGCTGCGCGGCCAGGGCGAGGAGCTGCGCTCCTTCGTGGAGCGTCACCCTGCGCTTGAGCCGGCCGACATCGGACGAAGCCTGGTCACTTCGCGCGCCGTGCTGGCCGACCGTGCGGTGGTGGTCGCCGAGGACAGGGCGGCCCTGCTGGCCGGTCTGGCCGCACTGGCCGCCGGCACGGACAGTGCCGCGGTGCACGTCGGTCGGGCGGTGGAAGGCCGCCTGGCGATCGTCTTCACCGGTCAGGGCGCCCAGCGCGCCGGAATGGGGCGAGAGCTGGCGGCGCGGTACCCGGTGTTCGACGCGGCGCTGGACGAGGTCTGCGCAGTGGTCGACGAGCTGCTGGGCCGGTCGCTGCGTGAGCTGATGTGGGCGGGCGGCCCGCCGCTGGATCGCACCGAATTCGCCCAGCCTGCGTTGTTCGCCTTCGAGGTTGCCCTGTTCCGGCTCGTCCAGTCGTGGGGCATCCGGCCCGACTTCGTCGCCGGTCACTCGATCGGCGAGATCAGCGCCGCGCACGTGGCCGGCGTGCTGTCCCTCGCCGACGCCGGTCGCATGGTCGTGGCGCGCGGCCGGTTGATGCAGGCGCTGCCGGAGGGCGGCGCCATGGTCGCGGTCAACGCCGCCCCGGATGTGGTGGCCCCGCTGGTCGCGGCCGCGGACGGGGTGTCCCTGGCCGCGGTGAACAGCCCCGACTCGGTCGTGGTGTCCGGGGCGGAGGAACCGGTGGCCGAGGTCGTGGCCCGGCTGGCCGCCGCCGGCTACCGGACCCGTCGGCTCACGACCAGCCACGCGTTCCACTCGGAACTGATGGACCCGATGCTGGAGGACTTCCGGGCCGCCATCGCCGGACTTCCCTTCGGCGCGCCCGACATCCCGGTGGTGTCCACCCTGACCGGTGCCCTGGCCGATGCGGCCACGCTCGGCGAGCCCGAGTACTGGGTTCGGCAGGCACGCGAGCAGGTGCGCTTCGCCGACGGTGTGGCCACCCTGCACGAGCGAGGGGTCACCCGGTTCCTGGAGCTGGGACCGGACGCGGTGCTCTCGGCCATGATCCGGGAATGCCTGCCCACTGATCGGCGGATGACGGCGGTGGCCGCCGCCCGCCGTGACCGACCCGAGGTCCTCGCCCTGCTCGCCGCGGCCGGTCGCATCTTCACCGGCGGCGGCGAGGTGGGCTGGGCGGCGCTGTTCCCCGACGAGAGCGGGCGGGTTGACCTGCCGACCTACGCCTTCCAGCGGCATCGGCACTGGCTGCCGCGCGACGGCTCCGTCGCCCCGGCTCCCTCGGACCCGCCCTCAGCCGCCGCGCCCGAGCCGAACAACGGCGCTCGGACCACGGACGTGCTGGCCGTCGTGGACCAGCGTCGGGTCATGAGTGATCTGGTGCGGACCTCGACCGCCCTGGTGTTGGGCCACGACTCGCCGGCCGCGGTCGACGTCGAGCGCACTTTCCAGGACCTGGGTTTCAGCTCGCTCGCGGCGGTGGAGCTGCGGGACCGGCTGAACGCGGCGCTCGATCTCCGGCTGCCCGGCACCCTGGCCTTCGACTACCCCACGCCCTCGGCCCTGGCGTCGTACCTGGTCGGACTGGTGACCAACGCGGCTGAGGAGGAACCCGGCACGGCCGTCCCCCTCGCCGCGTTCGCCGCCGACCCGATCGTCGTGGTCGGCATGGCCTGCCGCTACCCAGGTGGCGTCGGCTCGCCGGAGCAGCTCTGGGAGCTGGTGGACGGCGGGCGCGACGCGGTGTCGGGGCTGCCGACCGACCGAGGCTGGGACCTCGACACCCTGCTGCACCCGGATTCGACGCGGCAGGGCGCCACCCACGTGCGTGGCGGCGGTTTCCTCGACGATGTGGCGCGGTTCGACGCGGGGTTCTTCGGTATCTCGCCGCGTGAGGCGGCCTCGATGGACCCGCAGCAGCGGCTGTTGCTGGAACTGACCTGGGAAGCGTTGGAGCGGGCCGGGATCGACCCGAAGTCGTTGCGGGGCAGCCAGACCGGTGTGTTCGCCGGCACCAGTGACCAGGACTACGCCGACCTGCTCCTCGGCAGCGCAGAGCTGGCCGACGGCTACCTGCTCACCGGGACCTCCGCCTCGGTGCTCGCCGGGCGGGTCTCCTACCAGTTCGGCCTTGAGGGGCCCGCGCTGACGGTCGATACGGCCTGCTCGTCGTCGCTGGTGGCGATGCACCTGGCCGCGCAGGCGCTGCGGTCCGGAGAGTGCGCGCTGGCACTGGCCGGCGGGGCCACCGTCATGGCCACCCCGATCGACCTGCAGGAGTTCGATAAGCAAGGGCTGTCCGCCGACGGCCGTTGCAAGGCGTTCGGCGCGGGCGCCGACGGGACCGGTTTCGCCGAGGGCGCCGGCCTGTTGGTGCTGGAGCGGCTCTCCGATGCCCGCCAGAACGGGCACTCCGTGCTGGCCGTGCTCCGTGGCTCGGCGATCAACTCCGACGGCGCCTCCAACGGCCTCACCGCGCCCAACGGCCCTTCCCAACAGCGGGTCGTGCGACAGGCACTGGCCAACGCCGGCGTGCGTCCCGACGAGGTGGACGCCGTGGACGGGCACGGCACCGGCACGGTGCTCGGCGACCCGATCGAGATCACGGCGCTGCAGGCCGTGTACGGCCGGGACCGACGGGAGAACGACCCCCTCTGGTTGGGCTCGCTCAAGTCCAACATCGGCCACACCCAGGCAGGGGCCGGGGTCGGCAGCGTCATCAAGATGATCATGGCGATCCGGCACGGTCTGCTGCCCAGGACCCTGCACGTGGACCGACCCTCGGAGCACGTCGACTGGGAGAGCGGAACGGTCCGGCTGCTCGGCGAGGCCCGGCCGTGGCCGACGACCGGGCGTCCCCGACGGGCGGCGGTGTCCTCGTTCGGGGCGAGCGGGACCAACGCGCACGTCATCGTGGAGCAGGCCCCGGCCACCGAACCCGAGGTCGAACCGGCGGAGGGGTCCCGCGCGCCGCGGGTGCTGCCGCTGCTGCTGAGCGGCCGCGGCGAAGCCGCGCTACGCGGTCAGGCGCAGCGGTTGCGCGAGCACCTCCTTGCGCTCGGGACCACCGGCCCGGCGGAGCTGGCCGACGTGGCGTTCTCACTGGCCAGCACCCGCTCCTCGCTGGATCACCGGGCCGTGGTGCTCGGCGCCGACCTCGCCGAACTGCGGTCCGGGCTGGATGACCTGGTCGCCGGCACCACCCCGGTCACCGGACCCGTCAGTTCCGGCAGCGCCGATCCGGTGTTCGTGTTCCCAGGGCAGGGCGGCCAGTACGCCGGGATGGCCCTGCGGCTGTGGGACTCCTCGCCGGTCTTCGCCGCATCCATGGCGGAGTGCGAGGCGGCGCTCGCGCCGTACGTGGACTGGCACGGCCACACCCTGCGCGATCTGCTGGCCGGTGCGGACGGCGTAGCCGACCTCGATCACGCCGAGCAGGTCCAGTCGATGCTGTTCGCGGTCATGGTCTCGCTCGCCCGGTTGTGGATCTCCCGAGGCGTGGTGCCCGCCGCGGTGATCGCGCACTCGGTGGGGGAGGTCGCGGCCGCGCACATCGCCGGCATCCTCACCCTCGCCGACGCGGCCCGAGTCCTGACCGCGCGGGCGCGCGTGTCCGGCCAGGTGACCGGGTACGCCACGCTCTGGGTCGGGCTGCCGGTCGAGCAGGTGCGCGACCAGGTCGGACGCCTGACCGACGTACACGTCAGCGCGATCAACGGGCCGCGATCGGTCGTGCTGACCGGTCCGGCCGACAGAGTGGCCGCCTTGCGGGCCGAGTACGAGGCCGCCGGTGTCCGCGCGCGTCCCATCCCGATGGACTACCCGACGCACTCCCCGCACATGGCGGTGGTCTCCGACGAGCTCCTCGCGCTGCTGACCGACATCCGCCCGGCCACCGCCTCGGTGCCGTACTACTCAACGACGCTCGCCCGCCGGGTGGAGGGCACCGAGCTCGACGGCCGGTACTGGTTGACCAACCTCGTGCAGCCGGTGCGGTTCCACGACACCGCCGCCGTGCTGCTGGCTGATGAGTATCGCGTGCTGCTGGAGGTGGCCCCGCACCCGCTGCTGGCTCCCTCGATCCAGGAGACCGCCGAGGAGCGCGGCGTCGAGGTGACCGTATTGGCGACCCTCCGCCGCGGCGAGAGCGACCCGGACATGTTCCTGCGCTCGGTGGCTGCCGCGTGGCAGGCCGGGCTCACGGTGAACTGGTACGAGGTCTTCGCCGGCACCGGGGCGCGGCGGGTCGAGCTGCCGACCTACGCCTTCCAACGGCAGCGCTACTGGCCGACCGCCTCGGCGTCCGCGCCCGCCGACCTGGCCGCCAGCGGCCTCGAACGGGTCGACCACCCGCTGCTCGGGGCGAAAGTGGCGCTGGCGGGGGACGCCGGCTTCCTGTTCACCAGCCGGCTCTCGCGCCACGTTCACCCGTGGCTCGTCGACCACGCGCTGTTCGATCGGCCGCTGCTGCCCGGTACGGCGTTCCTCGAATTGGCGATCCGCGCGGCCGACGAGGCGGGCCTCGGCCGGCTGGAGGAGCTGACCATCGAGGCGCCGCTGATGCTGCCGAGCCGGCACGACGTGCAAATCCAGGTGCTCGTCGGCGCTCCCGACGGCGACGGCCGCCGCACTCTGGAGATCTACTCCCGGTCGGCGGACCCCGGCGAGGCCGTGGACGCCGCGTGGACGCGGCACGCGCAGGCGAGCGCGGTGCCCGGTGACGATCTGGAGCCGGCGCCGTGGCCGACCGACGTGACCTGGCCACCGACCGGGGCAACCGAACTGGACGTTGCCGGAGCCTACGAGCGGCTCGGCGCGCTCGGTTATCACTACGGCCCCGCCTTCACCGGGCTGCGCCGGGCTTGGCGGATGGGTGATCAGGTCGTCGCCGAGGCGGAGCTGCCCGAGGGGCTCGCGGCCGACGCGGTGCGTTTCGGCCTGCACCCGGCCCTGCTGGACACCGGCCAACACAGCCTCGCCGTGGATCAGCTCGACTCGCGGCGGGACGACCCGGCCGACTCCGGCGTGCGGGCGCCCTTCCTGTGGTCCGGGGTGCGGCTGTTCGCCTCGGGTGCCGCGGCACTGCGGCTCGTGTTCTCCCCGACGGGGCCGTCCTCGTGGTCGGTGGACGGGTTCGACACCACCGGTCGGCCGGTGCTGAGGGTGGACTCACTCCTCGCCCGCGAGGTGTCCGCCGAGCGGCTGCGCGACGTCGACACCGCGCACGGCGATGCGCTGTTCGAGCTGGGCTGGGTGGAGTGCGGATCGGCCGAGGCCGGTTCGGGGGCGAGCGTCGAAGGACCGATCGGCTGGGTCACACCGTCCGACCGCGCGCGGACCGCGCGGACTGTGCGGTCGGAGGACAAAGAGGACCCCGACCTGGCCGCGCTCGGCTCAGCGGTGGACGGTGGCGCGCCGCTGCCCGAGGTGGTGGTGCTGCGCGTTTCCGACCGCCCGACCGGCGAGTCGATGGTGGAATCGGTGCACACCGCGGTGAACAGCACGTTGCGGGTGCTACAGGACTGGCTCGCCGATGCCCGGTGGGAGCGGTCGCGGCTGGTCGTGGTGACCGGCGGCGGGCTCGTGGGTGCTGCGGTGGGTGGTCTGGTGCGCTCCGCGCAGTCGGAGAACCCGGATCGGGTGGTTCTCGTCGACAAGGCGTTCGCCGATGCGGAGTCGGTCGGGGCGCCGTCCGTGGAGGCGCTCGCCCGTGCCGCGATCGAGTCGGGTGAGCCGGAGGTGGCCGTTCGGGACGGACGGCTGTGGTCACCCCGGCTGACCAGAGCCGCCGCCGAGGCACTCCCGGATCCCGCCGGGCCGGCAGGATCCGAGCGGTCTTCGGTGTGGGGCGCGGGAACCGTGCTGCTGACAGGGGCGTCCGGAGTGTTGGCCGGATTGGTGGCCGAGCACCTCGTGGCCGAGTGCGGGGTGCGACGGCTGCTGCTGGTGTCGCGGCGGGGGTCTGCCGCTCCCGGTGCCGGTGAGCTGGTCGAGCGGCTGACCGGGGCGGGTGCCTCGGTGCGGATGGTCGCGTGTGACCTGGCCGTTCGCCAGGAGGTGATGGACCTCGTCGGCTCGGTGCCGCCGGAGTTCCCGCTGCGCGCTGTGGTGCACTGCGCGGGGGTGCTCGACGACGCGACCGTGGGTTCGCTGACCCCCGACCGGGTGGATGCGGTGCTGCGGCCCAAGGTGGACGGTGCCTGGCATCTGCACGAGGCCACCCAGGACGCCGAGCTGTCGGCGTTCGTGCTGTTCTCCTCGGCCGCGTCGGCGTTCGGCGCCGCCGGCCAGGCGAACTACGCGGCGGCCAACGCGTTCTCCGACGAGCTGGCCGATCATCGACGGGGGCTGGGCCTGCCGGCGGTGTCGATCGCCTGGGGGTGGTGGGCCGAGGCCAGTGGGATGGGTAGCCACCTCGGAACCCAGGACCGGGCCCGGATGGCCCGCACCGGTATCCGCCCGGTGGACAACGACTTCGGTCTCACCCTGTTCGACGCGGCCGTCCGCAGACAGGGCCGCATCATCGCCGCCCCGTTCGACCTCGCCGGTCTGTCCGCCGCGGCCACGGTCCCTGGACTGCTGCGCGGGCTGGTGCGTCGTCCGGCGCGGCGGGTCGTCGGACCCCACCTTGCCGGTGGGGCCGGATCCCGCGAGGGCCTGGCGGCACTGCGGCCGGCCGAGCGTGACCAGGTCGTCGCAGAGCTGGTGCGCACCCATGTCGCGGCCGTGCTCGGGCACTCCCCGGACACCGCCATCGACGACCGGCAGCCCTTCACCGCACTGGGTTTCGACTCACTGACCGCGGTGGAGCTGCGCAACCGGCTCAATGCGGTGACCGGGCTGCGGTTGCCGGCCACACTGATCTTCGACTACCCCTCCCCGGCCGCCCTGATCGAGTTCGTACGGAGTGAGATCGGCGGCGAGGCGACCGCCCCGGCCCGGCCGGCCATCACCGCGACCCGGACCGCAGAGGACCCGATCGCGATCGTGGGCATGGCCTGCCGCTTCCCAGGTGGGGTGAGTTCGCCCGACGAGCTATGGGACGTAGTCGCCGAGGGGCGGGATGTGATCGGCGCCTTCCCCACCGGCCGAGGCTGGAACCTGGCCGAGCTCTACCACCCGGACCCCGAGCACTTCGGGACCACCTACACCCGCGAGGGTGGCTTCCTGTACGACGCCGACCAGTTCGACCCCGAGTTCTTCGGCATCTCGCCGCGCGAGGCGATCACCATCGACCCGCAGCAGCGGCTGTTGCTGGAAACGGCCTGGGAGTCCCTTGAGAACGCGGGCATCGATCCCACCTCGCTGCGGGGCGGCCCGACCGGCGTGTTCGTCGGGCTGATGTACCACGACTACAACTCGCGGCTGCACACCAAGCCCGAGGAGTTCGAGGGCTACCTGGGCAATGGCAGCGCCGGGAGCATCGCGTCGGGTCGGGTGGCCTACGAGTTCGGCTTCGAGGGCCCCGCTGTGACGGTGGACACGGCGTGCTCGTCATCGCTGGTCTGCCTGCATCTCGCGGCGCAGGCGCTGCGGTCGGGGGAGTGCTCGCTCGCGCTGGCCGGCGGCGTGGCGGTGATGGCCTCGCCCGAGCTGTACGTCGAGTACAGCCGGCTGCGCGCGAACGCCCCGGATGGTCGGTGCCGGGCGTACGGCGCGGACGCGGACGGCACCGGCTGGTCGGAAGGCGCGGGCCTGGTGGTGCTGGAGCGGCTGTCCGACGCGCGGCGCAACGGACACCAGGTGCTGGCGCTGGTGGCCGGCTCGGCGCTCAACCAGGACGGCGCGTCGAACGGGCTGACCGCCCCCAACGGTCCATCCCAGCAGCGCGTGATCCGCCAGGCTCTGGCCAACGCCGGATTGTCCGCCTCCGACGTTGACATGGTCGAGGGACACGGCACGGGGACCCGACTGGGCGATCCGATCGAGGCCCAGGCGTTGTTGGCCACCTACGGCAGCGAGCACACCGAGGACGCCCCGCTGTGGTTGGGGTCGATCAAGTCGAACATCGGCCACACCCAGGCGGCGGCAGGCATCGCCGGCATGATCAAGATGGTCCTGGCGATGCGGCACGGGATCATGCCCAAGACCTTGCACGTGGAGACCCCGTCGCCGCAGGTGGACTGGTCGGCGGGCGCGGTCGCGCTGCTCGACCGGGCTCGGGAATGGCCGGATCGTGACCGGCCCCGCCGGGTGGGGGTGTCCTCCTTCGGCGTCAGCGGGACCAACGCGCACGTCATCCTGGAACAGCCCCCGGCCGAGCCCATCGCCCCGACCTCCGACAAGGCCCCGGCGACCCTGCCGGTATGGCCACTCGTGCTGTCGGCTCGCGGGCCGGCGGCCCTGCGGGGTCAGGCCGATCGGCTGGGCTCCCACCTGCGTGACCGGCCCGATGTGGCATTGGCGGATGTGGCCCACTCCCTGGTGGCCGACCGGGCCGGCCACGATCACCGGGTGGTCCTGCTCGCCCGCGACCGCGAGCAGGCGTGCGAGCGGTTGGCGGTGTTCGCGCACGGGAGCGAGGGAGCCGGGGTAGTCGCCGATGTGGCCCGGCGGGGCTCGCTGGCGATGGTGTTCACCGGTCAGGGCGCGCAACACCCCGGCATGGGCTCGCAACTGCACCGGCAGTTCGCGGTCTTCGCGGCCGCGTTCGACCAGGCGTGCGAGCAGTTGGCTCCCGCGGTCCGGGAGGCCGTCCTCGGCGACGGAGAGAACCGACTCGACGCCACGGAGATCGCCCAGCCCGCGCTGTTCGCGGTCGAGGTGGCGTTGTTCCGGCTGTTCGAGTCCTGGGGTGTCCGGCCGGACTTCCTCACCGGTCATTCGGTGGGCGAGATCGCGGCCGCGCACGTCGCTGGCGTGCTGTCACTGCCGGATGCGTGCCGGCTGGTGTCCGAGCGGGGCCGGCTGATGGCGCGGCTCGACACGGGCGGTGTGATGGTCTCGGTGACCGCCGGCGAGCAGGTGGTCGCCCCGCTGGTCGCCGAGTACGCCGAATCGGTGTCGGTCGCGGCGGTCAACACTCCTGGTTCGGTGGTGCTCTCCGGGCTTGGGTCGGCCGTCGCCCAGATCGTGCGGCGCCTGACCGAGGATGGGCACCGTACGAAGCAGCTCGTCGTGAGCCATGCGTTCCATTCACCGTTGATGGAGCCGATGCTCGACGAATTCCGTGTCCTGGTCCGTGGTCTGGCGTTCCAGCCGCCCCGCATTCCGATGGTGGGCGGCGAGGAGGTGACGGACCCGGAGTACTGGGTGCGGCATGTGCGGGACACGGTGCGGTTCGCCGACA
>DATATE010000149.1:0-6605 GCA_036268955.1 Pseudonocardiaceae bacterium
CATTATGAGATTGCATGGGGACTGTCAGTAATGAAATGACCGGCGTACTCGTGAGCTTATATTCTCTGTCCTGTACGTGTATCTCATCAAAATGCTCGTCAAGTACGAACGTGATTTCTTCACTAGTCATTCTGGCTCTTGCCTTTCTGGTGCTCGCGCAAATGATTCAGCCACTTAACTCACACACTTGTAACGCGCGTCTTTGAACTCATTCGTCACTCTGACTGCTCCCTTTCTGGTTCTTCTTCTTGCGTTGCTTTTTCGACTTGGTAGATCCGGCACGAGACAATCGGGATGCCCGCAATCGGATGGCCCGCTTCCGACGTTCCTCGGCTGACCACTTGCCGTCCGGGTCATACTGGCGCGCTAGTTGTTCACCGAGCCGTTCTAGATAGACGTCCTGAGCACGTCGACCACAGGCGACCGGGTCGTCATGGGTCCAGCGGGCCAGCGCAGCGGCACGGGCGCTCTGGCGGCGTTCCTGGGGGGTGCTGTGGGCCAGGATGCCGGCACGGGTCGCCCGCGCACGCTCCGCCCGCTGCTCATCGGTCCACTCCAGTCGAGGCAATTCGATCACTCCTGTTTCGAGACACACGGGTAGCCGATTGCGGGCGAGGCTACGTAATCAACTGGCGAGGTAAACCCACTGGTGATCCTTGCGTGTGCAAATACCGTTTAAATTTAGACGGCCGTCTACCTCGGAACAAATCGTTACGATCGAGACGATTAAGTGGTGCGATTGAACCGGCTGGCCAAAGATCAAAGTGAACCGCTCGACTGACCCGATCAGAACGATCAACTATCAAGATCTTTTTCGATTGACCCGATCTATCCGTCCACACGAGACAGGCAGTAGGGCACCGGGGGAGTGCTGCTTATACCCGGAACCGGACAAACCTATACGCCCTGGTCAGCGGCCTGACGCGGTTACCTCGTGACTCGGTTTCATAACGATTATGCAGGAGAACCGGTCGTTCGACCACTACTTCGGGACCCTCTCCGGCGTCCGCGGCTTCGACGACCCGTCACCGGCGTACCGGCAACCCGGCTATGCACCGGGGATCGGGCCATCGGACACGGGCTACCTCAATCCGTTCCGGCTGGACACCACCCGTGGCGCCACGCTGGACGGCGACGCCATCAACGATCCGACCCACGCCTGGGGGCCACAGCACCAGGCATGGCACGGCGGCGCGATGGACGGGTGGGTCACGGCGCACCTGGCCGTGAACGGCGACGCCAACGGACCGGCGACGATGGGCTACTACACCCGCAAGGACATCCCCATCCACTACGCGCTCGCCGACGCGTTCACGCTCTGCGACAACTACCACTGCTCGGTACTCGGGCCCACCGATCCCAACCGGCTGTACTGGATCAGCGGCACGATCGACCCGGACGGCACCCATGGCGGCCCGCTGGTCCGCACGCCAGGTGACCCGCAGCCGGGGATCTACTCGTGGCGCACGTATCCGGAGCAGTTGGAAGAAGCCGGTGTGAGCTGGAAGGTCTACCAGGACCAGAGCGTCGAGTTCCTGTCCCGGCGATTCCTCAGTGGACTGTTGTACCAGTTCGAGGCGTACGGCGACGAGTCGTCGCCACTGGCGAAACGGGGACTGGAACCCACGTACCCGTCGGACTTCCGGCACGACGTCGCCCACGACACGCTACCCGCCGTCTCCTGGGTGGTGCCGTCGCTGATCACGTGCGAGCACCCTGCGCTGCCGCCGGCATTCGGCGCGGTCGGGATCATCGAGGTGCTGGACACGCTGACGTCGAACCCGGCGGTGTGGGAGAAGACCGCGCTGATCGTCAGCTACGACGAGAACGGCGGCTTCTTCGACCACGTACCACCACCGGTCCCGCCACCGGGCACGCCGGGCGAGTACCTGACGGTGCCGCTGGCCGGGGTGGACGAGGCGGACGGCATCGCGGGCCCGATCGGCTTGGGCTTCCGAGTGCCCTGCCTGGTGATCTCGCCCTTCAGCCGCGGCGGCCTGGTGGCGTCCGACGTGTACGACCACACGTCCCAGTTACGCCTGGTGGAGCGCCGCTTCGGCGTTCCGGTACCGAACCTGTCCGACTGGCGCCGCAGGACGGTCAACGATCTGGGTACCGCCTTCAACGTCGGCACCGACCCGGACTACCGGCGTCCCCACCTACCCAACCCCGACCTGGGCGCCCTGAAAGCGTTGATCGAAGGCAACATCGACATCCTGTTGGGCTTCCTGGGCCACGCGCGCTCCTACCCGGTCCCACCCAACACGATGCCCACCCAGGAACGCACCCGACCGCGCTGAGGCTTCAGGCGGTCCGGCGGGCGCGTTCCAGGCCGTCGAGGAAACCCCAGCCGCCATCGAGCACATGGTCGCGGCCGGGCCAAGGGCAAACTAGTCATCACCGTATAGCAGGAAAACGGCGTCCGGCTACCCTTCGGCCCGGACTCAGGGCGTGGTCTCCCTCTGATACCACCGGAAAGCTTATGACCCGCCGTGACGAAGTGATCTCCTTGCTCGCCGGACAACCGGCCGGGCTGACCGGCGCGGACTGGCTGCGCGCACCGGAGCGTCGCATCAGACGATCAATCACGTGCGCCGCCGATTGGTTGCCGAGCAACTGATCCGGCGAGACAGCACATGCGGTCCGATCAGGAACGTGGCCACAGGCGCCCCGCCTATCCGCGCAGTCCCAGCTGCGACCCATCCTCCGCTCAGTCGCGGACACAGCGTCCAAGGCCAGATCCCGCGCGTGAGTGACTTGCCTCACTTTCGGACCCGCGGTTGTGGGACCGGCACTGTCAGCAGGTGGTTCTGAGGCCACGTGGCTGATGCTGCGAACGTCTGACAAATCGCACCCAAGCCTCTAATGTTCCTTCGGGGACGATCAAGGAGGACATCCGCACTGTGTTGATCAAACGGCTCGCGGCGGTCGCCGTATGCGCGACCGCACTTGTCACGCTCGCTGCTACGCAGGCAAGCGCGTATCCCGACCGCGGCAGCGGCACACTCTGCAGTAGCGGTCCGAGCGGAACCGCGTGCGCTCATGTCGAGACCGACATCGGCAGCGGCCACATCAGGGCAAGGCTCGCGGTTCAAGCCAGGTCGGGTAAGCGAATCACAACCAACACCGTGCAGTTGGAGGAGCTGACCACGGAGCGGTCCACAGGCCAGCAGTCCGCGGTTTCGGTTGCCTACACCCCCAAGAGGCTGCCCTCGACCGGGTCGGTCGTATCGGTAGTCGCCGGGCCGCTCGAGGAGGAATGCGACAGCAAGCTCGCGACATTCCAGTGGCGTGCGGACGTCAGCTATACGACCAGTGCCTCGGGTGGACTCGCGTACCTCATCATCACGCCCTGGTACTCGGGGGCATGCTGATCTCCATGAACCTGGCCGCGTTTCTCGGCAGCGTTCTTTCACGGCCCGCGTTGCTTGCGGTATTCGTCCATGGTTTCGCGCCGGGCTTTCTGCTCCGTCTCCCAGGACCAGGATTCGGATGATCGCGGCGTCGCGCCGGGAGATGAATTCGCGCCCTTGCGCAACTCCGAGGGAGCCGCCAAGCGGAGTGTCACTGAGCGCCGTGCGACGGGCACACCATGATCAACGAAGGCTGCCAACGAGCCATGCCCACGGTCGATGGTGTGCCCGACCGCGATGTGTCGGGCGAGCAGCGCGGTGCTGACGAGTCTTGCCAACGCTAGTCCAACGATATATAACGTTTGTATGAGTGCACGGGCGATGCAGGAGGCGACCTACCTGATCCTGACCGCGCTGGCCGCGGGCAGCCAGCACGGCTACGGGATCATCACCGACGTCACGGACATCTCCGACGGACGGGTACAGCTGCGCCCGGGAACCCTGTACACCGCCCTGGACCGGCTGCGGGCGGACGAACTGATCACGGTCGATCGCGAACAGATCGTGGACAACAGGCTGCGTCGCTACTACCGGCTCACCCCCGAGGGCCGCGGGCGACTGGCCGAGGAGGCGGCGCGGCTGCAGGCCAACGCCACCGCGGCAGTGCAGCGGCTGCGGTTGACGCCAGGTCTGTCCGGGGGGATCGCGTGAGCGGCCACGAGGCGGGCGGGAGACAGACGATGAGCGAGTCGGCACGACTGGAGCGGCGCTATCGACGACTGTTGGCCTGCTACCCCCCGACAGCCCGGCGCGAGAACGGGGAAGAGATCCTCGCGGTGCTGCTGGCCTGCGCGCAGGACGGGCAGCACCGACCCGGTGCGGCCGCCTCGGTGGACCTGCTCAAAGGCGCGATCCATGCCTGGCTGTGGCCCTCCTGGCCACCGCGCACCGTCCGAACCGCGGTGCGACTGCTGGTCGCCGCCGCGGTGGCACAACTGGCAGTCCTGGTCATCACCGTCGTCACCGCCGGCAGCGTGCACGCGGCCGTGGCCCACGCCAGTCCGGGCGTGGCCACGGCACAGCACGCGGTCACCGTCAATCTGGTCATCGACTACGTCCTGGACTCACTCGCCGTCGTGGTGTGGCTGTGGCGGGCTTGGCGACTGGCGCGGGGACGGGACGGCGCCCGGATCCGACTGGCCGTGAACCTCACCGGATTCGCCCTGGGCATACTCGTCGCGCTCGGCCTGGGTGCGGCCGTCTACGCGCCGGCCGACCTGATCGCCGCCGTCATGACATGGCTGATCGTGCTCGTCGCGAACGTGCTGCTGTTCAGTGCGGCGGCCAACCGGTACTACCGTCCGCAGCCGCGACCGGTGACCCCGTGGCACGGAACCTCCGGAACCTGAAGGATTGATTCACAACCGATTCCGAATGCGCCTGGAAATTTGTTCCGGTGTGGCACGGCATACCGAGAATCACCTACTGTTGTGCCGCGTCACGCAACGCTGGGTGGTAATCCGGGCGAGGGATCGTTGAGTTCACGGCGAAGTGGCGTTTGGGGATGGCTGTGGCGGTTGCGTGCGACTGTGCGGGGTGTCGCGACCGCCGTCCCGGCTCGGCGTGTGATGTCGACCAGTCATCTGCGGGTAATGGTCGCCTGGTTGAGGACGGTGAATCGAGCCCGGTCGTTCTGGAAACGTAGGCCAGCTGTGGTGCGCCAGATCGCCTGTGGTTCGTCGTCAGCGGTCGGTGCCGGTCCACCGGGGCCGGGTAGACCTCGGAATCGGACGCCGCGGCCCGCCGTGCTCCCTGGTTGTGGGTGGCTCGGGAGCGCAGGTAGCGGGTCAGCGCCTGGCCGGTCTTCGGGCCGAAGGGTTGCGTCTCGTCAAGTGATCTGGCCCGGGTTGTCGGCGCGAATCATGGCCCCGGGGCTCGTGCTAGGGCTCCGGCGGATACCAGATGCTGAGGTCGCCGCCGGGGGTGCAGACGACGAGCAGGCCGTCGTCCGAGTTGATCTGCCAGGACTCGTAGTGGTCGTCGGGATCGACCGCCATGGCGAAGCCGTTGGCGAAGGTGAGGGCCAGGTGGTCGTCGGTGACGGTGACGTTCGAGAGTGTCTCGCCGAGGCACCCGAGCAGCGCTGTTGCGACGGCCGGGGCGTTCAAGTCATGGGTAGTGGCTGGCTGATTGTTTCGGGAGATTCGGATGGTCGGGTGCTCGATGTGGATCTCGCGGCTGGTCGAGCCAGCGTCTTCACCCCAGAACTGGAGGCGGACGCTGTTGAGTGCCATGGCGAATTGCGACAGTGGCCGTGCCCGCAGGGCGTCCAGCTGACCTTGCAGTCGTGAGTCGTTCTGCGCCTGCGGTCCTGCTGCTTCGCTGGCGCGGACGGTCGAGCCGGGGAGGACGCCCTGCGCTATCTGGTTCGCGAGGCTGTATGCGTTGTCGGGCGTGCGCACGAGATCAGGATGACGCAGCCGGGGCCCATCGAGCGCGCGGTTGTGCGGCGCGTCGAGCTCTTGCTGGTGCGGAGTCGGTAGGACTGGGTGCGACCAGACGCGGGTCGCCGAACACGCTGGGTAGATGATCGTCTTCTGCGACGAGAGCACCATGATCAACGAAGGCTCAGATCAGAGCGTTTGACCTGGTCAGACAACGATTGTGGCCAGGGACGGGGTCGAACCGTCGACCTTCCGCTTTTCAGAACTCGGCAAGCCGGTTCATTGTGCTTCCGGTGTCGCTGGTGTGCTGGTCAGCGTGATGAGTGCGACGCAGGCGACATGTGCGTGCGGCCTGAACTGAGACGACATTTGAGACGAGATCTGATGCGCGCTGATCCGTCTCGGCCTGCGCGGTGTCCACGAACTGTCACGCACGTGGCGTAACGCTGGCACTCTCTGTCACGATAGCCGGGTCGCACGGAGGTGCCTGGCGCACCGGCGGATGGCCTGCCCGTCGGGGACGGCGCCGACAGGGGAGGTCGGTGTGGGGGACGCAGTGGTCGTGGTGGATCCAGCTAGCGGCATCAGCGCCGAGCAGTTCGCCAGTTGGTGGGCGGCTGATGAGCAGGCCCGGATGCTGGGGGTGGCGTCGGTCCGGGCGGTGATCAGCAGGGCGTACGGCGCGGAGGTGCTGGACTGGGTGGTGATCCCGAGGGCGGTCAATCTGGCCAGCAGCGCTGTCTACGACATGGTGAAGCGGCTGGTGACCCGGGGCCGGCCGGCCGGGTCGGTGGAGACCGCGGTGGAG
>DATATE010000150.1:0-51633 GCA_036268955.1 Pseudonocardiaceae bacterium
ATCGCCTTGGTCTGCGCAGCGGAACCAACTCGGGAGACCGAGACACCGACGTCGATGGCCGGACGAACGTCCGAGTTGAAGAGATCGGCCTGCAGGTAGATCTGACCGTCGGTGATCGAGATGACGTTGGTCGGGATGAACGCCGAGACGTCGTTGGCCTTGGTCTCGATGATCGGCAGACCGGTCATCGAGCCGGCACCCAGCTCGTCGGAGAGCTTCGCGCAACGCTCCAGCAGACGCGAGTGCAAGTAGAAGACGTCACCCGGGTACGCCTCGCGGCCCGGCGGGCGACGCAGCAGCAGCGAGATCGCGCGGTACGCCTCGGCCTGCTTGGTCAGGTCGTCGAACACGATCAGCACGTGCTTGCCCTGGTACATCCAGTGCTGGCCGATGGCCGAACCGGTGTAGGGGGCCAGCCACTTGAAGCCCGCCGAGTCCGAAGCCGGGGCGGCCACGATGGTGGTGTACTCCAGCGCGCCGGCCTCTTCCAGTGCGGTCTTGACGCCCGCGATGGTCGAGCCCTTCTGGCCGACCGCGACATACACGCAGCGGACCTGCTGCTTGGGGTCGCCGGACTCCCAGTTGGACTTCTGGTTGAGGATCGTGTCGATGCAGACCGCGGTCTTGCCGGTCTTGCGGTCGCCGATGATCAGCTGACGCTGACCTCGGCCGATCGGGGTCTGCGAGTCGATGGCCTTGATACCGGTCTGCAGCGGTTCCTTCACCGGCTGCCGGTTCATCACCGACGGGGCCTGGGTCTCCAGCATGTACTGGTCGTCGGCGACGATGTCGCCGAGGCCGTCGATCGGGTTGCCCAGCGGGTCGACGACCCGGCCGAGGAAGCCGTCGCCGACCGGTACCGACAGCACCCGGCCGGTCCGCTTGACCTCCTGGCCCTCCTCGATGTTCTCGTAGTCACCGAGGATGACCGCGCCGATCTCGCGAACGTCGAGGTTCAGCGCGACGCCGAGCACGCCGCCGGGGAATTCCAGCAACTCATTGGTCATCGCCGAGGGAAGTCCCTCGACGTGCGCGATGCCGTCACCGGTGTCGGCGACCACGCCGACCTCTTCCCGTGCTGTCTCGGGCGAGAAGGTGGAGACGTAGGTCTCGATCGCACTCCGGATCTCGTCCGACGAGATCGTCAGCTCCGCCATGGCTATTCGGTCCCTGCTCTCGATCAGTTCTGCTCTTGTCGTATGTGGGGCCGCGCGTCGGCGGCGTTTAGTTCGGCAGTTCCTCGCGGGCCTTGTTCAGCCGCGCGGCGATGCTGCCGTCGATAACCTCGTCGCCGACCCTGATGACCAGGCCGCCGAGCAGCTCCGGGTCAAGTTCGACCTGCACGGATATCTCGCGGCCGAAGACCTCCGCGAGAATCCTGGCCAGTCGCTGCTCCTGCTCACCGGTCAGTGGGCCGGCCGAGAGCACGTGCGCGACCGAGCGGTTGCGGCGGGCGGCGGCCAGTTCGGCCAGCTTCCCGACCACTACCTCAAGGCTAGCCGTCCTCGGCAACCGAACCGCTTGGTCGAGCAGCAGCTTGGTAACCGGGTGCACCTTGCCGGCGACCAGCCCGTCCAACAGCTCGACGCGCCCGGCGACCGGGTTGTTGTCGTTGGACAGCGCCTCGTGCAGTGCCGGGTTGGCGTCCAGGATGCGACCGAACCGGAACAGCTCGTCCTCGACGTTCTCAATCGCGTCCGCGCGCTGCGCTGTGGCCAGCGCGACCTCCCTGGCCAGCTGCTCCAGCGCGTCGAGCAGATCGGTCGAGGCCGACCAGCGGCTGGCGGCCAGGTCGGCCAGCACGGTCTGCGCCTGCTGCCCGATCTTGCCGCCGAAGAGCGTGTCGACCAGCTGACGACGCGCGTCCGGCTCGGTGCTGGCGTCCGCGAGGTGGCGACGCAGTACCCGCTCGGAGCTGAGCACGTCCAGCACGCTGAACAGTTCGTCGGACAACACGCGCAGGTCGTCGATGCCGGCCGAGGAGACAACCTCGTCCAGCCGATCCTGGGCCGCGCGCAGCGACTGCCGGGTCGCCGCCCGGTACCGCTCGGCGGTCATCTCGTCGAGCGCATCCCTGCTCGCCGACTCCATCACGCGTCTCCCTTGTTACCGCTGCCGCTGTTACCGCCGGCAACGGCGGCCTCATCGCGAGCGGACATGCTGGCCAGCTCGTCGAGCAGCCGGTCAACGGTCTCGGCGCGCTGGGCGTCGGTGGACAGGTTCTCGGCGACCAACCGGCCCGCGAGGTCGACGGACAGCTGACCGATCCTGGTGCGCAGCTCACGAATGACCTGCTGCCGCTGCGAGACGAGGTCTTCCTCGCCGCGCTGCTTGATCCTGGCCACCTCACGCTCGGCCTGCTCGCGCATCTCCACGACGATGCGCTGGGCGTCCGCCCGAGCACCGTCGCGGATCTTCGCCGCTTCGGTCCTGGCCTCCGTCAAGGCTTCCTTGTAGGTCCGCTCGGCCTCGGCCAGGCGGGCGCTGGTCGCCTTGCTCTCCTCGATCTGCTTGCGGATCGCGTCCTGCCGGGTGGTCATCATCTTGCGGATCGGCGGCACGACGTAGCGCACCACGACGAAGACGATGATCGCGAACGCGATCAGTTCGGCGATGTACTTGGCGATCGCCATCAGACGTCCACCTCCAACTCACCGAGGAGCCGGGACACCGTGGCCGCGCTCGCCTGTCCGGTCAGGTCCGTCCCGAGTACCCGACCTGCCAATGCGACGCCGAGGCCACCGATCTGCCCCTGCAGTTCCCGCGATGCCGTGGCCCGCTGCGCGGCGAGTTGCTCAGTGCCCCGCTGCAGAACGGCATTCGCCTCAGTGTGCGCAACCCCGCGCATTTCGTCGAGCGTTGCCTGGCCTTCGGCCCGCGCCTCGTCCCTGATACGTCCGGACTCGGTCCGCGCCTCGGCCAGAGCGGCGTGGTAGCGCTCCTGTGCGGCGACGGCCTTCTCGCTGGCTTCCCGGCTCTCTTCGACCTGCCGGTCGAGCATGTCCTGGCGTTCGCCCAGCGCCTTCTGGATGGGCGGCAGGATCACTCGCCACATGATCAACAGTACGAGGCCGAAAATGATGACCTCGACGATGAACGTCCCGTTGGGGAGGATGAAGATGCCGGCGGCTTCCGTCGACGACGACATGTCGATCAGCTACCCGAGCCCAGGGAGAAGACGAACAGGGCCATGAACGCGAGGTTCAGGAAGTAGGCCAGCTCGACGAACGCGACGGTGATGAAGAACGGGGTGAACAGCCGGCCCTGGGCCTCGGGCTGGCGAGCAACGCCCGCGATCAGCTGGCTACCGGCGACACCGTCACCGATACCGGCACCAATCGCACCGCCGCCAAGCAGGAGACCACCGCCGATCATGGAACCGGCCAAGATGATCGCGTGGTTGATGTCTGCCATGATGCTCCCTTACGAAATTTTCTTTCGAAACGTCTGGTCGTGCACGGACCGATTATCGGCCGCAACATTAGGGCAAGGAAAATGGATCCGGATCAGTGTCCTTCTTCTGGTATCTCCATTGCCTGGCCGAAGTAGATAATCGTCAGTAGGGCGAACACGAAAGCCTGGACCGCACCAATGAAGAGGTCGAACAGTTTCCAAATCGCGTTCGGCGCCCACAACAGGTACGAGGGAAACAGCGAGATGATGATGGTGACCATGATCGTGCCACCGAACATGTTTCCGAAAAGCCGGAGCGGCAGCGAGAGGAACTTCGCGAACTCCTCGATGATGTTGATGACCGCGGCAGGCGCGAAATGCCCCTTCGCCAACTGGATGAAGTGCTTCCCGACCCCACGTCGGCGAGCACCGGCGAACTGCGCCCAGAGCAGCACCACCCAGGCGAGCGCGAAGACGAAGTTGACATCCGAAGCCGGTGGCGCGAAGCCGTCGTTGAGTCCACCCGAGGACGTGGGGAACTGGAAAGGCAGCGCGGAGAACCAGTTGGCGATCAGGATGAAGATGAACAGCGTCGTCGCGATCGGCACCACGAACGGTGCCACCTTGAGGCCGATGTTGGTCTCGACCTGTTCGCGAGCCCAGCTGAAAATGGTTTCGAAGAACAGCTGAACACCGCCCGGCACACCCGAGGTCACCTTGGCCCGCACGAAAAGACCGAGGCCGATGAGGACGATCGCCGCCGCGGCCGTCTCCCAGATCGTGTCCCCGTTGAAGGTCAGGCCGAAGAGGGTGAACGTGCCCAAGTGATCGCCGACCGAGATGGTCCCGGCCTGATAAATCCGATCGCTCATTGCTGACGAAGACCTCCCGCCACCGAGCCAACGGTGGTCGCTGTGAGAATCATTTGGAATACCGCGAGACCGAGTACGACGCCGGCGACATCCCAGCGGTTCAGCACGCCGACCACGCTCAGGACGCCGATCACCACCACCACCAGGGTCACCACGGCGAGCCTGCTCAGAGCCGACACGGCGAGCGCCCGCTTGCTCGGCGTCTCGGTGATCGTCGCGTTGGCCACCGAGCGCTGCAGCAGTCGGACGTTCAACAGTCCGAGCGCGAGCCCGAGGCAACCGAAGACCCCAGCCAGAATGTGTCCGAGCAATCCTGTCGCGACAAGACCGATGACGCTGATGCCCGCGGATATCAGCAGCGGCCGGCGCAGGCTCATGACCCGCGCTGCGGGAATGCTCGAGAGGGCTTGCATTGCTGACACGACAGCGTCCTTATCTCAATCCTTCAGGAATCTTCGGAGCTTAAAATAGGAGTAGATGGCGGCGAGTATGACGCCGACACCAATACCGACGAGCACGAAGATCGGTGCAGTGTGTGCGCGACCATCCAGGAACCAACCCAAGCCCATGCAAATCAAAATGATCAGGGCTATGACGGTGCCGAGCCCGAGATAGGTCGACCCGCTCGGCGCACCTTGAGTCACTGCGTGGCCGCAAATAGCGGGGGACGATTCCCCGGCTGAGACTGCACACGGTCATCGGTCAACGGCAACTCCTCGTGGTCATGTGCGCGTAGGAGTTGGGCTGGCGCCCAAATGGTGGCACGGTAAAGCAAAGCCCCGTTGGAAGGGCTCGCGCAGACGGTATCACAGGCCCTGACCCGACCCGTCGGGAGGCCATCAATCGTACGAACCGGATAGCAGGCGGACCGACGTCGACCGCGCGCCCGAGGGCGTCACGGTGGTTGTTGCGCAGAGCCAGCATCGCCCTCACCTCGCTTCGTCGACAGGCAAGCATGGAAAACGTGGCCGCAGGCTACCGTGCGGTTGCCCTGCTACCGGTTGTGAACCCCGACCGGCGGTTGTTTGTTCGCCGGCTCACGGAAACCTTATCAGCCCTAGTGAGACGCCCGTACTGCTCGGTCGGACAGTACGGACTCCCCCGTCAGAACAAGATCGGCTGCCAACAACCGACGATACTGTTCGGCACGATCTAGTAATCGATCCAGAGATTGTGACCTGCGCCGATCCGACAAAGTCAACAATGAGGGTTGATCAGGTGAACAACAGAAGTGGATCACGCCTCGCTGTTGGTCCGCCGGACGTCGCGCAGCCAGGGAATGGTGGACACCGCGAGCGCGAGCACCAGCCCGATCACGATACCGAGGGTGACCACGTAGCCGTTGAAGACGGTCAGCGCGACCGCGCCGAAGGCGATCACCGCGGCCCACAAGTAGATCAACAGCACCGCGCGGCGCTGTGAGTGGCCGATCTCCAGCATCCGGTGATGCAGGTGCATCTTGTCCGCCGAGAAGACGCCGACCCCGCGCCGGGTACGCCGCACGATGGCCATCAACAGGTCGAGCAGGGGCACGAAAAGAACCGCCGCGACGACGAGCAGCGGCGACAGTAAGGCCAGCTCGTTGCGTGGTCCGGTCTGGTTGAGGTTGATCTTGCCGGAGGCCGAGATGCTCGCCGCCGCCAACATCAGGCCGATCAGCATCGAGCCGGAGTCGCCCATGAAGATCCTGGCCGGCTGGAAGTTGTGTGGCAGGAAGCCGAGGCAGGCGCCGGCCAGCGTCGCCGCGATCAGCGCCGGCGGGTAGCTCAGCACACTGTCGCCGGTGCCGTTGAGCAGCACGAGGGAGTAGGCGCAGGTCGCGGCGGCGGCGATCAGGCCGATGCCGGCGGCGAGGCCGTCGAGGCCGTCGACGAAGTTCATCGCGTTGACCATGGTGACCACCAGCAGCACGGCCAGGATGCCGCCGCTGTTCTGGTCGAACACGACCTGCGAGCCGACGATGCCGCCGCTGCCGCCCCAGGGCACCCAGAAGTCGATGAACTGCAGGCCGAGCAGGGCCAATATGCCGGCCGCGGTGACCTGACCGGCCAGTTTGGTCCAGGAGTCGAGTTCGACGCGGTCGTCGATCACGCCGACCAGCACGATCAGGCCGCCGCCGATGAGCACCGCCCACGGGTCCAGCGAGTACTCAAGAGCCCTGCGCAGCAGCGGGAGCTGGTGGGCCAGCAGCATGCCGCCGACCACACCGCAGTACATCGCGACCCCGCCGAGCCGGGGCATCGGCACGCTGTGCACGTCGCGAACCCTCGGCACCGCGACGGCGCCGAACCCGATCGCGCCCTTGCGGATCAGCGCGGTGAGCAGATAGGTGATGGCCGCCGACACGAGGGCGACCAGGAGGTACTCCCGGATGGGCAGGCCAGCCGGGGTGGCGTCGATCAGAGGACCCACGACGTCAGGCTAGTCCCGCGTAGGTACGGCGGACGTGCGGCGATACCGGCCACGGTGGCGACATCGGCGCCAGCACTGCACCCGCCATCACAGCACCGCCACGCCGAGCACCTCGGCCACATCGGCGCGGCTGACCGCGCCCTCGCGCAGCATCCGAGGGGTGTCACTGGTCAGGTCGACGATCGTGGAGGCGACCGCCTCACCGGCCGGCCCGCCGTCGAGGTAGACGGCGGCGGTCTCGCCGAGCTGCTCGCGGGCCTCGGTGATGGTGGTCGCGGGGCGGCGGCCGGTCGCGTTCGCGCTGGACTGCGCGATCGGGCCGACCTCGCGGAGCAGTTCGAGGATGACCGGATGCAGCGGCATCCTGATCATCACGGTGCCTCGGGTGTCGCCGAGGTCCCAGGCCAGCGAGGGCGCGTGCGGCAGCACGATGGAAAGGCCGCCGGGCCAGAACGCCTCGATCAGGTCGCGGGCGCGGCCGGGAACCGAGAGGACGAGGCCGTCGACGCCGGTCCAGGAGCCGACCAGGACCGACAGCGGCATGTTGCGGCCACGGCCCTTGGCGTCGAAAAGGGCGTTGACCGCATTGGGGTTGAACGCGTCGCAACCGATGCCGTAGACGGTGTCGGTCGGAAAGACCACCAGCCGCGCCGACCGCAGCTCACCGGCCGCGGCGGCAAGGCCGGCCAGTCGATCATCCGGATGGCTGCAATCGTAAACGGTACTCACGGGAGGAATCCTGGCACGGAACGGTTTCGGCCTCGCATCGGGTCGGTCACTCCGGCATGCGCCGCCGAACGGGAGTCGGGTCAGGTCGACTCGGTGCGGCGGGCGGTGCTGAAGCGGGAGCGGCCCACGAGGTCGGCGTGGTCCTGGATATCGGTGAGGACCCGGCGGGCCACCAGCAGTTCGGGCACCTTGTAGCCGTGCGTGTCGTCGTGTTCGATGGCGACTCCGCCGCCCGGTCGCAGCAGCCGCGCGGCCGCGGTGACCACCGGCCGGATCACGTCAAGTCCGTCGGCGCCGGAGAAGACCGCCATCGCCGGATCGTGCTCGGCGACCTCCGGTGGCACCTCGGTCCCCGCAGGAACATACGGCGGGTTGCACAGCACCAGATCGACCGCTCCGTCCAAATCGGACAGAATTGCCGGATCCGTGACATCACCGGCGTAGAGCCGAATCGGGGTGTCCCCGCCCTGCGCGCACAGTTCCGCGTTCTGCCGCGCCCAGGCCAGTGCGACGGAGTCCAGCTCGACCGCGTGCACGGCCGCGTCCGGCCGCTCGTTGGCCAGTGCCAGCGCCAGCACCCCGGTACCGGTGCACAGGTCGACGACGACCGGGTCGCGGGCGTCGGCGAGCAGGTTCAGGCCCCAGGCCAGCAGCAGCTCGGTCTCCGGCCGGGGCACGAAGACACCCGGCCCGACGCCGACGCTGATCTGCCCCATCGCCGCCCAGCCGGTCAGGTGCTGTAGCGGCACCCGCTTGGCCCGCTGCGCGACCAACTGCCCGATCGCGTCGATGACCGGCGGGTCCACCAGCGGCACCATCGGCAGCCGGGTGCGTTCCACCCCGAGTACGTGCGCGGCGATCAGTTCGGCGTCCACCCTGGGACTCGCCACCCCTGCCGCGCCGAGAATGCGCTCGGCCTCCAGGATGGCAAGACGCAGCGGTTGTCTGGTCACCGGCCTACTCTCCCACCACGCTCAAGCATCCTTCGCGCGCCCGCGCCGAGTTCGGTCGGGAACGTCCTCCGCACAGGGCCTCATATCGCCCAGGACGTCATCTGCCCAGCGCGGCGGGCCCGGTGCTGGCCGCGATCCGCTCCGCCCGGTCGGCCTCGATCAGCGCTTCCAGCACGCCGTCGAGATCCCCGGCGAGCACCTGGTCGAGGTTGTAGGCCTTGTAGTTGACCCGGTGGTCGGCGATGCGGTTCTCGGCGAAGTTGTAGGTGCGCACCCGCTCGGAGCGGTCCACGGTACGGACCTGGCTGCGACGGGCGGCGGAGGCGTCGGCGGCGGCCTTCTCCTCGGCGAGCACGACCAGCCGGGCACGCAGCACCTGCATGGCGCGGGCCTTGTTCTGCAGCTGGCTGCGTTCGTTCTGGCAGGAGACCACGATCCCGGTCGGCAGGTGGGTGATGCGCACCGCCGAGTCGGTGGTGTTCACGCTCTGCCCACCGTGCCCGGATGAGCGGAACACGTCGACGCGCAGGTCCTTCTCGTCGATCTCGACCTCGACGTCCTCGGACTCCGGGAAGACCAGGACACCGGCGGCGGAGGTGTGGATGCGGCCCTGCGATTCGGTGACCGGGACCCGCTGCACGCGGTGCACGCCGCCCTCGAACTTCAACCGGGACCACACGCCGTCCAGGGTCGGTTCGCCGCGTCCCTTCACGGCCACCGTGACGTCCTTGTAGCCGCCGAGATCGGATTCGGTGCCGCCGAGGATCTCGGTGCGCCAGCGCCGCCGCTCGGCATACCGCAGGTACATCTGCAACAGGTCGCCGGCGAACAGCGCGGACTCCTCGCCGCCCTCACCGGACTTGATCTCCAGGATGACGTCGGAGCCGTCGTGCGGGTCGCGGGGCAGTAGCAGTTCGGTGAGCCGGTCGTTGAGTTTCGGCAGCCGCGCCGCCAGCGTCGCGGCCTCGGCGGCGAAACCGGCGTCCTCGTCGGCCAGCTCACGCGCGGCGGCGAGGTCGTCCTTGGTCGCCTGTAGCTCCCGGATGGCCTTGGCCACCGGGCCCAGCTCGGCGTAGCGGCGGGACAGCTTCCTCGCCAGCGGCTGGTCGCCGTGCACCGCTGGGTCGGCAAGCCGACTCTCCAGCTGCGCGTGCTCGGCCAACAGGGCGCCGAGCACCTCGTCGGGCTCGCTCACCCGTTCCTCCTCGAACCGCAGGTACCCGCGAAAAGTTCAACAAGACATCACAACGGCGCCCGCCCGAGCGCACGAAACGCTGGGGCGGGCGCCGTAGGGTTCTAGAACCGTACCAACACCGACTTCACTTCTTGCGCTTGCCGTAGCGCTGCTCGAAGCGCGCGACCCGTCCACCGGTGTCCAGAATCTTCTGCTTGCCGGTGTAGAAGGGGTGGCAGTTGGAGCAGATGTCGACGTGGATGTCGCCGGAAGTCTTGGTGCTGTGCGTGGTGAACGTGTTACCACACGTACAGGTCACATTGGTGACCACATATTCGGGGTGAATACCAGTCTTCAACGTCTCGCCCTTTCTGAAGGTGGCCGCCGGGTCCCCATGCTGATCATCGGGGTGAACCGGAGCCGGACTCGACTTACCAGTCTGCCAGATTGCCTGACAAGGCATGTAACGCGGTCGGGCTAACCTGGTATTCCCGGACTATTCACTCACCCGCCCCTCAACGCAGCTATGACACAGCTCACCGATGCGCTAGGGAGTCGAGGTGATCGGTCCGGCAGAATTCTGCCCATGTCTGGTGCGATGCATGTCAGGTGACCGGGACGGCAAGCTCACGGTCGGCGCGTGGTTGTTGGTGCCCTTCGCCTTCGTGCTGCTCGTGCTCGCGTTGAGCCTGTGCGTCGATGCCGTTCTCAACGCCTTCGCCTGGCAGCTGACCGCGCCGAGCGCCCTGTCCGGGGCGGCGACCGCGGTCGCCATCGGGTCGGGCGAGATGGTCGGCTGGCATTCCGAACGGCAGCGCGCCTGGCTGCGCTGGTGCTATCCGATCGGCTTCCTGGTGCTCGGCATCCTGATCGGCGGCCTCGCCCTGCCGAGCATCGCGATCCTGGCCTGCACGGTGCCCGCGACCGCGCTGCTGGTCGCCGGCTGGCGGCCGGGCGTGCGCATCGAGGCCGACCCCACGCTGCCCAGCGCGACGCCGAGCAGCGGCACGATCTCCGGCACCATCGGCGGCCCGGACATCACCGCCCCCACGAACGCCACCGGGTCCTGACCCTCGGCGTTTCCGCCGACGAGCCAGGACCCGGTGGGTGGGAAAAAAATCAGTCGTCGCCGCCGCTGCCCGGAGTGGTCTTGGCGACCTGCATCAGGAACTCGATGTTGGTCCGGCTCTTGCGCAGCTGCTGCAGCAGCAGGTCGATCGCCTGCTGGCTGTCCAGGGCGTGCAACACCCTGCGCAGCTTGTGCGTGACGGCCAGCTCGTCCGGGGAGAGCAGCAGCTCTTCCTTACGGGTACTGGACTGGTCGACGTCGACGGCGGGGAAGACCCGCTTGTCGGCGATCTTGCGGTCCAGCTTGAGCTCGGCGTTGCCGGTGCCCTTGAACTCCTCGAAGATCACCGTGTCCATCGTGGACCCGGTTTCCACCAGCGCGGTGGCGAAGATCGTCAGGGAGCCGCCGTTCTCGATGTTGCGCGCCGCACCGAGGAAACGCTTCGGCGGGTAGAGCGCGGTCGAGTCGACACCACCGGAGAGGATGCGACCGGAAGCCGGCGCGGCCAGGTTGTAGGCCCGGCCGAGGCGGGTGATCGAGTCGAGCAGCACGACGACGTCGTGACCCATCTCGACGAGCCGCTTGGCCCGCTCGATGGACAGTTCCGCGACCGTGGTGTGGTCCGACGGCGGCCGGTCGAAGGTGGAGGCGATGACCTCACCCTTCACCGAACGCGTCATGTCGGTGACTTCCTCGGGCCGCTCGTCGACGAGCACGACCATCAGATGACATTCGGGGTTGTTCGTGGTGATGGCGTTGGCGATGGACTGCAGCACCATCGTCTTACCGGCCTTCGGCGGGGAGACGACCAGCGCGCGCTGGCCCTTGCCGATCGGCATCACCAGATCGATGACCCTGGTGGTGAGCATGTGCGGCTCGGTCTCAAGACGCAGCCGCTCGTTCGGGTACAGCGGGGTCAACTTGGTGAACTCGGGGCGGTTGCGCGCCTGGTCCGGGTCCATCCCGTTGATCGAGTCGACCCGCACCAGCGGGTTGAACTTCTGCCGCTGCTGCTCACCGTCGCGTGGCTGGCGCACCGCACCGGTGATCGCGTCACCGCGCCGCAGGCCGTACTTGCGCACCAGCGACAACGACACGTAGACGTCGCTCGGGCCGGACAGGTAGCCGGAGGTGCGCACGAACGCGTAGTTCTCCAGCACGTCCAGGATGCCGCCGACGGACAGCAGGACGTCGTCCTCGCGGATCTCGGTGTCCGGGCTGCCGCCCGAACCGCGGCCCTCGCCACGACCACCGCGCTCGCGCTCGTCACCCTGGCCACCACGACGCCGACGGTCCCGGAAGCGCCGGCCGCGACGGCCACCGCGCTCGTCATCGTCGTCGACGGCGCTGTTGGCGCCGCTGTTCTGCGAACGGTTGCCCTGGGAGCGGTCGTTCTGCGGACGATCACCCTGGGGACGGTCGCCCTGGGGGCGATCACCCTGCGGGCGGTCCCCGGCAGTGCGCTCAGTGCGCTCGGAGCGTTCCTGGCGGGAGCCCTGCCGCTGGTCGGAGGAGTTGCGGTCCCGACGCTCGGCCTGCTGGGTCTCACCCTGTTGGCCGCGGTTGGCGTCCCCCAGTTGGCGCTGGTTGCCGCCGTCCTCGGGGCTACCGGCCGGCCGGCTCGCGGTCCGACGGCGGCGGTTGCGGGTGCCACCGTCCTCACCGTCGCGCGGCTCCGTTGCCGATGGGGCCTCCTGGCGTGGCGCGTGCCCGTTGGCGGCCGGTTCGGCCGTCTTGGGCTCGGCGGGCGCGGAATTCGTCGCGACCGGCAGCTCGGTCTGGGCACCACGATCGGTCTGGGCACCACGAGAGGCACCTCGGCCGTTCTCGCGGGCGGTGGAGCCGCCCTGGCGCTCCTTGATGGCCGCGATCAGATCGCCCTTGCGCATGCCGGTGATCCCGGTGATGCCGAGCTGACCAGCCAGTTCCCGCAGCTCAGGGAGCACCATCCCGGACAGGCCGGCGGCCTTGCGGCGGGCCGAACCGTTTGCTCCGTTCGTCGAGGTGGCGTCAGAACCAGACGGCGCGATGGGAGACGCGGCTTGAGCCGCTTCGCTGCTCAGCAAATCAGTGTTAGTCACACATGTCCTTCCTGACCGGTCGCGCGCCTCCATACGCCGACCAGCGGGCTGCCGTCCGACGGAATGCGGAACGGCATGTTCGCCCCATGCCGGGTGGCCTCGACGATTACCTGATCCGGTTACCTGAATCCGGTAGAAACGACGAGTGCCGCCGGTAAAGGACTGGTCGGTCACCACAGCTGTCGGGTACCCGCCAGCGCCAACCTCGACCTAGGGCTATCTCAACCTAGGACAGGGCCGCCTCTGAGCGGGAGATGCACCCTGAGAAAAACCCCAGGAATTGCACCGGCGTCCGTGCGCGCGGTGACTGATCTGCCGTCAGGGTAGACGGACCCGACTTCGCGTGCAACAACTGGGTCCGGCGTGGCGCCCCTTTTCGAGCGATTTCCCGACCTCGGTGACCGACCCATCACACACTGACATGAACAACGCGGCCCCCTGCGCGGTTATTCCACCACCCGGAACCGGGCACCGAGGAGATCGATGTCCAGGTCGAACCGGGTGAACCCACTGTAGGTGAGAGCGTCCGGCATTCCCCCAACGGGGCGGAAAGCCAACACGGACGGCCCAGCGCCGGACACCGCCGCCGGCACCCCGGCCGCGCGCAGCTCGGCGACCAGTTTACTCGTCGCGGGCCAGGCGGACTCACGATAGTGCTGGTGCAGGCGGTCATCGGTGGCCGCGAGCAGCCTCGCGGGGTCGACGGTCAGCGCGTGCACGGCCAGCGCGCAGCGGCCCACCGCGAACGCGGCGTCGGCATGCGGGACGCACTCGGGCAACAGGCCTCGGGTGGTCGCGGTGACGGATTCGTTCTCCGGTACGAACAACACCGGCGCGAGGTCGGGATGCGGGGTCAGCCGGGCCGAGTGGAAACCGTCCGCCTCCCGCCAGGCGATCACCAGACCGCCGTAGAGGCTGGCGGCCGCGTTGTCGGCGTGACCTTCGAATCCGGCCGCCACGCGCAGCGCCTGCTCGTCGATCTCCCGGCCGGCCAGCGCGTATCCGGCGACCACCCCGGCGACCACCGCGGCGGCCGACGAACCGAGCCCGCGCCCGTGCGGGATGCTGTTGCGACAGGAAATGTCCAGGCCAGGCGGTTGAAAGCCCAGCTCGTCACAAGCGGCGCGAAAAGCCCGCAGCACCAGGTGGGACTCGTCACAGGGCACCGAGCCCGCGCCCTGCCCCGTCACCGCCATCCGCAGGCCACTGTCCAGCACCCGGACGGTGACGATGTCGTAATGGGCGAGCGCGAGCCCGAGCGCGTCGAAACCGGACCCCAGATTGGCGCTGGAGGCCGGCACCGTCACCTCGACCGCGAGAGGACGGCCTCCGCCGACCGATTGAGCAAAGTCGTTCATGTTTGTCCCGCTTGGGTTTTCACCCCGGCCATCCGCCGGTAATCCTGATTTCCAGCCTGACTTCCGGCCTGACTTCCGGTCCTCACGACAGGTCCAATGCCGCCGCCACCGCGTTCGGGTCAACGGGCAGCGGCTGGATCTCGATCGCGTTGGCCAGCGCGGTGTCCGGGTCCTTCAGGCCGTGTCCGGTGACCGTGCAGACCACGAGCGAACCGGCCGGCAGCCGGCCGTCCCGCGCGGTCTTGAGCAGTCCGGCGACGCTGGCCGCGGAGCCGGGTTCGACGAAAACGCCTTCCCTGCTCGGCAACACGTGGTAGGCGTGCAGGATCTGCTCGTCGGTCACCGAGTCGATCAAGCCGTCGGACTCGTCACGCGCGGCGGCCGCGGCCTTCCAGGAGGCCGGATTGCCGACCCGGATGGCGGTTGCCACGGTTTCCGGGTTGAGCACCGGCTCGCCGCGCACGATCGGGGCCGCACCCTCGGCCTGGAAACCGAACATTCGCGGGGTGTTTTCAGTCACACCGTCCGTTGCGTATTCGCGATAGCCCTTCCAGTACGCGGCAATGTTGCCAGCATTGCCAACTGGCAGTAGGTGCACATCCGGGGCCCGGCCGAGTTCGTCGCAGATCTCGAACGCGGCGGTCTTCTGGCCCTCCAACCGGACCAGGTTCACCGAGTTGACCAAGGTGATCGGGTACTGGGCAGCGGTCTTGCGGGCGAGTTCGAGGCAGTCGTCGAAATTGCCGTCGACCTGCAGGATCCGCGCGCCGTAGGCGACGGCCTGGGCCAGTTTGCCCTGCGCGATCTTGCCGTTGGGCACCAGTACCGCGCAGGTCAGCCCGGCCCGCGCGGCATAGGCGGCCGCCGAGGCCGAGGTGTTGCCGGTGGACGCGCAGATGACCGCCTTGGCGCCGGAGGCCAGCGCGTGGGTCATCGCGACGGTCATCCCCCGGTCCTTGAACGACCCGGTCGGGTTCGCCCCCTCGACCTTCAGGAAGACCCGGCAGCCGGTCAACTCGGACAGGTGCGGCGCCTCGACCAGCGGCGTGCCGCCCTCGTGGAGGGTGACGATCTTCGCCCCGGCCGGAATCGCGACCCGGTCCGCATAGGCCCTGATCACCCCCGGCCAACCGCCGACCCGGACACCGACCTCGGTCACGAGTTCGCTCAGCCTCAATGATTCACTCGCAAGCTCGCTCACGGAGCTTCGCCTTCCACTCGCATCACGCTGACGACTTCCCGGACCACTGGCAGCCCGGCGATCTTGTCCACGGTCGAGCGCAACGCCGCGTCCGATGCCGCATGGGTGACGATCACCAGGCTCGCGTCCACCGCGCGACCCTCCTGGCGAACCGCCGCGATACTCACGTCGTGTTCGGCGAACACCGCCGCTACCTGCGCCAAGACGCCCGCACGGTCGGCGACGTCGAGGCTGATGTGGTAGCGCGTCGGGGTCTGGCCCATCGGCCGCACCGGCAGCGCGGCGTAGGCCGATTCGCGTGGCGCCCGGCCGCCGATGACCCGATTTCTCGCCACCGCGACAAGATCGCCGAGCACCGCACTCGCCGTCGGCGCGCCGCCGGCGCCCCTGCCGTAGAACATCAACTGGCCCGCCGCGTCCGCCTCGACGAACACCGCGTTGAACGCGTCGCCGACCGAGGCCAGCGGATGCGCCAGCGGAATCATCGCCGGATGCACCCGGACCGCGACCGATTCCGTGCCGTCGTCCTCGGTGACCCGCTCGCAGATGGCGAGCAGCTTTACCGTGCGCCCCAACAGTTTCGCCGCGGTGATGTCCGCCGCGCTGACCGCCGCGATGCCCTCCCGGTGCACATCGGCGGCGCTGACCCTGCTGTGGAAGGCGAGCGAGGCGAGGATCGCCGCCTTGGACGCGGCGTCGAACCCGTCGACATCGGCGGTCGGATCGGCCTCCGCGTAGCCCAGCCTGCTGGCCTCTTCCAGGGTTTCCCGGTAGCCGGCGCCGGTCGCGTCCATCGCGGAGAGGATGTAGTTGGTGGTGCCGTTGACGATCCCGGTGACCCTGGTGATCCGGTCGCCGACAAGGGATTCGCGCAACGGTCGCAGCAGCGGGATCGCGCCGGCCACCGAAGCCTCGAAGTACAGGTCGGCACCGGAGGAGTCGGCGGCGGCGAACAGTTGCGCGCCGTGCTCGGCGAGCAGTGCCTTGTTCGCGGTCACCACCGATTTTCCATCGGACAGCGCGGCGACCAGCAACGTACGGGCCGGCTCGATTCCCCCGATGACCTCGACCACCACGTCGACGTCCGAGGCGACGAGGGCCTGCGCGTCGGTGGTCAGCAGTTCGGCCGGGATGCCCGGATGCTTGTTCGGTCTGCGGACCGCGATGCCGGCGAGTTCGATCGGCGCGCCGACCCGCGCGGTGAGATCGTCGGCCTGCTCGGTCAGCAGCCGGACGACCTGGGAACCGACGGTGCCGCAACCGAGCAGGGCGACCCTGACCGGTGATGCGTCAACGGGTTTCATCCGTGCTCCTCGTCGACTTCCAGATGAAACAGGTCAGCTTCGGTCTCCCTGCGCAGCAACAGCTTCGCCTGTCCATTCGCGACAGTGGCGACCGCTGGCCTCGGCAACCGGTTGTAGGTACTGGCCATCGCATAGCAGTAGGCACCGGTCGCGGCGACCGCGAGCAGGTCGCCGGGCGCGAGGTCGGCGGGCAGCCAGCAGTCCCTGACCACCACGTCACCGGACTCGCAGTGCTTGCCGACCACCCGGCTGAGTGTGGCGGTGGTGTCCGGTTCGGCGCCTCGGGAGACCAGCCGGCAGTCGTAGACCGCGTCGTAGAGAGCGGTGCGCACGTTGTCGCTCATCCCGCCGTCCACGCTGACGTAGCGACGGCCGGTGCCGTGTCCAAGCTCGATGTCCTTGAGCGTGCCGACCTCGTAGAGGGTCACCGTGCCCGGTCCGACGATCGCCCGGCCCGGTTCGACCGCGATCTTGGGCCTGGGCAGGTTCGCGGCCCTGCACTCACGGTCCACGATGGCGGCCAGCTGCTCGGCGAGCAGGGCGGGCTCCATCGGATCGTCGTCGGCGGTGTAGGCGATGCCGAGGCCGCCACCGAGGTCGACGGTGCGCACATCGTCCACAACGGAGTCACCGTGCTCGTCGCGGATCGCGGCGAGCAACCCGATCACCCGGTGCGCGGCGACCTCGAAACCGTTGGTGTCATAGATCTGCGAGCCGATATGGCTGTGCAGGCCGACCAGTTTCAGCCCGCCGCCCTTGAGAATCCGCCGCACCGCCTCGGCCGCGTCGCCCGATGCGATGGAGAAGCCGAACTTCTGGTCCTCGTGCGCGGTGGCGATGAACTCGTGGGTATGCGCCTCGACCCCGACCGTGGCCCGCACCATCACCGGCTGCACAACGCCGCGCTCGGTGGCCAGCGCGTCCAATCGGGCGATCTCGAAGAACGAGTCGACGACGACAACGCCGACGCCGACGGTCACCGCGGTGGTCAGCTCGGCGGTCGACTTGTTGTTGCCGTGCAGGTTGATCCGCTCGGCGGGGAAGCCGGCACGCAGCGCGATGGCCAACTCGCCGCCGCTGCACACGTCGAGGCTCAGCCCCTCCTCGGCGACCCATTTCGCCACCCGCACCGACAGGAACGCCTTGGACGCGTAGTGCACCAGCGCCGGATCGCCGAACGCCTCGGCGTGTTCGCGGCAGCGCGCCCGGAAGTCCGCCTCGTCGAGCACGAACAGCGGGGTGCCGTAGCGCTCGGCGAGATCCCGGACGTCGACCCCGGCCAGTCGCACGACGCCGTCCTCACCGCGCCTGGCATTGCGCGGCCACACCTGGACGTGCAGCTCGTCAAGCTGCTCCACAGTGGACGGACGGTCGCCCGAGGTGTTGTTCTGCGGCAGGACATCCGCGTGCAGCGGGCCGGCGGGATGCGCGCGCATTACATCCGCTCCGGAGCACTGACGCCGAGCAGGCCGAGACCGTTGGCGAGCACCTGGCGGCTGGCCGCGCACAACTGGAGCCTGGCCACATTCAACTCGCTGGTTTCCTCGTCGCCCTGCGGAAGAACCCGGCAGGCGTCATAGAACTTGTGGTAGGCACTGGCCAGGCTCTCCAGATAGTGCGCGACCCGATGCGGTTCACGCAGCTGTGCCGCCGAGCTGACCACCCTCGGGAACTCGCCGATGGTCCTGATCAGGTCACCCTCCCTGTCGTGGGTGAGCAGGGTGAGATCGACGTCCTCACGCTCGATGTCGATGCCCAGATCCTTGGCACCGCGCAGCAGCGAGGACAGCCGGGCGTGCGCGTACTGCACGTAGTAGACCGGGTTGTCGCTGCTGCGTTTGCTCCACAGATCGAGATCGACGTCCAGGGTGGAGTCCGTCGAGGACCGGGTCAGCGCGTACCGGGCGGCGTCGACGCCGATCGCCTCGACGAGGTCCTCCATGGTGAGCACGGTGCCGGCACGCTTGCTCATCCGCAGCGGCTTGCCGTCCGACAGCAGGTTCACCAGTTGCCCGATCAGCACCTCGACGGTGTTGGGATCGTCGCCGAGCGCGGCGGCCGCCGCCTTGAGCCTGCCGATGTAGCCGTGATGGTCGGCGCCGAGCAGGTACAGGCACAGCTGCGCGCCCCGTGCCCGCTTGTCCGCGAAGTACGCGATGTCCGCGGCGATGTAGGCGGGCCGGCCGTCGGCCTTGATGACCACCCGGTCCTTGTCGTCGCCGTACTCGGTCGAGCGCAGCCACCAGGCGCCCTCGTTCTCATACAGCTGCCCGGAGTCCTTCAGCCGCTGCACGGTGGCCTCGACCGTGCCGGAGGTGTGCAGGGTCAGCTCGGAGAAGAACACGTCGAAATCGGTGCCGAACTCGTGCAGGCTGCGCTTGATCTCATCGAGCATCAGCTCGACGCCCGCCGTGCGGAACAGCTGGTGCCGCTCGTCGTCGGGCAGCGACAGCGCGCTCGGCTGCTTGCGCAGCACCTCGGCGGCGAGGTCGGAGATGTAGGCGCCGCGGTACCCGTCCTCCGGCGGCGCCTCGCCCCGCGCGGCGGCGATCAGCGATTCGGCGAACCGGTCGATCTGCACGCCAGCGTCGTTGATGTAGTACTCGCGGGTGACCTCGGCGCCCTGCGCGGTGAACACCCGGCCGAGCGCGTCACCGGCCGCCGCCCACCGGGTGCCCCCGATGTGGATCGGCCCGGTCGGGTTCGCCGAGACGAACTCCAGGTTCACCTTGAGGCCGGCCATCGCGTCCCCGGTACCCCACCGCTGCCCGGCGGCCAGCGTCTCCCGGACGATGCCGGCCTGCGCGTCGGCGGCCAACCGCAGGTTCACGAAACCGGGCCCCGCGATGTCGGCCGAGGCGATCGCGTCCGTCGCGACCAGCGCCTCGGCCAGCCAGGTGGCCAGGTCGCGCGGGGGAACACCAAGCTGCTTGGCACTCTGCAGGGCAAGATTTGTCGCGTAGTCACCGTGCTCGGGATTACGCGGGCGCTGAACGGTCACCGACTCGGGCACCACGGAGGTGTCCAGGCCTCTGTCGGCGAGGACACCAAGGGCGGTCGTGCGGACCAGATCAGCGAGCAGGGCGGGAGTCACCCGAGAAGTCTAGAAGGGCTGACCGCCGTCCCGACATGGGATATGCCGCAGCCGACAACCTCGGCGAACTCGGCAACGCCCCGTCTCACCTGCTGGAACGTCGAGCGGCGCGAAGGAGTCGGGTGACAAGTCGAGTCGCGGAGGGAACGGATCGAGTAGTGGAGGGAACGGATCACGTGGCGGAGGGAACGGAATCGGAGTGACCGCACGGGGCAGGCGGTGATCCGGGCGCGGTGCCCACCCCGTGCGTAGAGCCGAGCCCGGTGTTCGCGACTCGTCTCCTCGACTCCAAGTCGTGAGGAAGGACACGACCCCTTCGCCAGGAAGGTTCCGTAACGCTAAGCCACACACCCGCCGACCGATGTACGCCAAAAGAGTGAATGACGGACGGTCTCACCTTCCGGCTGATCCGCAATAGTCACCTAGAGTGCCGGATTGACCAAGGGACGACCAAGGAACTTCGCCTACCAGGTCATCTCCTTGCAATGACAATCAGAGTTGTCGGATTCGACCTGCAAGGTCGCATGCTCGATCTGGTAACGCTGCGCGAGCAAGGTCTGCGCGGCGGTCAGCACCGTGGCCTGCGGGACGTCCGAGGAGACCGCGAGATGCGCCGAGACCACCTCCATCCCGGAGGTGAGCGTCCACACATGCAGGTCGTGCACCTCGGCGACCCCCGGCAGTCCGCCCAGTTCGGTGTTCATCAGCCCGACGTCGAGCCGCTCGGGGGCATGCTGGAACAGGATGCGCAGCGCCTTGCGGGCCAGTGTCCAGGTTCGCGGCAGCACCCACAGCCCGATGGCCACACCGATGATCGGGTCGGCATAACGCCAGCCGAACAGCAGCGTCACCGCACCACTGACCAGTACCCCGACCGAGCCGACCAGATCCGCGAGCACCTCAAGGTAGGCCCCGCGCACATTCAGGCTCTCGCCCGCGCCTCGGCGCAGCAGCAGGAAGCAGACCACATTCCCGACCACGGTGAAGCTCGCCGTCAACAGCACCGGGAGCCCGGCGACCACCGGCGGGTTGGCGACCCGCCCGATCGCCTCGATCAACACGTAGGCCGCGACGCCGAACAGCAGCACCGCATTGGCCAGCGCGGCCAGGACCTCACCGCGATACATGCCGTAGGTGTGCCGCATCGAGGGTCGGCTGCGACTGGCCAGCAGGATCGCCGTCAACGCCATCGCGGTCCCGACGACATCGGTGAACAGGTGCGCGGCATCGGAGATCAGGGCCAGCGAGGAGGTCAGCACGCCAACGGTCAACTCGACCGCCATGAAGGCCAGGCCCATGACCAGGGTGATCAGCAAGGGACGCAGATGACGGGCGCCCGCGTTGGCGGGATCCGCCGGCAAACCGTGGCCGTGCCCGTGCTCGTGTGCCATGCCGATCCCTCCTCGCGCCGTGAGACGAGGACAACATATAGCGATATGCGCATGAGTGCAATCGACTACAGGTAAATACTACCTAACTTAGGTATGCCTAGCATCCTCTCCGCACACTCTTTCTTCGACCTTTCTTCGACACAGAACCGAATCCGGCTTGGCCTCGTCGACGATCGGCCTCGTCGGCCGCAGCCCTTGTCGGTGGCGGCGCTCACTCGGATCGACGTCACTCCGGCGGCCGGATCCACCGCCCCATCGCCCGGACGATCCCCGGCGACAACCGCGACCCGACCGCGGCGAGATGCGCCTCCGGCGTGACCGGCACCACCGCCTGGTTGTCGCGAACCGCCTTCACCACCGCCGCCGCGACCCCTTCCGGCCCGTAATGGCGCCGCTTGTAGAGCGCGGTCGTTCGTTGCCGGCTGCGCTGCTCGGCCTGTGCGTCCTGGCCGACGAACCGGGTCGTGCTGGTGATGTTCGTCGCGACGATGCCAGGACAGATCGCGCTGACCCCGATCCCGTGCGGCGCCAGCTCGGTCCGCAGACTCTGCGCGAGCGAGAGCACCGCGGCCTTCGTCGTCGAGTACGCCGCCAACATCGGCCACGGCAGAAAGGCGGCGGCCGACGCCGTAACCACCAGGTGCCCACCCTGATCGCGATCGACGAGCAGCGGCGCGAAGGCCCGCAGCGTATGCACCACGCCCAGCAGGTTGACGTCGATGATGCGCCGCCAGTCCGCTTCCTCGGTGGCCAGGAACGGCCCCGACATACCGATCCCCGCGTTCGCCATCACGATGTCCGGCACCCCGTGCTCGGCGGCGACCTTCGCGGCCAACGCCTGCATCCCGGCCCCGTCGGACACATCCGCGACGTACGCGTGCCCGTCGACCACGTACTGCCGCGCGGTGGCCGCGGTAGCCGTCGCGGAATCCTGGTCGATGTCGACCGCCACCACGTCCGCACCCTGCTCCGCGAACGCCAACGCCGTCGCCCGCCCGATCCCGCTGCCCGCGCCGGTGATCAACACCAGCTTCCCGGCAAACCGCCGACTCGGCTTGTCGATCCGCGCCCCACTCAGCCCCCGACCGGCCGGTGCGCCGTCGATATGCTCGGCGAACTCGGCGACAAACCCCGCGATGACCGCAGGGTGCTCACGCGGCGCCCAATGCGCGAACGGCAGCTCACGTCGCCACAACCGCTCACACCACGGCTCCGCGGCCAGCAGGAGCGCAGGCGTCACGTAGGCATCCCGAGTCAACGCGATCTGCTGAACCGGCACCACCGTCCGCCGCTCCCCCCGCTCGCCGAGCCTGCCGAACATGTTGGTCCGGTAGAGCTGCATCCCGTTGCGCGCGTCTCGGGCGGTCGCGTGCAACTTGCGGCGCAGCGGCGGGAAGCGCCAGGCAAGCTCGGGCAGCACCGGCAGCTGGAAAAATCCGACGTACCAGGAATGCGCCAGCTGTCGCAGCACGGGACGCAGCCGCCCTCGGCGCACCTGGGTGCGCATCCACGCGGCAATATGGTCAAGACACGGTCCGGAGATCGAGGTGTACGACGCGAACAGCTCCGCATACCGTGGGTCGGTCACCGCATGCCAGGCCTGGATCGACCCCCAGTCGTGCGCGACAAGATGCACCGGCCGGTCCCGACTCACCGCCCGGACGACCACGGCCAGGTCAGCCGCCAACTGGTCAAGCCGATAGTCGGCCTTGTCCGCAGGCGCCTCCGACTCACCGCAACCGCGCACGTCGTAGCGGACGACATGGAACCGGTCAGCCAGCTGCGCGGCGACATCATCCCAGATGCTCGAATTGTCCGGGTATCCGTGAACCAGCAGCACCGTCGGCGCGTTCGGATCACCCTGCTCGGTGACGGCGAGCCGGAGACCATCAACCAAGACGGAACTGGCGAGTACCGTATTCATACCGATAACCGTAGGCGGTTCGAGCCCCCCACGGGAGTACGCTAGGCTCTTCTTCGATCAGACGGGTGAGGTTCTCGACTCCCGCCTGATCAGGCCCAAGCTCCATCTGGGCCCCTGTAGCTCAGGGGATAGAGCACCGCCCTCCGGAGGCGGGAGCGCAGGTTCGAATCCTGCCAGGGGCACGGCTCGATTGGCTCGATCTTGCTCGCTGAAAAGCGCTCGCGAGATCGAGCCTTTGTGTTTATCCGGGGGCCGAGCCCCCAGACCCCCAGCCAGGAGGGGCTTCGCCCCCTGGACCCCACTGGTTCGCTTATTCGCCTGCGCGTTTGGGGTTCGCCCGTTGGCCGGAAAGTCCGCCGGGCACGGAAGTAACTCCCGCCAACCGATGCAGGAAGTCGCCCGCGGCCGGGCGAAGTAAACTGGGCGCCACGCGCGCTATCGCCACGGGAGGTGTACCTCGCCCCCCAGCAGGTCGTTGACACCCGCCCCCTTGACCGGCGCGACCGGTGAACCATGGGAGGACGTCCGCTGATGCGCGATATCCGGGCCAGTGCAGAGGTAGCCGACATGATCGGCGCCGAGAACCTGCACCGGCTGCGTCACGACCCCGCATACGGCCCGTTCACCTGCTGGCACTGTCACAGCCCTGGCGACGCGAACGCCGAGCCCGCCACCGTGATCGCCGAACTGGGCCCTGGCGACGTGTACACAGCGCGCGCCACGGTGATCGCCGAACCGTACGAAGGCGCCGCCCGGATCGCCCTCGCGCACGCGGAGTGCTCGCGACCGCAGGTCGTCAACACCGACGCTCCGGCGCCGGCCGCCCAGACCGAGCCGGGGACAGGCTCGGACATGCGTGCCCTGACGGCCGACCTGGCCGGCCCGGACGGGCCCCTGTCGTTGCTGATCCTCGACCAGCGACCCGAGATGGCCGTGCGCGGCCCTGTCGAGCAGGTGAACCCTTTTTTCTCCGGTCTGCTGAGCTTGGGCCTGACCCTGGTGACCACGATCAGCGAACAGCTCGCGGAGGCCATGGACGGCCAGGCCGGGGCACTGGCTTACGCCCAAGCGGCCGGCGCCGGGCCCTGGGTCCTGCCGGCGGCGCCGGAATGGCGACTTGAGCTGTCCGCGCGCCAGGCGGCGCGGCTTACCGCCCCGGACGGGTCGATCGTCTGGGACGGGACATGCGGCCAGGCTCGTCCGTGGCGTGCGCAGATCAACCGCACCAACCGGTGCGCCGTACTGATCGGCGCGATCGGCCTGCACCCCAACCCCGGTGAACGCGCCTTCACCCGGATAACCACGCTGCTGGACCAGGCCGCACATGCCGAGGAGCTGGTCGGGGGCCTGGTGGAAGCCTGCTAGTTCGGGCCTCGACTGGCCTCAGTGGACGATTGTGTCCTAAGTAGAAGAATGTAGCCGAGAGCCCGTGCCACGCCTTGTGAGCGGGTGGCACGGGCTCTCTTCTCGGCGAGGTTCTACAGCTGGTAGAAGTCCGAGTAGTGGTCCGGCGAGTACCAGACCGTGCCGCTGTCCATGTCGACGACGATGCGCGCGGCGTCGCGGGCCGCACCGCAGGCACGCGGGTTGACGTCGAACTCCTGGAAGGAGTCACCATTGGGCAGCTGGCCGTCGTCGTTGTAGTACGTGCCGCCGGCGTAGTTGCATTCGCCGTTCGGCCAGTTGTACCAGCCGCGGCTGTCCGGGTACCCCAGGGAATCCCAGGTCGAGTTGGCTGAGCGGGCGGCGGAGCAGCCGGAGATGGTGCACGAGCTGATCACGTCCGCGTGCGCGGCCGGGGTGGCGACCAGAGCGAAGCCGGCCATGGACCCGAGCGCGGTGAGCGTCAGGGCGAGCCGCTTGAGCCAGGTGAGGCGAGAGTGGTGCTTCGTAGGCACAGTGTCTCCTTGCAGGGGGCGACAGACGAACAAACGATACTGAGCTTCCCGCATGGCCGAAGAGCCAAACACCCGGACAATTGCCAAAAATGAATGAATTCTGTTAAAACCCATGATAGCCAACAATGATCACGTACTGGTTCAATTGGCTTCAACAATTGACAGAATAGCCGATGCGGCAACGCCTGTCGTCGAAGGCCTTGCCGCGCAAGAGGTGACGGGGCCGGGGTGGTCAGCCGGGCTGGATGGTGGGGCGGTCCTCTTTGACGCGACGGGCGTAGGACTCGCCGTATACGGCGGAGCGGAAGTGCAGGATCGGGTCGTCGGAGAGGTCCATGCCGGCGACGACGTTGGTGGGGTCGAAGACGACGTTCTCGACGCCGGCCTGGTCGGGATGCAGGTCGGTCAGCACGAGGCGGCCCGCGGTGTGTTGTTCGCGGTCGGACGGCCATTGTTTGGTGACGTCGTCGACGGGATCGCCCTGCGCGGCGAGGGTGAAGACCAGCGACCAGCTCGGCTCGGTGCGTTGGCTGATTTCGCTCGGCAGGTACTGCGGCGGCCATTCGCGGTCGGCCTTGTCGGTGATCTGTTGGCTGCCGGCGTCGGGGACCCAGGAGTAGCGGAACGCGCGGCGGGTGCCGTCGGGGGCGATGAGGTAGTAGGCGTGCAGGCCGTTGAAGCGGGTGGTGGCGAAGCTGGCGGTCGGCTGGACGCCGGCGATCCCCTTGATACCGGGGAGGATGTGCGGGTGGGTCGCGATATGTGCGAGCAGCGGAGCGACCGCGGGTTTGCCGGTCCTCGGATTCTGCTTCTGCAACGTGGTGATCCGGATGAACTCCTCGGCATCGCGGGCCGGAAAGTTCGGCAGGCTGGCCGCGGCCCAGGTGCTGTAGCCGCCGGAGGCCAGCTCGAACCGGATGCCGAGGCCGAGGGTGGTGCCGTGGTGGCCTGGTTTACGGTCCGGCGCGTAGGGACTACCGGCCCCATTGGACAGTCGGACCAGCGCGGGCACCTCGGGGCCTTGGAGGTGTTCTGCCGTGGTCAGCTCGGCAATGGCCGGGCTCGGGGTGAACCGGGCGTTGAAGTAGACGCCTCTGGCGTGCGCGCGGCGATAGCCGGGCACGGTACCGGTGTATGCCTCCATGGCCGCGACCGCGCGCCGCACCTGCTCGTCGGTCATGGTGGCGACCTCTTCCGTGAAGAGTGGGAACGAACGACGGTACCCCGCTCGGCGACGTTATACCGAGCCGAGGTGTTTGCGCAGCAATGGGATCACCGCGTCCGGGGCCTCTTCCGGAATCCAGTGGCTGACGCCGTCGAGGATGACGAAATCGTAGGCCGCGTCGACGAAGTTCGCGGTGCCTTCCGCTGCTCCCCTGCCCAGCGCGGCGTCCTCGCTGCCCCAGATGTAGAGGGTCGGCACGGTGATCCGGCCGGCCGGGACGGTGAAGTCGGCGTCGACGCCGCGATACCAGTTCAGCGTCGCGGTCAGCGCGCCCGGCTCCGACAGCCGCGCGACGTTGCGGTCCACCAGGTCGGTCGGAATCCGGTTGCCGTAGTCGGAGCGCAGGCGGGCGGCGCCGTCGGCGAGCAGCGCGGTCTCGGCCTCACCGTCCGGTAGTTGGAAGAATCGCACGTAGTCGAGGCGGTGGTACTGCGCTTCATCGGCCGCGGCGGCTTCCCGCAGGGCGACCGGATGCGGGGTGGCGAGCACCGCGAGGGAGCGCAGCCGGTCCGGGTGAGCGCCGGCCAGTGCCCAGGCGACCATGCCGCCCCAGTCGTGCGCGATCAGGTGGAATCGTGGCGCGCCTTGGGACTGCGCGAAACCGAGCGCGTCCGCGACGAGGTGCTCGACGAGGTAGTCGGCGATCTCGGTCGGCCGGGCCCCTGGCGAGTAGCCGCGTTGGTTGACCGCGACGGCACGGTAGCCGGCCGCGCCGAGCGCGTGCAGTTCCTCGGTCCAGCAGTCGGCGAACTCCGGCCAGCCGTGCAGCAGCAGGACGAACTCGCCGTCGGCGGGACCCGCGGCGAGTGCGTCGTAGCGACGAGAATCGATGGTGATGGTGAGTGCTTCCAGGTCAATGCTCACCGCTGCTCCCCGCGACGAAATCCGGCAGCGCGATTCTTTCGCCGACGGCGACCTGCTGCAACTCGACGACGTTGCCGTCCGGATCGCGGCCGTAGGTGGTGCGCACTCCTGGCGCGACATCCTGCGGCGGACAGTGGAAGACCATGCCGGCGGCGAGTAGGCGGTCGTATTCGGCGTCGACCTCGGTGACGTCGAGGCACAGGTGGGTGATGCCCGGATCGCACACCCGCCGGTTCGGGTCGCCGGGACCGGGTTCCGGCGCGGTGTACTGGAACAGCTCAAGGTAGGCGTTGCCCTTGCGGAGCATCACGCTGCGGGCCGCGCTGTCGGGCAGCGCGGTGACCCGGTCGGCCGCTGTGGTGCCGGCCGGCCAACCCCAGTCGGTGACGACCTCCCAGTGCAGCAGGTCGCGGTAGAAGGGCAGCAGTCGGTCGAGGTCGCGGGTGGCGACGGCGACGTGGTGCAGTCCGCGGATCATCGGGCGCTCCTGGCGGTCGGGGTCATCAGTGGCCGCCGGTTTCGACGCTGGCAGGCGACCCGGCGCCCTGGCTGTCGTCCGGGTGGACGAGTTGGCGGAGTTCGGCGAGCCAGTCCTCGTGGTGGGCGGCCTTGTAGGCGTACCGGTCGGCGACGCCGCCGTGCGGGAGGATGAGCAGGCGTTCGGCACGCATCCCGGCGAGTACGGCGTCGGCCACGTCGTCCGGACTGAGCACACCGGCGGCGTTGACCGCGGTGGACGCGCCGTCGGTCTGGCCGAGTGCCTCGTCGAGCAGGCGGGTGCGGACGGCCTGGGGGCAGACGCAGGACACCCGGATGCCGGCGTTTCCATAGGTGATGGACAGCCATTCGGCCAGTGCGACGGCGGCATGCTTGGTGACGGTGTACACGAGCGCGGAGGGCTGGGTCAGCAGGCCTGCCGCCGATGAGGTGTTGAGCAGGTAGCCCTCGCCCCTGTCGAGCATTCCCGGCAGCAGCGCCCTGCTGGCCCAGACGAACGACATGACATGGATGCGCCACAACGAGTCCCATGCCTCGTCGGGGGCTTCCGGCCCGGCGGCCGGTCCGCCGACACCGGCGTTGGAGAAGTACACATCGATCGGGCCGTTGGCCGAGGTTGCCTCCTCGATCAGGCCGAGCACGCTGGCTTCCGAGCCGGCGTCAAGGCCGACGGCGAGACCGCCGACCTCCGCCGCCACCTCCCGTGCGCCGTCGAGATCGGCGTCGGCGACCACGATCGCCCGCGCGCCCTCACGGGCGAACCGGGTCACCGTCGCTCGGCCGATCCCGCGTGCGCCACCCGTGACGACGATGTGCTTACCGTTCGGCTCCATCTGTGCCTTTCATCTTCCTCGACATGGACAATCCGCGTAGCCCACCATGGCGCATTCGTGCTCGTGTCACCAGGCGACGGGGAGTTCGGCTATCCCGCCGCCCAGTTGGTCGCTGGTGACACGGAGTTCGGTCAAGGGGACCTGGAGGCTCACGTGGGGCAGGCGGGTGAGTAGCCCGCCGTACACCTCCAGCATTTCGACCCTCGCAAGCGGTGCTCCGACGCAGTACCACCTGCCGTGGCTGAAGGCCGGGTGCGGGTTGGGTGATCGCGTGACGTCGAACTGGTCCGGATGGTCGAAGATCCGGTCGTCGAAGGCGGGCGCGTAGTGGTCGCACATGACCAGGTCGCCCGCTTGGATGGTGACGTCCGCGATGTCGATGTCCTCGCTCGCGTACCTCGGCAGGCGCGACTCCGTCGTCTTGCCCATCCGCAGCACCTCCTCGACCGCCGTCGCGAGCAGCGTCGGTTCGGCGACGATCTTGTCGCGCTGGTCGGGGTGGCTGGCCAGCAGCGCGATGCCGACGCTGATGTTGTGCGGTGTCACGAGATAGGAGAACGCCGTGACCGCGACCAGCGCGGCAACGAGGTCGTCCGCGGCCACCGTCTCGCACAGGCCCGAGATCAGGTCACCGGCCGGGTGGGCGCGCTTGTGGGCGGCCATCTCCTTCAGGTAGCGGGCCAGCGGAAGCCCTCTGGGGCCGATGTCTCCCTGACTGTCCACTGTGGTCGGTCCGGCCAACAGTCCCATGAACGTGTCCGCGTCGCCGTCCGGTATGCCGAGCAGGTCGCACAGCACGTGGAAGGACACCGGCACGGCGAGCTGACCGTGCAGGTCGGCGGGCGATCCCTTGTCGATGATCGCATCCAGCGCCACCGTCACTCGCTCGGCGATCTTCGGTCGCAGTGCCGACATCCGCTTCGGCGAAAACAGCGGCGTGAGCCGTGCCCGCATCTGGGCGTGGTTCTCGCGTGCCTCCGCGTGGTCGGCGGACACCGACAGGTTCAGCAACCGATTGTCCAGGTATTTCGGCATGTTCGGCGCATCGGGGTGGGACTTGCCGACGCGATCGTCCATCAGGAGTTCGATCAGCTCCGCGTAGCGGGTCACCAGCCAGCCCTCGTCGCCGGCCGGCGTCCGGACCCGGTGGATCGGGCCGCTGGCCTGTAGCGTTCGCAGCTGTGCGTTCAGGCAACCGATGTGTGGCAGCTCGGTGCCCAGCGCGGGCAGTTCCTCCGACATCGTCATCGCGGTCTCCACGGGCTCGGGTTGGCTGACCACGTCACCGACGGTTCGGCGATGCCGCCGAATTGGCTCGTGTCTATCGGAATCTCGTCCGATGGCATGGCAGGGCGCGGTCTTCAGTCGCGTTCATGACTCATTGTGGTTGCGTCCGGTCTGGTGATCCCCCCAGTCTTGGCCAACCGGCAGGGTTACGGTCGCCGGTCAGAAGATTTCGGTTGCGGTCAGCTGATTTCGGTTGCCGGTCGGGCGGTTTCGGTTGCCAGGTCAGGTGTTTCGGTCGCCGGAACGCGGATTGCCGGCGGGGAAGAACAGCTTGTTCGGTGCGAGCGCGCACGCGGTGCCGAAGATCAGGAAGTCGCAGAGTTCGACGGTGGTGCCGACGGCACCGGCCGTCGCGACCTCGCCCAGCATCGTCGTGGCGGCAGGCTCGGCTCGCCGCTGCGTCATGCCCCGACCCCTCGACCCTATTTCCCACTAATCGGGAAAAAGTTAACATGTCGGGCTTCGGCCGCCAAGGAGATCAATTCAGGGCAGAGGAGGCGCTGAGTGATCCGCGAGCGGTTCGGCGATCACGGGTCGCGAGTCGGCGGCGAGCGCCGGGGTCGTGGTTCGCCGGTACGAAAGCCGGATCAGCGGGGTCGACGACGTCCAGGTACTCAGTTCGCCGGACGTGCGGCGAGTTCGCCGGACCAGGCGGCACGAAGACGTTGCGGCAGCGGCAACCGGTCAAGGCCCGCCCAGCTGAAACTCGGCAGCCCCACCAGCGCGGGGCGGCGGACGCCCACCGGCATCGTTTCGACCGGCGTGGTCTCCACCGGCTCGGTTCGCGCTTCGGTGTCCAGACCGAGGGAGACCCTGGTCGCGGTGTACGCCTCGCGGATCAGCCGTTCGGTCGAGCGGAAGTCGAACAAGCTCGTCGTGCCGTGTTTCGGCGCCGGCAGGATGTGGATTCGGGCCCGGACCGAGGCGAGGTCGTTGGCGACCACATGACCGAACATCTGGTCGATCGCGCGCAGCAGCACCGGGACCGCGCCCTTGGGCACCTGGCTCGGCGCCTTCGGCCCGACGGTCGGCAGCACGTAGATCTCGGTCGCGCCGAGTTCCTCGGCCTGCCGGATCGGGGTATCCGCGGTCACCGCTCCGTCGACGAAGGGCCGCCCGTCGATCACGACCGGCGGGAAGACGCCGGGCATGGCCGAACTGGCCAGCAGCGCCTCCACCGCGACGCCGTCGGAGAGGACCACCGGCTCGCCCTCGGCGAGGTCGGTCGCGATGATGTGCACGGCGACCTTGGTGTCCTGTAGCTGTTCGTCGCCGATCTGCTCGTAGAGGAAGGCGCGCAGCCGCTCCGGTGAGAGGAGGCCGTCGCGCATACCGGTGAGGCCGGCCACGATGTCCTTCGCACTCAGCGGGAAAACGTCCTTACGCCGCAAACCGGTCCACAAGCCCTCAAGCCGGTCGACGCCCTCCTCGGTCGGCGTGTTCGCGAAACAGAAGGCGTTGATCGCACCGGCGGAGGTGCCGACGACCAGGTCCGGATGGACGCCGGATTCGGTCAGCGCGCGGAGCATGCCGACATGCGCGGCGGCCAGACTGCCACCGCCGGCCAACACGAATGCGATCGTCATCGCAGTCCTCCATCTCGGACCATGCGGCCGGCGGTGCGGCTACGTTTGCGTTGGTTGCTCCGGTGGGCTCGTATCGCGGACTTCCTGTGGGGTAACCGATTGACCCGTTGGTCACGTGCCTCAAGTTAGTTCTTACCCAGAATAGTTCCGTCGAACCATTTCGTTGCTGGCAAGCAACCGTGGGGAGGATCACCCGCAAGAAAAAGGTCGGACAAGGAATATTTTCAGGTTACCGCGAAGCACCCGAGACGGTGTCCTGGCGGGAAAATCGACAGGAAACCGACAGAAACGGCCAGGGAACTCAGTCCACGCGCGCGGCATCCTCGAAGGCGGCCCTCGGCTGCTCGCGGGAGCCGAGGTTGATCACATCATGCCGGAACGGGAGTCCGATCAGCCAGTCGGCGCTGATCCGCAGTCGCCGGTTCCAGGTCGGGATCTGGCTGAGGTAGTACAGCCGCCGCGCCACCCAGGCCGGCAGGTCGGTCACCTTCACGCCGAGCATGTCGCCGACCGCCTTGTGCCGGCCCAGGGTGACGAACTCGCCGCGGTTGCGATAGCGGAAGGGCCGGGGCGAGCGCCCGCGCACCACGGCGACCAGGTTGTCGCCGAGGGCATTCGCCTGCCGAACGGCGTACTGCGCGGTCGGCGGACACAGGCCTTTCTTCCCCTTGCTGCGCAGGTCCGGCACTGCCGCGCAGTCGCCCGCCGCCCAGATCCCGGTGCCGCCGCGCGCCCTGAGGAACTCGTCGACCGGTATCCGACCCTTCTCGTCGGCGGGCAGGCCCGCGTCGGTGACGACCCGATTGGGCTTGGTGCCGGTCACCCAGACCAGCGTGTCGGTGGGCAGCCGGGTGCCGTCGGAGAGGACGGCGACGCCGTCGAGCGCCGAGTCGAGGCGGGTACCGAGCCGGACCTCGATGCCGCGGTCGCGCAGTTCCCGCAGGGCGTGCTCGGCGAGGCTGGGCGCGACCGTGTTGAGAATGCGGTCCTGCGCCTCGACCAGCACCCAGCGCAGCTCGTCGGGCCGCAGCTCCGGATAGCCGCTCAGCACGTTGCCGGCCATGTCCTGCAGTTCGGCAAGGGCCTCCACCCCGGTGTAGCCGCCGCCGACGAACACGAAGGTCAGCGCCTTGCGCCTGCGTTCCGGACTGGTCGAGGACGCCGCCGTCTCCAGCTCTCGCAGCACGTGATCGCGCAGGTACATGGCTTCGGCGACGGAGTTGAAGCCGATGCCGGACTCGGCGAGGCCGGGCACCGGCAGCAGTTTCGCCATCGCACCGACGCCGACCACGATGTGGTCGTAGGGCAGCCGCAACCGCTCGCCGTCGTAGGGCACCACGGTGGCGACCTGCTCAGCGGTGTCCACTGTGGTCAGTCGACCGGTGATGATCCTGGTTCGGCGCAGCACCCCGCGCAGTGGCACGACCGCATGCCGTGGTTCGAGGGTGCCGGAAGCGACCTCGGCCAGCAGCGGCCGGTAGACCATAAAGTTCTCCGGGTCGACCATGGTGATCTCGGCTTCCGCCCCGGTCAGCTGGTGTTCCAGCCGCAGAGCGGTGTACAGGCCGACGTATCCCCCGCCGATCAACAGGATCCTGGTTGCCGTCATCGGTCCTCCTCAAGGTGGCATCGATGCCGGTGGCCACGCGCGGTTGCCGAACGCAAGCGTGCTGGATGCCGGCCGGATCGGCAACCGAAGCGGAACGCGATGAGCGGTCGGTCAACTGGCGACCCGGTCGACGTACTTGCTCGTGAGCTGCTCGAGCGCCTCGCGCACGCTGGCGAACACGGCGAACATCATGGTCAGCCCGGTCAGTTCCAGTGGGAGCAGGGTTACCCGGCGGCCTGCGACGAGGCACAGCTCGACCTGCTGCCGGTCGGCCTCGTGTCGCGCGTCCACCAGTACGGACAACGCGGCCGAACCGAGGAAGTCGACATCGGTCAGGTCGAGCAACAACGCGGCAGGCCGACCCGCAAGCGCTTGCGCCACCTGGTCCGACATGGTCGGGTGGGTCGCGCCGTCGAACTCGCCGTGCAGGTGCAGCACCAGGACACCGTCCACGTTCGACGTGCCGCAGGCCACGTCGAACGGTGGTCGGGCGCGGTCGGTCGAGTCTGTCACGCTCATCGCCGTCATCTCCCCTTCCGGTCGATCCCGTTGGTCACGCTGGCCCGTCCGCGCCGACCCGCTGTGCCAGCCTCGCCGTGGCCAACCTCCCTGTGCCACCGGGTACCCGGCCCACCAGGAATAAACACCCCACGATCGAGGCAACGAGCTGTCCGGGTCCTCGTCGTGGCCTCCCGGTTGGTGGCTGGCCGTCGTCAGGCGAGTTCGGCGCGGCTGGGCCACCATGAACCGGTGAGCGAAGTACTGGCGGTGGCAACTGCCGAGCTGCCGAGCTCACGATCCCGGGCTGACTGCGCTTCCGAGTTATGGCAAGCTTGGGGCGGTCCACGGTGAAGGGAGCCCACGTGCAGCCGTGGCCGGGATCCGCTTATCCGCTCGGTGCCAGCTATGACGGCACCGGCACCAATTTCGCATTGTTCTCGCAGGTCGCGGACCTGGTCGAACTGTGCCTTTTCGGCACGGACGGCGCCGAGATCAGGGTGCCGCTGACCGAGGTCGACGGCTTCGTCTGGCACGGTTACCTACCGGGTATCGGCGCCGGCCAGGAATACGGCTATCGGGTGCACGGGCCACACGATCCGGGCAAGGGTTTGCGCTGCAACCCGAACAAGCTGTTGCTCGACCCGTACGCCAAAGCGGTGACCGGCCGGCTGGACTGGGATCAGGCCGTCTTCGACTACCGCTTCGACGACCAGGCGCGCCAGGACACCGGCGACTCCGCCCGGCACACCGTGCGCGGCGTGGTCACCAACCCCTTCTTCGACTGGTCGACCGACCGGGCGCCGAACACTCCCTACAACGAGAGCGTGATCTACGAGGCGCACGTACGCGGCCTGACCGCCCGGCACCCGGAGATCCCGAAGGAGCTGCGCGGCAGCTACGCGGCACTCGGCCATCCCGTCATGATCGACTACCTGACCCGGCTCGGCGTCACCGCGGTCGAACTGCTGCCGGTGCACCAGTTCCTGCACGAACACGGGCTGACCGAACGCGGCCTCGCCAACTACTGGGGCTACAACACGATCGCCTACTTCGCCCCGCACGACGGCTACGCCATCGACCCGGTCGACGGCGGCCAGGTGGCGGAGTTCAAGGGCATGGTGCGCGCCCTGCACGCGGCCGGCATCGAGGTCATCCTCGACGTCGTCTACAACCACACCGCAGAGGGCAACCACCTCGGGCCGACGCTGTCACAGCGCGGGATCGACAACGCCGCCTACTACCGGCTGGTCGCCGACGATCCCCAGTACTACCTCGACTACACCGGAACCGGGAACTCGCTCAACGCGCGTGATCCGCACACCCTGCAGCTGATCATGGACTCGCTGCGCTACTGGGTGGCCGAGATGCACGTCGACGGTTTCCGCTTCGACCTCGCCGCGACACTGGCCCGCGAGTTCTACGACGTCGACCGGCTCTCGGCGTTCTTCGACATCGTGCAGCAGGACCCGGTGATCAACCAGGTGAAGCTGATCGCCGAACCCTGGGACGTCGGCCCCGGCGGCTACCAGGTCGGCAACTTCCCTCCACTGTGGACGGAATGGAACGGCCGATACCGGGACACGGTGCGGGACTTCTGGCGCGGCGAGCCCGCGACGCTCGGCGAGTTCGCCTCCCGGATCACCGGCTCCTCCGACCTCTACCAGGCCGACGGCAGGCGGCCGTTCGCCTCGATCAACTTCGTCACCGCGCACGACGGGTTCACCCTGCGCGACCTGGTCTCCTACAACGACAAGCACAACGAGGCCAACGGCGAGGACAACCGGGACGGTGCCGAGGACAACCGGTCCTGGAACTGCGGCGCCGAGGGCGGCACCGACGATGCGGCGGTGCTCGCGCTGCGGGCCCGGCAGTCCCGCAACCTGATCGCCACCATGCTGCTCTCGCAGGGCGTGCCGATGCTGCTGCACGGCGACGAACTCGGCCGCACCCAGCAGGGCAACAACAACGGCTACTGCCAGGACAACGAGCTGACCTGGATGGACTGGTCGGCCCCCGGCGCCGACCTCGACCTGCTCACCTTCACCAGCGCGGTCATCGCCCTGCGCCGCCACCACCCGGCCTTCCGCCGACGCCGGTTCTTCGCCGGCCGCCCCATCCGCAAGGGCGCCGAACTACGCGACATCGCCTGGTTCACCCCGGCCGGCGATGAAATGTCCGAACAGGACTGGGAGGCCCCGTTGGACCGGTGCATCACGGTTTTCCTCAACGGCAACGGCATCTCCGAACTGGACCGGCGCGGCGAACGGGTCGTCGACGACTCGTTCCTGTTGTGCTTCAACGCACACGACGAGGACATCGAACTCACCCTGCCCGACGAGAGCTACGGTCCACGCTGGCAGGTCGTACTGGACACCACCACTGGTGAGGTCTTCCCCGGCGAGGCGAGCACCGCCGCGATCGGCCACGCCAACCCCGACTCGCTCGCCGATGCCAGGGTCGTGCCCGCGACGGACCCGCTGACCATCACCGCCCGCTCGCTGATCGTCCTGCAACGCGCGAGCGGCAACGACGCCGACGGAAACGACAGCGACGGCGACGGCGACTGAAAGGCGCACCGACCTACCGGCCGGAGCGGTCGCCGGTCTCGGGTAGGTCCAGCTCGGTGTGTCGGCTGGTCAGGGTCTGCGCGAGATCGGCCAGTTTCACGTTGAGGTCCTGCGAGACCCTGCGCAGGATCGCGAAGGCCTCCTCGGCGGTGACGCCGCGCCGGTTCATCAGAATGCCCTTGGCCTGGCCGATGATGTCGCGGCTCTCGATGGCCCTGCGCAGATGCGCCGCCTGTAGCGCCGCCGTGCTGGCGGCCTGCACGTTGGCCAGCGCGAGCGAGGCATGCGTGGCCAGCAGCAGCGCGACATCGCGGTCGGTACGGGACAGGCCGAACCGACGGCGGGAGTACACGTTGAGCGCGCCGACCAGTTGCGGCGGCCGGGAATCCGGCAGCAGCGCCGTCGCGATGATCGAATGGTAGCCGCGTTCGGCCGCGGCGGGTCCGAACTTCGGCCACAGCCGCACGGAGCCGAGGTCATCGGCCACCGCGAGCGCCGGGCCGGGAATTCGCGCGGCGTCGACACACGGACCCTCCCCGTGTTCGTACTGCAACTGGTCCAGCTCATCGGCGATCGGATCGGTCTCCACCGGAGTGCTGTAGTGCCCGCCGGGGCCGCGCAGGGTGACGCTGACCAGGTCGGCGCCGGGGATGGCCACATGTGTCGCGTTGACGATCCGATCCAGCGCGTCCACCACGCTCGTGCTGTCCAGCAGAGCGCGGGTCAGCTCGGCGAGCTGGCCGGCGAGCGGTTCCAGCAAGGAATCCCGCTCAGGGGAATCCGGGTCGGTCGCCGGTCGGTGCCTGGCAAGCGATCTGACCTCGGGGGACTCATCCTGTCCGTGGACAGCGACCATGTTCGGACCTCCGATCTCGGCCTACCGCGTCAACCTGGGGTTACCGTTCTCGTCCCGGCCAACCCTCGACCAGGCCGCCGGTCGAATCCGGGCGCGGCTCGTTCCTGCTCATCGGCCGCATACCTACGGGTAGCCCACCGGGGCCGAAGCCAACCATCCGCCGATCATCGGCCGCTCGGCTGTTCGGCTGGCTATTCCGTGCCACGCGTAGTTCCCTGGGTTCGGGGTACTCGCTACCTGCTCTCGACCCTGGAGCTGCCCACACGGGGCGAGCCGATTCGAACGGAAGGACGTCATGGCCATCGCAACGGTGAACCCGGCTACCGGCGAAACACTCCGCACCTTCGACGCACTGGACGACCGCGAGATCGAGCGCGCCATCGAACGCGCCGAGCAGACCTTCCAGGCCTTGCGGGTGACCACGTTCGCGACCCGCGCGGGCTGGATGCGCGCCGCGGCCGACATCCTGACCGCCGAGGCCGAGGACATCGCGCGGCTGATGACCACCGAGATGGGCAAGACCTTCGCCTCGGCAAAGGCCGAGGTGCTCAAATGCGCGAAGGCGGCCCGGTTCTATGCCCAGCACGCCGAGGAGTTCCTCGCCGACCAGCCGGCCGACGCCGAGGCGGTGACCGCGTCGAAGGCCTACACGCACTGGCAGCCGCTGGGTCCGGTGCTGGCGGTGATGCCGTGGAACTTCCCGCTCTGGCAGGTGATGCGCTTCGCCGCGCCCGCGCTGATGGCCGGCAATGTCGGGCTGCTCAAGCACGCGTCCAACGTGCCGCAGACCGCGCTGCTGTTCGCCGATGTGTTCGCCCGTGCCGGTTTCCCGGCCGGGGCCTTCCAGACCTTGCTGATCGGGTCCGGTGCGGTCGAGCGGGTGCTGAGCGATCGCCGGGTGGTCGCCGCGACGCTCACCGGCAGCGAGGGCGCGGGCCGCTCGGTCGCCGAGATCGCCGGCCGGGAGATCAAGAAGACCGTGCTGGAACTGGGCGGCAGCGACGCCTTCGTGGTGATGCCTTCGGCCGACCTGGACAAGGCCGTGCGGGTCGCGGTCACCTCACGGACCCAGAACAACGGGCAGAGCTGCATCTCCGCGAAGCGGTTCATCGTGCACGCCGACATCGCAGCGGAGTTCACCCGCCGGTTCGTCGCGAAGATGTCCGCGCTGGTCGTCGGCGATCCGATGGCCGAGGGCACCGAGGTCGGCCCGCTGGCCACCGAACAGGGCCGCGCCGATGTCGAGGAACTCGTCGACGAGGCGGTCAAGTCCGGTGCGACCGTCCTGTGCGGCGGCCAACGTCCCGACCGGCCCGGCTGGTTCTATCCGCCGTCGGTGATCACCGATATCACCAAGGACATGAGGATCTACCACGAAGAGGTGTTCGGCCCGGTCGCCTCGCTCTACGTGGTGCCGACCGTCGAGGCGGCCGTCGCGCTGGCCAACGACACCCGGTTCGGCCTGAGTTCCAACGCCTGGACCACCGACGCCGGCGAACAGGCCAAGCTCATCGACGGCCTGACCGCGGGCGGCGTCTTCATCAACGGGATGACCGTCTCCTACCCGGAGCTTCCGTTCGGCGGCGTCAAGTCCTCCGGCTACGGCCGGGAACTCTCCGCGCTGGGTATCCGCGAGTTCTGCAACGCCAAAACCGTCTGGATCGGCTGACCACTCAGCCAAAACCGCAGGTCAGCTTGTTCCAATCTTATGGGGGTATAGTTTTAATAACTACACCCCCATAAGAGGAGGCGCGGTGCTCGACAAGCCCGCCGACATGTTCGACCGAGAGTTCGAGTGGTCCGCGCTGTCCCGGTTCATCACCGACGACCAGCCCGGCGCGACCATCGGGGTGGTCTCCGGTCGGCGCCGGCAGGGCAAGACCTACCTGCTCGATGCCGCCTACGAGCAGGCAGGCGGCTTCTATTTCGGCGCGACCCAGGCCACCGACGCGGAATCGCTCCGACTGATCAGCGCCGACCTGACCGCTCACCTCAACCCACCGAGCCCGCTGCACCTCGCGGACTGGCACGAGGTGCTCGACACCCTGCTGGCCCTCGGCGCCGAGCGTCCGGTGCCGGTGGTACTCGACGAGTTCCCGTACCTGGTCAAGGCGGCGCCGGAACTGCCGTCGGTAATCCAGCAAGCCTTCCGGACCCGCCGGCCGGAGCGCACCCGATCGCAGACCCGGCTGTTGCTGTGCGGCTCTGCCATGTCGTTCATGGGCGGTCTGCTGTCCGGGAACGCTCCGCTGCGTGGCCGCGCCGGCCTCGAACTGGTGGTACCGACCCTGGACTACCGCCTCGCCGCCGAGTTCTGGGGCATCACCGACCCGCACCTCGCGGTGAAGGTCAACGCCGTGGTCGGCGGAACTCCGGCCTATCGCCGAGAGTTCGCCCGCAACGACGTGCCGAAGGGGCCCGATGACTTCGACTCCTGGATCACCAGGACGGTGCTCAACCCGGAGAGTCCGCTGTTCCGGGAGGCCCGATATCTCCTCGCCGAGGAGACCGAGCTACGCGACGAGGCTCTCTACCATTCGGTGCTCGCCGCCGTCGCCGCTGGAAACCACGGTCGCGGTGGGATCGCCGGCTATCTCAGCCGAAAGGCCCAGGACATCGCGCATCCGCTGAACGTGTTGGAGGACGCCGGGTTGCTGGTGCGCAGCCACGATGTGTTCCGGGACAACCGAACCAGGTACCAGATCGCCGAACCGCTGGTGATCTTCTACCACGCCATCATGCGTCCGGTCTGGGACCAGTTGGAACGGCCGGGTTCGGCGGCGCGAGTCTGGCGGACCAGCCGTAACCGCTTCGCCAGCAACATCATCGGCCCGCACTTCGAGCAGCTCTGCCGCACCTGGGCCCTGCACTTCGCCGATCCGGATCTCTTCGGCGGCCTGCCGGCCAAGATCGGCGCCGGCACGGTCAACGATGCCGCCGCCCACACCAGCCACGAGGTCGACGTCGCGGTCATCGGGGTCGCGGACGGGACGAAGCCGCCCCTGCTGTCCATCGGCGAGGTGAAATGGAACGACCGGATGAGCCTCGGCCAGTTGGACCGACTGCGCCACATCCGGTCGCTGCTGACCCACCACGACCGTTACGACACCGGGCACACCACGCTCGCCTGTTACAGCGCCGCCGGTTTCACCGACGATCTCAAGGCGATCGCGGCCGAAACCGATGACGTGCTCCTGATCGACATCCAGCAGCTCTACGGTGGTTGAGGTCGGCGGAGATCGCTGACCTCAACCACCGCGACGGCTACTTGCGGCGGGTCGGGGCGCGGCCGGCCGGCTGGTGCGGTGGGTCGAGCCGCTGGCCGGGCGGAATCTCCCGCTCCAGCGGTGCGTCGGTGGCCACCGTGCCGGACTCGGTGTAGTGGCCGATCTCCATCGGCTCGCCGTCGAGCAGGCTGTAGCGCGCCGTACTCCCCTCGATCTCGACCTTCAGCACCCGGCCCCGGAAGAACAGCCGGAACGCCAGCCGGGTGATGCCCGGTGGCAGCTTCGGCGCGAACCGCAGCGGTTTGCCGGGCCGGTGCCGAAGTCCGCCGAACCCGGCGACAAGGGCCAGCCAGGCCCCGGCCAGCGAGGCGATGTGCACCCCGTCCCTGGTGTTGTGCTCAAGGTCGTTGAGGTCCATCAACGCGGCCTCGCCGAGATAGTCCTTGGCAAGGTCGAGATGGCCGACCTCGGCCGCGACAACGGCCTGCACGCACGCGGACAGCGACGAGTCGCGCACCGTCAGCGCCTCGTAGTAGGCGAAGTTGCGCGCCTTCTGCTCGTCGGAGAACTCATCGGGACACAGGTACATCGCCAGCACGAGGTCGGCCTGTTTGACCACCTGTTTGCGGTACAGGTCGAGGTAGGGGTAGCTCAGCATCAGCGGATAGTGCGCCGGGCTGCAACTGTCGAAGTCCCAGAGCTGGTGATCGGTGAACCGCTCGGCCTGCGGGTGCACCCCGAGCCGCTCGTCGTAGACCACCACCATCTCCTCGGCGGCCCGTCGCCACGCCGCGATCTCCCCGTCGTCCACCCCCAGATCGCCTGCCTCGTCCGGGAACCGGTCGGCCGCATGGGCGGCGGCGTGCAGGTTCCTGCGCGCCATCAGGTTCGTGTAGACGTTGTTGTCCGCGATCGCCGAGTACTCGTCGGGGCCGGTGACGCCGTCGATGCGAAACCGTCCGCTGCCGTCGAAATGACCGAACGAACACCACAGCCGCGCCGTGTTCACCAGCAGTGCGAGGCCTTCCTTGCGGAGGAAGTCGTCATCGTCGGTGGCGTCGACATAACGCACCACCGCGTCGGCGATGTCGGCGTTGATGTGGAACGCGGCCGTGCCGGCCGGCCAGTACGCCGAGCACTCCGCGCCGTCGATGGTGCGCCACGGGAAGGCAGCGCCCGCGTAGCCGAGTTCCTCGGCCCGCGCCTGCGCGGTCGGCAGGATGTCGTAGCGCCAGCGCAGCGCATCGGCGGCGGCATCGGGCAGGGTGTAGGTCAGCACCGGCAGCGCGAAGACCTCGGTGTCCCAGAAGGAATGCCCGTCATAGCCGGAACCGGTGAGACCCTTGGCCGGGATGGCCCTGCGTTCGGCGCGGGCGCCGGCCTGCGCGACGTGGAAGAGGCCGAACCGGACGGCCTGCTGGATCTCCGGATCGCCGTCCAACTCGACATCGGCCCTGGCCCAGAACCCGTCGAGATACTCGCACTGCTCGGCGAGCAGGCCGTCCCAACCGGTATGCCGGGCGGCGGCGACCGCGGCGTCGACCTGCGCGCGCAGGCCCGGTTCGGACCGCTGGCCCGACCAGCCGTAGGCGACGAACTTCACCAGCCGCAGCCGCTGGCCCGGCTGTAGCCGCGCGGCGACGGTGAAGCGGCCGAGATCGTCGGAGCTTTCCACCCTGGTCTCGGAGTGCACCGGCGAGTCGAGCAGGTGATCCATGGCCGCGGCGACCCGCAGTTCGCTGGTGCGGGTCTGGTGCACCAGCACCACCCTGGTGTGGTCGGCGGCGTTGAGCCTGGCCTCCAGCGGCCGGTCCAGCGTCGCGCCCATCCTCGGGTCCTTGGCCGCCATGACCATCGACTCGTTGGCGACCAACTCCGACTGCAGCACGATCCGGGCCGGCCGGTCCACCGGCTCGATCTCGTAGCAGATCGCGGCGACCGCGCGCTGGGTGAAGGACACCAGCCGGGTCGAGGACACCTTCACCGTCCGCCCGGTCGGCGCCGTCCACTCAACCTGCCGCGACAACGTGCCGGCGCGGAAGTCCAACACCCGCTCGTGTTCGTGCAGGATGCCGTAGCGGGTGTCGAACGGCTCGTCGTCGATCAGGACCCGGATCAGCTTGCCGTCCTGGACGTTGATCACCGACTGCCCGGACTCCGGATAGCCGTAGCCGATCTCCGCGTACGGCAGCGGCCTGCTCTCGAAAACCCCGTTGAGGTAGCAACCGGGCAGGCCGTGCGGCTCCCCCTCGTCAAGGTTGCCTCGCCAGCCGATATGGCCGTTGGCCAGCGCGAACACCGATTCGCTCTGCGCGAGCACGTCGAGGTCCAGCTCGCGCTCCCGCAGGCACCATGGCTCCGCCTCGAACGCGGAGTGGCTGATCATCATGTCGCGTCCAACAGGTCGGCGAGATCCTTGACGACGACGGTCGCGCCGTGTTCGCGCAGCGCGTCGGCCTGACCGACCCGGTCGACGCCGACCACGAAGCCGAAACCGCCGGCATGCCCGGCCGCGACACCGGCCAGCGCGTCCTCGAACACGACCGCCTCTGCCGGCTCGACGCCGAGTGCCCTGGCCCCGGCGAGGAAGGTGTCCGGCGCCGGCTTGCCGGCCAGATGCTGTTGCGCGGCAACGATTCCGTCCACCCGCGCGTCCAGATACCTGACGAGCCCGGTCACCTCGATCACGTCCTTGCAGTTCGCACTGGAGGACACCACGGCCGTCGGCAGGCCGGCAGCGCGCACCGCCTCGAGGTAGCGCACCGAACCCTCGTAGACGTCGATATCGTGTTCGGCGATCCTGCGCTGCACGAGTTCGTTCTTGCGCTCGCTGACCGCGTACACCGTTTCCGCGCCGGGTGGATCGTCGGCGCCGCCCTCCGGCAGATCGATTCCCCGAGAATGCAGGAACGTCCGGGTACCGTCCTCGCGCGGCATACCGTCCACGTACTCGTCGTAATCGGCGACCGGATCGAACGGTACAAAGGGTTCGCCGGTTCGTTCCGCCCGCGCCCGCAGGAATTCGTCGAACGTTTCCTTCCAGGCCGCGGCATGCACCTTCGCCGTCTGGGTCAGTACGCCGTCGAGGTCGAAAAGGCATGCCTTGATGCCCGCTGGCAGCCCCAGCGTCTCGACCCCCGGTTTCTCGCTCATCTGCGACGTTCCTCTCGGTCAGCTCCGGCCGCACCCGACGATCACCTAGGCACGCTCCGCCCACCCTATGCGGCGAGCTGGGCCGATGCCGCCCGGTCACCGACCCCGCTCCGCTACGCTCCGTGTTCGTCTCAAGGCCCCCGAGTTTCGCCGAGACCAAAATTCCCGGCCTCGAATTCCGGTAACAAGGCAGCCTAAATCGCGATTATCATGAATTTCTTGCGCGAACACCGGATAGCACTCACCGATCCCTTCCGATCGATTACTGCTGGTAATTTCGATCAGAAAAACGGTCAAGATGATGTCGAACAAGGCCACTGTCGACGCCGATCCAGGTGTAATATGGAACTTCAACATGGAAGGGGAGCCGTGTTGCCAACAAATCGCGGCGGGATACACAGATGCAGCAACGCAACAAGAAACTCCCGATCTATCCGGGAGTAACTCTCCTCATCGCAGCGGCGGCCTGCCTGCTCGGCGCGCTGGTGCCCGACCTGGTCGCGGCGATAATCGCCGGCGTACTGGTGATCGCGGCCGTGGCCGCCTTCGCGCTCGGCAGAGCCGGTCGCGTGCTGGAAACCATTCTCAGGGAAGAACTTCCGCCAGCGGCACCGTGGTCGCCATTACCCGACGAGGAACAAAAACTGGGTAATTCCCAACCGGAAACCGACTTCGTGCTCCACGAACCTACCGGCAAACACACGGCCAAACATGCCCGCCGATCCTCGGCCGGCAGAAACCAACGCTCGGCCTGATCAGGCCACAGCCGTGGAATTGATCCGACGAATACGCGCCGTGCGGCCGTTCGGCTATTGCCGAGCTGTTGTGAGCAGGTAGGGCACGGTCACCTCGTGTTCAGGGTAGGCCGGGCATGGTCACCTCGGCCGGGTCCTTGTCGGCCCGCAGGCCGCGCCAGGAGGAGTGCCGGAGCATGCCGTCGGTGGTCAACTGGCGGTACTCCACCTCCCCGACCAACTCGGGCCGGACCCAGTGCGCGTCCCTGGCGTGCTCGCGCGGGACCGCCGAGCCAAACGGGCTCTCCCGCGCCGCGAGCGGGCGCAGCCGCGCGGTCAGCTCACGCAGCACGGCATCGGTGAACCCGGTGCCGACATGGCCGAGATAGTGCAGTCCGGCCGAGGTGGGCGCGCCGAGCAGCAGCGAACCGATGGTCCCCGCCCGACGACCCGCGCCGGCCCGCCAGCCGCCGATGATCACCTCCTGGGTACTCACCAACGGCGTCTTGATCCAGGACCGGGATCGGCGGCCCGGCTCGTACCGGGAGTCCTGCCGCTTGGCGATCACACCTTCGAGCCGGTGCTCGCGCGCGGCGGCCAGCACGTCCCTACCGGCGACATCGGTGAACAGCGGCGGCAGCACCAGCTCGGGCACCGCGTCGTCGGGCACCAGTTCGGCCAGCAGTTCACGGCGGCGCAGATAGGGCAGCTGTGTTGTGTCGTGGCCGTCGATCGCCAGCAGGTCGAACAGGTAGTAGCGGACCGGGGTCGCGGCCAGCAGATCCTCGTCGGGACGGGCAACATGCATCCGGTTCTGCAAGCGGGCGAAGCTGGGCCTGCCGCTCTCGTCGAGTGCGACGATCTCGCCGTCGACGATCAGTGAGCTGCCGCCGAACTGCTCGCGCAGGGCGCCCAGCTCCGGATAGGTGGCCGAAATGTCCTTGGCGTTGCGGCTGAACACCTGGACGACACGATCACCGGAGCCGCCGGAACCGCGTTCGGTCGAGCTGTCGAGGTAGCTGACCGCGCGGACGCCATCCCATTTGAACTCGAACGCCCAGCCCACCCCGGCCGGTACCTCGCCAGGGGTGGCGAGCATCGGCTGGATCAGTCGGCGCTGACGCTCCACCGGCAAATCATGCCGGTCGACCGGCCGATCCGCACCTTGCCGGTGTGGTCAGCCGGCCGGTGTGGTCAGCCGGCCGGTGTGGTCAGCCGGCCGGTGTGGTCAGCCGGCCGGTGTGGTCAGCCGGCTGGCGCGGTCAGGCGGCCGACGGGGCCAGGCCTCCGAAGAGGTCGAGCGGCCCATCAGATCAGGCGGGCACTTTGAGACTGTGGCCGCGCAGGTCGGCGACGACTCGATCGTGTTCGCTGTCGCGGTGTCGAACGTGCCCGCAGTGCAGGCAGCTGCGACCCTTGGCAAGTACCAGACCGCTGGTGTTGACCAGTACCGCCTCGCGCACTTCTCTTCGCGAGCAGATGGGACAGGTCATCGCGACTACTTCCGACGCGAACTCCACATGCGTTGTGACCATGCCGTCCTCCGTGGTTGTGCCCCGACGCCGACCAGGTTGTACCGGCTTGTGCTTGGACAGGGGCGTACCCAACCTCGCGAGGTGGCAAACCCGCGCGGTCCGCTACGGCCGGTCCTCCTACCGCTGGGACCTGCTACGGCCGGGCCCTGCGCAGCCTGCGTACCCAGCGGTAGGCCAGCACGACGAACAGTGGCGGCAGCGGCAGCACCGCGACGGCGGTCACGATCAGCGTCGGTACCCAGAGCAGCAGCGCGGTGGTCAGCAACGCGGGCGCGGCGAGCAGTAGACCGGATGCGAGGAGTAAGCAGGCGAGGGCGATTCGGTGACGGAGGGTCGCCGGGGCGCTGCGTCGGCGACCGGGTCGGCGAACGCGGTTGACGGCGTAGCGCAGCACCCGCCCTGGCTTGCGCCGCTTCGACTCCAGGATGTTGAGCATGGCCACAAGGCGGCGGTCGCTGGAGAGTTCTTGCTCGATCAGGGCCAGCCGTCGTCTTTCATGCAGCGAGAAATCCATCGCCACGGTCCTCTCCACAAGTGCGCTCCCCGACCAGCCATCCCCGAGGGTGGCTGTGACCTCCCTAAGGACCTACCACCTTTTGCCGTGGTCAAAACCGTTTTTCACCCTTTCACCGCAGCGGGAAAGACACCTTCGGGTCAACTCGCGGCCACATGGTCACGCTGAGGATGCTGAGGATCAGGTGCGGTCGAGGCGAACTGGCGGTGTTCGACCCCTTTCGCCGCCCGGTCGTGGTTGACTTCCTCCACGAAATCGCAACCCGCGCCGTCCAGGCCAAGTGCGGCCAGGCGCGGCGGCTGCTGGTGTTTGGGGGAAGGGAACACGGTGTGTGATGACCGCACCTGCTGAGGATGCCGACAACAGTTCCGACGATGCCAGCAACACCAGTCTCGACGGTGCCGACAATTCCGGTGGCTGCGATGTCGACGTCTCGCGACCTCATGTGGCCCGCATGTACGACTACTATCTCGGCGGCACGCACAACCTCGCGATCGACCGGGAATGGGCCGACAAGACCATCGAGGTCATGCCGGGGATCGTGGCCGCCGCGCGGGCCAATCGCGCTTTCCAGCAGCGAGCCGTGCGGTACTGCCTGGATGCCGGGCTGCGCCAGTTCCTCGACCTTGGTTCGGGTATTCCGACCGTCGGTCACGTGCACGAGATCGCGCACGCGCTCGATCCGGCGATCCGGGTCGCCTACGTCGATGTCGAACCGGTCGCGGTGGCACAGACCAAGAGGTTGCTCTCGGATGTGCCCACCGCGACCGTCACCGAGGCCGACATCGCCGATCCGTCGACCGTGCTGTCCGCGCCCGGCGTCGCCGAGCTACTGGACTTCGGCCAGCCGATCGTGGTGATCGCCTGCGCGGTACTGCACTTCGTGTCCGACGAACAGAGCCCGGCCGCGATCCTGGCGAAGTACCGCGGCAGCGTCGCCCCCGGCAGTGCCCTGGTCTTCTCGCACGGGGAGATTTCGGTCGAGGCCACCGAGCAGGGCGCCAAACTGCACGAACTCTTCGGCAAGACCACTCAGCCCGGCCATCGACGAACCAGGGCCGACATCGAGACCATGCTGGCCGGCTGGGAACTGGTCGACCCCGGTCTCGTCGACGTAGCCGAATGGCGCCCTGACGTACCGGTGGCGGGTCACGACGCCCGCGACACCGTCACGATGCAGGCTGCCGTCGGACGCCTGCGCTGATGACCGCGACCATCAGCAGCACCGCACCGGCCAGCCCGGCAACACCGAACTGGTCGTGCAGCAGCAGGACCGACAGCAGCGACCCGACCAACGGTTCCAGCAGAGCCAGCAACGCGGCCGTGCCCGGCCCCGCGCTGGGCAGGCCGCGAAAGTAGAGCGTGTAGGCGATCGCCGTCGGCACGAGACCGAGGAACACCAACAGGCCCAGCGCGGTCGGCGTCGGCTGGAAACCGATACCGACGGTCGGTATCGCGACGGCCAGCAGTAGCGCGCCGCCGATACCGAACCCGGCCCCGGCCGTGGTCAGCTCGTCGAGGCCGGTGACGGGCCGGGCGCTGATCAAGGTCATCGTGGCGAATCCGGCACCCGCCAACACCGCCAGCCCGGCCCCGCCGAACAGCGCGGCCGGACCGAATCCGCCGCTCGGCACACCCACCAGCAGGCCGAGACCGGCCAATGCGAGTGCGACGGTCAGCACCGCGCCCCGGTCGAGCCGACGTCGCCCGGTGGCCGCCTCGACCGCCAGTACCAGCACCGGTGAACTGCCGATGGTGATCAGGGTGGCCAGGCTGACCGAGGTCAACGCGACCGCCGCGAAGTAACTGGCCTGATAGATCGCGGCCAGCCCGCCAATGGCCGCCACCCGGACCAGCGCGGCCCGCGTCATCGGCAACCGCCGCCCGGTCACCGCGAGGACGACGCCGATCAACAGTCCGCCGACGGCAAGCCGGTAGGCGGCGATCGCGATGGGCGACAGCCCGGCGACCCGGCCGAGGACCGTCCCGGAGAACCCACCGGTCCCCCAGAGCAGTCCGGCACAGACCAACAACGGGACTCCGCTGCCCGGCCGACTGTTGTTCGACTGACGGTTGTTGGACCGACGACCGTTCGGCTGACGGCACGCAGCCGTCAGCGCGGAAATACGTGCATGCATAAGGGTTCGCGCTCCTGCGACAGGAAAAGGGAAAAGGGTCGCGGAAGCGGGGCGACACCAGGCTCACCCGCGCGAGCATCACCCGCTGACGGACACCGTCAGCAGGCGCTCAGGTCCACCCCGCTCAGCGAGCAGGGGGCGGGGTGATGGGAAAACGCCGATGCACGAGCAGCAGTGTATGCCGGACCGGCACGCCGACCGCGGTGATTTCCGGCACGAACCCGGACATCACCGCGGTCGCGGTGGCAGGAGTCGCGGTGGTCAGCCGGTTCGGCTCGGTTCGCCGTTCTCAAGGTGTCCGGCGAACCGGCGTTGGAAGTCGGGAAATCCGTCCACGGTCACGGTCAGGTCGTACCAGCCGCTGTCGGCGGCGATCGGGTCGAAGGCGATGCTCTGGCTGCTGTTCGCGGCGAGGGTGAGCACATGCTTGGTGCCGTCGAGTTCGCTGATCAGCACCACCCTGATCTGCGTCGAGGTGTTGTCGACGGTCAGTGACAGCGCGGGGCTGTTCGCGCTCCCGGTGATGGCCAGCGTCGCCTCGGTGTCGGCGGCGGCCGAACCGGCCGCCTGCCGGAGGAATCCGTTGGGGCCGTGCAGGTACACGTCGTACGCGCCGGTGATCAGTGCCAGGGCGACCGTGGTCGACGCGGTACCACCGGCCGCGAGGTCGAACGGCGTGGCGGTGGTGCCGAGCAGATGGTGCGCGTACAGCGCCAGCGGCACGGTCGCCGTACCGGCGTTGAACATCGACACGGTCAGCGCGCTGCCGACCGCGACGTTCGCGTTGGCCTGGTAGGGAATCGGCCGGGCCGGGACGCTGCCGGCGTCCTGCACCGGGACGACCTGCTGGCCGGATGCCGGCGTCGTCGGCTTCGGCAGCGTCGATTGGGTGGCATTGGCCGCCGCCTGCAACGCAGCGGTGTCCGGCAGCGCGGGAATTGTGGTGTTGCTGCTGGTGAAGTCGAAGCAGCTGGTCAGGTCGCCGCAGATGGACCGGCGCCAGGCCGAGATGTTCGGCTCCCGCACCCCGGTCCACTGTTCGAGGAAACGCAGTACCGAGGTGTGGTCGAAGACCTGCGAGTTCACCCAACCACCCCGGCTCCACGGCGAGATCACCGTCATCGGCACCCGAGGCCCGAGACCGATCGCGGTGGGCGGCCCGAAGGCAGGCGGCAGACCGTCGGCAAGCGGCTGGCTCGCCGGCAGGAACTCCTCGGGCGTACCGGCCGGCGGAACGGGCGGCGGCACATGATCGTAGAAGCCGTCGTTCTCGTCGTAATTGATGAACACCACGGTGTTCTCGGCCAACTGCGGATTGCTCCACAACGCGTTCAACACCGCCTGCACGTAGACCTCGCCGTCGACCGGCCGGGCCGCCGGATGCTCGCAGTAGGCGTACGGCGCGACCACCCAGGACACCGACGGCAGCGTGCCGGCCGCACAGTCGGCGGCGAACTGCGCGATCACATGGTCGACGTTCTGGCCGAGCCCGACTGGGTCCGCAGGCTCGCCCGGTCGGCCAACTGGTGCACGGCGGGATCGGTCGAGGCCAGCGCGTCGTGGTAGGCCTGGAACAGCCACAGCGGATTGTCACCGTAGTCGCCGACATACGGATCGGCGCTGTTGTCGCCGACCTCGTCGTTGGCATACAACTGCCAGGACACCCCGGCCGCCTGTAGCCGCTCAGGATAGGTCGTCCAGTGGTACACCGGCTGATAGTCCGCCGGGTTGTAGGTGGCCGGGCCGCCCGCGACGCCGTCCGGGTCGATGGTGCCGGTCCAGTGGAAGAGCCGGTTCGGGATCGTCGGGCCCTGGATCGAGCAGAAATACTGGTCGCAGATGGTGAACGCACCGGCGAGGGCATGGTGGAAGGGGATGTCCGCCTCGGTGAAATAACCCATGGTCATCTCACTCTTGGCCAGCGGCCAGTTGTTGTAGGCACCGCCGTTCCAGGCAAGATGCGTGGTGTCCCAGTCATGCGGAAGGTCGCCGAGGTCCTGTCCGTCGTACTTCGTCGTATCAATGTGAAACGGCAGCAGATAGCCACCGTCGAGGCGCAGCAGATCCGGCTGGTGGAACACATCGCTACCGTTCGGCAGCGTCAACGCCGCCCGGTCGCCGAACCCCCTTACCCCCTTGAGGGTGCCGTAATAGTGGTCCAGGGAGCGGTTTTCCTGCATCAGAATGACCACATGCTCGACCTCGTCCAGGCTGCCCGACCGCCGCGGCCCGGTAACCGCCTGTGCCAACCCGGCCGACATTCCGCCGAGCAGTCCCGCCGTGGCAGCGGTGATCGCGGATGCTTCCAGAAAGGTGCGGCGGCTGATCTTACGGCGCATCTGCGGCATGTGCTCTCCTCGTCGAGGCCGACGGACGATGGCGGTCGGTGCTGACAGCCGGCCAGGGTCTTGGTCAACTGAGCTGGTCAACTGGCCGAAGACATCAAAACATTCCGGTCTCGGATTGCCAAGCAAACGTGCGGCGACGAGAAGGTGGCCTCACCTGGTCGGGTGAGTGCCACCTGGCCCGCTGAGGCCATCCGCGCCGTCGAGGCTCCGTTCCTTATCGGCTGGTACTCACCTTGCGCTATGGCTTTGCTCCATGACTCTTGGTAGGGCTCTCTCAATGGCGCGAGTTTCTGATCGGTTCCGTTCAGCTCTCATTCTTCCTTCTGGTCTGCGGTCCGGTTGGCATAACGACAGGGTGATGTGGCCGAGCGACGAGGCGTTCCCGGCTTGGTCCAAGACCTGCGCGCTTCCCTTACACCACAAGGATGGTTGCCCGGCTGTGGTCGTGTGTGGATCACTGAGTTTGCGTGTTGTCATCACCCGATCATGTACAAGGAATGGGTAGCACGATGATCGACATCGCATTAGTGTGGAGGTATGGAGAAATCAGCCGAAGAACTACTCGACACCGAATGGTGGCGAGCGGACCCGGCTGAATTCATCACCGACCTCCACGAGATCGAGACCCTGGTCCGCCGACTGTCCGCACACAGCCTCCGCGCGATCACCATCGCCGAATCACGCGGCATCGCGCTGAGCGCCGGATACCTCAGCCTCGGCCTCCTACTCCGAGACACCCTGCGCATCACCGCCGCCGACGCCACCCGCCGGATCACCCACGCCCAAGCCCTCGACCGACACCCCGCGCTCGCACAAGCCGCCACGGACGGCGCGCTGGGAACCGACCACCTCGCCGTGATCACCTCCACCCTGGCCGGCCTCCCCGACAACCTGCCACCCGAAGAAGCAGACCGAGCCGAAAATCGCATCGTCGCCAAGGCAAGGCTTCTGGACTCGCGGACATTGCGCGCCGCAGGCCGCAGACTCGTCTACGACTACGACCAGGACGGCCCCGAACCCGCCGACGAACCACTACGACACTCCGACAACGAACTGAACTACCACGTCGGCCACAGCGGGAAGGTCAGCTTCCGAGGCATGCTGGAACCAGAGGTCGGCGCGGCGTTCACCGCGCTGCTCTCACCACTGGCCAAACCCCGCCCGAGTGAGGACCAGCCCGATCTGCGCAGCGCCGAGGAACGGCGGGGCGACGCGTTCGCCGAGATCGTCGTGCTCGCCGCGAATGCCGCGAAGGCCCCGGTCGAAGGCGGCGAACGGCCACACATCACCGTCACCATGCCGCTG
>DATATE010000151.1:0-39810 GCA_036268955.1 Pseudonocardiaceae bacterium
TCAAGCTGTTGCTTCAGAAACCCCACCACAGCAACAAGCTCGTCATAGGACGAGAACTCGTCGCCAGCTTGCCGCACCCCAAGATCATCTCATGCAGGTGGCCTCACCCCATCACCAGCCCCGTGAGACCTGAACTGTCACCTTTCGGCAGGGCTGTGTGCCTGAGCCTCAGGCTGACCAAAATGCATGTATAGGACAAATGGTGCACGATGGTGCGGGTGGGCGGATTTCTGGATGCCTGTTTTCTCCAATGCGTATTGACAAATTCGGCTCTCGTGTGTCGCAAAATCTCGCACAGGGCGCCCGTGAATCTCCGCTTATGTAAAAGACCGCCGCCTCCGTGCAAATCGGCGCCTTCACGTAAAACCGCGCCTCACGCTTATTCACACAAAATCCTCGCGCGGAAACCCGAAAATCCGCGAGGCCCGCAGAATCCACGAATCCTCAAAATCCACAAAGCCCACCCAATCCCAGGGGGAAGACCCCCTCGGCCAGTCTATCGATTTTGGCGAGCTGGGTGGGCATGGTTTTGGCGGCCTGTGGATGGTGAGCGCCGGTGTGGACAACTCGCGGGTCGTCGGCCGGGCGTTGGCAGACTGTCCGGGGCAGCGTAGACCGGGGCGTGCCGGACCGTGTGGGGAGGGCCGGGCCGCCCGTATCGGCAGGCGGCTTTGCTCCGGCGGCACCGGAGCGGTTAAATCGGCAGGTTTTCCGGCCCGGATCGGGCAGAATGCCGTTTCGTGCTGTTGACCATCACCTCGACCAGTCCACCTGCGACAGATCTCGGCTATCTGCTGTACAAGCATCCGGCCAAGGTCCAGTCCTTCGACGTCTCGGTCGGCACCGCGCACGTGTTCTACCCGCAGGCCGAGGCCGGCCGGTGCACGGCAGCGTTGCTGCTGGAGGTCGACCCGATCGGCCTCGTCCGAGGTCGTCGTGGCCCGGCCGCCGACGGGTTCACCCTCGGCCAGTACGTCAACGACCGGCCGTACGCGGCGTCGAGCATGCTGTCGGTGGCGATCAGCCGGGTGTTCAAGACCGCGATGTCCGGCCGCTGCGCCAGCAATCCCGACCTGGCCGCCAACCCGCTCCCGCTCGAACTGCACGTCCCGGCTCTGCCCTGCCGAGGCGGCGCCGACCTGGCGATTCGGCTGTTCGAACCGCTCGGCTGGCACGTCGAGGCCCGGCCGGTCGCATTGGACGAGACCATTCCGAGCTGGGGCGACTCGCGGTACCTCGACCTCCGGCTGACGGGGACGGTACGGCTGGCCGACGCGCTCGGCCACCTCTACGTCCTGCTGCCGGTGCTCGACGACGCCAAGCACTACTGGGTCAGCCAGGACGAGGTCGACAAGCTGATCAGGGTCGGCGCGGGCTGGCTCGGCACGCACCCGGAGAAGGAACTGATCAGCCGCCGCTACCTTGCCCACCAGGGCAGCCTGACCCTATCCGCGCTGGCTCGGCTCCAGGAAATCGACGACCTCGATCCGGACGACCTCGATCGGGAGAACCCCGCCGAGGCCATGGTTCCGTTGCCGACGGCAGGCGAGGCGAAGCCGGATCGAGTGGTGCCGCTCGCCGAGCAGCGCCGGGGCGCCGTACTCGCCGCGTTGCGTTCGGCCGGCGCGCGGCGGATCGGCGACTTCGGTTGCGGGGAGGGCGCACTGGTCGGCGAGTTGCTGGCCGATGCCACGTTCACCCACATCGTGGCCGCTGATGTGTCCAGTAGGGCGCTGGAGATCGCCGAGCGCAGGCTGCGCCTTGACCGGATGCCACCGGCCCGCCGCGAACGGCTGACCATGCTGCAGACCTCGCTGACCTACCGCGACAGCCGGTTGGCCGGGTTGGACGCCGCCGTGCTGATGGAGGTCGTCGAGCATATCGACCCGCCTCGGCTGCCGGCTCTCGAACAGTCCGTCTTCGGTTCCGCCGCACCGGAAACCGTGCTCGTCACCACCCCGAATGTCGAGTACAACGTGCGGTTTCCGACGCTGCGCGCCGACGGTCACCGTCATCCCGACCACCGGTTCGAATGGACCCGCGCCGAGTTCGCCGCCTGGGCCGATGCCGTGGCCGCGCGCTGGGACTACCGGGTTCGGTATCTGCCGGTCGGACCGGAAGATCCGGAAGTCGGACCACCGACCCAGCTCGCGGTGTTCACCAGGACGACCGGCAGGACGATCGGAAAGACGGGAGGGCGGTCATGACGACGACCGAATCGGCAACGCGCGAGGTGGCCGTGCCCGCGTTGAGTCTCGTCGTGCTGATCGGCGCGAGCGGTTCTGGCAAGTCCGTGTTCGGGCGGACGCATTTCCTGCCGACCGAGGTGATCTCCAGCGACTTCTGCCGGGGCCTCGTCGCCGACGACGAGAACGACCAGACCGTGAGCGCGGCGGCGTTCGAGGTACTGCACCATATCGCCGGGAAACGGCTGGAACTCGGTCGGTTGACCGTGATCGACGCGACGAACGTGCAGCAGGAAGCCCGCAGACAGCTCGTCGAACTGGCCCGCGCGCACGATGTGCTGCCGGTCGCGATCGTGCTGGACCTGCCGGAGCAGGTCTGCGCGCGGCGCAATGCCGCTCGTGCCGACCGCAACTTCGGACCGCATGTGCTGCGCCGGCAGCGCGACCTGCTGCGCCGTAGCCTGCGCTCGCTGGCCAAGGAGGGTTTCCGGCACGTGCACGTGCTGAGGACCGAGGACGAGGTCGACGCGGTGACCATCACCAGAAGTCGGCTCTACAACGACCTTCGGCACGAGACCGGCCCGTTCGACGTCATCGGCGACATCCACGGTTGCCGCGCGGAACTGGAGTCGCTGCTCGGCGAACTCGGCTACCACCTCGACCGCGACGAGCGCGGCCTGCCGGTCGGCGCCCGGCATCCGGCGGGGCGCAGGGCGATCTTCGTCGGTGACCTCGTCGACCGCGGCCCGGACACGCCCGGCGTGCTGCGGCTGGTGATGGGCATGGTCGAGGCCGATACCGCGTTCTGCGTGTCCGGAAACCACGAGGCCAAACTGTTGCGCGCACTGCGCGGTCGTGATGTGCGGCTCACGCACGGGCTTGCCGAGTCGCTCGCCCAGTTGGCCGAGGAACCGGCCGAGTTCAGGACCAGGGTCGAGCGGTTCGTCGACGGGCTGATCTCACACTACGTCCTCGACGGCGGCAAGCTGGTCGTCGCGCACGCCGGCCTCGTCGAGGCCTATCAGGGCCGGGCCTCTGGCCGGGTGCGTGGCTTCTGCCTGTACGGCCAGAGCACCGGGGAGACCGATGAATTCGGCCTGCCGGTGCGGTATCCGTGGGCCAACGAGTATCGCGGCTCCGCCATGGTCCTCTATGGACACACGCCGGTACCGGAGCCGGAGTGGGTGAACAACACGCTGTGCCTGGACACCGGCTGCGTGTTCGGTGGTCGGCTCACCGCGCTGCGTTACCCGGAGCGGGCTCTTGTCTCGGTACCGGCGACCGCGGTGCACTACGAGCCGGCCAAACCGTTCCCGGTCAACCCGGCCGCTGAGCCGGTGGCGGCCGGGCGGCGTGATCCCGACGTCCTCGACCTCACCGATGTCACCGGTCAGCGGGTGGTGCAGACCCGCAACCACGGCAGGCTGAGTATTCGCGCGGACAACGCGGCCGCCGCACTGGAGGTGATGAGCCGCTTCGCCATCGACCCGCGCTGGCTGCTCTACCTGCCGCCCACCATGAGCCCGGTGGCCACCGCGAAGCACGGTGACCTGCTGGAACACCCGGACCAGGCCTTCGAGCAGTTCCGCGCGGACGGGGTGAACGCGGTGCTGTGCGAGGAGAAGCACATGGGTTCCCGCGCGGTCGCCCTGGTCTGCCGTGACCAGCGGGCCGCGCAGGCGCGGTTCGGTGCGCCGGGCGGGGACATCGGTGCCGTCTGGACCCGCACCGGCCGGCCGTTCTTCCGGCCGGAGCTGACCGGGCAACTGCTCGACCGGTTGCGTGCCGCCGTGACCAGGGCCGGGCTGTTCGAGGAACTCGACGCCTCCTGGGTCCTGCTGGACACCGAGTTGTTGCCCTGGAGCGCGAAGGCCGAGGACCTGCTGCGCAGCCAGTACGCCTCGGTCGGTGCTGCCGCGACGGCCGCGCTACCCGCCGCGACCACGGCCCTGCGCACGGCCGCCGCTGCCCGTCTCGACGTCGGTGACCTGCTCGCCCGCACCGAGGCACGGGAGGCCAACGCGGCCGCGTTCGTCGCCGCCTACCGGCGCTACTGCTGGCCGACGGACGGCCTGACCGGCGTGCGGATCGCGCCGTTCCAGGTACTCGCGGCGGGGGAGTCGACCTACCAGGACAAGCCGCACGACTGGCACCTCGACCTGGCCGACCGCCTCGTCGAGGCTGACGCGGAGACCTTCGCGCCGACAAGGCGGTTCGCGGTCGACACCACCGATCCGGCCTCGACCGCCGCCGGTACCCGCTGGTGGGAAGAACTGACCGCGGCGGGCGGGGAAGGCATGGTTGTCAAGCCGACCGCGAACCTGACAAGGGGCCGGCGCGGCGTCGTGCAGCCCGGACTGAAGGTCCGCGGCCGGGAGTACCTGCGGATCATCTACGGCCCCGACTACACCGAACCGGCCAACCTCAGCAGGTTGCGGGAGCGCGGTCTTGGCCACAAACGGTCACTGGCCACCCGCGAGTACGCCCTCGGCCTTGAGGCCCTCGACCGGGCGGCACGCGGCGAACCGCTGTGGCGGGTGCACGAATGCGTCTTCGCGGTACTCGCCCTGGAGTCCGAGCCGGTCGACCCCCGGTTGTAGTCGGCTGACCCTCGTCGGCTGGCCTTCGACTGTAGTCGGCTGACGAGTCCCCTTGCGAGGAGTCAGCTGTCCTGTTTGGCACAGATGCAGAAGGGATGTCCGGCCGGATCGGTGAGCACCCGCCACCGGTCCGCGCCGGGCTGGAACTCCGGTTTGCCGGCGCCCAGTTCCAGACAGCTCGCCTCGGCCTTGTCCAGGTCGTCGACGGAGAGATCGAGGTGGAACCGCTTCGGACTGTCGGCCTCCGGCCAGCGCGGCAGCTGGTAGTCGGCGACCTTGCCGAAGCCGATGGCCGTGCCGTTTGCGCTGATCATCCCGTAGTTCTCGTCCCGGTAGGTGATCTCCCAGCCGAGCACCGCGTGATAGAAGTCGACAAGTGCGGCGGGATCCGCACAGTCCAGGTTCACCATCGCCAATGACGCGAATCCAGTCATGCCGCGTACCGACCTTTCTGCTGTTGAGCCGAGCACCGGGTACGTGACCGTGCGCTGCTCGGCCCGAGTCAGGCGTTGTCCTGGCACCAATCCTGGCTCAGGTAACTGACATCTTCTGTCAGGTACCTGCTCGATATCCAGTTGTCCGGTTCGGTCTTACTGTCCGGATGAGGTCGACCTGGCCGGCGTGGGCGCGGTCGGTAGCCCTGGCCGGCCAGGGCGGGGAACTCGTCGCGCCCTCGGGCCGGGCGTCGAGGACGGTATTCACCCGAAGCCTGGCGATATGAGTCGTATCTTGGTCGAAACAACTCCCTTGTCAGGGGCCTGGTATCTATCTCTTGTCGGCCATTCGCTATGGCTGGCGATTCTCACTCATCCAATCATGGCTATTCGTTACCGGGATTACCTAATTGCGGATAACTGGTCCGGTGATTGGCGGATCATCCCATGAATAGACAGTCTTTTTCAGTTCATGTGGAGCGGCATTAATTCTGTCATAGCTGACCTTTAATTCATCTTGAGTCCATCATGACTGATGACTCAGTCGTTCTCGTTGTGTTTGCTACGAGGAGTTTTCTCGTTCCGGGTATGTTTGATACTCGATCGCACCGATTGTCGAGTCACCTATATGTCCTATGGTCGTTGCCTTCTGGTGACTGATAACCTCCTGGCCGAGATGGTGCATCGTCGACTAAATAAATTCCTCCTGCTACCTCCTGTCTTCGCATATCAGTGTCGGGGAAAGAGTGAGTTCATTGCTTGCTGAGAGAACGATCGATTTCGACGACCGGCAGGCCGTGGTCTTCGACGGGACGGCGACGAACTACCGGGAACTCCTCCGGCTGGTCGAGGACTGGTCCCGCGTGCTCGACCAGTACGGCATCCGCGCTGGTGACGTGGTCGCGCTTGACGCGCGCTACTCGCCGACCGCCTGCGCCGCGCTCCTCGCGCTCGCCGGGCGCAAGGCGATCATCGTCCCACTGGACGCGCCGCCGCGGACCAAACTCGCCGAGTTCTTCGACGTGGCCAAGGTCGAGTTCGCGATCACGATCGAGGCCGACGGCGCGCGTCGGGTGCTGCGCAGGGCCACCGGCGCCGATCACCCGCTCTACCAGCAACTCCGCGTCGACGGCAGAGCAGGTCTTGTGCTGTTCAGTGCTGACCAGGGCGTGCGCCAAGGTGATGAGCCTGCGGTCGGCGGGCCAGATCGTCACCGTGTCCTCGATCAACGCCATCCGGGGTAACCGGGGCGTCGCGGTCTACTCGGCGGCCAAGGCCGGTATGGACGCCTTCAGCCGCAGCCTGGCCCGGGAGCTGGGGCCGATGGGCATCCGAGTCAACACGATCATGCCCGGGTTGTTCGACACCGAGCTGACCGACGGGGTCTCCGACCGTGACCGTGAGCGGGTCCGCAACCGCACCCCGCTCGGCAGGCTGGCCGGTGTCGGTGAGATCGCCGACGCGGTCTGCCTGCTGATCTCACCGGGCGCCTCGTTCATCACGGGACAGACCATCGTGGTCGATGGAGGGCTGACATGCTGACCACAGCGCAGATCCGCACGGTCGTGCACCGGGTCATCACCGAGCTGGTCGAGGACGACGAGGCCGAACCGCGCCCCGTCGTCGACGGCGACCGGCTTACCGAACTGGGCTTCAGCTCGCTGGCGCTGGCCAGGTTGATCATCCAACTGGAGACCGAGTTCGGCGTCGATCCGTTCGCACAGGACCTGGTCATCTCCGACGTGCGCACCGTGGACGAGCTGATCACCGCCTATCACAACGCGGTAAGCGCCGCGGCGACCGCGAGCTGAGGCCGCGATGGACACAGCACTCGTCGTGGTCGGCGATCACCACACCGCCTTCCACGCCCACCGAGGTGCCATCGCCGCCACCGAGGTACTCGACCTGCTGCGCACCGGCAACCTGCCCACCACGGTGGCACTGGCGGTGGGACAGGGCGTCACCGACCCGCAACTGCGCGAGCTGGCTGAGTTGACCGAGCGCGGCGGACACCGATTGGCCTGGCCGTCCGCCCTGCGGCACGCGCCCTACCCGCACCCGCGCGACCACGCTCTGATCGGCCCGTTGACCAGGACCGGGAGCGCCGAGTTCCGCGCCGACCTGCTCATGGACGAACGGGTGCGCGTGCTCGACGATCACCTCAACGGCCAGCACACCCCCGCGGTGACCCTCATCGAGGCGGCCCGCCAGGCATGGACCATCGCCACCGAGCAGCACCTGCTGGACCAGCGGCAGCGCGCGGACTCGGTGATCAGCGAGATCCGCGACATCCGGTCCAGCTTCCACCGCTACCTGTTTCCGTTGCCGGCCAACGTTGTCTGCGTGCTGACCGCGCGCACCCCGAGCGCGGCCGGTGAACTGTTCGACTTCGACACCACCATCCACCAGGGCGGCGTGCTCGCAGCGCGGATCAAGGCGCGCATCCACGTCGTGCCAACGGTGCTGGCCAGGAAACAGGAACTGCTCGCCGCGCGGCAGTGCCTTCGCGACGAACTGGACCGCTGCGCCGACCGACGAGCCGCCACCGAACAGGGATGACCATGCAACTGCAACGGCACACGCTGACACCACAGATGGTGCGCTACGACGACTTCGACGACCGCGCGGCCACAAGGTACCTGCCGTACCTGATGTACTTCCACCGCACCGACTACGCCTCCGACGTGGTCAACACCGACCGCTTCGGCTTCCGTGTCACCGAGGCGGGGGGAGCGCGCCGTTGCTCGCCAGGCGGCGACATACCCGACGGACCGGTGCGAGTGTTCGCGGGCAGCTCGACCGCCTTCGGCATCGGCGCGTCCTGTGACGCGGCGACCATCCCGTCCCGGTTGTGGGCCAAGCACGCGCCGTCCCTGCCGTGGCTGAACTTCGGCGGACGCAGCTACAACTCCGCGCAGGAGCTGATGTTGTTCATGTTCTACCGGCACCTGTTGCCGGAGATCGACCGGGTCGTGCTGCTCTCCGGCTTCAACACCCTCGCGCTGAGCAGGCTTCCCGAGTGGCAGCAGGGCGACAGCGGGGCCTTCTTCTACTGCGGCGAGTACTACGAGCAGTTGGACCAGCTGCGTGCGAAGAACAGCAAACCCAAACGCGGCTCCGGCCGCCGCGCCGAGCGCGCCGACGACCAACCGGCGCGCTCCGAGCAGGTGGAGCACGATCCGGACAAGCTCATTGCCACCGCGGTCGGCCTCACCGAACGCTACCTCGCCGGATGGCGCGACCTGGCCGCGGTCACCGGCGCCCGTGTCACCTTCGTGCTGCAACCACTGGCCACCTGGGTGCGCGCCGAGCCGGCCACCGAGGAACGGGTCCTGTTCACCGAACTGGACAAGCTCTCCCGACTGGGCGTGTTCGAGGAATTGTTCGGCGACATCGCCGGCGCCGAGGTGGGCCGCCGCTACGCCACCGCGCTCTCGGCCGCCTGCGACCGGACCGGCGTGGACTTTCTCGACCTCAACTCGCTGCTGGCCGAGGCGACCACCAGCGCCGACTGGCTCTACGTCGACCGGGCCCACCTGACCGACAGCGGGCACGACATCGTGGCCGGGCTGCTGGCCGAGCACCTCCGACTCTCCTGAAGAAGGTGATCGCATGATCTCGTTCCTACGCACACTGGCCGGCCGGATCTTCCGCCGCAAGCGTCGCAAGAAGAACGATCAATCCATATATCCGATGTTCTGAGGGGACGGGGAATCACGTGTCGAGCCTTGTCCTGTCCACCGCACCCGTGGACACCGCGCAGGAGTGCCGGGACGTCCGCGCTGTCCACCTCGCGGCACAGCACTGACCGAATTGGACGGTTGTTTCCGGTCCGTCATCGCGGAACGCCGCCGGGGTGTCGCGTATCGACGTGCTGGCACTGACGCTGGCCGGTGGCTGATCGGGTCATCCCGTCAGTCGCGGAACCGGCCGCGGCTAGCATGCCCATAGTGGTGCCGGGACACGAGCGGGCAGATGAGGCCGACGAGGCTGACGGGGAGGTGGCGGCGTAGTGACGGCGGTATCGAGTCGGCGGGAAGAGTTGTTGACCGCGATCATGCTGGACCATCCGAAGACCACCGGTACGGCGATGCGGTTGACCGCGGCCGTCGCCGACCAGTTCGGGATGCCCGCGACCGACCTACAGTGCCTCAACCTGCTCGCCGCGGCCGGTACTGCGGCGCCGAGTTGGCTGGCCGAGCGACTCGGCATGACCACCAGCGCGGCGACCAAGATGCTCGATCGGCTGGAACGCTCCGGCTACCTCACCCGATCCGATGATCCGACCGACCGACGCAGGATCATCGTCCGGCCGGACCTGGCCAGGATCACGGCGCTGTCCAGCTACTTCCAACCGATGTGGGTGGACATGGCCGAAGCCCTCGCCGGCTACACCGACGAGCAACTGGCCTTCCTCCTGGAGTTCAACAAGGTCAGCCAGCAGGTCACCGAGGACCACATCAAGCGGGTCAGGGCCAACGGCAGGCCGCACGGCACCCGAGCCGCGTCCTCGGTCGACCGGTGACGGCCATCAACCCGTGACCTCCGCCGACCTGCGGTTACGCGGGCAGGTCGGCGACCTGCTGCCAGGCTTGCGCGAGCAACGGAGCGGCGGCGCGCAACCGGTCGGCCGATTCGCTGAACGCGATGCGCAGCCGGTCCCGGCGCCGGTGGGTCGCGCTCAGCAGGCGGTCGGGCACCACGACGACACCGGCACGCAGCGCGGCCTGGCTGAACACCCCGCTGTCACAGGGTCCGGTCGGCCCGGCGAGCCGGACCCACAGGCTCAGGCCGCCACGCGGTCGCGTCCAGGACCAGGACGGCAGGTGGGTGCGCAAACCGGACTGCAGGAGGTCGAGGTTGTCGCGCAGCTGCGCCCGGCGCCAACTCAGAATGCCGGCGTGCTCGCTGGTCAGCAGGGCGGCGGTGATGGCCTGGGGGAGTGCGGGGCCGCCGAGATCGACGGCGGCCTTCGCGGCGGCGAGCCTGCCGATCAACTCGGTGCCGGCGCGAATCCAGCCGACGCGCAGCCCGGCCCAGTAGGTCTTGGACACCGAACCAATGGTGACCACATTGGACAGTCGAGGCGCGATCGCGGCCAAGGGTGTGGGTGGGGCCTGATCGGTCAGGCTCAGCTCGGCCAGGGCCGTGTCGTCGACGAACAGCGTTTCGGGGCTGGCCGCCGCGAGTTCGGCGATGCGCTGCCGCCGCAACGCATCGACGACCTGACCGGTCGGGTTCTGGTGGGTCAGGATCAGATACACCAGCGCGGGCCGCTGGACTCGAAGGGCCGCACCGAGTTCGGCCGGGTCCAGGCCCTCGTCCACCGGGAGGCCGACCGGTCGGCCGCCGGCCCGTTGCAGGGCGTCGAGGGCGCCCGCGAAGGTCGGGTCCTCCACCAGCACCGGCTGACCGGCGAACACGCTCGTGCGCATCAGCAGGTCGATCGCCTGCTGCGCGCCGGTGGTGACGAAGATCTGCTCCGGCCTCGTCGGCAACCGGTGATCGAGGGTGAGCCGGTCGGCGATGGCCGCGCGAAGCCGGTCGATCCCGTAGAGGTGGTAGCCGTTGCCCTCGGTCAGCGTCCTGCGCGCCGCCGCGTCCAGCACCGAGCGTGGATCATCCAGGGCCGCGGCGACCTGCGGCGCGCAGTTCACCGCGGTGACACCGAGATCGACCGAGACGGCCGTGGATTCCAACAGGCCGGCGAAGAAGCCGTTCGCCCTGTGCATCGCGGCCGGCGTGGTGCGATGCGGGCTGATCGTGGTGCCCGCACCTTGCCTGGTCTGCGCCAGCCCCTCGTCACGCAGCAGCTGATATGCGGCCGTCGCGGTGTTGCGACTGACCGAGATCGCCGCCGCGAGCTGCCGTTCCGGTGGCAGGCGCACCCCGGACGGCAGCTCACCGGTGTCCGCCAGCCGCGCGATCCGCTCCGCGAGCAGCCGATACAGCGGACCGTCCAGTACCGACCACCGGCCGAGCAGGTCAGCCAGTTCGGCACCGGACAGCGTCGCCCGTGACGCTGCCCGCACGGAGGCTCCCACGGTGGTGCCCGAAGCGGTCGAACCAGCCACCGAGGCGTTGATTGGCACTGTCATGATGGTGCCAATTCTGTCATCATCGCTGCTATGACCGCTACCTGGGAACACGCCGACGTCATCAACGCCGCTCTCGACGGCCGGGACGAACTCGTCGCGGCGGCCGCCCAGCAGGCCCGCCGCTACCTTGCCGAACTCGCCGAGCGCCGGGTCGCTCCCGACGAGGCGGCCGTGGCCGGACTGGCCGAGCTGACCAGCGAACTGCCCGAGCAGCCGCTCGGCCCGATCGAGGTGCTGCGCCAACTCGACGAGATCGGCTCGGCGGCGACCGTCGCCTCGGCCGGTCCGCGCTACTTCGGTTTCGTCAACGGCGGCGCGCTGCCGATCGCCGTCGCGGCGTCCTGGCTGATCGCGGCCTGGGACCAGAACTGCGGTTACCGCGCGCAGACCCCGCTCGGCGCCGAACTCGAGGAGGTCGCGCTGAACTGGGTGGTCGAACTGCTCGGCCTGCCGGCCGGCACCGGCGGCACCTTCGTGTCCGGGGCGAGCACCGCGATCAGCACCTGCCTCGCGGTCGCGCGGGATCAGGTGCTGATCAACGCGGGTTGGGACGCACTGGCCAACGGGCTGCCCGGCGCGCCGGAGATTGCGGTGGTGCTCGGCGAACAGGCGCATCCCAGCGTGGCCAAGGCCCTCGGGCTCATCGGTCTCGGGCGGGATCGCGCCCTGCGGCTGCCCGTCGACGAACAGGGTCGGATCATCGCCCGCGACCTGCCGACACTGCGCGGACCGGCGATCGTGTGCCTACAGGCCGGCAATGTGAACAGCGGCGCGAGCGATCCGTTCGAGCCGTTGATCGCCTGGGCGCACGACAACGGCGCCTGGGTACACGTCGACGGCGCGTTCGGTATCTGGGCGGCGGCGGCGCCCGAACGCGCGGCGCAGGTCGCAGGAGTACAGAACGCGGACTCCTGGGCGACCGACGCGCACAAATGGCTCAACACCACCTACGACAGCGGGATCGCGCTGGTGCGCGACCCGCAGGCGCTGCACCTGTCCATGCGGACCTCCGCCGCGTACCTGGTGTCGGCCGGTCACCGCGAACCCGCGAACTACACGCCCGCGATGTCCCAGCGGGCAAGGGGAATCGAATGCTGGGCGGTGCTGGCCAGCCTCGGCCGCGCCGGCATCGCCGATCTCGTCGAGCACGCCTGCCGGATGGCCACCCGGTTCGCGACCGGCCTTGCCGAAGCCGGCTTCGAGATCCTCAACGAGGTCAGGCTCAACCAGGTCGTGGCCGCCGTCGCGGACGATGCCGACATGGACGCGATCATCGAGCGCGTCCAACGCGATGGCACCTGCTGGGCCGGCCCGACCAACTGGCGCGGCCGGCGGGCGATGCGGTTGAGCGTCAGCAACTGGTCCACCACCGAGGCCGACGTCGACCGCAGCATCGCCGCCATCCGCCACGCCGCGAACCGCTGATCACCGAGGCGGCGCGCGCGTGCGGTTTCGGCGCTCGGCGTAACCGAGCCAAATTCGGTCGACCGTGGTCGGCGATGTGGACATAATGCCGGTATGTCCAGGGCACCGAGCACAGTCAGCCGATCGTGAGCGGCGCGCTGGAACCGTTGCGGGAGCGGAATTTTCGGCTGCTCGCCACGGCGCGGACGGTGGACTATCTCGGTAATGGGATGGCGCCGATCGCGTTGTCGTTCGCGGTGCTGGATCTGACCGGTTCGGTAACCGATCTCGGTGTGGTCGTCGGCGTGCGGTCTCTTGCCAATGTGCTGCTGGTGCTGTTCGGTGGGGTGTTGGCCGATCGGTTTCCTCGGGCGGCGGTGTTGCAGGGTTCGGCAGCGGTCGCGGCGATCAGCCAGGCTGTTGTCGCGGCCAGTGTGCTCGGGCGGTTCGACTCGATCGGGTTGTTGGCGGCGCTGGGCGCCGTCAACGGTGCGGCGGCCGCGGCTTCGCTGCCGGCGTCGGTCGCGTTGACCTCGCAGACGGTGCCGGCGAACCTGTTGCGGCAGGCGAATGCGCTGGCGCGGATCGGCCAGACCGGCGCGCAGGTGATCGGCGCTTCGGTGGGCGGGGTGCTGGTCGGCAGCTTCGGACCGGGGTGGGCGCTGGCGATCGACTCGGCCAGTTTTGTCGTCGTCGCGGTGTGTTTCACGCGGCTGCGGTTGCCGGCCGGTGCGAGGGTCCGGGTACGCAGCTCGACCCTGCACGAGCTGCGGGTCGGCTGGCAGGCGTTTGTCGCGCAGACCTGGGTGTGGGTCATCGTTCTGCAGTTCCTGGTGATGAACGCGATATCCGCGGGCGGGGTGCAGGTGCTCGGTCCGAGCATCGCCGAGCACAGCATCGGCCGGACCGAGTGGGGGCTCGTGCTCGCCGCGCAGACCCTCGGCGGGGTCGTCGGCGGGCTGGTGGCGGCGAACTGGCTGCCGAGGAAGGCGATGTTCTGGGGAGTCGCGCTGTGCATGCTGGAGGCGCTGCCGTTGCTGGCACTCGGTCATCTGCCGGTGTTGGCCGCTCTGCTGCCCGCCATGTTCGTGATCGGTTTCGGGCTGGCCCTGTTCGGGGTGGCCTGGCAGATCGGACTGCAGGAGAACATTCCCAACGACCGGTTGGCCAGGGTGTCCTCCTACGACGCGCTCGGTTCCTTTGTGGCGATTCCATTGGGACAGGTCGCGGTGGGACCGTTGTCCATCGCGATCGGGAATACGTCTACTTTGGATGGTGGAGCCGCGCTGGTCGTCCTTGTCACGTTGGCGGCGCTCGCGGTGCCGAGTGTTCGGCAGCTGACCGTGAAGAGTACCGAGAGAGGGAAGGCAGCCAAGGAGGGTGAGGTCAGCGACCGCCGCTGACGTCCAGCAGGGCGCCGGTCACATAGGATGCCTTGTCCGACAACAGCCAGAGGACGGCCTCGGCGACCTCGTCGACTCCGCCGCCGCGACCCATCGGCACCGAGTCGGCGAGTGCGGCGATCCGGTTCGGCTGTCCGCCGCTGGCGTGCATGTGGGTGTCGATGAGACCGGGGCGGACCGCGTTCACCCGGATATGGTCGCGGGCGACCTCTTGGGCGAGGCCGACGGTCATGGTGTCGATGGCGGCCTTGCTCGCGGCATAGTCCACGTACTCACCGGCCGAACCGAGCACGGCTGCCCGCGAGGACACGTTCACGATGACACCGGAACCGGCGAAGCGGCGCACGGCCTCCTGCGCGCAGCGGAACGCACCGAGCACATTGGTGGCGAAGATCCGTTCGGTCCGGCCGGGTTCGTAGTCCCGCACCAGGGATCTGTGGCCGACGATCGCGGCATTGTTGACCAGACCGCGTAACGGGCCGAGTTCGTTCTCCGCCCTGTCGAACAACGCGACGATGTCGGAGGTGACCGCCACGTCGGCGCGGACCGCGATCGCGCGGGTGCCGTGTTCGCGGCAGTCCCGAACGACCTCGGCGGCGGCGCTGTCGTTGCTGCGGTAGCTCAGGCAGACGTCCCAGCCGTGCTCGGCGGCGAGCCGGGCGATGGACGCGCCGATGCCCCGGCTGCCGCCGGTGACGATGAGGGTCATGTCTTGATCGTAGTGCGGACCGGTAGGTGAGTTCGGCCAGCGGCCAGCACCAGGCGACTGTTGCGCAGGGCGCCGATGTCCTGCCGCGGATCGCCGTCGACGACGAGCAGATCGGCCTGTGAACCAGGGGCGATGCGGCCGGTCTCGGTCTGGATGCCGAGCGCCTCGGCCGCGTCGACGGTGGCCATCTCGATCACCCGGTCGGCCGGGAAACCCAGGTGTGAGAAGAACTCCAGGCTGCCGACGAAGTCGTTGAACACCGCCCTCGGCACCCCGGCGTCGGTGCCGGCGATCAGCCGGACGCCCCGCTCGGCCATCCAGCGGATGCGCTCGAACATCGCTGCGGAGCGCTCCTCGCCGAACACCTTTGGCAGCATCCGCCAGTTCGGGCTCGCGCCGGGGCAGACGAAGATGCCCTTGGCGGCGATCTCGTCGACGACGTCCGGCCGGACGTCGAACCCGTCCTTGGCCAGCCAGGTGCAGTGTTCGATGGTGTGCACCCCGGCCGCGACCGCGTTGGCGATGCCCTCGGTGCCGTGCGCGTGCACCGCGACCCGCAGCCCGACCTCGGCGGCCTCCTGGACGACGACCTTGAGTTCGGCAGCGGAGAACTGCGGTTCCCAGGTAGCCGGACCACCCTTGGTCATGCCGCCGCCGGTGGCCATCACCTTGATCAGGTCGGCGCCGTTGCGGGCGTTGCGGCGGACCATGGTGCGGATCTCCGCCTCGTCGTCGACCTCGCCGCCGAGGAACCAACAGTGCCCGCCGCGCACGGTCAGCGGCGCGGTCGCGGACAGGATTCGTGGCCCGGCCAGCGATCCCTGCGTGATCGCGTCCCGAAGGTGCACGGCGAGGCCGTCCCGGTCGCCGAGATCGCGGGTCGTGGTCACTCCCGCGTCGAGCAGTTGCTGCGCGCGACCGGCCATACCGAGCAGCAGGCTGAACTCCTCGCTGTCCTGCAATGCCTCGATCGGGGCCGAGCTGGCGTCGAAGGCGAGGTGCACATGACAGTCGATAAGGCCCGGTAGGACGGTCGCACCGGGGAAGTCCAGCTCGCGTCGGTCGGCGCCGGCCTGCGCGGCGACCTCGTCCCGGCGGCCGACCGCGACGATCGTGTCGTCCTCGACCAGCACCGCGCCGTCGGCGATCCGGTCACCGGCCGGGCCGGTCAGTACCTGACCAGCGGAGATCAACAGTTCCACTACGTGTCCAATCGGTCTCGGCGTGTCATCATCGACACTAACTGGTACGGCCGTGAGCTGGCCGTCAACCGACCAGCACGGCCGGACTGCGCAGCGCCTTGGACAAGGCCACCAACTGCCGGACATCGGCGTCGAGGCCCTCGCCGTCCGGCACCGCGACCGGCATTGCCTGCCCGGCAACGGGTGCGCCGTCGGCGCGGGCCCGCAGCGCGGCCAGCAGTGCGGTGGCAAGGCGCACCGGCGGTTCCAGGTTGGTGGTCGGGTCGGGCTCGCCGAGGCTGGCCAGGTACGGGCTGACCCGGACGAGGCCGTCCCGGCATTCGATGACCCGTCGGTAGTAACGCCGGTGCACGCCGCGCAACCGCAGCAGATCGCGCCAGCGGCCGGCCGGGACGCGGCTCAGCTCGTCCTCGGGGTATGCCTCGTGCAAAACTGTCCATAGTGGACGAAGTTGGCGGCACAGTCGCCGGTGCTGCCACCAGATCCGCAGTGCGGCAAGTCGGGTCGCGATACCGGGATAGCTGACCCCGATGACGAAGGTGGGGATCGACGCCGCCACGAGCAGGTCCGCCACGGTCTCGATGGGGGAGGACCGCACGCTGCTGAACACCCTGATCAGCACGAAGATCGAGCGGACCGCCGAGCCGACGACCATGCCGACCATCGCGGCGGCGGCCAGCCACAGGCCGGTGACCAGCGGCCGGTGCGAGAGCTTCGCGTAGCGCACGGTCCAGCGCAGGGCGACGGCCAGCGCGTAGGCGAAGTAGAGGCCGCCGAAGAAGTAGAAGACGGCAAGACCAGCCACGTGCATGTTCGCCGTGTCGTACCCGGATCCACGCAGGTCCGGCGGGGTGATGAAGGTGGCGACGGTGATCGCCGCGATCGCCGCGAACAGCGGCAGGATCTCCCAGCGGGCCCGTCTGCGGCCTCGTTCCGCGTCCACGGCGGAGTACAGGTGGAAGCACATCAGCCAGTACCCGGTGGCGAACAGCAGCGCGTTCTGGATCAGCTTGGACAGACCGGTGCCGATCATCGCGTCCACCGGGGTCGCGACGTCCTGGATGCCGAACGGGTAGGCGACCGCCGCGCTGGCCAGGCACCAGGTGACCGCGCGCAACGACTTGTCGTGCGGGGCCTTGCTCAGCTGGTAGAGCTTCCAGGCGACCGCGCAGGGCAGTATCGCGCCGAGCGAATCGTCCAACGCGTTCACGGCGGCCTCCTTGCGCCCCGACGGCTCCGACGCAACAGGGTAGCGGGAACCGACCCGCTGGGCGGATGGCCTTCCGCAAGTTTGGTCACAGCCCACTGACCAGCACCGGTCACCTCGCGTCGATCACCTCGGTGGGCTCGCCTCACTGCCAGCCCTGGTGGTCGCCGAGCGCGACCTGCAACCTGCGTACGGCCGGGTCGTCGGCCATCGGCGGGGCGATCTGGTCGAGTACGCAGGCCCACTCCAGGATGATCGTGGCGACGAGTTCCGCCTCCCGCTCCCGGTCGGAGTCGTAGCAGGTCCTGCGCAGGGCATGGCGGATCGCGGTGCGCAGGGCGTCCGGGGTCAGCACCGACCAGGCGGCCTCCTCGCCCTCGTCGCTGCGGTGACCAGCGAGGACATGGCCGATCTCGTGCAGGATGATGTGGTTCTGGTGTGCGGCGCTGGTATGTCGTTGGTAGAGCAGGTAGTCAGCGGTGGGGCTGGCGATCCACAGGCCGAACGGGCCGGGTACCGGCAGCGGATAGGCCACCAGCCGGATGGGCCTTCCTCTGCGCAGCCCGAGCCGTTCGCACAGCACGGGCACTCGCAGCGGCGGCTGGATGTCCAGCGACTGGAGGGTGCGCCGGCACTGCCGGCGCAGCACCCGCTCGTTCATGAGCCGGGCTCTGCGGTGTCCCCCCGCTCGGCCTTTTCCAGGCGGTAGACGACATCGAGCAGTTCCATCACCTGTCGACGCCGGTCGGCGGACAGTTCACCGGCGCGCATCGCCATCAGCCGCGCCTCGCTGCCACTGGCCGCCTCGCTCAGCCTGGCCCGCTCGGCGCGCAGTGCCTCGATCTGCTCGTCGATCTGACCGGCGACGGCGTCGTCGAAGAAGTAGGCAGGTGGCACGTTGAAGAAGTCCGCGAGCGCCTGTAGGTGCTTGAGCGTCGGATTGTCCTTCTTCTGCTTGCGCAACTGCCAGATGTAGCTCTGCGAGATCGTGACGCCCCTGGCGGTCACCGTGCTGGCGACCTGCTCGTTGGTGTATTCCTGACCGTCCGGCCGGCGCACCGCGTCGAACAGGTGGTCCAGCCGCTGCGCGAGCGTCTGCTGCATCTCCGCCTCCCCCCGGATCAACTCAAGTGAAAATCTTCAGCGACCGATGCTTTCTCCGTAGTTGAAACGGTCGTACCAACAGCATAGACTTCGGCCCGAGGCCGTTCAACTGTTGTGAAACCTCGGGGCGCGTGGTCCTTCACCTCAGTGGTTCGGCTGGTGTGGGATGCGGCAGAGTGGCCAGGACGAGGAGGGCGTTGTGTCGGTGGCACCGTGGAGTCCTTGGGGGTCCCCACGGCGTGACCTGGGTCAGTTCACGGGCCCGACTCCCGCGCGGGCCGACGCTGCCCGCAATCCCGGTACCAGCCGAGCTGACCGGGACAACCGGTTGGTGCGTGCGGTGGGGTCCGCCCGCCCTCGGTGACCCGACGCGGCCGGCCCCGGTTCCTCCCCTGCGTGGGAACCGGGGCCAGCCAGAACGAACGGACACGGTGACCCGGACAGGGCCGGCTACACTGCCGACCCCACCCGGTCCATCACTTCGCTTCTCAGGAGGCGAAGGCCTGGAGTTCCGACAGCTGCGCTGCCGGCCAGCCGGTGTTCGCGGTGAAGTTCAACCGCAGATAGCGGGTTGAGGTGCCGCTCGGCAGGCTGATCGTCACCGTGTTGCCGGTCGACGGATCGAAGGTGTACCCGGCCGAGCCGACGACCGTCGAGTAGTTCGCACCGTCGCTGCTGTCCAACACGGACAGGGTCTGGGTGCGGGTCGACCACGCGGTGGCCGGCGGCAGGTCCAGCACCAGCCGCCCGACGGCCTGTACGGAGCCGAGGTCGATGGTGATGTTCTGCGGGAAGGCACTGTCGGTGCTCTCCCAGTAGGTGTTGGTGTTGCCGTCGACCGCGTTGGCCGGCACGTAACCCTGCGTCGAGCCGGAGGCCGAGACGGCCTTGTTCAACGCGAGGTTCGTGTTGGGCGGCGGCGGTGGTGGTGGGTTGGAAGTGCCGCCACCGGCCGCGTACACCCCGAGTTCCGACAGCTGCGCTGCCGGCCAGCCGGTGTTCGCGGTGAACGTCAACTCGACGAACCGGGTCGTCGTACCGCTCGGCAGCGAGATCGTCGCCGTGTTTCCGGTGGAGGGATCGAACGTGTAGCCGGCGGAGCCGACCAGCTGACTGAAGGTCGACCCGTCCGAGGAGTCCGAAACGGACAGTGTCTCGGTGCGGGTGTTCCATGCGGTGGCCGGTGGCAGGTCCAACACCACCGAACCGACCTGTTGGCTGGACTGTAGATCCACCGTGATGGACTGCGGGAAGGAGCCGTTCGCGCTCTCCCAGTAGGTACTGGTGTCGCCGTCCACCGCGTTGGACGCCGGGTAGAGCGAGGAGGTCGAGCTGGTCGCGGTGACCGGACGGCCCTGGGCGAGGTCGCCGTTGGCGGGCGGCGGAGGTGGCGGCGGTGCGCTGCTGCCGCTCTGCGGCGGGAAGGTGGTCCAGGTCGGTGTCGTGCTCCAGCCGGAGTTGCCGCTGCCCTGGTTGAAGGTGAAGGTGCCGCTGCCGACGGGGTAGGCGTAGTTGTAGACACCCGCGTCGCCGATGTTGGACGCGGTGATCCCGCTGAAGGAGGCCGAACCCTGCGTCTCAACCTGGAAGACCACGGTCCCGGTTCCGTCGACGGTGTCGTTGCTGAAGTTGACCCCGTTGACCGCGAGACCGGTGCCGCCACCGGAGACGATCTCGTAGGCACTCCACGGGCTGTCGTCAACGGCGTTGTCGGTGATGTTGATGGTGACGCCCGAGATCGCGAAGTCGTAGGAGTCGATCCGCACCGCGCCCATCGGATGGTTCCAGTTCGGGTTCATCGCACCGGACCGGATGATCGTGTTGCCCGACACCGTGACCGTGCCGCCCAGTGGGGCGAGCGGTTGGATGAACGCCTCGTTGGAGATGGCAAGGCCGCTGCCGAGCGCGTTGGTGTCGGCGATGGTGTTGTCGGTGATGGTGTTGTTCGACCCGCCGTAGTCGGCGATCCCGTTGGCCAGGTTGGGCTGCACGACGGTGTTGTCGGTGATCGTGTTGCCCGAGTCGGCCGCCGGGTAGGACCACAGCGCGATGCCGTCGTCACCGGTGTTGCGGAAGAAGTTGTTCTTGACGGTGTTGTTGTTGCCGTTGCCGTTGAAGTTCAGGCCGTCCGCGTCGGTGGAGAGCACCACACAGTTCTGCACGCTGATGTTGGTGTTGCCGAACTCCAGCCAGAAGCCGACATTGGTGTTCTGGATCCACAGGTCCGACACCTGCGCACCGGTACCCAGCGAACCCTGGATGGCGTTGGCCGAACTGTCGTCGTGCCGGCCGACCGTATTGCCGAGAATGGCGAAGTCGTGCAGGTTCACCGGACCGGACACGGTCGAGTTGTTCTGGATGAACATGTTCGTCTTCAACTGGGTGTACCAGTCGCCTGCGCCCTGGAAGGTGCCGGAGTTCGCCTGGATCGCCGAGTCGACCGCGAAGGTGCCCTGCGGAATCCAGACCTGCTCACCGGCCGCGTTCGCGGCGCTCAGCGCCTGGCGGAAGGCGTTGCTGGAGTCCTGCGCGCCGGTCGGGTCGGCGCCGTAGGTGGTCACCGACACCGAGTTCGCCGGCTGCGTCAACGGCGCGGCGACCTGGAAGAAGTCCGCGACGTCGATCGTGTAGGGCACCGCGCTGTCGTCCGAGTCGACCTGCACCCTGACCTTGTCGCCGGCATTGAGCTGCTGGCCGAACATCATCCTGGCGTCGTTGTAGAAGTGGTGGATCTGGCTGCCGGTGATGGCGCTGGTGGTGACGTAGCTGTACTGCGAGGTGAGGCTGAGTTCCTGGCTGAGCTTGGTGCCGTTGACATACACCGCCAGCGAACCGGAGGCGCCCTGGTTGAGCGCGTAGTGCAGGTCGAACGCGTTCGCCTGCGAGGTGAGGGTGAACTCCACGTACTGGCCCTGGCTGGTGAGCTGGATGGCTTCCCGGCCGGACGCCTCGGACGCCAGCGAGGCCTGGGTGTAGTCCGGGCCGATCTTGCTGCCGTTGGTGGTCGCATTGCTGCCCTCGGCCTCCTCCTCGGTCATCCCGGCGATCTGTGCGCCGGAGTTACTGACCGAGAAGGGGGTCAACGAGGAGTTCGAGATCGCCGCAGGGGTGTGCGTGCCGGTGGTGGGGACCGGCGCGGCGTTGGCCGCACCGCCGATGGCCAGCGCCGAGGCGAACGCGATGGCCGCCGCACCGACCGCGGCCGCGAGCCGCCGGGTCTTGGTGGCCGTCGCCGATGAGATCGAGGGTGGCGACTCTGCTAAATTTTCTCCAGAAGCCCTGATTGACATCTTTGTCAAGCACCTTCCTGTGCTGATGGGCAGGCCGAACTGGCGGGTTGTGCGCCCCGCCGGACTCGACTTGTTCGGTTGTACTCAGTGCGCCGGCAGATCTCCTTTGGTTGTCAGGACGGGTTCCTCGGGATGGTCCCCTGAGGACGCGGGATCAGTTCTGGGGCGGATCGATACGCAGCCAGGCACCGGTGTCGGTCGGCAGCTTCCCGTCGATCAGCCGATCGCTGCTCAGCAGCACCCGCGCGCCTTCCGGCAATGCGACCGGGGCCTCGCCGAGGTTGATCACGCAGGCGAAGTCGGCACCTCTGCGGAAGGCCAGCGCGCCGTCGGCGACCGGCAGCCAGTCGAGGCCGGGCGCCAGCAGCGCCGGTTCGGCCTGCCGCAACCGCAGTGCGTTGCGGTAGAGGGAGAGCATCGAGTTCGGGTCGGCGTCCTGCACGGCCGCGGTGCGCCGCGCCCAGGTTGCCGGCTGCGGCAGCCACGGCGAGGCGGTGGCCTGCTCGGGGCTGAAACCGAACGGCGGCGCCGTGCCCGACCACGGCATCGGCACCCGGCAGCCGTCCCGGCCCTTGTCGGTGTGTCCGGACCGGCTGAAGATCGGGTCCTGGCGCAGTTCGTCGGGCAGGTCCTCGACCTCGGCAAGGCCGAGTTCGTCGCCCTGGTAGACGTACACGCCACCGGGCAGCGCGAGGGACAGCAGGGCCGCTGCGCGGGCACGTCTCTCGCCGAGCGCGAGATCGGTGGGTTCGCCGATCCGCCGGTCGGCCATGTCGAACGCGGTGTCCGCGCGGCCGTAGCGGGTGACATGGCGCACGACGTCGTGATTGGACAGTACCCAGGTAGCCGGTGCGCCGACCGGCGCGTGCGAGGCCAGCGTCGAGTCGATGACCGCGTGCAGCCGGTCGATTTCCCAGGCGCAGCAAAGGAAGTCGAAGTTGAACGCGACATGCAGCTCATCGGCGCGCAGGTAGCGGGTGAACCGCTCGACGTCGGGCATCCACACCTCACCGATCAGCGCGCGGCTGCCGTACTCGTCGGCGATCCGCCGCCAGGACCGGTAGATGTCGTGCACGTCGTCGCGGTCGGTGAAGGCGCTGGGCTCCGGTTCGGCGAGGTGCGGGTCCTTGGTCAGCAGCGCCGCGGAGTCGATCCGTACGCCGTCGACGCCCCGGTCGAACCAGAACCGCAGCACCGCCTCGAACTCCTCGCGGACCTCGGCCTGGTCCCAGTTGAAGTCCGGTTGTTCCGGGGCGAACAGGTGCAGGTACCACTCGCCGGGGGTGCCGTCGGCGTCGGTGGTGCGCGTCCAGGCCGGGCCGCCGAAGATGGACGTCCAGTCGTTGGGCGGCAGTTCACCGTCCTTGCCCCGGCCCGGCCGGAACCAGAACCGGCCGCGCTGCGCGGATCCGGGGTCTGCCGCGAGTGCCTCCTTGAACCAGCGGTGCTCGTTGGAGCAGTGGTTGGGCACGATGTCGATGATGATCCGCAGCCCGTAGCCGTGCGCGTCGGCGATCAGCTTCTCCGCCTCGGCCAACGTGCCGAACGCGGCGTCGATGTCGCGGTAGTCGGCGACGTCGTAGCCGCCGTCGGCCATCGGGGACGGGTACCAGGGGGTGAACCAGATCGCGTTCACGCCGAGTTCGGCCAGATACGGAAGTTGGCTTCGCACCCCGTCGAGGTCGCCGATTCCATCGCCATTGCCATCGGCGAAACTGCGGATATAAACCTGATAAATCGCGGCACTTCGCCACCATTGCTCAGAGTTCTTCTCTGCCACGACTTTTCCTTCCCCAGGACTGGGATCGGCGGAGTGGTATCCAGTCTGCGACTTTTTAGGGTGCGCAGACCAGATATTCGGCTATGAGTTTTTGTTAACCTTTGACGTTAATCGACGTTGATTGACGTCAAAGGGTCAACCCTTGAGGCTGCCGGCGGAAATACCCGCCACGATATGACGCTGGAAGATCAGGAATATGACCACCATCGGTATACTGGCCAGTACCAGCGCGGCCAGGGTCAGATTCATCGGCAGGTTGGCCTGTAGCTGCACGACCGCCACACTGATCGGTTGTTTCGTGGTATCGGTGAAGACCAGCAGTGGCCACAGGAAGTCCTGCCAGACCGCGACGATCGCGAAGATGGACACCACGCCGAGCACTGGCCTCGCCATGGGCAGCACAATGCTCCACAGCGTGCGCAGCGCTCCCGCGCCATCCAGCGCGGCGGCTTCCATCATTTCGCTGGGAATCTGGTCGAAGAACCGTTTGAGTAGATACAGATTGAACGCATTCGCCACTGCCGGCAGCCAGATGGCGAGTGGTGAATTCAACAGATTGGTACCGGTGAACGGCAGGCTCACCACGGTCAGATATTTCGGCACCAGCAAAGCCGACGCCGGGACCATCAAAGTGGCCACGATGGCACCAAGAATGATCTGGCCGAAAACTGGTTTCAGTTTCGACAACGCATAGGCGGCCATCGTGAGGAACACCAGCTGCAACAACCAGGCGCCGCCGGCCTGCAATGCGGTGTTGCCGAGGTACTGGGCCAGGTTCATCTGGTCCCAGGCCGACGCGAAGTTCGACGGATGCCAGACCTGCGGGACGATCGTCGGCGGGGTGGTCACCAGTTCCTGCGTCGACTTCATCGCGCCGGTGACCATCCAGTACAGCGGGAACAGGAAGCCGATCACGAACGCGACCAGCACGACGGTGAACACCGTCCAGTAGATGGTCTTGCCCTTGCGGGTGCGCAACGCCATCGGCGAGGCCAGCGTGCGCACCGACCGCTCTGCGGCCTTGCGTCGGGCCTTGCGTGCTCGGCGGGAGTCCTCGGTCACGGCGGGTTCGATGCTGGGCGGCAACGGCGCTACGGTGATGGTCGGGGTGGCCATGGCGACCTCACCTCTCAGTCATTGGTTCGGGTCAGTCGCAGGTAGAACGCCGAGAAGATGCCGAGGAAGACGAACAGCATCACGCTCAGCGCGCAGGCGCCGCCGTAGTCGTAGTAGACGAAGGCGTACTTGTAGATCAGGTACAGCACGGAGATCGTGGCGTCCTGCGGCCCGCCGCCGGTGATGATGAACGGCTCGGTGAACACCTGCATGGTGGCCACGATCTGCAGCAGCATCAACATCAGCAGCACATAGCGGGTCTGCGGCACGGTCACATGCCGGACCCGTTGCACGATGTTCGCGCCGTCCAGTTCGGCCGCCTCGTAGAGGTCGGGCGGGATACCCTGCAGCGCGGCGAGGTAGATCAGCACCGTGCTGCCCATGTTCGACCAGGTCGACACCAGCACCAGCGAGATCACCGCGGTCGAGGTCGAGTAGACCCAGGAGGAGGTCGGCAGGTGCAGGAACCGCAGGGTCTCGTTGAAAAGACCCTGACCGGGGTCGTAGAACCACTTCCACAGGATCGCGGTGACCACCGGCGGCACCATCACCGGTAGGTAGACCAGCAGCCGGAACAGCGACTTCGCGTGCCGCATCTCGTTGAGCACCACGGCGAGCAGGAACGGCACCGCGAAACCGACCAGCAGTGCGAAACCGGTGAACTCGAAAGTGTTGCGCCAGGCCGCGGCGAACTCCGGATCGCCGAACAGGCGGGTGAAGTTGGCCCAACCGACCCAATGTGACGCACCGACGAAGTTGGTCTTCTGGAAGGCGAGCAGGAACGCCCTTACCGTCGGATACCAGGAGAACAGGGCGAAACAGATCAGCCCGCCGGCCAACATCATGTAGGCGGTCAGGTTGGTGGCCAGCTTCCTCCGGATTCGGCCACCTCGGTTGGTCGCGGTGCTCCGGCTCGGCAGCCGCGCCGCGACACTGGTCGCAACACTCATGACTCTTCTACGCTCCCGTCACCGTCACTGATTGGCGAGCAGCGTGTTGACCTTGTTCGACGCGTCGGACAACAACGAGTCGATGTTCGCGTTCTGACTGGTCAGCACACCGGACATCACGTTGTCCAACACTGAGTAGATCTGCTGGGCGTCCGGCGGCTCGATCTTGCCGGGCAGGGTCTTCATGGCCGTCTGGAACGTGGCGTAGTTCTGCTCGGGCACGTTCGCGTACTTGGCCTTGACCTGGTCGTCCGAGGTGGCCATCGAACCGTTCCACAGATCGGGCTCCGGCAGGCCGACCGGGGTCTTCTCGGCGGCGGCGCGCTGCCAGTTGAACTGGCCGACGCCCGGCGTCAGGTTCTCGTACTCCAGCCACTGGATGCCGGCCTGGATCTGCGCCGGGGTGTCCTTGACGTTGAACATGTAGCCGTCGCCGCCGAGCAGGGTGGCCTTGTTGCCCGGCATGGGGCCGATGCTCAGGTTGCTGTAGGAACCGCCGTACTGCTTGACGATGATCGGCAGGTTGTCCGGTGCCGCGATGTACATACCGAGCTTGCCGGAACCCATCATCGGCAGCACGTCGCTCTGCTGGAGCAGTTGCTTGGAGCCCATGCTGTTGTCGACCCAGCGCATCTGCTGCAGGTTCTGCAGCACCGCCTTGCCGGCCGCGTCGTCGAAGGCGGCGTGCTTGCCGTCGGGGGTCACCATGGCGCCGCCCTGCGAGTAGATCTCGGCGGTGAAGTGCCAGCCACCCTGGTTGTTGGAGCTGTAGTCGGCGTAGCCGACGTCGCCATTGCCCAGCGCGGCGATCTTCTTCGAGTCGGCCTGTACCTCCGCCCAGGTGGTCGGCGGCTTGTCCGGGTTGAGGCCGGCCTGAGTGAACAGCGAGCGGTTGTAGATCAGCCCCATGGAGTAGTTCGTCTTGGGCAGCCCGTAGTACTTGCCGCTGGAGTCCTTGAAGACGTTCAGCGTGGAGGGCTGAACGTCGGAAAGGCCCTTGACCCCGCTGACGTAACTGCTGATGTCGGCGGCCTGGCCGTTGCTGATGACCTGGGCGACGTCGGTGTCGTAGACGTAGAAGACGTTCTCCATCTGGCCACCGGCCAGCTTGGCCTCGAACGTCTTCGGGTCGTCACACGGATATTCGTCCTTCGGCGTGATGTGGATGCTGGGGTGCAGCTTCTCGAATGACGCGATGTCGTCGGTGAAGTTCTTCCTGTCGATCGGGTCGCTGGTCGGCGGCTCACAGTTGACCGTGATGCTGACGCTGCCGGAGCTGTCGGTGCTTCCGCTGCTGGAACCGCAGGCAACCAGGCCTAACGAACAGCCTGCGGCGATGGCCAGCACGGCGAGCCGGCTGGGGGTGGAGGCTCTCATCCTCGGGACCCTTCGGGGCTGTGCCTGAGCACACCGCGCACAGCGCCCGGTGTGCCCGGCGAGGGCTTCTTTTCCGCCCTGGGTGAGCCGTTGGAGAACATCCCGCCGGTCATCCGGGTGGCTAGTGCTGTGATACACGGCACTTAACCACGACACACATCGGAAACGCAAGATGTCGATGAGAATTTGGAAATTTTCGACAGATGACGTTCGTTCGGTGGCCAACCGACCGTCAGGGCCTGCCGGAAGCCGCCAACGAGGACCGCGCCGGGGCAGTGCTCGGTGCCGGCCCCGTCGACCCGCGCACCACCAGCTCCGGCTCGAACAGCAGCTCGCCATGGGTGACCCTGACCCCGGCGATCTCCTTGACCAGCAACTCGACCGCCGCGTTGCCCATCGACTCGATCGGCTGGCGGACCGTGGTCAGCGGGGGAGCGGTGCAGCTCATCAGCGCCGAGTCGTCGTAGCCGACCACCGACACGTCCTCCGGAACCGACCAACCGTGCCGGCGCACCGCCCGCACCGCGCCGAGCGCGAGCGGGTCACTCGCGCAGACGATGCCGGTGACGCCCTTGGCCAGCAGCCGCGCGGTGGCCGCCTGACCACCCTCGATGGAGAACAGGGTGTGCTCGACGAACGGCTCCGCGATATCGGTGCGGCCGTTCGTCAGGTCCTGCGCGGCGGCCAGCTTGCGCTGCGAGGGCACGTGGTCGGGCGGACCGAGGACAAGGCCGATCCGCTCGTGGCCCAGCGAGATCAGGTGGTTCATCGCCTGCTGCACCGCGACCGCGTCATCACAGCTGACCTGTGGGAAGCCGAGGTCGTCGATGGCCGCGTTGAGCAGCACGGTGGGGATCTTGCGCGCGGTCAGCAGCGCGTAGTGGTCGTGCGGGGACTCGGCCTCGGCGTAGCGGCCGCCGAAGAACACCACCCCGGACACCTGCTGCTGCAGCAGCAGCTCCACGTAGTCCGCCTCGGTGGCGCCACCGGTGGTCTGGGTGCACAGCACCGGGGTGAAACCCTGCTGGGCCAGCGCGCCGCCGACGACCACCGCGAAGGACGGGAAGATCGGGTTGGTCAGGTCGGGCAGGACGAGTCCGACAAGCCGGGCACGCTCACCGCGCAACTGCGTCGGCCGCTCGTAGCCAAGAACGTCCAGTGCCGTCAGCACCGCCTGTCGGGTAGCCTCTGATACTCCAGGCTTGCCGTTGAGGACCCGGCTGACAGTGGCTTCACTGACGCCGACCTTCTTGGCTACTTCTGCAAGTCTTCTGGACATGTGCGCAAGTATAGATCAGACAGTGCAAGATTTTGCGCATCCCACCCGGTCACCACTGGTCGGGGTCGGTCGACTACTTGTCCAATTTTGTCAGATACGTTTGCTACCCCTTGTTCGATAGATCGAATGGCGGTGGGGGGCCGCGGACACGCCCCTCACTTCCACGCGCCCGCCACCCGGCGGGCGTTCATCGAGTAAGGGGAGTGCTCAGATGGAGCAATCCAGCTACCGGCGCGGCATGCTCGCGCGGGTTGGTTGTGTTGTGGCGGCCGCCGGTGCGGCCCTGCTGTTATGCGGTGCGGGCAATGCCAGTGCCGACGCCGCACCCGCGGACGCGCAGGCGCCGCAGACGTCCTACAGCTTCACCAGCGCGCCCGGCGACTACATCGGCGGCGGGCAGAGCGCCTCCTATGTGGCGCCGGCCGCCGACATCACCGAGTCCGGCAACACCAACGAGCTGTCCTTCGACGTCAACTCCGGCAATGACGACTGGACCATCACCCTCGCCGCACCGGTCGGCGAGCCGTTCTACCCCGGCACCTATCTCAACGCCCAGCGCGCCGAGTTCCGCACCGGCCGGGCACCCGGCATCGACGTCTGGGGCGACGGCCGTGGCTGCAACACCGACTACGGCCAGTTCACCGTCTACCAGGTCGCGTTCGACGCCAGCGGCAACCTGACCACCTTCGAGGCCGCCTTTCAGCAGCACTGCGAGAGCCCGACCGCGCCGGTGCTCAGCGGCACGATCCGCTACCAGGCCCAGCCGCTGACCTACAGTTACACCAGCGATCAGGGTGACTACATCGGCGCTGGCACGAGCCAGACGTACTACAACGACACCACCACCTTCGGCCTCACCGGCACCGCCAGCGGCGGGATCGAGCTGAGCGTGTCGGGTCTCGGCGACGACTGGCAGATCAACCTCGTGCCGCCGACCGGCCAGACCCTGCAGGCCGGCCAGGAGTACGACAACGCCCAACGCTGGCCGTTCCAACCCGCGGGCGTGCCCGGCCTCTCCATCACCGGGGACGGTCGCGGCTGCAACACCCTTACCGGGTCGTTCACCATCAACGACCTGGTGACCGACGCGAACGGCACCGTGCTGGGCCTCGCGGCGACCTTCACCCAGCACTGTGAGGGCGCTGCCCCGGCCCTGCACGGCACCATCGAATACCTGGCAGGCCCCTGGTACGCGCCGCAGTCCGGCGACACCCAGGCCGCGCAGCGGCGGATCCGCGCGTCCTGATCCGGTCGATGTCAGGGTGGGGCCGGTTCGCCGGCCCCACCCCTGTCGATCAGCTCAGCTGGCCGACCGAGGTCACGATCACCATCGCCGAGCCGATCTCGTCCGAGCCGGCAAGGTCGATCTCCGCGCTGATGCCCCAGTCGTGGTCGCCCGCCGGGTCGTCGAAGATCTGCCGGATCCGCCAGCGTTCCGGTTCGGTCTCGATGATCAGCAGCTGCGGCCCGCGCGCGTCCGGCCCGCTGCCCAACTCGTCGAAGGCCTCGAAGTACGGTTCGAGCGCGTCCTGCCAGGCGTCGGCGTCCCAGCCGTTGTCGGCGTCGAGTTCGCCGAGCGCCTCGTAGTCCCGTCGGGCGGCGAGTTCGACCCGGCGGAACAACGCGTTGCGCACCAACACCCGGAACGCCCGCGCGTTGCGGGTGACGGCGGGCGGGCCGTCCTCGCCCTTGGTGAGCACCTCGGCATTGGTCGGATCGGTGAGCTGCTCCCACTCGTCCAGCAGACTGGAGTCGACCTGCCGGACGAGTTCGCCGAGCCATTCGATCAGGTCGGTCAGCTCCTCGGTCTTCGCCTCCGCCGGCACGGTCTGGCGCAGCGCGCGAAAGGCGTCGGCCAGATAACGCAGCACGAGACCCTCGGAGCGGGCAAGGCCGTAGAAGCCGACGTACTCGACAAAGGTCATCGCGCGCTCGTACATGTCGCGGACAACGGACTTCGGCGACAGCGGATGCTCGGTCACCCAGGGATTTCCCTGCGCGTAGACCTGATAGGCGCCGTCGAGGACCTCGGTCAGCGGCTTGGGATAGGTGACGTGCTCAAGCTCGGCCATCCGGTCGTCGTACTCGACGCCCTGCATCTTCAGCCGGGCGACCGCCTCGCCCCGTGCCTTGAACTGCTGCGCGGACAGCACCTGGCGCGGATCATCCAATGTGGACTCGATGACCGAGACGACGTCCAGCGGATAGCTCGGTGACTCCCGGTCCAGCAGTTCGATCGCGGCCAGCGCGAAGGGCGAGAGCGGCTGGTTGAGCGCGAAGTCCAGCTGCAACTCGTCGACGATGCGCACGATTCTGCCCTCGGCGTCCGGTTCGGGCAGCCGCTCGATGACCCCGGCGGCCAGCAACGCCCGGTAGTTGGCGATCGCGCGGCGAATGTGGCGCCGCTGGGCCGGGCGGTCCTCGTGGTTGTCGGTCAGCAGGTGCCGCATCGCCGCGAACGCGTCGCCCGGCCTGCCGATCACGTTGAGCAGCATGGCATGGCTGACCGCGAAGCTGGAGGTCAGCGGCTCCGGCTCGGAGCTGACCAGCCGCTCGAAGGTGGGCGCGCCCCAGGACACCATGCCCTCCGGTGGTTTCTTGCGCACCACCTTGCGCCGTTTCTTCGGATCGTCGCCCGCCTTGGCCAGCGCCTTCTCGTTCTCCACAACATGTTCCGGCGCCTGCACGACCACGGTGCCGACCGTGTCGTAGCCGGCCCGCCCGGCCCGGCCGGCGATCTGGTGGAACTCCCGCGCGTTGAGCAGCCTGGTGCGGATTCCGTCGTATTTGGACAGTGCGGTGAACACCACGGTCCGGATCGGCACGTTGATCCCGACGCCGAGGGTGTCCGTGCCGCAGATGATCTTCAGCAGGCCGGCCTGGCTGAGCCGCTCCACCAGCCTGCGGTACTTGGGCAGCATCCCGGCGTGGTGCACGCCGATCCCGTGTCGCACCAACCGCGAGAGCGTCTTGCCGAAGCCGGCGGTGAACCGGAATCCGCCGATCAGCTCGGCGATCGCGTCCTTCTCCGCCCGCGTGCAGACGTTGATGCTCATCAGGGCCTGTGCCCGTTCCAGCGCGGCGGCCTGGGTGAAGTGCACGACGTAGACCGGGGCGCCGTGGGTGACCAGCAGTTCCTCGATGGTCTCCTGTACCGGGGTCAGCGCGAAGCTGAAGTTCAGCGGCACCGGCCGTTGCGCCGAGCGCACCGTGCTGGTCGGCCGGCCGGTGCGCCGGGTCAGGTCGCCCTCGAACCGGCTGACATCGCCGAGCGTCGCCGACATCAGCAGGAACTGCGCGTTGGTCAGCTCCAGCAGCGGCACCTGCCAGGCCCAGCCGCGGTCGGGTTCGGCGTAGAAATGGAACTCGTCCATGACGACCTGGCCGACATCGGCCGCGGGGCCGTCGCGCAGCGCGATGTTCGCCAGGATCTCCGCGGTGCAGCAGATGATCGGCGCGCCCGCGTTCACACTGGAGTCGCCGGTCATCATGCCGACCTTGCTCGCGCCGAAGACGTCGCACAGCGCGAAGAACTTCTCCGACACCAGTGCCTTGATCGGCGCGGTGTAGAAACTGCGCTCGCCTCGGGCCATCGCGACGAAGTGCGCGCCGGTGGCTACCAGCGACTTTCCCGAGCCGGTCGGCGTGCTCAGGATGACGTTGGCCCCGGAGACGATCTCGATCAACGCCTCGGCCTGTGCCGAGTACAGCTCAAGGCCCTGGGCGCCGACCCAGCCGGCGAAGGCGTCGAACAGCGAGTCCGGATCGGGGTCCGCCGGCAGCAGGTCGGTGAGGTTCGTGGTACGCGTCATGATGCCTTGATCGTGCCTGGTCAACCTCGCGCGGTCACGTCCGGGGCCATGATGCCGGCGTGCTGCCGACGTGTGCCGGCGGTCAGGCGCCCGGTTGCCGGCTCGGCTCGCGCCACATCGGATAGACCGGCGGGCTGCCGGCCGCGCTGATCTCACCGGTCAGCTCGAAGCCGAAGCGCTCGTAGTAGGCGATATTGCTTTCCTTGCTCGACTCCAGGTAGGCGGGCAGGCCAAGTTCGTCGCAGCCGGCCAGCCGGTTGTCCAGCAGCGACCTGCCGAGACCGATGCCCCGTGCGCTCGGATCGGTGCCCAGCTGCGCCAGATACCAGTGCGGTTGCCTCGGCTGCGCCTTGTCCATGGCCTTCAGCAGCGCGCCGAGTGCCCGGCCCCGGCCGCCGATCGACCGGACGAACCCGGCCTGGACGAGGCGTTCCACCAGGTTGCTCGGCTGCCAGGCACCCGGCGGATCCCACATGGCCGCGCCGAGCAACACCTCGCCCGCGAACGCGACGTCGGTTCCGCCATGTCCGAAGTGGACATACTTGGCGAGTACCTCGAACAGCACGGCGAGCTTGTCGCGCCGCACCGACTCGTCCGGGAACGCCCAGCTCATCAGCGGATCGTCGAAGAACGCCCTGCCCAGCACCGCGCCGAGTTCGGGCAGGTCGGCCTTGGTCGCCGCCCGAACACCCCGCGGCTGGAGGTGGGTCTGGATGCTCGACTGCTTGGTCTCGGTCACCACCTCAGTCTTGACCCCCGACCGGCCGGCGGCTGCCACCCGACCGACTGAATCCGGTTGTCCACCGATCGACGGACGCCCGAGGACCCGAGCGCGGCCGGGGGTCGAGCGCGGCCGGGGCCCGCGCGGTCGATGGACCGAGTGAGGCCGGGCACACGAGCCCGCCGCAGGAACTTAGTTGCCCTAAGATAAATGTTACTAAACTACAATGGTAGTGTTTGTACAACGGTGTGGGGTGTGACGTGGTTGAGCTGAGCCGTCGCCGACGATTGCTCGTGTTGGCCATCTGCTGTATGAGCCTGCTGATCGTGGGGCTGGACAACACGATCGTGAACGTCGCGCTGCCCTCGATCCGGCGCGAACTCGGCGCCTCCGTGTCCAACCTGCAGTGGACCATCGACGCCTACACCCTGGTGCTGGCCAGCTTCCTGATGCTGTCCGGCTCAACGGCCGACCGGCTCGGCAGGCGGCGGATCTTCCAGATCGGCCTGACTCTCTTCAGCGCCGGTTCGCTGCTGTGCAGCATCGCACCGAGCGTGCAGTGGCTGATCGTCTTCCGGATGGTGCAGGCCGTCGGCGGCTCCATGCTCAACCCGGTCGCCATGTCGATCATCACCAACACCTTCGTCGATCCGAGGGAACGCGCGCAGGCCATCGGTGTCTGGGGCGGGGTCGTGGGCATCAGCCAGGCGCTGGGCCCGATCATCGGCGGTCTGCTCGTCGACTCGATCGGCTGGCGGTCCATCTTCTGGATCAACGTCCCGATCGGCATCGCCGCGATCATCCTGACCGCGCTGTTCGTGCCGGAGTCCAAGGCGGCGCGGGCCCGCAAGATCGACCCGATCGGTCAGCTGCTGGTGATCACCTCCCTGGCCACCCTGACCTACGCGATCATCGAGGGCCCGAACTTCGGCTGGCTCTCGGTGCGCATCATCGGCCTGTTCGTGATCAGCGTGCTGGGCGTCGCCGGCCTGATCAGCTACGAACGCCGCCGCGCCGAACCCCTCATCGACGTGCGCTTCTTCCGCAGCGTGCCGTTCAGCGGCGCCACCATCATCGCGATCTGCGCCTTTGCCGCGCTGGCCGGTTTCCTGTTCGTCAACACGCTGTACCTACAGGATGTGCGCGGCTACTCCGCGTTGGAGGCCGGCCTCTACATGCTGCCGATGGCGCTGATGACCATGATCCTCGCCCCGCTGTCCGGCCGGATCGTCGGCCGCCGAGGCCCTCGCCTGCCGCTGCTCGTCGCGGGCATCAGCATGTTGGCCTGCGCGTTGACGCTCACCGGGCTGACCAGCGCCACCTCGGCGATCCTGCTGGTCGCCGCCTATGTGCTGTTCGGCATCGGCTTCGGCATGGTCAACTCGCCGATCACCAACACGGCCGTCTCCGGCATGCCCAAGGAACAGGCCGGCGTCGCCGCCGCGGTCGCCTCGACCAGTCGGCAGATCGGCCAGTCACTCGGCGTCGCGGTGATCGGTAGTGTGGTCACCGGCAGTATTCACGGCACCCTCGCGGTCGGCCTGCCGGCGGCCAGTCACATCGGCTGGTGGATCATTGTCGGTTGTGCCGTCGTCATCTTCTGTCTCGGCCTGGTGACCACCGGCCGTTGGGCGAGGAACACCGCGACTGTCACCATGAGCCGACTTGCCCCTGATGAACGACTTGCCGGGAGCATCGCCCGATGACCACCGCGCCGCAGACCTGGACGGACTCCGACCGCGCCCACCCGCACGGGACTCAACCAGATCGAAGTCAACCGGACCGGACTCAACCGGACCGGGCGCAGCTCGCCGGGCGCAGCTGGTCGGGGTTGCGCACCCTCGTGCTCGACCTGCACGATCGGCGCAAAGAGGTCAGCGTCGCGCTGGAGATGGGCTTCATCCGCGCGAAGGCACTGATGAAAGTGGCCGCCGCGCCCAGTAAACTCCGCGACCTCGCCGTCCGACTCGGCACCGACGCGCCCTACACCACCCTGATCGTCGACGACCTGGAAAAGCGCGGCCTCGTCATCCGCACCCCGCATCCCGACGACCGCCGCTCCAAACTCGTCACCGCGACCGAAGCCGGTCTCGCCGCCGCCGCGCTCGCCAACGGCATCCTCGGCGAACCACCAGCCGCCCTCCTCGGCCTGGACACCGAAGACCTGGTCGTCTTCGACCGCATCGTCACCACCCTCCTCGCGTCCGTCGCCGACGAACCGCTCGGCTGACCTCCTCGCCGGGTAGCGGCGGCCGATGACCTGTCCGTTGGGCCGGTGGGCCGACTACGCCCGCGCGGCCGGTTCGTCGGTCTCCGGACGGTTGCCCGCCGCCGCGCCGATGATGATCGGTTCGCCGGGCTCCTCGTCCGCCGACTCGACGATGTCGGACAGCACGCAGGTGATGTTGTCCGGGCCGCCGCCCTGCTTGGCGAGTTCGATGAGCGTGGCGACCGCATCGTCCGGGTCGGCGACGCTGGCAAGGACCTGGCCGATCAGCTCGTCGGGGACGACGTCGGTAAGGCCGTCCGAGCAGAGCAGGTAGCGGTCTCCCACGGCGGCCTGCCAGGGGTAGAGATCCGGTTCGGCGCTGCCGCCGCTCTGCAGGGCGCGCATCAGCACCGAGCGGCGGGGGTGGTTCACGGCCTGCTCCGGAGTGATCTTGCCTTCGTCGACGAGGGACTGGACCAGGGTGTGGTCGCGGGTCAGCTGGCCGAACTGGTCCTTGCGGAGCAGGTAGGCGCGGGAGTCGCCGATGTGGCCGATCGCGAAGCGCGAGGTGCCGTCCCAGAACAGCGCGGTGACGGTGGTGCCCATGGTGGCCAGTTCGGGGTCGTCCATGGCGAGGTCGGTCAGCCGGTCGGAAATGACCGTGATGGCACTGCCGAGCGCGTCGAGCAGGTCGACGCCGGACTCCGCGTCGTCGGCCAGTTCACGGTCCAGTTCGGCGAGGATGCCGATCGCGGTGGCGCTGGCGACCTCACCATAGGCGTGGCCGCCCATACCGTCGGCGACGACGAGCAGACGGGCGCTGAGGTACCCGGAGTCCTCGTTGTTGTCGCGCTGCAGACCGGGATCGGTGTGGGCGACGGAGCGCAGCCGGAGCACCTCGCTGTCTGTCATGCCGCCCAGTGAACCATTGGTTGATAGAGTTCACAAGCAGAACTTCTGTGGACTGCTGCCGCGATGTAAACTAGGGTGAGCGAAATGAGTCAGGACACGACCGTCAACGCGGGCGAGATCGCGCGCCTTGTCGATGTCGGTCGGGCCGCGGTGAGCAACTGGCGTCGCCGGTACGAGGACTTCCCGCAGCCGGTCGGTGGCACCGCCTCCAGCCCGCTGTTCTCGTTGACCGAGGTCGAGAACTGGTTGCGGCGCAACGGAAAATCCTTCGAAGTCTCACTGGCGGACCGGGTCTGGCAGCGGCTGCGCGCCAGCGACGACGACCTGCGGCTCGGCCAGGCCGTCGGCAGCGCGGGGGAGTTGCTGCTGGCCCTGCGGGACGGAAACCGGGCCTCAGGGGCGCAGCCCGATCGGGAGCTGACCCGGCTGCTCACCCGGTTGGCCGAGGATCTCGGCCACCGGGCGGCCTTCGAGGAGTTGTGCACTCGTTATCTTGCCGCGCATTCCCGCCAGCTGACCGTGACACCGCAGTCGACCGTGCGCCTGATGACCCGGTTGGCCGGCCCGGCGGCCGGCACCGTGCTCGACCCGGCCTGCGGCCTCGGCACGCTGCTGCTCGCCGCACCCGGTAGCCGCGCGCTCGGCCAGGACGTCAACGAGGTCAGCGCCAGGATCGCCGAGATCCGACTGCGACTTGCCGAGGTGCCCACCGAGATCCTCGCCGCGGATTCCTTGCGGCAGCGCGGATTCACCGACGAGTCGGCCGACGTGGTGTTGTGCGATCCACCGTTCAACGAACGCGCCTGGGGCTATTCGGACCTGACCGGCGACCCGCGCTGGGTGTACGGCCTGCCGCCGCGCGGCGAGTCCGAACTCGCCTGGGTGCAGCACTGTCTCGCCCACGTCGCCCCCGGCGGCCTTGTCGCGATCGTGATGCCCTCGGCCGCCGCGAGCCGGCGGCCCGGCAAGCGGATTCGCGGGAACCTGCTGCGTGCCGGCGCCTTGCGCGCGGTGCTGACCCTCGCCGAGGGCGGCCCTGACCTGTGGCTGCTGCGCAAGCCCTCGGCCGGCGAGCGGCCGCCGATGCGGATCATGCTCATGCCGGCCGTCGACGAGTCCGGTGTCGAGGAGATCGAGGACGCCTGGCAGCGGTACTCCCACGATCCGGAGAGCGTCGAGCACACCGTGCCGGTGATCGACCTGCTCGATGAGGACGTGGACCTCAGCCCGGCCCGGCACCGGGCGCGACTGGCCGGCCAGGATCTCGGCGCCGAGTACGCCGCAGCGCTGCACGGGTTCCGGTTGATGCCGCTGGTCGAGCCGCCTGAGCTGGAAATATCCGCCGAGCGGCAGGTGCTGGCGGCGACGACCGTCGGCGAGTTGATCAAGGCGGGCCTCGTCACCCTCCGGTACCCGCCGGCCAGGTTGACCCTCGGTGAGGGTGACCTGCCGGTGCTGACCGCCGATGACCTCGACCTCGGCAGGCCCGCTTCCGGCCGCACCGTGGACGGACCGGAGCAGGTTCGACTGCTACTCGGCGACGTGGTGGCCGCGCCGACCGGAATGGCGCGCGTCGTCGAGGCCGAGGGCGCGGTACTCGGCCCGTACCTGTCGGTCTACCGCGTCGACCCGGCCCAACTCGATCCGGAGTTCCTTGCCGGGTTCCTGCGCGCGGCCGACTCCTCGTCCGGCACCGGTTCCAGCCGGATCGACGCCCGGCGCACCGTGGTGCCTCGGCTCGCGCTGCCCGAACAGCGGGCCTATGCGGCGGTGTTTCGGCGGCTCACCGAGTTGCAGGATGCCGCCACCCGCAGCGCTGCGCAGGCGCAGACGCTGGTCAGGCTAGGCTTTGCCGGTCTGGTTGATGGTCACCTCCTGCCGAAAAGCCAGTGAGGCGTGCGATTGGTGGGAGGGCGGATGCTCGTCGCCGACCGGTATGAACTCGACGAACTTCCGCTCGGCCGAGGCGGCATGGGCGCGGTGCACGGCGGCCATGACAAGCACCTCGACCGCAGGGTCGCCGTGAAGTTCCTGCAGTTTCCAGGGGGCCCGGACGATGAACTGCAACGCCGGTTCATCCGGGAGGCGCGGATTCTGGCTCGGTTGGAACATGCCGGCGCCCCGGTCCTCTACGACTTCGGCACCTTCGAACGGCGGCTGTTCCAGGTCATGCAGTTCATTGACGGGGTCACCGTGGCCGACCTGCTCAGCGAACACGGCCCGATCCCGGTGCCGTGGGCGGCGGCGATCACCGCTCAGGCCTGTGCGGTGCTCTGCGCGGCGCACGCGCTGTCGATCTGCCATCGAGATCTGAAACCGACCAACCTGATGCTCTGCCCGGACGGCAGCGTCAAGGTGCTGGACTTCGGGCTCGCCATGCTGCGTGAGGCCGACGTCGCCCAGTTCACCAGGACCGGTCAGATCATCGGCACGCCGGCCTACATGGCGCCGGAGCAGATCCAGCGCGGGGCCGCGGGCCCACGCAGCGATCTCTACGCGCTGGGGTGCCTGCTGCACGAGATGCTGACCGGTCGGCAGCTGTTCACAGGGCCGACCGCGTACGCGGTGTTCGACAAGCAGGTCAAGCAGCGACCGCAGGCCGTTGCCGGCGTGCCGGCCGAACTGAATCGGCTGATCGCTCAACTGCTGGAGAAGGACCCGGACCACCGGCCGGCCGACGCCCATGAGTTGTACCAGCGGATCGCGCCGTTCGCGGTGGATTTGCCGATGCTGCCAGGGTTTCTGCATCCGGCGACCAACCCGAGCCCAGGCCGGATGTATGCCAGGATGGTCGGCCAGGTCCTGGCCAACGCCCGCACCTGAGCAAATCGGTCCGCGAAGAACGCGGACCGTGGCCGTACGGGCGTAAGGGCTTACTTCGTACCTGTGGGCACGTTCACGATAATTTTGGACCGGGGTGATGGTCGGAAAAATCGAAGATGACGCGATTGGCTTCGACCAGCTCTTGATGCTCAGCCGTATTGGCTGTTGTGCTCGATGATATCGGATATGACGCGAGGCGGCCAACTGTTGGCCGCGAGCAATCCCATCGAATAAGCCCTGGAGACCAGGGCCGCCCGATTGGACACTCGCAGTTTGCGTAACATCGAAGCGACGTGGTATTCGATGCCTTGTCGGCTCAAATACAGCCGCGCGGCCAGTTGTACGGTGGACGCGCCGGCAGCCACTCCTTCCAGAATCCGGGCATCCAGGGTGGTCAGCCGTGACTTGCGCCTACCCGGCCGGTTGGGCCGGGGTTGGGGGGTCTGCTGGCTGTCGGTCGGATCCGGCCGGACCAGCACGATGATCGCGGCGAGTCTGTCGTACTCGTCTCGTACCGCGGTACCGATCAACTCGACGGAGAACGTGCCGTCCCCGCCCTTGGTACCGAGTACCCGCTCCTGGAACCGCGACCGGACACCGTCGGCCAGTCGGGCGAAATGTCGGTCGAGTACGGCTTGGGTGCCAGGATGCAGCAAGTCGTAGAGACTTCGCCCGCACACCTCCGCCGATCGTCTGCCGAACTGCTGGAAGAAATCATCCGTCGCCGCTGTCACGCTGAGTTCGGGGTCCAGGTTGGCAAAACAGTTCCCCGACCGATCCGGTACGGAACTTCCCTGCCTGCTGCCCGAACTCTGCAGAGGTAAGATCACCGGCAACGCTATCGGAATTTCTTCACGATGAGGCTCCATTTTCATATCACCAATTTCCTTGTGTCCACTGCCGCCCCCGGTCCGACTGTGCGGAGCAGCCAGGGGCGGTTGGACATCGAATTCTCCTTGTCGGTCATATATTGATGGGTCGTGTCTGAACCACGATTACCTTCCTCTCCATGAATTGATCGTGCGGTCACTCCACCAGCCGGGCTCCGGTCTTCGGGTGGAAGAGGTGGATCTCGGTGCTGTCGCGGAGGACGACGTTGACCTTCTGGCCGATGGTGGGTGGGGTGCGGCCGTCGACGCGGACGACGAAGCGTTCGCTGGCCTGGTTGATGCGGACGGCGCCGTGGACGTAGGC